>NZ_JBVJBP010000003.1:24650-442868 GCF_055589465.1 Streptomyces sp. NPDC041940
ATGACTGCTTCTCCGACCCCTTTGCCCTCCCCCCCCCCCCCCCCCCCCCCCCCCCCCCCCCCCCCCCCCCCCCCCCCCCCCCACGGCGGTGGCTCGAGTGGAGGACTGCGGTGGACGTCCGGTCGGTGTCGGGCCCGGCCCGGATCAGGCCTGGCCCGGAGGCATCGTGCTGGCGCGGATCACCAGGTCTGTTCCGAGTTCCACCCTCGGGGAGTCCGGCTGTTCGTCGCGGGTGAGGCGGAGGGCCGTGCGGGCGGCCAGTTTGCCCATGTCGGCGAGGGGCTGGCGGATCGTGGTCAGCGGGGGAGCCGACCAGCGGACTTCCGGAAGGTCGTCGAAACCGACCACGCTCATGTCCTGCGGCACCCGCAGCCCGCGCCGCCTGAGTGCCTCGATCGCGCCGAGTGCCATCTGGTCGCTGGCCGCGAACACGGCGGTCGGCGGCTCGGACAGATCGAGCAGGGTGCCGCAGGCGGTGAAGCCGGACTCGGGGCGGAAGTCGCCGGGAACGACGAGGGACGTGTCCATCGCGATACCGGCGCCTTCGAGGGCCGCTCGGTAGCCGTCCAGCCGGGCCCGGGAGCACAGCAGGCGCGGCGGACCGGCGATCAGGCCGATCCGGCGGTGGCCGAGGGACAGCAGATGCTCGGTGGCCGCCATGCCGCCCGACCAGTTCGCGGCGCCGATCGTGGGCGCGTCCAGGGCGGGGGAACCCGCCGGGTCGACGACGACCAGCGGGACGCCGAGGATCCGCAGTTCCTCGTGGAGCATCGGCTCCAGCGCCGACGTGACGAGGATGACGCCGTCGGACGCACGGGCCCGGAGGTTGCGCATCCACTCGCGGGCGTCGCCCGACCGACCGTGGATGGCCGACACCACCGTGCCGACCCCGGCCGCGTGCGCGACCTCCTCGACCCCGCGGATGATCTCCACGGCCCAGGGACTGTCGAGGTCGTTGAAGACCAGGTCGAGCAGGGCCGCACGGCTACCCGTGGCCACGGGGCGCTTGCGGTAGCCGTGCCGGCGCAGCAGCTCCTCGACCCGGGCCCGGGTCTGCGGCGACACGTCGGACCGGCCGTTGACGACCCGGGACACGGTCGGCACGGACACGCCGGCCTGCCGGGCGATCTCCGTGATCGTGACCTTGCCCTCGGCGTCGGCCTCACGTGCTGCCACTTGCCCCACCTCCGTCGACGGGTGACCGCGAAACTTCCAGGAGTCTTCCGGAAAGCGGGCATCCGTGGGAAGGCGTACGAGCCAGGAACGGGAAGTCGCCGCGGGTGACGGGGAGTGACGACCCCCGGACATGCGTCGGGGCCGGTTCGCAGGGTGTCCTGCGGCCGGCCCCTCATATCTGCGGGCGGGACGTCACCCCGCCCGGCGGCCCTCAGGCAGCCGTCATGACCTGGCTGCCGGCCAGCGGACGGTGCGGGGCGATGACCCGGCCGTCCGGCAGAAGCTCACCGGTGTCCTCGAAGAGCACCACGCCGTTGCACAGCAGGCTCCACCCCTGTTCCGGGTGGTGCGCCACGAGACGGGCGGACTCCCGGTCGGCGGATTCGGCTGACGAGCATGGTGTCTGGTGCTGGCACATGGGTGGGATCTTTCGCTCTGTCGTGATGGATGAGGTGACTGAGTTGTCTGAGTCGGTCGTCGTGTCTGTCGTGCGGCTAGAAGTGTCGTTCATGGCCGCCCCCCGTGATAAGTCGTCGGAACCCAGTGTTGCCCCACGGGCGTCATTCCGCAGGGATTTCGCGGCACCACTTCTCACAGATTCAGGACGCATCACCCGCGCGGACGGTTCATCCCAACTGGGCTGTCACTTCGGGTGGTTCGCAGTGGCCGGATAGGGCTAGTCAGGTCGGACCGGGAGTCCTTTTCGGCTCGTACGAGCTATTGGGTGCTCGTACGAGCGATAAATAGCCCGCACCCCGTCGCCGGGAATTCGGCGACGGGGTGCGGAAGGCTTCACGCGTGGCGTTTCAGGCGGGTGAGCCGAGCAGTCGCGTGGGAGTCGCCCGGTGGGTCAGCACCGGGAGGAGTTCGTCGACGCGGTGCGGGCGATGTGCCGCGATGCCGGGAGGCGCGGGCGCCAGCGGCACGAGCAGGTCGGTGGCGGCGGGGTGGCCGGCCGTACCGTCCGCGGTGCAGTCCTCGTGCAGCCAGAGCGTCAGCATGTACAGGCTGGGCACCGACAGCAGGCGGGGCTGGTACGGCTGCGGCATCGTCTCGGCCTGGCGCAGGGCACGCTCGGTGGAGGTGATGTACGGGCCTTCGAAGAAGTGGGAGAAGGCCCAGCCGTCGGGGGTCAGCATGGTCTCCGCCGCGGCCACGGCACGCTCGCCGCAGCGGATCAGGAAGCGCCACCCGGCCAGCCGGGTGCCCGATACCCCCTCGGCCGTGACCCGGTCGAGAACGTGGACGGGCAGCGGGAGCTCGGCTGCGACGGGTCCCTGGGCGCGGAGCAGGGAGGGGGTTCGGGCCTCCCGGACCGCGGTCGGCGAGGAGAGCGCGGTCAGGACGGAACGGAGTGCGGGCGCGGGAGCCGGGGGGACATGCAGCGGCATGGTGGGTCGCCTCTCATTCAAAGGCACGGTGGCACGAGGGCGGGGGCGGACGGCGCTGTCTGCTCACGAGGGTCGGCAGAGGCAGGGCCGGGTCTCATGAGCGAGAGGGGGGTGGGGTCCGCCGATCACCGACTCGACGGCAGGACCCATCGACCGTGGGCGCCAAGCTTCTGCCTTGTCGCGGAGTTTATACGACACGGGATCAGGGTGTGTTTCGCCTAGCCGTTTCCGGTGAGTAGAACAAGGGTACATTCGGTCGGCGATACGCGAGAATTATCCCGATTCCAGGCGGGGGTGTGAGGTGATGACCTCGGCGAATGTCCGTGAACCGGTCGGCCCATTCTCGTCGGCGTTTTTCACTAGTTCGCGGACACCGAGCGGACACCGAAACCTGTCCTGTGCGACATGCCGATTGAATGTGCCACTGGTCACACGCGACCAGCGTAGCGGTCGGCGGACCCGTCCGGGACGTTATCGATCGCTTTCGCTGGGCATCCTCCACCTGACCGTGACCCCGGCGGCCGGATCTTGAGGCCCGCAATCATCCGAGGAGGGACGCTTCGATGGGGGAGAAGGTCGTGGCAGGGCGGTTCGACCTGTCCGATCGCCAGCGCTACCGCGACAAGCTCCGTCGGTGTCTGACGGGCTTGGAGCGGCTCCTGGCGGAGAAGCGGTTCGATCGCCCGAAGAACCTCATGGGGCTGGAGATCGAATTGAATCTCGCGGGCACCGACGGCATGCCGAGAATGTTGAATGCGCAAGTCCTGGAACGTATCGCCAGTCGGGACTTCCAAACAGAACTCGCCATGTTCAACCTGGAAGTGAACATTCCTCCCCACCGTCTGGGCGGCCGGGTATTCGACCGGCTCGGGGAGGAACTCCGCACGTCACTGGCATATGCCGACCGAAAAGCAGGGGAAGTCGACGCGGGAATCGTGATGATCGGCATTCTGCCGACCCTCGACCGTGACGACCTGGTGTCGTCGAACCTCTCCGACGTCGACCGCTACACCCTCCTCAACGACCAGATCGTGGCCGCCCGAGGCGAGGAGTTCACCCTCGACATCGACGGCGTGGAGCACCTCACCTGCACCTCGAAGTCCATCGCGCCGGAAGCCGCCTGCACCTCCGTGCAACTGCACCTCCAGGTCACCCCGGGCCGGTTCGCCGACGTGTGGAACGCGGCCCAGGCGGTCGCCGCAGCGCAGATCGCCGTCGGCGCCAACTCGCCCTTCCTGTTCGGCCGCGAGCTGTGGCGCGAGTCGCGGCCCCCGCTGTTCCAGCAGTCCACCGACACCCGCCCGCCCGAACTCCAGGCCCAGGGCGTCCGGCCGCGCACCTGGTTCGGCGAGCGCTGGGTCACCTCGGCGTACGACCTCTTCGAGGAGAACCTCCGCTACTACCCGGCCCTGCTGCCGATCTGCGACGACGAGGACCCGCTGGAGGTGCTCGACCAGGGCGGTACGCCCTCGCTCGCCGAGCTCGTCCTGCACAACGGCACGATCTACCGCTGGAACCGCCCGGTCTACGGCATCGCCGACGGCGTCCCCCACCTGCGCGTGGAGAACCGCGTCCTGCCCGCCGGGCCCACCGTCACCGACGTCGTCGCCAACGCGGCGTTCTTCTACGGCGTCGTCCGCGCCCTCGCCGAGGAGCCCCGGCCGGTGTGGACCCGGCTGCCGTTCGAGGCGGCCGCCGCCAACTTCGACGCCGCCTGCAAGGACGGCATCGACGCCCGCTTCACCTGGCCCCGGCGCGGCCGGTACGGCGGCACCACGCAGGTCGACGCGGTGAGCCTCGTACGGGACGAACTGCTGCCGCTCGCCGAGGCCGGGCTGGACGCGTGGGGTGTCGAGCCGGCCGACCGCGACCTGTACCTGGGCGTGATCGAGGAACGGTGCCGGCGCCGGGTGAACGGGGCGAGCTGGCAGGCCGCGACCTTCCACAAGGCGCTGGACGCCGGCCACACGCGGGAGGCCGCGCTGGCCGCCACCACCCGGCGCTACCGCGAGCTGATGCACCAGGGGGATCCGGTGCACACCTGGCCGGTGGGCCTGCCGGAGCCGGTGCCGCTGGGCTGACGCGCCGCCGGGGTGACATCCTGCTGCCTTCATACTGATCCGACAGATCGTTTCCGGCGGATCGATTTCCGGCGGATTGTTTCCGGCAGGTCGGTGAAGTGGAGGCAGGTGTGCAGGCGGAGGCGGGCCCGGTGGCGGACGATTCCCTTCCCCAGCAGCGGCTCTCGCGGCGGATGCTGCGCAACGAGACCCTGCTCGTGCTGGCGCTCTCGCTGGGGGCGAGCGGAGTCTCCGCGCTGATCAGCTTCATCGGCTCGGTCACCAAGCCCGGCGGGCTCAAGGACCAGGCGGCCACGATGAACGCCTCGGCCGCGCCCGGCCGTCCCTGGCTCGACCTCGCCTGGCAGCTCTTCGGGATCACCACGGCGCTCGTGCCCGTCGCACTCGTCGCGCACTTCCTGCTGCGCGAGGGCGCGAGTCTGCGCACCATCGGCTTCGACCGCACCCGCCCCTGGCCCGACCTCGGCCGTGGCGCGGCGATCGCGGCCGTCATCGGCAGCACCGGCATCGCCTTCTATCTCGCCGCCCGCGGCCTCGGCTTCAACCTCACCGTGGTGCCGGAGGCGCTGCCCGGCGTGTGGTGGAAGTACCCGGTGCTGATCCTCTCCGCGATCCAGAACGCGGTGCTGGAGGAGGTGATCGTCGTCGGTTATCTGCTGCGCCGCCTCGGGCAGCTGGGCTGGACCCCGACGGCCGCACTGGTCGGCAGCTCGGTGCTGCGCGGCTCGTACCACCTCTACCAGGGCATCGGCGGCTTCATCGGAAACCTGGCCATGGGCGTCGTCTTCGTCTACCTGTACCGCCGCTGGGGCCGTGTCGGCCCCCTCGTGGTGGCCCACTCGCTGCTCGACATCGGGGCGTTCGTCGGGTACGCGCTGCTGGCGGGCAAGGTCGGGTGGCTCCCGACGGCGTGAACGACGCCCTGTCGTCTCAGGCCAGCAGCTCGCCCTCGATGACGGTGACCGCCCGGCCCGTCAGCAGGGTGCGCTCGCCGCGCAGTTCCGTGCGGACGCGGCCGGAGCGGCGTGAGGCCTGGAGGCCGGTGAGGCCCGGGCGGCCCAGGCGCTCGGACCAGAACGGGGCGAGCGCGGTGTGGGCGCTGCCGGTCACCGGGTCCTCGTCGATGCCGACGTTAGGGAAGAAGCAGCGCGAGACGAAGTCGTAGCCCTGGGCCGGGTCTTCCGCGCGGGCCGTGGCGATGGCGCCGCGCGCGGAGTGGGTGGCGAGGGCCTTGAGGTCGGGGCCGAGGCCGTGCACCGTCTTCTCGTCGGCGAGCTCGACGAGCAGATCGCCGACGTACGGGCCGGTGTCGAGGACCGTCAGCGGTTCGGCTCCCAGGGCCTCGGCGAGGCCGCGGGGCGGGTCGACCCGGGTGAGCGGAGCCGTCGGGAAGTCCAGGGTGACGGAGCCGTCGCCGGCGGGCGTCGCGACGAGGACGCCACTGCGAGTCGCGAACCGCACCGGCCCCTCGTGGGCGCCGGTGGTGTGCAGGACATGGGCGGTGGCGAGGGTCGCGTGGCCGCACATCGTGACCTCGGCGGCCGGCGTGAACCAGCGCAGCGCCCAGTCGGCCTCGCCGCCCTCCGGGAGGGGGTGGGCGAAGGCCGTCTCGGCGTGGTTGACCTCCAGGGCGATGTTCTGCAGCCGGCTGTCGTCCGGGAAGGCGTCCGCGTCGTTCAGGAGCATGACCCCGGCCGGGTTGCCGGTGAAGGGACGGTCGGTGAAGGCATCGACGATTCGAATCCGCATGCCCCGACGCTAGGGGCCCGTCGAGGCCGTGGACCAAGGCCAATGCACGAGTCCTGGCCCGATTCACGGCCTGGCCGGCGGGCTCGGCCCGGATCGGCCCGGATCGGCTCGCTCGGGGTGGCTCCGCTTGACCTTGACATCGTGACAAGGTCTTCACTGTGGCCGAGGAGGTGGTTCCGATGACCATGCCGAAAGAGGACACGACCCCGATACGCGCTCTGCGGGGACTGGAGGACAGCCGCTCGTCGGTCCGGCTGCGGGCGGCGCTGGCGGTCGGCGCGACCCCGGATCCCCGGTCCGTCGACAAGCTCGTCGAACGATGTGCGATCGAGCCCGAGTTCCATGTGCGCGACACGCTGACATGGGCGCTCACCCGCCACTCGGCGTCCGTGACGGTCCCCAGGCTCATCGATGAACTCCGCGCGGAGCGTACGCAGGCACGAAGCCAGGCGTTGCACACGCTGTCCAAGATCGGGGACCGGCGAGCGTGGCCGGCGATCACCCGGGCGCTGCTGACCGACCCCGACGACGAGGTGGCGCGGAGCGCCTGGCGAGCGGCGGTCGTCCTCGTGCCCGAAGGCGAGGAAGCCGGGCTGGCCGGAGTGCTGGCGGCACAGCTCGGGCGCGGCGAGCGGGAGACGCAGTCGAGCCTCAGCCGGGCGTTGATCGCGCTCGGAGAGGCGGTCGTGCCGACCCTGCGCGCCGCGATGAAGGATCCCGACCCCCGAGTGCGTCAGCACGCGATCGCCACGGAACGGCTGCGGCGCGACCCGGACGCCGGATTCGAGTGCGCGATCGAGGAGGCCAAGCGCGTCGTCGCCCTCGGCGCGATCGGCCAGGAGGGGTGACAGGGCGGTGTTGATCGGTGAGGTGGCACGACAATCCGGGGTCAGCGCCCGCATGCTCAGGCACTACGAGTCGCTCGGTCTGGTGCGGCCGACGGGCCGTACCGACGCCGGCTATCGCGCGTACTCCAGCGAGGACATCCGGCGGATCTTCCATATCGAGAGCCTGCGGTCGTTGGGGCTGTCGCTGCGCGAGGTGGGGCGCGCGCTGGACGATCCCGGTTTCCGGCCCGCGGAGCTCGTCGACGACCTCGTCCTCCGGACACGGGAGCGCATCGCGGCTGAGACCGAGTTGCTCACGCGACTCCGTCGGATCGGTGCCGCGGAACCCGCCGGCTGGGAGGACGTCCTCCAGATCGTCGGGCTCCTCCACGCGCTGGGATCGAAGAGCGCCGGGACGCGCCAGCGCGCGGCACTGTCCTCGGTCGAAGAAGTGCCGTGGCCGGTGGAGGCCCTGGTCGAGGCGGCGTTGAGCGAGGCGGACCCGAATGTCGCCGGAGCCCTTCGATGGGCTTTGGCGCAATCGGGCGAGGATGGATCGGCCCTGCTCGCCGAGGGCCTCGGCTCACCCGTGGCCGAGGTCCGGAAGCGTGCCGTCCAGTCCCTCGTCGAGATGCCGAACGGTGCGGCGACCGCACTGCTGAGGGACGCTCTCGCGCATCCCGACATCGTGGTCCGCAGGTACGCGGCTCTGGAGCTCGGGGCGCGTGGGGTGGCCGACGCGGTCCCGACGCTCGTCGACATGGTCGTCGAGGAGGCGAGCGACGTCGACGCGGCCGATGCGCTGAGCGCGCTGGCGAGTGACCCCGCGTCGGCGGACCGGATCGCCACCAGGCTCGTGGACCGCCTCGCCCACGGCACCGCCGGACCGTCCGCCCGTCGGCGGCTGACCCAGGCGCTCGCGGACATCCCCGGACCCACGGCGTCCCGTGCCCTCGCGGATCTGGCCCAGGACGAGGACCGCGTCGTCGCACTGACTGCCACGTACATTCTCGGGATTCGCGACGCCCGCTGAAGCTCGCGGTGACCAGGCCGGGGATGGGCCAGCACGCCGACGGACAGGATCCACAGCTCATCACCGAGCCACAGCGACAGTGCGAGAGATCCGCTGAGGGCTACGAGCACGGCGGCTTGCTTGGTGGTCTTCTTCCAGCCGGTGCTGCGTGCCGAACGCTCCATCAGTGATCCCCTCGGTGGTCTTGTGCGTGCTCGCCCGGCAGGGCCTTGCCATAAGAACGCTACCGATATATCGTTGAAGCATCGCGACAGATCAACGATGGAATGGAGAGTGGTTGCGATGCGTACCCACGGTTACGAGCACGGGCATGGCCACGGCGGACCGCGTCACGGTCGGGGCGGATTCGAGGGGCTGCGGGCGGCCTTCGGTCCTTTCGGGCCCGGTGGTTCCGGTGGTCCCGGCTGGGGAGGGCCCGGTGGTCCGGGCTTCGGTCCCGGTCCCTGGGGCGGGCGAGGGCGCGGCGGGCCGAGGGGGAGGGCGCGGCGCGGTGACGTGCGGGCCTCGATCCTCGCCCTGCTGAAGGACCGGCCCATGCACGGCTACGAGATGATCCAGGAGATCGCCGAGCGCAGCGGCGGGGCGTGGAAGCCCAGCCCGGGTTCGGTGTACCCCACCCTTCAGCTGCTGGAGGACGAGGGCCTCATCGTCAGTGAGTCCGAGGGCGGCAAAAAGCTGTTCGCGCTCACCGAGGCGGGCCGGACGGCGGCTGAAGAGGGGCCCGAGGCGCCCTGGGAGGAAGCCTCCCGCGGGGTCGACTGGGAGGCCCTCGGCGAGATCCGCCAGGCCGGCTTCGGGCTGATGGAGGCCTTCGGCCAGGTCTGGAAGACCGGCAGCAAGGAGCAGAAGGAGAAGGCGCTCGGCGTCATCAACGAAGCCCGCAAGAAGCTCTACCTGATCCTCGCCGACGAGGACTGAGGGCCGCCCCTTGTGGCGCGGGCGCCCCCTGGAGTGATCCGGGGGGCGCTTCCTCGTGCCGGGGTGTCAGGCCACCAGCCCGTCCAGCTTGCGCAGTGACTCGCTCAGCGCCGCCGTGGCCGAGTCCCTGAGTTTGCCCGCCATCAGCGACACGGCCGCACCCGTGAACTCGCCGTCGATGCGGACCGTCGTCGCGTCGCCGTCGGGCGTGAGCGTGTAGCGCGTCGAGACGGTCACGGCCATCGGGCCCTGGCCGCGGACGGCGAGCACCCGGGCCGGTTCGAGTTCCTCGACGGTCCACTCCACCTCGGCCGGGAAGTTCATCAGCCGCATGTTCTCCCGGAAGGTCGCGCCCACTTCCAGGGTCTCGGGGCCGCCCGCCGGGAAACTGGTGTGGGTCGCGTTCCACTGGCCGTACGCGGACCAGTCCGTGAGCCTGGCCCACACCTTCTCGGCCGGCGCCCCGATGCGTGCCTCCGCGCTGACTTCGGCCATGCGACCACCTCTTCGTGTCGGGTGTCGCGGAACGTAGCCGTGGTGGCCGCAATGTTCAATACTGACGAACAGTCAGGCGTGCTGGGTTCGTGGGCAAAACAGCCTGATGTCCTCCGTAAGGAGGAGATTTCGGCCGGCGAAGTCCACTTCCTGTGGGACGCGGAAATGCTCCCCGCCGGGGATGACCCGGGCTCGCGGGACTGATGAGGTAGGGGATGTGCAACCCCGTATCCCCCGGCAGTCGGCCCCTGGGCACGGCATCCACCGCGCAGACAACGATGCCAGGCTCAGTGACGAGCTGGCGTCGGTGATCGGCGGTGCCCGTCGCCGGGCGGTCAGGGACGGGGACCGGCAGATCGACACGGCCCATCTGCTCCACTCGCTGCTGGAGTCCGACCCCGAGGCGCGTGCCCTCTGCGGTGACGGACCGCGCATCGCGCGGCTGCTGGGCTATCTCGTCCAGCGCAGCATCGGCTACGGCCTGCGCTGGCAGAGCGGTGTCGAGGACTCCGGCGCCCTCCCCGTGGTGACGGAGAGCGCGGGCTTCTCGCCGCTGGCCGCGGCATCGATGGAGTACGCCTGCGAACGCGCCGCACGCCGTGGCGGACCGGCTCGCGGCATCGACCTGCTCGCGGCGATCGTCGTCGACGCGCAGGCGCGCGCCGTCGAGGTGCTCGGACGCGCCGGGATCGACCCGCACGAGGTGCTCGCCCGGCTCGACGGCCGGCCCGGCCGGCCCGGGGAGTGGGCCGGGAGCGGCGAACCCACGCACTGACCGGTCCGACCCGGGGCGTTCACCCCGTCCAGGCAGTGAGACAGGTGCCAAAAGGCGTGAAGCTCCTGTCAGGGCCTGTCATCATGTGCCGGTGCGTACGTCTGAGAGCAGTCCGATGAGGCGCGGCAGAGGCATGGGGCTCGGCCTCGCGCTGCTGTCCGCGGTCGCCTTCGGTGGATCCGGAGTCGCGGCCAAGCCGCTGATCGAGGCGGGCCTTGACCCGCTGCACGTGGTGTGGCTGCGCGTGACGGGGGCCGCCCTGGTGATGCTGCCGCTCGCCGTACGCCACCGAGCGCTGCTGCGCCGCCGCCCCGGACTCCTCGCCGGATTCGGGCTGCTGGCCGTCGCCGGTGTCCAGGCCTTCTACTTCGCCTCGCTGTCCCGTATCCCCGTCGGGGTGGCGCTGCTCATCGAGTACCTGGCGCCCGCCCTCGTGCTCGGCTGGGTGCGGTTCGTGCAGCGGCGGCCGGTGACACGTGCCGCCGCCGTCGGTGTCGCCCTCGCGGTCGGAGGGCTCGCGTGCGTCGTCGAGGTGTGGTCGGGCCTCGGCTTCGACGCCCTGGGGCTGCTGCTCGCGCTCGGCGCGGCCTGCTGTCAGGTCGGCTACTTCGTCCTCTCCGACCAGGGCAGTGAGGCCGGCGACGAGGCGCCCGACCCGCTCGGGGTCATCGCCTACGGCCTGCTCGTCGGCGCGGCCGTGCTGACCGTCGTCGCCCGGCCCTGGACCATGGACCGGTCCGTGCTCACGGGCACCGCGTACATGGACGGCACACCCGTCGCCGCCGTCGTCCTGCTGGCCTGGATCGTCCTGGTCGCCACGGTCGTCGCGTACGTCACCGGCGTGGTCTCCGTGCGCCGGCTCTCCCCGCAGGTCGCCGGTGTCGTGGCCTGTCTCGAAGCGGTCATCGCGACCGTCCTGGCCTGGATCCTGCTCGGCGAGCACCTGTCGGCGCCGCAGATCGCCGGTGGCGTCATCGTGCTGGCGGGCGCCTTCATCGCGCAGTCCTCGACGCCCGCGAAGGGCTCCGAGCGGCCGGTGGCCGGCGGCGGCCCGGACAGGGAGATGTCCACGCCCGGAACGGCCGCGTAGGCCGCCGGGCAGTTCCCCGCGCCCCCAAGAGGGATTCTACATCACCGTGCCCTCAAGTAATCCGGCAGCTCGGTGCCGGCGGACAGGTCCGGGTCGGGGATCGGTGTGCCGTAGGTCTGTTGGACCGGGACGACTCCTGCCCAGTGGGGGAGGACGAGGTCCTCCGGCTCGTCGTTCACGCCGCCCGTGCGGAGCTTGGCGGAGACCTCGTCCAGGTCCAGGCGGAGCACGGCGGTGGCGGCCAGTTCCTTCTTGTTGGCCGGGCGGGAGTCGGCGGCGCGGCCCGCTACGACGTGGTCGACCAGCGCGTCCAGTGCCTGCCGCTTCTCCTCGGGGTCCGTCACGTCGTGGGCGACGCCGTGCACCACCACGGAGCGGTAGTTGATCGAGTGGTGGAAGGCCGAGCGGGCCAGGACCAGGCCGTCCACGTGCGTGACGGTCAGGCAGACCGGGAGGCCCGGGTCGGTCTGTCCGGCCGCCCGAAGTGGGCGCGAGCCCGTCGAGCCGTGCACGTAGAGCCTCTCGCCGGCCCGGGCGAAGAGCGTGGGCAGCACGACCGGGGCGCCGTCCCGGACGAACCCGAGATGGCAGACGTAGGCCTCGTCGAGTATCGCGTGCACCAGTTCCCTGTCGTACGAGGCCCGGCCCGGGGAGCGCGTGGGGACGGTGCGGTCGGTCGGGGTGTAGGCGGTGGCGGGCCGCGACGGCGTCCTGGTCGTCTCCTGCATTGGCGCTCTCCATTGCACTAGTGCATAATGTGGTTTGTGCTAGGAGAGTATCCGATCAGCGGGCGCCGTGCTGCGGACATTTCCGCGAGCGTTGAGCGGGCGGTGGGAGCCGGTGAGCTGCGGCCGGGTCAACTGCTGCCGCCCATGCGGGAGTTGGCGGAGCGACTGGGAGTGAATCCCAACACGGTCGCGGCCGCGTACCGGACCCTGCGTGAGCGCGGGGTCATCGAGACCGACGGCCGGCGCGGCAGCCGGGTGCGGGCGGCGCCGGCCACGACCGGGCGGGACCAGATCAGGGTGGACGTCCCCGAGGGCGTGCGTGATGTGGCCGCGGGCAATCCGGACCCGGCGTTGCTCCCGCCGCTCGCGGCCGCGTTCGCGGCGGCGGCCGCCGAGGCCGACCGTGCGCCCGTGCTCTACGGAGAGGCCCCCGTGGAGCCGGAGCTGGCCCGGATCGCGCGGGCCGGCCTCGACGCCGACGGGGTGCCGGACGGGCCGCTCGCGGTGGTCTCCGGGGCACTCGACGGCGTCGAACGCGTGCTGGCGGCCCACCTCAAGCCCGGCGACACCGTCGCCGTCGAGGACCCCGGCTGGGGACGCACCCTCGACCTCGTGCCGGCGCTCGGGCTCAGGACCGTCCCCGTCGGCGTCGACGACGACGGTCCGTACGCCGAGGACGTGCGCCGGGCGCTGGAGGCCGGGGCGCGGGCCCTGATCATCACGGACCGGGCCCAGAACCCGACCGGCGCCGCGGTGAGCGCCACGCGCGCGCGTGCCCTGCGGTCCGTCCTCCGGGAACACCCGGAGACCCTGCTGATCGAGGACGACCACGGCCACGGCATCGTCGACCTCCCCCTCCACCCCCTCGCCGGCGTCACCCGGCACTGGGCCTTCGTGCGCTCGGCCGCCAAGGCCTACGGCCCCGATCTGCGCCTCGCCCTGCTCACCGGCGACGCCGTCACCCTCGACCGGGTCCATGGCCGGCACCGCCTCGGGCCGGGCTGGGTGAGCCGGCTGACGCAGCGGGCCCTGGTACGGCTGTGGGCCGACGGGGCGGTGGACACGCGCGAGGTGGCGGCGGCCTACGGGCGGCGCCGGGACGCGCTGATCGAAGCGCTCGGCCGACGGGGTGTCGCGGCACACGGGCGCAGCGGAATGAATGTGTGGGTGCCCGTGCCGGACGAGACCGGAGCCGTCGCCCGGCTGCAGCACGCCGGCTGGGCGGTCGCCCCGGGCGCCCGCTTCCGGATCAGCGCACCGCCCGGCATCAGGGTCACCGTCTCGACGCTCGCCGAGAACGGGAGCGGGGACGGGGACGGGGGCCAGAGGAAGAGCGAGATCGAGATGCTGGCCGACGCGATCGCCTCGGCCCTCGGCCCGGCCCCGGCGCGGAGTTACGTCTGAGGCCTCGGCCGGGTCCGGGGCTTCGGCCGGGTCCGGGGCTTCGGCCGGACCTGCGTGAGGGCCGCGCCCGTCAGTACGATCACCGCGCCGACCGGTGTCGACCATGTGAGCGATTCGCCGAGGAGTGCGACGCCCGCGGCCGTGGCGATGACCGGGACGAGGTACGTGACCATCTGGGCGGTCGTCGGGCCGACCTCGGCGACCAGGCCGTACTGGAGGAGCATGGCCAGGCCGGTGCCCAGCGCGCCCAGGGCGGCGATCGCCAGCAGCGGCACGACGGGCGCACGGGTGGGCAGGGTCGTGAACACCGGGGTGACGACGGCCAGCTGGAGCGTCGCGAGCAGCAACTGCGCGCCGGTCATCGACAGGTGCGACTGGCTCGTGCCTGCCAGGGTGCGGCGGACGTAGATCCAGCCGATCGGGTAGCTGAGGGAGGCCAGCAGCGCCAGTGCCGTGCCGGTGGCGTCCAGGCCGTGGAAGCCCTGCCAGGCGCCCAGCACCGTGAGCACCCCGAGGAAGCCGAGACCGAGCCCCGCGACCCGCACCCGGGTCGGGCGGTCCTCCGAGAGGGCGACCAGCGACAGCGCCATGCCCCACAGCGGAGAGGTCGCGTTGCAGATGCCCGCCAGGGTGGACGGGATGGTCAGTTCGGCGTACGCGAACAGCGAGAACGGCAGGGCGTTGAGCAGGAAAGCGGCGACCGCCAGATGCCCCCAGGTGCGCGCCCCGCGCGGCAGCCGCTCGCGGCGCACGGCCATCGCGGCGGCCAGCACCGCCGTGCCGAAGACCAGCCGGCCGAGCGTGACCTGGAAGGGCGCGTACCCCTGGGTGCCCACCTTGATGAGCAGGAAGCTGAAGCCCCAGATCAGGGAGAGCGCGGTGAAGCGCAGACGCCAGTCGAGGCGGCGCCGGGGCCGGTCGGGTGAGGCCGCGGTGGCCCGGCCGGGCGTGGTGGTGGCGGTGGTCATGGCAGCCACGATGCTGGAGCGGAACCGCGTAGCACAATCGAGAATTCGCACCCGATATTGCGTAGCATCGCTTAGGTGTTGAATCTGGAGCGCCTGCGCACCCTCGACGCCCTCGCGCGGCACGGCTCGGTCAGTGGTGCGGCCGAGGGCCTGCACATCACGACCTCCGCCGTCTCCCAGCAGATGTCCAAGCTGGAGCGGGAGGTCGGCCAGCAACTCCTCGCCAAGAACGGCCGGGGCGTGCGGCTCACCGACGCGGGCCGGCTGCTCGCCGAGCACGCCGCCCGCATCCTGTCCCAGGTCGAACTCGCCCGGTCCGACCTGGAGGCGCAGCGCGGCGAGGTCGTCGGCGAACTGCGGCTGTCGGCGTTCCCGACGGCCGCGCGCGGCCTGTTCCCGCACGCCTTGTCCGCGCTGCGCGAGCGGCATCCCGCGCTCCGGCTGCGCTCCTGCGAGCTGGAGCCGGAGCACGGCATCGCCTCAGTCGTGCGCGGCGACCTCGACCTCGCCGTGGTGCTCGACTGGTACAACAAGCCGATGGCGCTGCCCGACGGCCTGGTCAAGGCGCCGATCCTGGACGACCCCGCCGATGTCGCCCTGCCGGTGGACCACCGGCTCGCAGGGCGGGACGAGGTGGATCTCGCCGACTTCGCCGACGACGAGTGGATCACCTGGGGCGAGGGCGAGTTCTGCCACGAGTGGCTGATGTTCACGCTCCGCTCGAAGGGCATCGAGCCGATCGTCGGCCATCGCGCCGCCGAGACCCACACGCAGCTCGGGCTGGTCGCCGCCGGGCTCGGGGTGTGCATCGCCCCGCTGCTCGGCCGCCACCCGGTGCCCGACGGCGTCGTGACCGTCCCGGTCAGGCAGCGGGTCCGGCGGCATGTGTACGTCGTCTGGCGCGCGGACGCCGACCGCCGCCCGTCGATCCGGGCCGCGGTCGAGGCACTGCGGGCGGCGGGGGAGAGCGTCACCTGAGCGCTCCGCGCGGGCTGCCGCCCTCCTCCGTCCGTCAGGCGGGCCCCAGCTTGCGGAAGTCCCAGGAGACGATCTTCTGCGGTGTCAGACGCACCCAGGCGTGCCGGCCGTCGTGCGGCATCTCCTCCAGGCCGAAGTTCTTCCGGGCGAACAACGTCTCCGGGACGTCGAGTTCGGCGCGCAGCTCACCGGTGCGCGGGATCTCGCCCACGAACTCGACGGCGCCCGACAGCTCGGCGCCGCGCAGCTCGTCGTAGTCCTCGCCGGTGTCGACCACGATCGCCACCCGGGGGTCGCGCCTGAGGTCGGTCCACCGCTTGCTGCGAACGACCGAGTACAGCCACATCGAGGCACCGTCCCAGGCGAACCACAGCGTGCTCACGTGCGGTGCGCCGTCGGCCGAGATCGTGGCGACCCGGCAGGTGCGCTGCGTGGTGAGGAAATCGTCCAGCTCGCCCGGAGTCATCATGATCTTCCGGCCCCTGCGCTGCTGCGTGACGGTCATGCTCCCCCTCTTTCTTCTTCTCACGTCGTGTCAGAGGAGATCCTCTGACATCACGTCAGAAAAGAATGAGTGCTCTTCCGTCCGTTAGCAACGGTGGCTACGCTCACCCGACCCGCCGCCGGCGCCCAGGGGGAACCGTGCCCTCGTACGCAGAGCTCAGCGAACTCCTCGATCCGCGGACCACCGTGCTGCTCACCGTCGAGTGCCAGGAGGGCGTCGTCGGAGCGGACAGCGCACTGCCCGAACTCGCCGCCGAGGCCCGCTCCGGCGGCGTGCTCGCCAATGTCGCCCGCCTCGTGGACGCCGCCCACGAAGGCGGTGTCCAGGTCGTCCACGCCGTCGCCGAGCGCCGCCCCGACGGCCGCGGCGCCAACCGCAACGCCCGCCTCTTCCGGGCCGCCGCACGGCTGCCCGTCCAGCAGCTGTCCGGCACGCCGGCGGTGCGGGTCGCCGCCCCGATCGAGGTCGCCGAGGAGGACCTCGTCGTACGACGCCTGCACGGGCTGTCGCCCCTCCAGGGCACCGATGTCGACCCGCTGCTGCGCAACCTCGGCTGCCGCACCCTGATCGTCACCGGCGTATCGGCCAACGTGGCCGTTCCCAACGCCGTGTTCGACGCCGTGAACCGTGGCTACACCGCCGTCGTCCCGGCCGACGCCATCGCGGGGGTGCCGTCCGACTACACCCCCGCGATGATCCGCCACACCCTCGCGTTGGTCGCCACGGTCGCGACCACGGACGAGGTGTCGGCGTGTCTGAAGCGTGCGCGTGGGGTCAGGCGAGCGTGATGGAGTCGCCGTTCACGGTGACCTGCTTCGCCGCCAGCGGTTCGACGGCCGGGCCCTTCTTCACGCTGCCGTCGAGGACGGAGAACTGACTGCCGTGGCAGGTGCAGGAGATGATGTCGTCCTTGAGGTCCACCATCGGACAGTCCCGGTGGGTGCAGATCGTCGAGAACGCCTTGTACTGGCCCGCGGCCGGCTGTGAGACCACGACCTTCTCGTCCTTGAAGATCTTGCCGCTTCCCTCGGGGATGTCGGCGGTCTTCGCGAGTGCCGCGCCACCGGCGCCCGCCTCGGGCGATGACGCGCTGCCACCGGCGCCCTGTTCGGTGGACGAGTCGGACGCCTTGTCGTCCGAGCCGCACGCCGTCAGCGCGACGGTGAGCCCCGCCGCGCCAGCTGCCGCCACGACGGCACGGCGGCTCGGTCCGGACATCGGCTGAACTGATTCGCTGGTCATGCTGACGTTCCTTCCGGGGATTCGTGATCTGCGGAGAGGTACGGCCCCTGAGGACCGGCTGTTCAGACAATGTCGAGATCCTGACTCGTTCGCGGAACGGCGTGGGTAAAGCGGAGCTGTCGGTTCGCTGTCGGGTTCCGGCCCGCCGCCGCGAGGCCGTCGCCCGAGTCCCCGTCCACGTCAGTAACCTGGGGCGATGCTCAAGGAAGTGATCGCGACCCGTTTCATCGCGCCGCTGCGCGAGGGCGGTTCGCTGCCGGGACTCGTCGAGGCCGACGACCACGGGATGTACGTCCTGAAGTTCAGGGGAGCGGGGCAGGGCCGCAAGACGCTCGTCGCCGAGGTGGTCTGCGGGGAACTGGCCCGCCGGCTGGGGCTGCGGGTGCCCCGCCTGGTCACGGTCGAGCTCGACCCGGAGCTGGGGCTCGGCGAGCCCGACCAGGAGGTGCAGAACCTGCTCAGGTCCAGCGGCGGCACCAACCTCGGCATGGACTTCCTCTCCGGCGCGCTCGGCTTCGACCCGCTCGCGTTCCGGGTGAGCCCCGAGGAGGCCGGGCGGATCGTCTGGTTCGACGCGCTGGTCAACAACGTCGACCGGTCCTGGCGCAACCCCAACCTGCTGATGTGGCGGGGCGAGTTGTGGCTCGTCGACCACGGCGCGACCATGATCTGGCACCACAACTGGCCCGGCGCGCAGGCCTCGGCGGCCCGCCCCTACGACGCCTCCGACCACGCCCTCGCGCCCTTCGCGCCCGATGTCGCCTCCGCCGCGGCCGAGTTGGCGCCCCTGGTCACCGAGGACCTGCTCGCCGAGGTCACCGCGCGGATCCCGGACGCCTGGCTGGCCGACGAGCCCGGCTTCGACACGCCGGACGACCTGAGGCAGGCCTACGCGCGGCCGCTGCTCGCGCGGGCCGCCGTCATCCACGACCGCATCCAGGGGACCAAGTGAGCGACCGGCACATCATCAGGGGCGGGCCGCGGGACCGCCAGATCTACGAGTACGCCGTCCTGCGGGTCGTCCCGCGCGTCGAACGCGGCGAGTGCATCAACGCCGGAGTCCTCGTCTACTGCCGTGCCGAGGCCTACGTCGGCGCGCGCACCCACCTCGACGAGGCGCGGCTGCTGGCACTCGACCCCCGGGCCGACGTGGCCGGTGTCCGGGCCGCGCTGCGCGCCGTGGAGAACATCTGCGCGGGCGGACCCGCGGCCGGCCAGGCCGCGAGCGACGACCCCGGCCGCCGCTTCCGCTGGATCGTCGCCCCCCGCTCGACGATCGTCCGGCCCGGGCCCGTACACACCGGGCTGACCACGGATCCGGCGGCGGAGACGGAGCGGTTGCTGGACCTGCTGGTGAGGTAATGGATCACACGCGGGCCGTGGCCGTTGACACCGCGTGCCAGGGCTTCTAGCGTCACACCCACTGAAGGTACTAAGCGGTCGCTCACCTGAGGAGAAGCAGCCATGTCCACCACTGAGCAGCGGGTCGCCGTGGTCACCGGTGCCGCGCGCGGTATCGGCGCCGCCACTGCCGTACGACTGGCCGCCGAGGGCCGCGCGGTCGCCGTGATCGACCTCGACGAGGCCGCCTGCAAGGACACCGTCGAGAAGATCACCGCGGCGGGCGGCAAGGCCATCGCGGTCGGCGCCGACGTCTCCGACGAGGCCCAGGTCGAGGCCGCGATCGCCCGTGTCGCCGAGGAGCTCGGCGCGCCGACGATCCTGGTCAACAACGCGGGCGTGCTGCGCGACAACCTGCTGTTCAAGATGAGCGTCTCCGACTGGGACACCGTCATGAACGTGCACCTGCGCGGCGCCTTCCTGATGTCCAAGGCCTGTCAGAAGCACATGGTGGACGCGGGGTTCGGCCGGATCGTCAACCTCTCGTCGTCCTCGGCGCTGGGCAACCGCGGCCAGGTGAACTACTCGGCGGCCAAGGCGGGTCTTCAGGGCTTCACCAAGACCCTCGCCAAGGAACTCGGCAAGTTCGGCGTGACCGCCAACGCCGTCGCCCCCGGCTTCATCGCCACCGAGATGACCAAGGCCACCGCCGACCGCGTCGGCATGGGCTTCGAGGACTTCAAGGCCGCCGCCGCCACCCAGATCCCGGTGGCCCGCGTCGGTGAGCCGGACGACATCGCCAACGCCATCGCCTTCTTCACGGGCGAGGCGGCCGGGTTCGTCTCCGGCCAGGTGCTGTACGTGGCCGGCGGACCGCTCGACTAGAGGACGACAGACATGACTTCCGTGGAACTTTCCGGCAAGGTCGCCCTCGTCACGGGCGGCAGTCGCGGCATCGGCTACGGCGTCGCCGAGGCGCTCGTCGCGCGCGGCGACCGGGTGTGCGTCACCGGCCGCAACGAGGACTCCCTCAAGGAGGCCGTCGAGCAGCTCGGCGCCGACCGCGCGATCTACGTCGCGGGCAAGGCGCACGACGAGGCCCACCAGGCCGTCGCCGTCGAGCGCACGATGGAGGCCTTCGGCCGCGTCGACTTCCTGGTCAACAACGCCGGTACGAACCCGGTGTTCGGGCCGATCGCCGACCTCGACCTGAATGTCGCGCGCAAGGTCTTCGAGACCAACGTGGTCTCCGCGCTCGGCTTCGCCCAGAAGACCTGGCACGCCTGGCAGAAGGACAACGGCGGCGCCATCGTCAACATCGCCTCGGTCGCCGGCCTCTCGCCCTCGCCGTTCATCGGCGCCTACGGCATCAGCAAGGCGGCGATGATCAACCTGACGGTGCAGCTCGCCCACGAGTACGCGCCCAAGGTGCGGGTCAACGCGATCGCCCCGGCCGTCGTGAAGACCAAGTTCGCTCAGGCCCTGTACGAGGGCCGGGAGGAGGAGGCCGCCGCGGCCTACCCGCTCGGCCGGCTCGGCGTGCCCTCCGACATCGGCGGCGCGGCCGCGTTCCTCACCTCCGGGCAGTCCGACTGGGTCACCGGCCAGACGCTCGTCGTGGACGGCGGCATCTTCCTCAACGCCGGCACGGGCTGACGCGAGCGCGTACGCGGCTCGGCACGGGCGCTCCTGGACATCCAGGGGCGCCCGTCCGGCGTAAAGCCCTCGCAAAGGGCGATGACAACGTCGTCAAAGGTTTATCGATCTAGGAGTCATCCACCGGGGAGGGTCAGCGAGCCGGGCACTGCGGTATGGTCTGCCGACCCTTGGTATGGCAGATCGAGGAGCGTGCGCGTGTTCAACCGGAACCGACGCCTGCGGCAGGCGGCGGCCATCGCGTCCATATCGTCCCTTCTCACCGGGTGTGGCGTGTTGTCGTCCGACACCCCGGAGGACGAGGGGCCGATCGTCGTGGGCACCACCAGTTCGCCCAGCACGCTCGATCCCGCGGCCTCGTGGGACAGCTCCTGGGAGCTGTTCCGCAACATCTACCAGACGCTGCTGAGCTATCCGACGGGCGCGAGCGAGCCCCAGCCGGACGCCGCCGAGCAGTGCGGCTTCAGCGACTCCTCGAACCAGGTGTACCGCTGCGAGCTGCGCGAGGGCCTGAAGTTCTCCAACGGCGACGCGCTCGACGCCCGGGCGGTCAAGTACTCCTTCGACCGGATCCGCAAGATCAACGTCAACGGCGGCCCCGCCGGTCTGCTGGGCAGCCTCGAGCGGGTCCAGGCGCCGAACGAGCGTGAGGTGATCTTCCACCTCAACAAGCCCGACGCCACCTTCCCGTTCGTGCTCGCCACCCCCGCGATGTCGATCGTCTCCCCCCAGGCCTACCCGGAGAACTCCCTGCGCAAGGACGGCGAAGCCGTCGGCTCCGGGCCCTACACGCTCGACTCGTACGAGGAGGGCAAGGAAGCCGCCCTCGTCCGCAACGACGGCTACAAGGGCTACGCGGAGCGCCGGAACGACGCGGTGACCATCCGCTACTTCCAGGACTCCGGTGCCATGGTCAAGGCCCTGCGCGACGAGCAGATCGACGTGACCTACCGTGGTCTGGCCGCCGGCGACGTCGTCGACCTCCAGAGCAAGTCCTCCAAGGAGGAGGAGGTCCAGCTCGTCGAGGGCTCGGGCACGGACATCAACTACCTGGTGTTCAACCCGAAGGACTCCTGGGCCAAGCGCAAGCCCGTGCGCCAGGCCATCGCGCAGGTCATCGACCGGGCGGCGATCACCCACAAGGTCTACAAGGACACCGTCGACCCGCTGTACTCCATGGTCCCCAAGGGCCTCACGGGTCACACCACGGGCTTCTTCGACGACTACGGCGACCCGGACGTCGACAAGGCCCGCGAGATCCTCAGCGACGCGGGCATCAACCAGCGGGTCCCGCTCACCTTCTGGTACACGAGCGACCGCTACGGTTCCGAGACCGCCGAGGAGTTCAAGGAGCTGAAGCGCCAGCTCGAGGACTCCGGCCTCTTCACGATCAGCCTGAAGAGCCGCCCCTGGAAGACCTACGTCGAGGGCTACCAGAAGGGCGAGTACCCGGTGTTCGGGCGTGGCTGGTTCCCCGACTTCCCGGATGCCGAGAACTTCATCGCGCCGTTCGTCGGCGAGCAGAACGCCCTCGGTACGCCCTACCCGGCCCCCGAGATCACCGGCGACCTGCTGCCCCGGTCGCGCCGGGAGAGCGATCGCGCGAACGTGGAGAAGGAGTTCGAGGAGGCCCAGCGGATCCTGGTGGACGACGCGCGACTGCTGCCGCTGTGGCAGGGCAGGCAGTACGTGGCCGCCAGCCGGGACGTCTCGGGCGCGGAGCGGGCCCTGGACCCGTCGACGATCATGATGCTGTGGGAGCTGCACCGCAAGACCGCCTGGTAGGCGGGTCGGCACCGGGCTTCCCGGGCACGCTGTCAGTGGTCGCCTGTAGGTTCTGAGGCCTGGAAGTGACCGCACATCGTGAGGACGTTGACGTGACCGACACCGCCATGCTGCCCGAGTCCTGGCGCGGGGTTCTGGGCGACGAGCTGCAGCAGCCCTATTTCAAGGAGCTGACGGAGTTCGTCGAGGAGGAGCGGGCGAAGGGTCCTGTGCATCCGCCGCGCGAGGAGGTCTTCGCCGCGCTGGACGCCACGCCGTACGAGAAGGTGAAGGTCCTGATCCTCGGTCAGGACCCCTACCACGGCGAGGGGCAGGGGCACGGGCTGTGCTTCTCGGTCCGGCCCGGCGTGCGGATCCCGCCGTCCCTGCGGAACATCTACAAGGAGATGCACGAGGAGCTGGGCGCGCCGATCCCGGACAACGGCTATCTGATGCCGTGGGCCGAGCAGGGCGTCCTGCTGCTCAACGCGGTGCTCACGGTCCGGGGCGGCGAGGCCAACTCGCACAAGGGCAAGGGCTGGGAGAGGTTCACCGACGCCGTGATCCGCGCGGTCGCAGGCCGCCCCGACCCGGCGGTGTTCGTGCTGTGGGGGAACTACGCGCAGAAGAAGCTCCCCCTGATCGACGAGTCGCGGCATGTGGTGGTCAAGGGCGCGCATCCGTCGCCGCTGTCGGCGAAGAAGTTCTTCGGCTCGCGTCCGTTCACGCAGATCGACGCGGTGGTGGCCGCACAGGGGCACGAGCCGATCGACTGGACGATCCCGAACCTGGGCTGAGGACGCGCGGCGCACGGCGGGGCCTTCCTCCGGGAAGGCCCCGTGCGTACGGACCGGCCTGAGCCGGATCGCCTCCCTCTCCGGTTAGCGTCGGAGGATCAGCCGGCGAGTGCGCGGAGGGCGTGGCGATGGAGCGACAGGAGCAGACGGCGCCGGACACCGTGCTGACGCGGATCGGGCAGCTCGTCATGCTGCACCACGCGGGGGACCGGGAGGAGGCCCGGCACCGGTTCCTGGACCTGTGGGCGGAGATCGGGGAGCACGGCGACCCCCTGCACCGCTGCACCCTCGCGCACTACCTGGCCGACACACAGGACGACCCCGGGGACGAACTGGCCTGGGACCTGCGCGCGTTGACGGCGGCGGAGGAGATCTCCGAGGACGGGCTCCCCTCCGGCGAGGCCGTGCGCGCGTTCTACCCCTCCCTGCACCTGAATCTGGCCGACGACTACCTCAAGCTCGGCCAGTGCGACGCGGCCCGCACGCATCTGCGACGGGCCAGGGGAACCGCCGCCGCCCTCGCCGACGACCGTTACGGCGACGGTGTGCGGGCCGCCATCGAACGGCTGGAGTCCCGGCTGGGAGAGGGTGGCGCGGGGACCTGGACGCCGCGGCAGCGGCCCTGAAGGAAGTCCGTCAACGCCGGTACGTGTCGCGGCAGATGGTCGCCTCCGGGCTGTCCGCCCGCCACCTCCCGTAGTGCGTCCCCAGCGCGCACACGTCCGCGTTCTTCGGGACGTTCTTGTGGACGTCCTGCCGTACCGACTCCGGGACGTCGGGCAGGTCGGCGGGTGGCCGCTGCGGGGTGCGCGGTGCGGGTGCCCGGCGTTCCGGGCGAGCGGGGCGCGGGCGGGCGTCGTGGGTGCCGGACGGCCGCTGCTCCTGCTCCTGCTGCGGCGCGGCAGCCGGGGTCGTGGTCCGCCGGGGCGCGGACGCGGACGGCTCCGGGCGGCGGGACCCCTCGATGAGTTCCAGGGCCTCCCGGGCCGGTGCCTGCACGACCTGCTCCTCCGGCCGGGGCGCGGGCGGCGGGGACGGTGCCGCCGGCGGCCCGTGAACGGGGGGATCCTGGACCGTCACACAGCCGGCGAGGGCCGAGACCGCCACGGTCACCAGGAGCGTCGCTGTGGTCGTCGTTCGATGCACCCGCGCAACTCTGGTGTGTCCGGCCCCTGGTGGGACAGCGGACAGGCGGAGGATGCCCCGCACGGGTGATGTCCCGCCCCGTACGGAGGTCGCCGGTGGGTCGTGGGTGACGTCAGTCGCCGGTCGAGCCGTCGAGGCGCTCGCGGATCAGGTCGGCGTGGCCGTTGTGCCGCGCGTACTCCTCGATCATGTGGGTGTAGAGCCAGCGCAGATTGAACTGCTCGCCGGTGCGGTTGTGCTTGCCCTCGGAGAGGTCGTCCAGGGCGAAGCGGGCGGCGTTGCGCCGGGCGGTCTCGATCTGGGCCTGCCAGGTGGCATACGCCTCCTGGTAGGTGTCCGCCTCGGTCAGGTGGAACTCGCCGTCCGGGTTCTCGTCGCTGTAGTAGATCGGCGGCGCGTCCTCGTTCGTCAGTACCTTGCGGAACCAGCCCCGCTCCACATCCGCCATGTGCCGCACCAGCCCCGTCAGGGACAGGACGGAAGGCTCTACGGAGGCCGTCCTGAGCTGCTCGTCGCTCAGGCCCTCGCACTTCCACGCGAGAGTCTGCCGGTGGTAGTCGAGCCAGCCTTCCAGCATGGCGCGTTCGGCGGCGTCGGTGGCGGGTTCGGTGCGCTTGATGTTCATGCCCGCATCCTTTCCCAACTCGCCCGGACAGCCCAGGGGTTTTCAGCCGCCGAGCATCCCCGCGAGCAGCTCCCGCAGCCCTGCCCGTACCTCCTCAAGGCTCGGCGTCCCGGAACCGAACGACCCCGCCACGCAGCTGAACATCAGCCCGTCCGCCCAGGCGATCAGCGACAGCGTGTGCCGGGCCGGGTCCGTCGAACCCATCCCCGTGACCAGGGCGGTGAGCTGGTCGCGGAAGCGGGCGCCCGTCGCGTCGAAGTAGGCCCGGAGCTCGGGGCGGCGGGTCGCCTCCAGGGCCAGTTCGTAGCGGGCGAGTGTGAGGGCGCGGTTGTTCGTCAGGGCGCGGTGGGTCGCCAGGGCCAGGGCGCTCGCGAGGGAGTCGGTACCGGACCGCGGGTCCGGCATCTCGTGCAGGGCCAGGACCCGGGCCTCGCGGTCGGCCAGGCGCCGTACCGCCAGTTCCAGCAGGGCCTGCCGGGTCCGCGCGAGGTTCGAGGTGGAGCCCTGGGGGAGTCCGGCCGTCTCGTCGACCGCCCGGTGGGTGAGGCCCCGCATCCCGCGCTCGGCGAGCAGGGCGAGGGCGGTGTCGGCGACGAGGTCGGCGCGGGAAGGGCCGGTGGTGCGTACGGACATGAGGCTCACGCTACCCGTCTCACTACGGCTGTAGTAATGTCGAACGCGAACTACAGCTGTAGTCGACGCGGTGTCGAGGAGGAGCCATGGCGCAGTCGAGGCGGGCCGTCGTGATCGGCGGCGGTATCGGAGGCCTGACCGCGGGGGCCGCCCTGCACCGGCGCGGCTGGCGTGTCACCGTGCTGGAGCGCGCCCGCTCGCTGGAGCCGGTCGGCGCCGCCATCTCCCTCGCTCCCAACGCCCTGCGCGCGCTGGACGTCATCGGCCTCGGTGACGAGATCCGCGGCCTCGCCGCCTGGGCGGGGGACGGCGGGCTGCGCACCCCCTCCGGCCGGTGGCTCTCGCGCTCCTCGGCCGACGCCGCCGCCGAGCGCTTCGGCGGCCCGCTCGTGCTGCTGCGCCGTGCCACCCTCGTGGAGCGCCTGGCGGCACAGCTCCCGCCGGGCGCCGTCCGCACGGACGCCGCGGCGACCCTCGCCGACAGCGGCGACACCGGCCGGCCCGCCCGGGTCGCCACCGCGGACGGTGAGCTGGAGGCCGATCTGGTGGTGGGCGCCGACGGACTCCGGTCCGCCGTACGCCGGGCGCTCTTCCCCGGCCACCCGGGGACGGTGTACTCGGGGTTCACCACCTGGCGGATCGTGATCCCCGTCCCCGGTGTCGAGTTCGCCTCGCACGAGACCTGGGGGAGGGGCCGTATCTGGGGCACGCACCCGATCGAGGACGGCCGCGTCTACGCCTACGCCGCCGCCATGACACCCGCCGGGGGACACGCGCCCGACGACGAGAAGGCCGAGCTGCTGCGCCGCTTCGGCGACTGGCACGACCCGATCCCCGCCGTGCTCGCCGCCGCCCGCCCCGAGGACGTCCTGCGCCACGACGTCCACCACATCGCCGAGCCCCTGCCCGCCTGTCACCGAGGCCGGGTCGCCCTCGTCGGCGACGCCGCGCACGCCATGCCCCCGACCCTCGGCCAGGGCGGCAACCAGGCCATCGAGGACGCGATCGTCCTCGCCCACCACTGCGACGACCTCACGGCCTACACCGCAGCCCGGCTGCCCCGTACGACCGCCGTCGCACGGAAGGCCATCAAGGTCGCCCGGCTCAACCTCATGACCAGCCGCGCCGGGATCGCCGTACGCGACACGGCCGTGGCCGCGCTGTCGAAGGCCGGGCCCGCCCTGTTCCTGCGCGGCTTCGACGGCATCGCCGACTGGCGGCCCCCGCACCAGCCGTATGCTTCCGAGCAGACCCCGGCAGGCAACCGCTAGAGGAGAACCCCCGTGAAGGTCGGCTGCATCGGACTCGGCGACATCGCGCAGAAGGCCTACCTCCCGGTCCTCGCCTTCCAGCCCGGGGCCGAACTGCACCTGCAGACCCGTACGCCCGCCACCCTCGACCGGGTCGCCGACGGCCTCCACGTCCCGCGGGAGCGGCGGCACACCACCCTCGACTCCCTCCTGGACCAGGGCCTCGACGCCGCCTTCGTGCACGCCCCCACGCTCACGCACCCGGAGATCGTGACGCGGCTGCTGGAAGCGGGCGTACCGACGTACGTCGACAAGCCGCTGGCCTATGAACTCGACGACTCCGCGCGGCTGGTGGCGCTCGCCGAGGAGCGGGACGTGAGCCTCGCCGTCGGGTTCAACCGGCGCTTCGCCCCCGGCTACACGCAGTGCGCCGACCATCCGCGCGAGCTGATCCTGATGCAGAAGAACCGCATCGGGCTGCCGGAGGAGCCGCGCACGATGATCCTCGACGACTTCATCCACGTCGTCGACACCCTGCGGTTCCTGGTGCCCGGCGCGGTCGACGACGTGACCGTGCGCGCACGCGTCCGGGACGGTCTGCTGCACCACCTGGTGCTCCAGCTCGCCGGGGACGGCTTCACCGCGCTGGGCGTGATGAACCGGCTCAGCGGTTCGGCCGAGGAAATCCTCGAGGTGTCCGGCCAGGACACCAAGCGGCAGGTGATCAACCTCGCCGAGGTGGTCGACCACAAGGGGCAGCCGACCGTGCGGCGGCGCGGGGACTGGGTGCCGGTGGCCCGGCAGCGCGGGATCGAGCAGGCGGTCCTGACGTTCCTGGACGCCGTCCGCGCCGGGAAGGTGCTCAGCGCCCGGGACGCGCTGGAGACCCATGAACTGTGCGAGCGGGTCGTACGCGCGGTTCAGGAGCGGACCGCCTGAGCCGCAGGGTCCGTACGCCCTCGCCGGCGGCCCAGGCGGCGAGGATCACCATCGCCGCGTACACCGTCCAGTCGCCGAGGCGGACGTACGGTGTCGTGCCGTGGGCGAGGGGGACCTCGTAGACCTGCGCGGCGGACGCGTCCGTCCCGAGCCACGGCCCGATCCGCTGTCCGCTCGGGCCGTAGACGGCCGAGACGCCGGTCAGCGTCGCGTGGACCATCGGGCGGCCGGTCTCGGCGGCACGCAGCGCGGCCAGTGCGGCGTGCTGCTCGGGCGCCCAGCTCTGCTGGAAGGTGGACGTCGACGACTGGCCGACCAGCACGTCGGCGCCTTCCCGGGCGAGGTGGCGGGTCATGTCGGGGAAGGCGGTCTCGAAGCACACCATCGGGCCGACGCGCAGCCCGTCCCCCACGTTCATCACGACCGGCTGGGTGCCGCGCCTGCGGTCCTCGCCGGCCGCCTTGCCGACGGAGGTGGCCCAGCCGAGCAGGGAGCGGGCCGGGACGTACTCGCCGAACGGCACGAGCCGCATCTTGTCGTAGCGCTCGCCGGTCAGGCCGTCCGGGCCGACCAGGATCGAGCTCTTGTAGATGCCGGGCTTGTCGGAGCGCCGGGCGTCCACGTTGACCAGGATGCCGGCGTCCGTCGCGCGAGACAGCGCCGTGAGCCGCCGGGCGAGGTCGGGCCGGTCCCCGAGGTCGAAGCCGACGCTGCTCTCGCCCCAGACGATCAGGTCGACGTCCTGCCCGGCGAGCCCGCGGGTGAGCTGTTCCTCCCGGTCGAAGCGGTGGTCCGCGCTCTTGCCGCCGTCGATCACGCCCGGCTGGACCACGGCGATCCTGACCTCGCCGTCGACGTCCGGGCGGGGCGCGAAGGACCAGGCGGCCGAGGTGGCGGCGGCCGTGGCGACGAGAGAGGCCACGGCGGGCACCCGGGCCCGGCGCACCGCCACCAGGACGGCGACGGCGACGTTGACGGCGACGACCAGGAAGCTCAGCAGCCACACGCCGCCGACCGAGGCGAGCCGCAGTGCCGGTTCCACCTGCCACTGGCTGGAGCCGAGCATGCCCCAGGGGCCGCCGAGGCCCTGCCAGGAGCGGACCAGCTCGACGGCCAGCCAGCCGGAGGGCAGGACGAGCAGCGCGGCCGCGATCCGCCGCCGCGCGGGCGCGCCCGCCAGCAGCCGGTGTGCGAGCCAGCCCCACAGGGCCCACAGGGCGCCGAGCAGCCCGGCGAGGACGAACGTGAAGACGTGCAGGAAGGGCAGCAGCCAGTGGTGCATCGCCAGCATGAAGCCGAAGCCCCCGCACCAGCCGTCGTACGCCGCCCGTTTGCCGGTCGGCGCGGTGCGCAGCAGCAGGAGCCAGGGGACCAGCGCGACGTAGGCGAACCACCACAGGGACGGGGCGGGATAGGCCAGTACGGGGAGAGCGCCCGCGATCACGGCGGCGGCCGAGCGCCGCCACGGGGAGGCGAGCCAGTGGCCGAGCGTCTTCATAGGCGCCTCCTACCCCGCAGGTGCCTCCAGTGTGCGCCCTGCGGACGATCTAGGACAGCGGACGCCGGGTCAGTTGATCACAGGTGTCTTCCGCCGCTCGGGAAGGCGCCGCCACTTCTCCTGGACGACCACCGCGCTCAGCCGCCAGCCCTCGCCGGTGCGCAGCAGCGCGAAGGCGTACCGGCCGCCGCACACGAAGTCGGGTGCGGGGCCCGCGGTGGCCATGGGGTTGACGTAGTCGGCCTGGACCTGGGCCGTGTCGCCGGTGTCCTGTTCCCAGATCCCGAAGCGCACCCGCCGGTTGACGATCAGGTGCTGCCGCACGGTGAACAGCCGCATGCTCTCGGCAAGCCAGGAGGCGACTGCTGTGGCCTCTCCCTCGATGCCGCCTGCCGAGCGGTAGTCCGCCCGCCCCTCCGGGGCGAACAGGCCCCGGTACGCCTCCCAGTCGCCGTCGTCGACCGCCACCGCGTAGTCGGTGATCAGTTCGTCGACGGCCAGCCGGTCCCTCACGGTAGCGAGCTCTACGCGCTGCGTCATCGGCTCAGTGTTGGGTATGGAGGGGGTGGAGCCAAGGGGTGTGACGAAAAAGGGCAGTTGAGTGGGGAGGTGCCGGGGGCGATCAGGCCGCTTCGACGACCTCGCCGCGGATCGCGGCCGCCCACTCGACGACCAGGAACTCGTACTCCGCGCGTTCCTCGGCGGACAGCTTGCCGCCCGTGCGCCGCCACAGCGCACGGATCTCCTCGTTGACCTCGGCGGCGGACCGCACGGAACCAGGGGTCGAGAAATCGGGGGACATGCGGGCAAGACTAGGGGCACCCACTGACAGTCCGCTACCGGACGGCTACGGGATCCCTATGCGGTTGGTCACGAGACGCGGCTCACAGGCCGCCGGATCAGCCCGCCGACTCGGCCGCGTGCGGGCTCAGCACGCCCATCGACACCAGCACAATGATGAGGATGCCGAGGGCGATGCGGTAGTAGACGAACGGCATGAAGCTCTTGGTTGTAATGAACTTCATGAACCACGCGATTACCGCATATCCGACCGCGAAGGCGACGATCGTCGCGAAGATCGTCGGCCCCCAGGAGATATGGCCGCCCTCCGTCGCGTCCTTGAGCTCGAACAGGCCGGAGGCGAGCACCGCGGGGATGGCGAGCAGGAAGGAGTAGCGGGCCGCGGCCTCGCGTGTGTAGCCCATGAACAGGCCGCCGCTGATGGTGGCGCCGGAGCGGGAGACGCCCGGGATCAGGGCCATGGCCTGGCAGGCGCCGAAGATCAGTCCGTCCCGGACGCCCAGGTCCTCCAGGGCCTTGCGCTGCTTGGGCGCGCGGTGCTTGCCGCCCTGTTCGTCCCGGGCGGCGAGCCGGTCGGCGATGCCCAGGACGATGCCCATGCCGATCAGCATCGTCGCCGTGAGCCGCAGGTCGCGGAACGGGCCCTCGATCTGGTCCTTCAGTGTCACGCCGAGCACACCGATCGGGATCGAGCCGACGATCACGAGCCAGCCCATCCGGGCGTCCGGGTCACTGCGCAGCGACTTGTCGGTCAGTGAGCGCGTCCACGCGGACAGGATCCGTCCGATGTCCTTGCGGAAGTAGATCAGCACGGCGGCCTCGGTGCCGATCTGGGTGATCGCCGTGAAGGCCGCGCCCGGGTCCTTCCAGTCCAGGAAGGCCGCCGTCAGCCGCAGATGCGCGCTGGAGGAGACGGGGAGGAACTCGGTCAGCCCCTGGACGAGTCCGAGGATGAGTGATTCGAACCAAGACATGAGGTAGCGGAGTCCAAGTGCCGGTGCGGGACGGACGACGGGCACACCGGGTCACCGTATGAGATGACCGTGGGATCAGGTGTACCGAGGGGGAAGCGTAGCGCCCCCGGGTGACGCCCTGGGACACAGGGGTTGCAAGGCGGTCCGCAGCGGGCCGGATCAGGCCGCCGCCGGGCCGGTCACCGTCCAGCCGGGCGCCTGGGGGCGGGGCGGGCCGTGAGGTCCTCGTGGCGCACCTCGCCTCCGCAGGCCGGTGCTGGAACGGGTGTGACCTGACCGGGATCGCGCCCCGGTCAGGTGTGACGGTTAATCAGAGGCGGCGCAGCTGGTGCCGCTTGCGCCACGCCAGCACCACGCCCACCAGCGCGGGCACGGCGATGCAGGCCAGGGCGATCAGGAAGGCGGGGGACGTCGGAGTGGAGGCGCGGGCGCCGGCGACGACGTAGGCGGCGGTGTTCGGGATCGAGCCGAGGCCGGTCGCCAGCAGGAACGGCAGCAGGCCCATGCGGGAGAAGGAGGCGCAGTAGTTCGAGGCCCAGAACGGCACACCGGGGAACAGCCGGATCGCCAGCATCGAGCGGAAGCCGTGCCGGCTGAGCTGGCCGTCCGCGGCCTTCAGCCAGCGCCCGCGCAGCAGCGGCCGCAGGGCGTCCTGGCCCAGCGCCCGGCCCAGGCAGAAGGCGATGCCGGCGCCCAGCACCGTGCCGGCCAGAGCCGTGCCGGTGCCGACCTGGGAACCGAACAGCGCGCCCGCCGCGAGGTTCAGCAGCGGCCTGGGCACGAACGCCACGGTGCACACGCCGTACGCCACCGCGAACACCACCGCTGCCGCGGCTCCGCCGAGCTGCGGCGGCCAGCCCTCGGTCAGCAGCCGCTGTGGCTCGAACAGCAGCACCGCGCAGCCGGCCGCGGCGAGCAGGGCGACGAGCAGGGAGAGTCGCGACCAGGGGGACAGCAGCACTCTGGTGCAGCGAGCGGCGAAACGGGTCGGTACGGCGGGCGAGGCGGTCGTTGCCGGGGAAGCGGTGACGGCGAGCTCCGCGGTGCTGGCCCGGGGAGAGGCCGTGGCGGTGCCCCCAGAGCGGGTGGTGGCATCGAGCATCCGGCGACACTAACCGACATATGTGTGTGATCGCCGTATGGTTCGTCTCACCAGCGTCACAGGCAGTTGAACGCTGTCTTGCGTGCGGCCCCCCGAAAACCATTCGACGTGCGGTAAAGCGTCGGCAAGGATCGACGTCATGTTCCGGCAGGCCTTCACCCTCGCAGCATCCGTGGTCACGGATGCCCCGAAGGCTGCCGTCGTAGCTCTCACAGCCGTTGCAGACGGCGCCCGAAGCTGACCCTCTCCGGTTCGTCCGGTCGGACCCCGCAAGGGGAGGGTCGGGCAGGTCCTCGGGGTCCCACTTCATGACTAGACGCTTCGAGGTACAGCCATGTCCAAGACGGCCTACGTCCGTACGAAACCGCATCTCAACATCGGCACGATGGGTCATGTCGACCACGGCAAGACCACCCTGACCGCCGCCATCACCAAGGTCCTCGCCGACCGCGGCAACGGCGCGTTCGTGCCGTTCGACCGGATCGACCGGGCACCCGAGGAGGCGGCGCGCGGCATCACCATCAACATCGCGCACGTGGAGTACGAGACCGACACACGGCACTACGCGCATGTCGACATGCCGGGCCATGCCGACTACGTCAAGAACATGGTCACCGGCGCCGCGCAGCTGGACGGGGCGATCCTCGTCGTCTCCGCGCTCGACGGGATCATGCCGCAGACCGCCGAACACGTACTGCTCGCCCGGCAGGTGGGCGTCGACCACATCGTCGTCGCCCTCAACAAGGCCGACGCCGTCGACGACGGTGAGGACGCCGTGCTGACCGACCTGGTCGAGCTGGAGGTACGCGACCTGCTCACCGCGCACGGCTACGGCGGTGACTCCGTACCCGTCGTACGCGTCTCGGGCCTGAAGGCGCTGGAGGGGGACCCGCGCTGGACGGCGTCCATCGAGGCGCTGCTCGACGCGGTCGACACGTATGTGCCGATGCCGGAGCGGTATCTGGACGCGCCGTTCCTGCTGTCCGTGGAGAACGTGCTCACCATCACCGGGCGGGGGACCGTGGTGACCGGTGCGGTGGAGCGGGGCACGGTGCGGGTCGGGGACCGGGTCGAGGTGCTCGGGGCTTCCGTCGAGACGGTGGTCACGGGTCTAGAGACCTTCGGCAGGCCGATGGAGGAGGCGCAGGCCGGGGACAGCGTGGCGTTGCTGCTGCGGGGGGTGGCGCGGGATGTCGTCCGGCGGGGGCATGTGGTCGCCGTGCCGGGGAGTGTGGTGCCCAGCCGTCGGTTCACGGCGCAGGTGTATGTGCTGTCCGCGCGGGAGGGCGGGCGTACGACCGCGGTTTCCAGTGGGTATCGGCCGCAGTTCTATATCCGTACGGCGGATGTGGTGGGGGACGTCGACCTCGGTGAGGTCGGCGTCGCGCGGCCCGGTGACACGGTTGTCATGACGGTGGAGTTGGGGCGGGAGGTGCCGTTGGAGCCGGGGCTCGGATTTGCCATCCGTGAGGGTGGCAGGACTGTCGGGGCGGGGACCGTGACCGTGGTCGGTTGAGGCGGTGGGGGGACTGCGGGACCGTTGTGGCTGGTCGCGCAGTCCCCCGCGCCCCTTGAGGTGCGTGGCCCCACCGCACAATGGAGGGGTGAACGAAGCCATTCCCGTTGCCAGATCCGTCGATCACGGATTCGCCAAGCTCATGCCCGATGTCGACCGTGAGCGGGCCTGGTTGCTGACCGTCGACGGGGCGCCTCAGTCGTATGTCGATCTGGACGATCCGGCGCATCTGGAGTTCGAGTACACGCGGCGGCTCGGGCATGTGCTGGACGTCGTGGCGGAGCCGGGGCGGGTGCTGGACGTGGTGCATCTCGGGGGTGGGGCGCTCACGCTGCCCCGGTACGTGGCCGCGACCCGGCCGGGGTCCCGGCAGGACGTCGTCGAGGCGGACAGCGGGCTGCTGGAGCTGGTGGCCGAGCATCTGCCGTTGCCGGAGGTCGCCCGGGTCGTGCCGCACGCGGCGGACGCGCGGGAGTGGCTGGAGAAGGCCGCGGCGGACTCGGCCGATGTGATCGTCGCCGATGTGTTCGGCGGTTCGCGGGTCCCGGCGCACCTCACGTCCGTTCCCTACGTCCGTGAGGCCGCGCGGGTGCTGCGGGACGACGGGGTCTATCTCGCCAACCTTCCCGACGCCGCGCCGTTCGTCTTTCTGCGGTCCCAGCTCGCCACCCTGGCGACAGCGTTCGAGGAACTCGTGCTGATCGCCGAACCGGGGGTGCTGCGGGGGCGGCGGTTCGGGAACGCGGTGCTCGCCGCCGGGCATAACACGCTCGACACAGCCGCTCTCGCGCGGCTCACGGCCGCCGACGCCTTTCCGGCCCGGGTCGAACACGGTGCCCCGCTGCGGCAGTTCATCGGGGACGCGCGGGCGGTGCGGGACGAGGACGCCGTGCCGTCACCCGAGCCCCCCGGCGGGGCGTTCGGTATCGGCTGACGCGCTCGACGCCGCCCCGGGCCACCGGGGTGGTCCTGCACGCCGCGTGCGTCCGGCCCAGGGCGGCGGGCGTTGAGCGTCCGCGCCGCCGCCCCCAGGCTCACGCCTCGCCGGTCATGCCCCCTGGGGGCCCTCCTTGGTGAGGCGCACGGTGCCGAGGATCTTCTGGACGGTCGCCTCGGACAGCTCGCCCTTGACGCCCTTGGCCCCGTACAGGTTCCAGGTGACGAAGTCGCCCGCGCCGTTCTTGAAGGCGAAGGTGATCGCCTTGCCGTCGCTGTCGCACTTGCCCTTCTGGGGGGTGTTCTCCGAGTGCGCCGTGGCGACGCTGCCCTTGATGCCCGACTTGGTGGTGTACGGCTTGGGCTTGGTGAACTTCACGCTCTTCTTGTCCGGCTGGGTGTAGCCGCCGAAGATCCACCACGGCACGCGGGTCTCGGCCGCCTCGTCCGTGGTCTTCGCGCCGTCCTCACCGCGGGTGCCGACGGTGGCCAGGGCGGTGTCGTCCTCGCGGCCGTCCTTGTCGTCGTCGCTCGTGCACCACTTGGACTTCAGATAGGCGGGGGCGGTGACGCTGGTGCGGTCCATCTCACCGTCCTTCTTCTCCCACTCGAAGCCCACGCTGGTACCGGGAGTCTCGATCTCCCAGTCGGCGGGGACGTCGAACTGGGTGCCGAAGCGCGTGTTGACGACGACCTTCCAGCCGGGGACGGTCGCCTTCTCCTCCTCACCACCGCGCGGGTTGCCCCCGGAAGCGGAGGTGCTCGGCTCGGTGGAGGGCTCCTTGGAGGCGGCCGGGGTCGGCTTCTTGTCGGTCTTCCCGTCAGCCGTGTCGTCCTTGTCGCCGCCCAGCACCAGGAAGCCGGTGACGCCGGCCGCCACGACCACCGCAGTGGCCGCGATGATCGCGACCAGCTTCGTCCGGTTGCCGCCGCCACCACCCTGCGGCGGCTGAGGCGCGCCGGCCGGCGCCGGGGTGCCCCACTGGGGCTGCTGCCCGTAGGCGCCCGGCTGCTGTTGCTGATAGCCCGGCTGCTGGTACGGATTCGGCTGCTGGTACCCCGGCTGCTGGTACGGGTTGTTCGCTTGCGGGTTCTGCTCGCCCCCGGGCGGCTGCTGTCCTGGCCACATGGGCAGTCACCCTAGCCGCGCTCCGGACACGATTCGGTCACCGCCTGTGGACGGAGACGTAGCAACGCGGGGACGACGCGGAGCGAATCGCCGTACAGCGGACGGATGCGGCGGTCGTCACACGGCCTGGTCAGACCCTGGCCAGGCGTCTCTACTCGTGAGTAACATGCGGGCATGAGCGCAGACCAGATGTCCATCGGCGAGATGCTCGCCGCCACGGTGCCCATGGCCCGGACCCTGAACCTCGAGTTCCTCGAGACCACGCCGGAGCGGGCGGTGGTGTCATTGCCGGACCAGAGCGATTACCACAACCACGTGGGCGGGCCGCACGCCGGCGCGATGTTCACGCTCGGCGAGTCCGCGAGCGGGGCGATCGTGCTGGCCGCGTTCGGGGACCAGCTCTCGCGTGCCGTGCCGCTCGCCGTCAGTGCCGAGATCGCCTACAAGAAGCTGGCGATGGGCGCGGTCACGGCGACCGCGACCCTCGGCCGCCCGGCCGCCGAGGTCGTCGCGGAACTGGACGCGGGCGGGCGCCCCGAGTTTCCAGTGGCCATCGCCATCCAGCGGGCCGATGGCGCCGTGACCGGTGAGATGACGGTCGTCTGGACGCTGCGTCCCAACGGCTGATTCCGCTGTCGCGTGGCTGAGGCCCCGGCCGAGGGGTGAACCCCGGGCCGGGGCCCTCGCGTTGCCTCAGGCCGCGACGTGCCGGTGTGCGGGGGGTGCCGGGTCTGCCGGGTGTGCGGGGTGGGCGCCGTCCAGCTCCGCGACGAACCCCTTGAGCCAGGCCACGAACTCCGGCCCCAGGTCGGGCCGGTCGCAGGCCAGCCGGACCACCGTGCGCAGGTAGTCCGCCTTGTCCCCGGTGTCGTAGCGCAGGCCCTTGAAGACGACTCCGTGCACCGTGCCGCCTCCGGCCAGCTCCTGGAGGGCGTCGGTCAGCTGGATCTCGCCGCCCCGGCCCGGTGGGGTGCGCTCCAGGACGCCGAATACGGCCGGGTCGAGGACGTAGCGCCCGATGACGGCGTAACGGCTCGGCGCGTCCTGCCGGGCCGGCTTCTCGACCAGGCCGGTGACACGGACGACGTCCTCCTCGCCGGTGGGTTCGACGGCGGCGCAGCCGTAGAGGTGGATCTGCTCCGGCGGGACCTCCAACAGGGCGACCACGCTGCCGAGATGGCGGTCGCGGACGTCGAGCATCCGGCTCAGCAGTGTCTCGCGCGGGTCGATCAGGTCGTCGCCGAGCAGAACGGCGAAGGGCTGGTCGCCGACGTGCCGGCGGGCGCACAGTACGGCGTGGCCGAGGCCGAGCGGGTCGCCCTGCCGGATGTGGTGGATGCTCGCCAGCCCGGCCGGGTCGCGCACCGCGTCCAGCCGTACGGTGTCGCCCTTGGCGGCGAGGGCCTGCTCCAGTTCGAAGGCGTGGTCGAAGTGGTCCTCGATGGCCCGCTTGTGCCGGCCGGTGACCATGAGGACGTCGTCGAGTCCCGCCGCTGCCGCCTCCTCGACGACGTACTGGATGGCCGGCTTGTCGACGACCGGCAGCATCTCCTTGGGTGTCGCCTTCGTGGCGGGCAGGAAGCGGGTGCCGAGGCCGGCGGCCGGGACGACCGCCTTGCGGACGGTGCGGGCGGTGCGGGCGGGGGTGACCGGGGTGGAAGGGCGGGGGGCGATCATGCGGCACATGCTGACCCGTGGAGATGAGAGCGCGCCGAGAGTCACATGGGAGTGCCCTGTGAGTGGGGGAGATTTCGTGGACAACCGCCTTTGCCTGCACACAACTTGAGGCCCTTCGCGGTGCGGTTTTCGAATGCCGGTGCGGATACCGCCGGTAACATATCTGAATTCCCGGCGTTTTGAACTTGGGTCATCCGAACGCCTTGTTACCTGTGAGTCGCATGTGCGAAAGTGAGCCGCCTCACACCCAAGTCCGCAGCTCACGCGGCTAGGTATGCACCAATCACGCACCTGCTTTCCGACGGACGCGCAATTCGCATGCCGTCCTGCGGCTGGAAGGAAATGGTTCAGTGCAATCCCCGTACCCCCCACGCCCGCCGTACCCGCCGCGACCCGGAGCGGGGCCCGCGGAGTCCGACCGCAATCTTCTCGCCCGGGTCGGCGAACCCGGTGAAGGGCCGCGCGCCGTCGCGCTGTTGCTGTCGCGGCACTGGCGTGCCGTCCACGAGTACGCCGTGATCTGTCTGGCGTCCTCGGAGGATGCGGCGTCCATGGCGGCCGCCGCCGCTTTCCGCCGGGAACTCGCCGGGCCGGGCGGCGGTGCGCTGCGCCCGCGCCTGCTCGCGGCCGTACGGGACACGGTCAGGGAGTGGGCCGCCGACGACGGCATTTCCGTCGTGCTGCCGGAACTCCGCAAACCGGTCGGCGCTCGTGGTCTGCGTGCCGCCCGGCCCATGACGCCCGAAAGGCGGCTCCTGGCGGAACGCGCATTCCGGTCCCTTCCGGGGGCTTCCCAATGCCTGCTCTGGCATACGGAGGTCGAGGCCGAGCCGCTATCCGTACCGGCCGGTCTGCTGGGGGTGGACCCCCGTACCGCGTCGGCCGCTCTGGAGCAGGCGCGCGAGCAATTCCGGACGGGGTGTGTACGGGCGCACCGGGAACTCGCGCCGACACAGGAATGCCGGTACTACAACCGCTTGCTGGACGTTCCCATGCGCCGGGGCGGGGCTCTGCTGCCGGATGTGCAACGGCATCTCATGGCCTGCCGCTACTGCCGTCACGCCGCCGAGCAACTCAGCCATTTCGAGGGCGGTCTGGAGGACCTGCTCGTCGAGACCGTGCTCGGCTGGGGCGCCCGCCGCTACCTCGCCTCGCGGCCGGGCCGCGACGGGGGGCCGAACGCCCTTCCCGCACACCCGGCCGGTGGCCGCCACCGCCTGCGGACCCACGCCCTGCCGGCGGGCGGCCGGCTCGGGACGCCCAGGAAACACACGAAGGCGCTGGCCGCCGCGGTCGGGCTGACCTCCCTCGTGCTGCTCGCGACTCTGCTCGCCACCCGGGGCTGGTCGGAGGAGGGCGGTACCGCCGGCCCCCAGGCCACCTGGGGCGCGGTCAGCGGCCACTCCGTCGACCCGGGCGACGCGGGATCCTCGTCCGCGGAGCCGTCCCCGGCCGGTGTCCCTTCGGCCGCCTCCGCGGGTACCGCCGAAGTCGCCCGTGGGCGGCTGCGCAACCTCGACGCCGGACTGTGCCTCGACGTCCGGGGCGGCCGGCTCCGGGCCGACGCCCGTATCGTGCTGACCGCCTGCTCCGACGGGTCCCCGCAGTGGTCGTACCAGGACGACGGCCTGCTGCGCAGCGCCGCCGACCCGACGCTCTGCCTCGGCTCCGACGAGGGGTCGGTCGGCCTGGCAGGGTGCCTCGTGCACGCCGGAGTCGTGCGCTACGACCTGACCGTGCGCGGCGAAATCCTGCCGCGCGGCGGCAAGGGACGGGCCGTCGCGCCCGGAAAGGGCCGGCACGTGATCGTCACCGGGCGCGACGGCTCCGAGGCGCAACGCTGGGCGCTGGAACCGGCGGTCGTCCGCGAGGAGACGGGGGAGTCCCGGCAGAAGCGGCCCCAGGACTCCCCGGTCGCGCCGCGGGAGAAGCACCAGGAGGAGAAGCACCAGGAGGAGAAGCACCAGGAGAAGAAGAAGGGGCCGTACGCCGATGCCCCCTCGGGCCACCCGCCCCGGTCCCCGAGGGCCGAGTCCGAGCGGCAACTTCCGCCGGACCGTTACGAGCCACGGCTCGCCCAGGTGGCCTGCTGCGACGAGCCCGACCCGGGCCCGGCCCCCGACGACACGGCCGCCCCCGGCCCCGGCGTACTGGGGAGAGCGACCGCCGTCGTGGCAAGGACCGCGCTGACGCTGCATGCCGTGACGCTTCCGTAGGGCCGGGGGTATCGGCCCGCTCACCCGGCCGGGTGACCCCGGCGTCGGTTCGTGGTGAGAGGTTCACCCGACCTGACCGCGGTGTCCGGCGAAGGGTGAGGGCGGGGCTGGCGCATAGTGCGTTCATGACCGACTCCTTCTCCCGTTTTCCCCGGCGGTCCGCCCTTCGTCTGCTCGGTGGAGCGGTCGCCGTGGTCGCGGCGGCCACCGGCGGGTTCGCCCCGGCTTCCCGTGCGCACGCGCGGGACGGCCGGGGCGCCGGGGCCCGGGTCGAGGGGCTGCTCGCCCGGCTCACCCTCGACGAGAAGATCTCCCTGCTGCACGGCGCCGCCGACCCGCGCCCGCTCGGCCAGGCGGGCTACGTCCCCGGAGTGGCACGGCTCGGCATCCCGCCGCTGCGTCTCGCCGACGGCCCGGCCGGTGTCCGGGTCACCCGGCATGCCACCGCCCTGCCCGCCCCCGTCCTGCTGGCCTCCGCCTTCGACCCCGACCTGGCCAGGCGCTACGGCCAGGTCATCGGACGGGAGGGTCGCGCCCTCGGCCAGGACGTGCTGCTGTCCCCGATGGTCAACCTCATCCGCACCCCGTACGCCGGCCGCAACTTCGAGACCTTCAGCGAGGACCCGCTGCTCTCCGCCCACCTGGTCGCCGCCGAGATCGAGGGCATCCAGGGCGAGGGACTCATCGCGACCGTCAAGCACTTCGCGCTCAACAACCAGGAGCGCGACCGCACCTCCGTCGATGTGCGCGTCGACGAACGGACCCTGCACGAGACCGAGCTGCGCGGCTTCGAAGCGGCCGTCGCGGCCGGCACGGGCGCGGTGATGGGCGCGTACAACAAGGTCAACGGCACCTTCGCCTGCGAGAACGAGGAACTGCTCACCGGCGTCCTGCGCGAGCGCTGGGGCTTCACCGGCTGGGTGATGACCGACTGGTCCGCCGCGCACAGCACGCGCGAGGCCCTCATGGCGGGCCTCGACATGGAGATGCCCGACGGCACCCACTTCGGCACACCCCTCACCTCGGCCGTGCGCGACGGCGGCGTGCCCGAACGGTACGTCGACCGGGCCGTGCGCCGCGTCCTGACCGTCATGGACCGCTTCGGGCTGCTCGGCGAAACCGTCCGCCCACGCCCCGACCGCAACGCGAAGGCCGGAGCGGTGGTCGCACGCGAGGTCGCCGAGGCGGGCGCCACCCTGCTGCGCAACGCACACGGCACCCTGCCCCTGGCCGCCGGCGGGAGCATCGCGGTGATCGGGCCGACCGGCGCCCGACCTCTGGTCAGCGGCGGCGGCAGCGCCCATGTCGTGCCCGAGCACGCCGACAGTCCCCTCGACGCCATCCGGTCGCGCGCCGCACGGGTGACCTACGCACTCGGCGAGGACGCCTTCGGCAAGCCCCTCCCGGCGAGCGCGCTCGCCCCCGCCTTCGACACCGAGGCCCAGCGCGTCGACGCCGGCCGGACCTGGACGTACGACGGCACCCTCACGGTGGCCGAAGCCGAGGCCGGCGACGACTGGACGTTCGTCCTCCACTACTCCGGCACGCCCCCGCTGCGCCCGAAGGTCCTCCTCGACGGTGAGGAACTGTTCCCTCTGGTCCCCGGCTGGGACGAGTACTTCATGGGTGGCCTGCTCACCCACGCTGCCGACGGCCTGTCCGTGCGCCGCAGGACCCTGAAGCCGGCCGGGGGAACGCACCGGCTGTCCATCACCGCACAGGGCGGAGACACCGGCCGGCTGTTCCGGCTGCGCCGCATCACCGCCGCGACCCGGGCCCAGGACGTCGCCGAGGCCGTACGGACCGCCCGCGCCGCCCGGGACGTCGTCCTGTTCGCCTACGAGGACGCCATCGAGGGCCAGGACCGTACGACCATCGCCCTCCCCGGCAACCAGGAGCGGCTCATCGAGGCGGTGACGGCGGCCAACCCGCGCACCACCGTCGTCCTCAACACCTCATCCGCCACGTCGATGCCGTGGCTGGAGCGCACCGGCGCCGTGCTCCAGATGTACTACCCGGGCCAGGAGGGCGCGGCCGCCACCGCCGCCGTCCTGTTCGGGGAGCGTGATCCCGGCGGTCGCCTCACCCAGAGCTTCCCCGCCGACGACGCCCATCACCCCGTCGCCGGGGACCCCCGCCGCTACCCCGGGGTGGACGGCACCGAGCAGTACACGGAGGGCGTCCACGTCGGCCACCGCTGGTACGACGCCCAGGACGTGGCGCCGCTGTTCCCCTTCGGCCACGGACTGTCGTACACGACCTTCGCCTACGAGGACCCGGACGCGCGCTGGACCGCCGACGGACTCGATGTCGCCTTCACGGTCCGCAACACCGGCCCGCGCGAGGGCGTGGCCGTGCCGCAGGTGTACGCGGGACCGGCCCCGGACCTCCGGCTCGACCAGCCGGTACGCGTACTGGCCGGGTACCGGCGGCTCACCCTGCGGGCGGGGGAACAGCGACGCGTCACCGTACGCGTCGAGCCGCGCACCCTGTCCTCCTGGGACCCGAAGGTGCGTGACTGGGTGCTCGGCACCGGCCGGCGCACCCTGTGGATCGGGGCGTCGTCACGGGATCAGCGGCTGCGGACGAGCGTACGGGTAGGTGGCTGAAACCCGGCGGGTCGCGAGCGGCACGCACCGCATGGCCGACAGGCGCCTGGCATCGAACCGGAACAAACTGGTACTCCTCCTGAGGCCGTCGCAGAACCCCCAGGGAGTCACTCATGCCCGAGGCCCCGCGCCAGGACAGCAGGACCGCACCGACCGACGAGGAGCTGCGCAGGCTGGACGCCCACTGGCGGGCCGCCGACTACCTGGCGGCCGGTCAGATCTATCTGCTGGCGAACCCCCTGCTGACCGAGCCGCTCAGGCCCGAGCACATCAAGCCGCGGCTGCTGGGGCACTGGGGCACCTCGCCCGGGCTCAACCTCGTGTACACGCACCTCAACCGGGTCATCAAGGCACGCGACCTGGACGCCCTGTGCATCTGGGGGCCCGGCCACGGTGGCCCGTCGGTCCTCGCCAACTCCTGGCTGGAGGGCAGCTACACCGAGAAGTACCCGGACGCGACGCGTGACGCGCCGGGCATGGAGCTGCTGATGAGGCAGTTCTCGTTCCCCGGCGGTGTGCCCAGCCACGTCGCCCCGGAGGTCCCCGGCTCGATCCACGAGGGCGGCGAACTCGGCTACTCCCTCGCCCACGCCTACGGCGCCGCCCTCGACAACCCGCGCCTGCTGGTCGCCTGCGTGATCGGCGACGGCGAGGCGGAGACCGGCCCGCTGGCCGGGTCCTGGCACGCCAACAAGTTCCTCGACCCCGTCCACGACGGTGCCGTCCTGCCGATCCTCCACCTCAACGGCTACAAGATCGCCAACCCGGCCGTGCTGTCCCGGCTGCCGGAGGAAGAACTCGACTCGCTCCTGCGCGGCTACGGCCACGAGCCCATCCATGTCGGCGGCGACGACCCGGCCGCCGTCCACCGCGCGATGGCCCACGCCCTGGACACCGCCCTCGACCGCATCGCCGAGGCACAGCACGCCGCCCGTGAGCAGGGCGTGACCGAACGCCCGCACTGGCCGGTGATCGTGCTGCGCACCCCGAAGGGCTGGACCGGCCCGGCCGAGGTGGACGGCGAGCCGGTCGAAGGGACCTGGCGCTCCCACCAGGTGCCGCTGTCCGGCGTCCGCGACAACCCGGAACACCTGCGGCAGCTGGAGGCCTGGCTGCGCTCGTACCGGCCCGAGGAACTGTTCGACGCCGAGGGCCGCCCGGTCGCGGACGTCCTCGACTGCGTCCCCGAGGGCACCAGGCGGCTCGGCGCCACCCCGCACGCCAACGGCGGACTGCTGCTCCGCGACCTGCCGGTCCCGCCCCTGGACGAGTTCGCCGTGCCGGTCGACAAGCCGGGCACGACGACGCACGAGCCCACCCGGGTCCTGGGCGACCTCCTCGCCCGGGTCATGCGGGACACCGCCGACCGGCGTGACTTCCGCCTGGTCGGCCCGGACGAGACCGCCTCCAACCGGCTCCAGGCCGTCTTCGAGGCCAGCGGCAAGACCTGGCAGGCCGGGACGCTGCCCGTCGACGAGCACCTCGACCGGCACGGCCGGGTGATGGAGATCCTCTCCGAACACCTCTGCCAGGGCTGGCTGGAGGGCTATCTGCTCACCGGCCGGCACGGGCTGTTCTCCTGCTACGAGGCGTTCGTGCACATCGTCGACTCGATGGTCAACCAGCACATCAAGTGGCTGCGCACCTCCCGGCGACTCCCGTGGCGCGCCCCCATCGCGTCCCTCAACTACCTGCTGACCTCACATGTGTGGCGGCAGGACCACAACGGCTTCTCCCACCAGGACCCCGGCTTCGTCGACCACGTCCTCAACAAGAGCCCCGAGGTCGTCCGGGTCTACCTCCCGCCGGACGCCAACACCCTGCTGTCCGTCGCGGACCACGTCCTGCGCAGCCGCGACTACGTCAATGTCGTCGTGGCCGGCAAGCAGCCCTGCTTCGACTGGCTGTCGATGGACGAGGCCCGGGTCCACTGCGCCCGCGGCGCCGGTGCCTGGGAATGGGCGGGTACCGAGGACGGCTCCCGGGAACCCGACGTGGTGCTGGCGTGCGCCGGCGACGTCCCCACGCAGGAGGTACTGGCCGCCGCGCACCTGCTCCGCCGGCACCTGCCCGACCTGGCGGTCCGCGTCGTCAACGTCGTGGACCTGGCCCGGCTGCTGCCGCAGGAGGAGCACCCGCACGGCATGAGCGACTTCGAGTACGACGGGCTGTTCACCACCGACAAGCCGGTGATCTTCGCCTACCACGGCTATCCGTGGCTGATCCACCGTCTCGCCTACCGCCGGGCCGGGCACCAGCACCTGCACGTACGCGGCTACAAGGAGTCCGGCACCACGACCACGCCCTTCGACATGGTCGTCCGCAACGACCTCGACCGCTACCGCCTGGTGATGGACGTCATCGACCGCGTCCCGGGCCTCGCGGTGCGCGCCACGGCCGTACGCCGGCGGATGGCCGACGCCCGCACCCGCCACCACGACTGGATCCGCGAGCACGGCACCGACCTGCCCGAAGTCACCGAGTGGACGTGGAACGCCTGAGCCGCGGAGCACGTCCTGCAACCCGGTAGGCTTCCCGTGCCCGCAGGGAAGCTCAGGGAAAGGAACCCGCGTTGCACGTCCAGGAGTGGCTCGAAACCGTACCCGCCGTCGCCGTCTACGCACTGGTGGGAGTGGTCATCGGCCTGGAAAGCCTGGGCATCCCGCTGCCGGGCGAGATCATCCTGGTCTCCTCCGCACTGCTCGCCTCCCAGCACGGCGACATCGACCCCGTCGTCCTCGGCGCCTGCGCCACGGCCGGCGCGATCATCGGTGACTCCATCGGCTACGCCATCGGCCGCAAGGGCGGCCGGCCCCTGCTGGCCTGGCTGGGCAAGAAGTTCCCCAGGCACTTCAGCGAGGGCCATATCGCCACCGCCGAGCGCTCCTTCGAGAAGTGGGGCATGTGGGCGGTCTTCTTCGGCCGCTTCGTCGCCCTCCTGCGCATCTTCGCGGGCCCGCTGGCCGGTGTGCTCCGGATGCCGTACTGGAAGTTCCTCATCGCCAACGTCCTCGGCGGCATCGTCTGGGCCGGCGGCACGACGGCCGTCATCTACTACGTCGGCATCGTCGCCGAGTCCTGGCTGAAGCGCTTCTCGTGGCTGGGCCTGGTGGCGGCGGTCCTCGTCGGCGTGACCTCCATGCTGGTGATCAAGCGCAAGGCGAAGAAGGCCAACCAGAACTTGGAAGTGACCGGGGCACCGGTGCCCTAGGGGCGCGGGGAACTGCGCGATCAGCCCCCACCGCGCCGCACCCGCCGGTCGACCTACGCGTGCACATCCCGATGCGCCTTCGCCAACTCGGCGTACATCGTGCCGTTGAGGGTCACCCCCTGCTTCTCCTCTTCCGTCAACGGTCGCTTGACCTTGGCCGGCACCCCGGCGACGAGGGACCCGGGCGGCACCACCATCCCCTGCGGCACCAGGGCCTGCGCGGCGACAAGAGACCCGGCCCCGATCACGGCCCCGTTCAGCACGGTCGCGCCCATCCCGATCAGACAGTCGTCCTCGACGGTCGCCCCGTGCACCACGGCGTTGTGCCCGATGGACACCCGCTCACCCACCGTCACGGGAAACCCCGGGTCGGCGTGGAGCGTGCAGTTGTCCTGGACGTTGCTGCTGGCGCCGACGGAGATCGACTCGACGTCACCGCGCAGCACGGCCCCGTACCAGACACTCGCCCCCGCACCCAGCGTCACGCCCCCGATCACCGAAGCCGTCGGCGCCACGAACGCCTCCGGATCGATCTGCGGCTCCCTGCCGCCGATCCCCGTGATCATCGCCCGCTGCGCCATGTCCGCCTCCAGAAACGTCGTAGACAACGCGCAAACCGTACGGCACCCGGTGGGGCGAAGATCACAGGCCTCCGGCACCGCGAGGTGGGCTACCGCTGAGTACGGTGACCTCGTGCCGAAGCGCAAGAACACGTTCTCATCCCGGTGGCGGGGCCTGATGCAGCGCGCCGTCCACGCGGGCTGGGCCTGGGCGCAGCGCACGGGCTCCGTCACGGCCGAGCACCCCGGGCGCCACCGCTTCGGAGCCATCGGAACAGGTACCAGACTCGCCTTCCCGCTCGGCACCGTCTTCGGCGAACCCTGGATCCACCTCGGCTCCCACTGCATCATCGGCGAGCAGGTCACCCTCACGGCGGGCCTGATGCCCGACCTCGATCTCGGCCCCGACCCGATCCTGCGCCTCGGCGACGGTGTCGTCCTGGGCCGCGGCAGCCATGTCATCGCGGACACGACGGTCACCATCGGCAGCGACTGCTACTTCGGCCCGTACGTCTACGTCACGTCCACCAACCACTCCTACGACGATCCGCACGAGCCCATCGGCAGGCAGTGGCCGCGGATGGAGCCGGTGGAGATCGGGCCCGGCTGCTGGATCGGCACGGGCGCGGTGATCCTGCCGGGCGCCCGGATCGGGCGGAACGTGGTGGTGGCCGCGGGCGCGGTGGTACGTGGCACGGTGCCCGACCACGCCGTGGTGGCGGGCGCGCCGGCCCGTGTCGTACGCCGCTGGACCCCGGCCGACGGCTGGCAGCCGCCGCTGCGCACCCCGCCGCCGGTGCCTATACCGGAGGGCGTCACGCCCGAACAGTTGCGCGCGCTCTCGGAGCTGGAACCGGGGTCCTGACCTCAGCCCGATGCCAGCAGGAGGTCCCCGAAGAGCGCTGTCATGGTCCGGAAGCCTCGCAGTACAGTTCAGTGAACGATCAGGTCAAGAATACGAAATGTTGGACGGAACGTGTCGGACCTCGAGCTGCTGACCCAGTCCCTGGCGCGCAGCGTCAAGCACTGGCGCGCGGTGCGCGGCTTCACCCTGGACGTGCTCGCCGCCCGGGCAGGCGTCAGTCGCGGCATGCTCATCCAGATCGAGCAGGCCCGCACCAACCCCAGCCTCGGCACCGTCGTCAAGATCGGCGACGCGCTCGGTATCAGCATCACCACCCTGCTCGACTACGAGAAGAGCCCGAACGTCCATATCGTCCCCGCCGAGCAGACCGTGCGGCTGTGGCACACCGAGGCCGGCAGCTACAACCGGCTCCTCGCGGGCACCGAGGCGCCTGGCCCGCTGGAGATGTGGGACTGGCGGCTCATGCCCGGCGAGAGCAGCCCCTCGGACCCGCACCCCGCCGGCACGACCGAACTGCTCCACGTCACGGAGGGGGAGCTGACGCTCACCGTCGACGGCGTCGAGCACCGCGTCCCCGCGGGCGCGAGCGTCCACTTCGAGGCCAACGTCCCGCACACGTACGGCAACACCGGCGAGGTGCCGATGCGGATGACGATGGCCGTCTCGGTGCCGCCCGTGTCCTGAGGCGCCCGGTCGGAGGGGGCCCGCTGTTGTTAGCGTGCGGTCATGCGCGCACCCATCGGACACTTCGACGACGTCCGTCCCGCCCCGGCCTGCCTCGACGAACTCACCGGCCCGGTCGCCGACGCCGTACGGCACTGGCCGGGCAGCGTCCCCGCCGACCAGATCCTCTACGTCGACACCGACCCGGAGTGGGCCGACACCGCCGTCTTCGTGGAGCACCACGGACGGGACCTGCTGGAGCGGTCCGCGAACTGCGTGGTGGTGACGGGCAAGCGCGCCGGCGAGACCACGCTCGCCGCGTGCGTCGTGCTGTCCACGACCCGCGTCGACGTGAACGGCGTCGTGCGCCGCCGGCTCGGCGCCCGCAAGGCCTCGTTCGCCAGCATGGACACGGCGACCGGCGAGACCGGCATGGAGTACGGCGGCATCACCCCACTCGGACTGCCGGACGGCTGGCCCGTGCTGGTGGACGCGGCCGTCGTCGACCTGCCGTATGTGCTGGTCGGCAGCGGCCGTCGGCGCGGCAAGCTGCTGGTGCCGGGCAAGGCGTTCGCGGAACTGCCCGGGGCCGTGGTGCTGGAGGGGCTCGGGGTCTCCTGACCTACGCCGGCGTGTGATGGGCCAGGACCAGATGCGGGTCCGCCTCGCCGGGCACCGGCTCCGGGTCGGCGTGGACCAGGGCGGCGGTGAGGCGGGGCACGGCGTGCAGCAGCGCGTGTTCGGCGTCGACGGCGATCCGGTGGGCCTCGCGTACCGTCACGGTGCCGTCGACCACGACCGCGACCTCGGCGCGCAGCCGGTGCCCGATCCAGCGCAGCCGCAGCTCACCCACCCCGCACACCCCGGGGACCTCGGTCAGGGCAGCTTCGGCCCGGTCCACCAGGGCCGGGTCGACCGCGTCCATCACCCGCCGGAACACCTCACGCGCCGCGTCCCGCAGCACCAGCGCGATCGCCGCCGTGATCGCCAACCCCACGATCGGGTCGGCCGGTTGCCACCCCAGGGCCGAGCCGCCGGCGCCCAGCAGCACGGCCAGTGAGGTGAAGCCGTCGGTGCGGGCGTGCAGTCCGTCGGCGACCAGCGCGGCCGAGCCGATCGCGCGGCCGACCCGGATGCGGTAGCGGGCCACCCACTCGTTGCCCGCGAACCCCACGAGGGCCGCCACGGCGACCGCCGGGACGTGCTGGACCGGGCGCGGGTCGAGGAGGCGGTCGATCGCGGTCCACCCCGCGAAGACCGCGGACGCGGCGATCGTCAGCACGATCACGAGCCCCGCCAGGTCCTCGGCCCGTCCGTAGCCGTAGGTGAAGCGGCGGGTGGCCGCGCGCCGGCCCAGCACGAAGGCGATCCCCAGCGGCACGGCGGTCAGCGCGTCCGCCGTGTTGTGCACGGTGTCCCCGAGCAGCGCCACCGAGCCGGAGACGGCCACCACGAGCGCCTGGGCCAGGGCTGTCACACCGAGCACCGCGAGCGAGACCCAGAGCGCCCGCATCCCGCGGGCCGAGGACTCCAGGGCGGAGTCGACCTTGTCGGCCGTCTCGTGGGAGTGGGGGCTGAGGAGATGGGACAGCCGGTGGCGCGGGCCGTGCCGGTGGTGGTGAGGGCGGGAGTGCTCGTGCCGGTCGCTCACGTGGGTCCCCTTCCGGTGCGCGGGAGTGGACGCGCACACGCCCACAACGCCATTATGTGCTTATGAGCGCACGCATGCACTTGTCACCTGCGCACGATGCGCACCCGCGCAGCCCCGGCGAGGAACAGTTCGCGCTCGCCGCCGAACTCCTCGCGCTCCTGGGGGACCGGACCCGGCTCGCCCTGCTGCACGCACTGACCGGGGGAGAGGCCGATGTCACGACCCTGACGGAGGCGTGCGGGGCGGCCCGGCCCGCCGTCAGCCAGCACCTGGCGCGGCTGCGTCTCGCGGGCCTGGTGGACACACGCAAAGACGGCCGCCGCGTGATCTACTCACTCCGCGACGGCCATCTGCGCCGACTCGTGGACGAGGCGCTGAACGTGGCCGACCACCGTCTCAGCGACCGCCCCCCGCACGACTGAATCAGTACCGCGCGGCCGTCCCCAGATACTGCTCGGCGAAGGCCGCGGCCGCCGCGGGCGAGGTGAACAGGCGGCGCAGCCGGGCGAGCGTGGTGCCCGCGCGGAACGGGTCGCCCGCCGCCGTGCCGTGGTACACCTCGGACAGCCACTGCGAGAACTCCTGGTAGTCCCAGACCCGCCGCAGGCACGCCTGCGCGTAGCCGGCCAGACCGCTGTCGTCACCCGAGGTCAGGCGGGCCACCAAGGCGTCGCCGAGCAGGAAGGCGTCGTGCAGGGCGAGGTTCATGCCCTTGGCGGCGATGGGGGCGACCAGATGGGCCGCGTCGCCGACGAGGTGAAGCCGGCCGTGCACCATCGGCTCGACCACGTAGTCGTGCATGTCCAGCACGCGCTTCTCGATCAGCCGCCCCTCCGTCAGCGGCGGCGCACCGGCCGCCCCGAGCCGCTGCCGCAGCTCCGCCCAGACGCGCTCGTGCGGCCAGTTCTCCGGGTCGTCGCCCGGCGGGCACTGGAGGTAGTAGCGGGTCACCTCCGGGCTGCGTGGCATCTGGCCCGCGAAGCCGTTCTCGTGACAGCCGAACAGCACGCAGTCGGCCGACGGCGGGGCCTCGGCGAGCAGCGCCAGCCAGCCGATGCCGTAGTCGTGCCGCGCGAGGCGGACCCGCTCCGGCGGCAGCGAGGCCCGCGTCACTCCGCGCGCCCCGTCGCAGCCGGCCACGAAGTCGCAGTGCGCGACCCGCCGTTCACCCGTCTCCGGGCAGGTGTACGACACGGACGGCCGGTCGCTGTCGATGTCGTGCACCTCGACGTCCCGGACCCCGAAGCGGATCTCCCCGCCGCGCACGTCGGCGTACTCGCGCACCAGGTCCGTCACCAGCAACGGCTGCGGGTAGACAAAGTGGTGACTGCCCGTCATCTCGCCGTAGTGGAACGGGTACCGCTCCCCGTCGAAGCGGAACTCGCACGCGCTGTGCAGCTCCGCGCGGTCCAGCAGATTCCGGGCGAGGCCGCGCTTCTCCAGGCCCCGTACGGCCCACTCCTCGATGATCCCGGCCCGGGGCCGCTGCTCGATGAACTCCCGGGTCTCGGTCTCCAGCACCAGGCAGTCCACCGAGGCGGCCCGCAGGATGTTGCCGATCGTCAGCCCGGCGGGACCGGCGCCCACGACGACGACCGGGACATGGTGCGGGGAGCCGGAGTTCGAGGGCGGGGAGGGGTGGGTCATGCACTCATTATGGAGCGGGCGCGTCGGCCGTGACCGTCACCCCACCCGCGGGATCTCGATCGCCGGGCAGCGGTCCATCACCATCTCCAGACCCGCGGCCCGGGTCCGGTCGTACGCCGCCGCGTCGACGACCCCGAGCTGGAACCACACCGCCCCCGCGCCCTTGGCGACCGCCTCGTCCGCGACGGCTCCGGCGAGGTCGCTGTTCACGAACACGTCCACGACGTCCACGTCGAAGGGGATGTCCGACAGGCTCGCGTACCCCTGCTCGCCGTGCACGGTCTCCGCCTTGGGGTGCACGGGCACGACGCGCTTGCCGTACCGCTGGAGCACCGCGGCGACGCCGTACGCCGCGCGCTGCCGGTTCGACGACAGGCCCACCACGGCCCAGGTGTCGCCGAGCTCGGTGAGGATCCTGCGGAGCGTTGCGTCGTCGCCGTACACCGGCGGCCTCCTCGGGAGTCGCGGAAGAGCTGCTGTCCGGGCAACGACGCAGGGTGCGCTGTGATTCCCCCGGATCCTCCGTGATAGCTTGCCGAGGCCAGTCGAACCCATGTACGTGGGTCAGGGAATCCGGTGCGAATCCGGAACTGACGCGCAGCGGTGAGGGGGACGGGCGGGGCCTCGGCCACTGAACGGCTCGTATGTCGTACGGGAAGGCGCCCCGCACCGGGTGAACCCGAGTCCGAAGACCTGCTGGCGGCCCCCGCGGCCGGCCGGCGGTGGGGGAGCACCGTACGACCGGGCTCCGCGATCGGGCCCTCGACGTCTGAGGACTGGTTTCCTTGCCCCTCGCCCGACCCGCCCGTGCCGCCGTCCTGCTCGCGGCCTGCTCCCTGCTCATGACCGGCTGCGCAGGCTCCGAGGCTCCCAAGGCCAAGGCGTCCGCCGCTCTCGACAACTGCGGCCGGAAGGTCCGAGTCGACAAGGCGCCCAAGCACGCCGTCTCCCTCAACCAGGGCACCACCGAGATCCTGCTCTCCCTCGGCCTCGCCGACCGAATAGCGGGCACGGCCACCTGGACCGACCCCGTGATGAAGGGGCTGGAGAAGGCCAACGCGAAGGTGCCGCGCATCGCCGAGAACAACCCGTCCTTCGAACGGGTCCTGGACTCCGAGCCCGATTTCGTCGCCGCGTCCTTCGTCTCCACCCTCGGCAAGGGCGGCGTCGCCACCCGGGACCAGTTCGAGAAGCTCGGCGTGCCCACGTACGTCTCCCCGTCCGACTGCGCAGGCAAGGACAACTCGGGCGGCGGCGACGGCAAGCGCGACAAGGCGCTGGGCATCGACGCCGTCTACGGCGAGGTGCGGGACCTCGCGACCGTGTTCGGAGTGAAGGACCGCGGCGACAAGCTCGTGGCCTCCCTCCAGCAGCGGATGAAGAAGGCCACCCAGGGCGTCGACGCCTCCGACGTCTCCCTTCTGTACTGGTTCGCCAACTCCGAGTCGCCCTACATGGCCGGCTGCTGCGGAGCGCCCGGCATCATGACCCGCGCCCTCGGCGCCGAGAACGCCTTCGACGACACGCACGAGGAATGGCCGCAGGTCAACTGGGAGACGGTCGCCGACCGCAACCCCGACGTCCTCGTCATCGGCGATCTGACCCGCAACTCGGAGACCGCCGAGTCGGCGAAGCGGAAGATCGCCTTCCTTGAGTCCAACCCGGCCACCAAGAACATGGACGCCGTCAAGAACAAGCGCTACGTGCTGCTCAGCGGACAGGCCATGAACCCGACCATCCGCACCGTCGAGGGCGTGGAGAAGGTCGCGGCCGGACTGCGTGAGTTCGGGCTCGTGAAGTGACCGTCCGCGGACCGGCGCTCGGTGTCGCGGGCGCCTTGCTGCTGGTGGTCTCCGTGGCCCTGGCGATCACCATCGGACCGGCCGACATCCGGGTCGGGGACGTGTGGTCCGTCGTCGCCTCGCATGTCGGGCTCGGCAGCTCCGACCTGACGCCGATCCGGGACGGGATCGTCTGGCAGCTGCGGCTGCCGCGCACCCTGCTCGCGGCCGTGTGCGGGGCCGGCCTCGCCGTGTGCGGGGCGGTGATGCAGTCGCTGCTGCGCAACCCGCTGGCCGATCCGTTCGTGCTCGGGGTGTCCTCGGGCGCCTCCACCGGCGCGGTCGTCATCGTCGTGCTGGGCGTGGGCGGCGGTGTCGTCTCGGTGTCCGCGGGCGCGTTCCTCGGCGCCCTGGTCTCCTTCGCGCTGGTCCTGCTGCTCAGCCACACCCTCGGCGACACCACCGACCGGGTCGTCCTCGCGGGCGTCGCCGCCATGCAGCTCTTCTCCGCACTCACCTCCTTCGTCGTGCTGACCGCCGCCGACGCCGAGACGACCAAGGGCGTGCTGTTCTGGCTCCTGGGCTCGCTCGGCGGGGCCGGCTGGACCGACGTGTGGCTGTGCTTCGCCGTCCTGGCCGTGGCGCTGGTGGTGTGCCTGTCGTACGCCCGTACCCTCGACGCCTTCGCCTTCGGGCAGGACGCGGCGGCCGCGCTCGGGGTGTCCGTGGCCCGCACCCGCCTGGTGCTGCTGTGCGTCACCGCCCTGCTCACGGCGGCGCTGGTCAGCTCCGCCGGGGCGATCGGCTTCGTCGGGCTGGTCCTGCCGCACGCCGCCCGGGCGCTTGCCGGACCCGGGCACGCCCGGCTGCTGCCGATCACCGCCCTCGCCGGCGCGGTGTTCCTGGTCTGGGTCGACACCCTGGCCCGTACGGTCCTGGATCCGCAGGAGGTGCCGGTGGGGGTCGTGACATCGCTGATCGGGGTGCCGGCGTTCGTGGCGGTCCTCTACCGGACACGGAGGGTGCGATGACCGGGACACACGTCAGTGAGACGGAGAAGCCGGTGCGGGACGGGCTCCGGGCCGACCGGGTCAGCCGCCGTACCGACGGGCGCCTCATCCTCGACGGCGTCGCCCTCGCCCCCGAACCCGGCTCCACCGTCGGCGTCCTCGGCCCCAACGGCTCCGGCAAGTCCACGCTGCTGCGGCTGCTGGCCGGGCTGCTCACGCCGACCGCCGGAGTCGTCACCCTGGACGGCACCCCGCTGGGCGACCTGCCCCGCCGTACCGTCGCCCGCCGCCTCGCCACGGTCGAGCAACAGGCCGACACCCAGGTCGAGCTGACGGTCTTGGACGTCGTACGGCTGGGCCGGATCCCGCACCGCCGCGCCTGGACACCCGCCTCGGCGGACGACGAGCGGGCGATCCACGCCGCCCTGGAGCGCACCGGCCTCGCCGCCCGGGCCGGCCAGCCCTGGCACACCCTCTCGGGCGGCGAACGCCAGCGGGTGCAGATCGCCCGCGCGCTCGCGCAGGAACCCCGGGAACTCCTCCTGGACGAGCCCACCAACCACCTCGACATCCACCACCAGCTGGACCTGCTCGCCCTGGTCACGGGCCTGCCGGTCACCACCGTCGTCGCGCTGCACGACCTCAACCTCGCGGCGATGTACTGCGACCGGGTCGTCGTCCTGCGCGGGGGGACGGTGGTGGCGGGCGGTGCTCCCGGTGACGTCCTCACCGAGGAGCTCATCGCGGAGGTGTACGGGGTGCGGGCCGCCGTCAGCCGCGAGGGGCCCGAACAGCGGCCCCACGTGCGCTTCCTGGGCACGCTGGCCTGAGGCATGCCCGGCCCGGTGCCGGGCACGCCATTGGTGGGGTGCTTCCCGCCACGGTGGCCTGAAAACGTCGAACATGCCTGCGTGTGCGCGCCCGCCCGCCTACGCTCGCCTCGTGCTGCGCATCATCGACGCCCGTAGCGGCGAGCCGGTCGACGCCGCCCCGGCCCGCCGGGGCCTGACCCGTGTCGAGGTGCACGCGCCCGACTTCGACACGACGAGCCTGCGGGTGCTGCTCGTCGCCGACCTGCTCGTCCGGGCCCTGGAGCTGGGCGGCACCCCGGTGTGGGCGCTGCTGACCGGCGGGCGACGGCAGGCGGAGCTGCGCGCGAGCGCCGCGGCGCTCGGCATCCGGCCCTTCGAGGACAGCCCCGACGTGAGTGCCGGGCTGGGCGAGGCCCAGGTCATCCAGGTCGCGGTCGAGGGCGGCACGGCGACGGACGGTGTACGGATCGATGTCGCCCCCGCGCAGGCCGAGAACCCGGACCCTTCCGAAAGCCGGGACCCTTCCGACAGCCCGGCCCCTTCCGCACACCCGGACACGCGGGACGGCACCGACCCCGGTGTCCTGCGCCTCGCCCTGCTCGCCCGGCACCACAGCGCCCCCGCCCGGCTGGAGGCGGTCACGCTCGACGAGGCCCGGGTCACCCTCGCGCGGTGGCGCGGCGCGGTCGCCCGTTGGGCCCGGCTGCCCTCGCGGCCCGTCCCCGACGAGGTGCGCCGGCGGTTGCGCGACGCCTGGGAGGATGACCTGGACCTGCCCCGGGTACTGGACATCCTGCACGATGTCGAGACCGAGCCGGAGCTGCCCGACGGCGCGCGCTTCGAGACGTACGCGTACGCCGACCGGCTCCTCGGCCTCGACCTCACCCGCGACCTGGGGTCCCCGTCATGATCGAGCGCGCCGGAGCCGGCCCACTGCGCCGCCTGGTCGTCCTGCGGCACGCCAAGTCCGCCTGGCCCGTGGACGTCGCCGACCACGAACGCCCCCTCGCCCCGCGCGGCCGCCGGGACGCCCCCGCGGCCGGGCGCGCGCTGGCCGAGGCCGACTGCCTGCCGGACCTCGCGCTGTGCTCCACGGCCGTACGCGCGCGCCGGACCTGGGATCTGGCCGCCGGCCAGTGGGGCACGCCCCCGCCGGTCCGCCACGACCGGCGGCTGTACGCCGCCGGTCCCTCCGGTCTGCTGGCCGTCGCGCAGGCGGTGCCCCCCGAGGTCGAGACGCTGCTGCTGATCGGGCACAACCCCGGTCTGGAGGAACTGGTCGTGGCCCTCGCCGCCGACGGGCTCGACGACACCCTGGAGCAGGTCCGTACGAAGTTCCCCACCTCGGCGATCGCCGTCCTGTCCTGGCGCGGCGCGACCTGGCGGTCCCTCATCCCCGGCACCGCGCTGCTCACGTCCGTGATCGTGCCCCGGGGCCGGAAGGAGCAGTAGCCCAGGAGCACGCACAGACATGGGGCCTTTTCGGTGATTTGCGCCCGGCTCGCGCCTGGCGCACGTGCCGCGGCGGGTACGCCGTCTGCGAGGAACGCCCTCGAGACCATGAGGAGACCACCCATGCACGCAGTGATCCGACGGTACGAAGGGGTGACCGACCCGGCTGAGGCGGGGCGCCGGGTGAACGACGGGTTCCTGCCGCTCGTCCGCGAGGTCCGGGGTTTCGTGGCGTACTACTGGGTCGATGCCGGTGGCGGGGTGATGGTGTCGACCAGTGTCTTCGAGGACCGGGCCGGCGCCGAGGAGTCGACCGAAAGGGCGGGGGACTTCGTACGGGACCGCCTTGCCTCGCTGCTGCCGCATCCGCCCCAGGTCACGGCCGGTGAGGTCGTGGCTCATTCGTAGCGGAGGTCCCGGCCGATCCGGCTGACCGGATGAATAGGCTGGCCGGATGCAGGACGAATACCGCACGGTCGCCCGCACGGGCGTGCACGAGACCGAGGTCAACCGCTCCCGCTTCCTGTGCGCCCTGGCCCCGGCGGCCACCGAGCAGGAGGCGCAGGACTTCATCGCCGCGGTCCGCAAGGAGCACGCCGGCGCCAACCACAACTGCTGGGCCTATGTCATCGGCGCCGACGCCTCGGTCCAGAAGGCGAGCGACGACGGCGAACCCGGCGGCACCGCAGGTGTCCCCATGCTCCAGATGCTGCTGCGCCGCGACATGCGGTACGTCGTCGCCGTCGTCACCCGCTACTTCGGCGGCGTCAAGCTCGGCGCCGGCGGCCTCATCCGGGCGTACGGCGGAGCGGTCGGCGAGGCCCTGGACACCCTCGGCACGCGCACCCGCCGCAGATTCCGCCTGGCCACCGTCACCGTCGACCACCAGCGGGCGGGCAAACTGGAGAACGACCTGCGCACCACCGGCCGCGAGGTGCGGGACGTGCGCTACGACGAGGCGGTCACGATGGAGATCGCCCTCCCGGACGCGGAGGTGGACGCCTTCCGGGCCTGGCTCGCGGATGTGACCTCCGGCACGGCCCGCTTCGAGCCGGGCGGCGAGGCGTACGGCGATATCTGACGATCCGGACCAAGCGGGCATGGAGGGCGTGGCTGCGGCGGCTGATGACGGGTCGATACGGGAGTAACCGCCCGTGACGTCAGACCCGGCGGTTAGTCTCGGGGGATCATGAGGTTGCTGCATACATCCGACTGGCACCTCGGCCGGTCGTTCCACCGGGTGAACATGCTCGGGGCCCAGGCCGATTTCATCGGCCGGCTCGTCGCGACCGTGCGGGAGCGGTCCGTGGACGCGGTGGTCGTGTCCGGGGACGTCTACGACCGGGCGGTTCCGCCGCTCGCCGCGGTCGAGCTGTTCGACGACGCACTGCACCGGCTCGCCGACCTCGGCGTGCCGACCGTGATGATCTCCGGGAACCACGACTCGGCCCGCCGTCTGGGGGTCGGCGCGGGCCTGATCGGGCGGGCCGGTATCCATCTGCGGACCGAGCCGTCGGCGGCCGGTATCCCGGTGGTGCTGGCCGACGCCCACGGGGAGGTCGCCTTCTACGGTCTGCCGTATCTCGAACCGGCCCTGGTGAAGGACGAGTTCGGCGTGGAGAGGGCCGGGCACGAGGCCGTGCTCGCCGCCGCCATGGACCGGGTCCGCGCCGACCTCGCCACCCGTGCGCCCGGCACCCGCTCCGTCGTCCTCGCGCACGCCTTCGTCACCGGCGGAGAGCCCAGCGACAGTGAACGGGACATCACCGTCGGTGGTGTCGCCGCCGTACCCGCCGGTGTCTTCGACGGCGTCGACTACGTGGCCCTCGGGCATCTGCACGGCTGCCAGACCCTCACCGACCGCGTCCGCTACTCCGGTTCCCCGCTGCCCTACTCCTTCTCCGAGGCCCGGCACCGCAAGAGCATGTGGCTCGTCGACCTGGACGCCGACGGGTCGGTCGAAGCCGAGCGTGTCGACTGCCCCGTGCCGCGCCCCCTCGCCCGGATCCGGGGCACGCTGGAGGACCTGCTCGCCGACCCGGAGCAGGCACGGCACGAGGAGTCGTGGGTCGAGGCGACACTCACCGACCCGGTCCGCCCGGCCGACCCGATGGCCCGGCTCACCGAGCGCTTCCCGCACACGCTCAGCCTCGTCTTCGACCCCGACCGCACCGCGGACGACCCCGACGTGTCGTACGCCCGGCGCCTCGCCGGCCGCGGCGACCAGCAGATCGCGGAGGACTTCGTCGCCCACGTGCGCGGCGCGGGACCCGACGCCCACGAACAGGGCGTGCTCAGGGACGCGTTCGACGCGGTCCGGGCCGACGAGACCGTACGGGAGGTGGCCCGGTGAGGCTGCACCGGCTCACGGTCACCGCCTTCGGCCCCTTCGGAGGCACCCAGACCGTCGACTTCGACGAGTTGTCGACGGCCGGGCTGTTCCTGCTGCACGGACCGACCGGCGCGGGCAAGACGTCCGTCCTCGACGCCGTGTGTTACGCCCTGTACGGCTCGGTGCCCGGCGCCCGGCAGGGCGGCGGACAGGGCGCGACCCTGCGCAGCGACCACGCCGCACCCGCGACCCGCACCGAGGTCGCCCTCGAACTCACCGTCGCCGGGCGCCGTCTGGAGGTCACCCGCCAGCCGCCCTGGGAACGCCCCAAGAAGCGTGGAACCGGCACGACGCTCGACAAGGCCCAGACCTGGCTCCGCGAGTACGACGCGACGGCCGCGGCCTGGAAGGACCTCAGCCGCTCCCACCAGGAGATCGGCGAGGAGGTCACCCAGCTGCTCGGCATGAGCCGGGAGCAGTTCTGTCAGGTCGTGCTCCTGCCCCAGGGCGACTTCGCCCGGTTCCTGCGCGCCGACGCCGAGGCCCGGGGCAAGCTGCTCGGCCGCCTGTTCGACACCCGGCGCTTCGCCGACGTCGAGAAGCGCCTCGCCGAGCGGCGCCGGGCCACCGAGGCCCAGGTGCGGGACGGGGACGCCGACCTGCTGGCCGACGCCCACCGCATGCAGCAGGCCGCGGGCGACGCCATGGAGCTGCCGGAGCTGGATCCCGGCGAACCCGGGCTGGCCGAGGCCGTGCTGGGTGCCGCCGCCGTCGCCCGCGGCACCGCCCGCGAACAGCTCACCGTCGCCGACTGCACCCTCACCGCCGCCGAGTCCGCGCGGGCCGCCGCGGGCCGTGCCCTCGACGACGTACGCGAACTCGCCCGGCTCCAGCGGCGGTTCACTCAGGCGCGGGAACGGATGGCGCGCCTGGAGGAGGGCGCCGAGGCCTACCGGGAGGCGCAGGCGCGCATGGAGCGGGCCCGCAAGGCCGACAGGGTCGCGCCCGCTCTGGACCTGCGGGAGTCCGCCGACGCCGAGCACCGGCGGGCCGCCGACGCCGAGACCCGCGCGCGAGCCCTGCTGCCCGAGAGCTTCGCCGACGCGGGCGCGGCCGGACTCGCGACGGCCGCGCGCCGGGCGGCCGAAGAGCTGGGCGGGCTGGACTCGGCCCGCCGCGCCGAACGCCGGCTGGCCGAACTCCTCGACGAACGCGCCGGCCTCGACCGTGAGGAGCGTGCCGACGCGGACGTCCTGCGGGAGGCGGAGGACTGGCTCGACGGCTGGGGGGAGACCCACGCGGGTCTCCAGGCCCGGGTGGAATCCGCGCAGCAGGCCGCCTCCCTCGCCGAACAGCTCGCCGTACGGCGCGACCCCGCGCGGCAGCGGCTGGCGGCGGCCCGGCGGCGCGACCGGCTCACCCAGGACACCGACGAGGCCGTCATCCGGGCCCGGGACGCACAGGAGCGGATGCTGCGGGCCAAGCGGCACTGGCTCGACCTCAAGGAACAGCGCCTGACCGGTATCGCCGCCGAACTGGCCGCGCACCTCACCGACGGCGAGCCCTGCGCCGTCTGCGGGGCCACCGAACACCCCGCCCCCGCCCGCAAGGTCGCCGGGCACGTCGACCGCGAGGCCGAGGAAGACGCCCTGGCCGCCTACCAGCGCGCCGACGAACAGCGCACCGCGGACGAACGGCGGCTGGGCGACGTACGGGAGGCGCTGGCGGCGGCCACCGCCGAGGCCGGGGACACGCCCACCGTTCAACTCTCCGACGAAGTCGAGGAGTTGGAGGCGCAGTACGAGCAGGCCCGCCGGGGCGCCGCCGAGCTGCACTCCGCGCGGGAAAGGCTGCGGCAGGCCGGGCACGAGCAGGAACGGCGTGTCGCCGCCCGGCAGGAGGCCGCCGTGCGGACCGCCGCCCGGGTCGGACACCGGGAGCGGCTGGACCGGGAACGGGCCGGCCTGGAGGAGGAGCTGGACCGGGCGAGGGGCACCCTGGACAGCGTCGCCGCGCGGGCCGCGCAGCTGGAGCGGCGGACCGCGCTGCTCACGGACGCCGCCGACACCGCCCGCGCCGCCGAGGACACCGCCCAGCGGCTCAAGGACGCCGACGCCCGGCTCGCCGACGCCGCCTTCCGCGCCGGCTTCGAGACCCCCGAGGCCGCGGCCGACGCCCTCCTCGACGACGCCGTCCACCGCGAGCTGCAACGGCGGCTGGACGCCTGGCAGACCGAGGAGACCGCCGCCCGGGCCGTCCTCGCCGAGGCCGACACCGCTGCCGCCGCCCGGCAGCGGCCCGCCGACCTGGAGAGCGCGGAGCGGGCCGCCTCCGCCGCGGACCGGCGGACCCGCGAGGCCGCCTCCGCACAGGACGCCGCCGCCCGGCGCTGCGCCGAACTCGACCGGCTGTCCGCCCGGGCCACCGCCTCGGTACGCCGACTGGCACCGCTGCGCGAGGAGTACGACCGGGTCGCCCGCATGGCCGGCCTCACCGCCGGCACCTCGGCGGACAACGAACGCCGGATGCGCCTGGAGTCGTACGTCCTGGCGGCCCGGCTGGAACAGGTCGCCGCCGCCGCGACCGTACGGCTGCGGCGGATGTCCTCCGGCCGCTACACGCTCGTCCACTCCGACGACCGCACCGGGCGCGGGCGCAGCGGACTCGGACTGCATGTCGTCGACGCCTGGACCGGCCGGGAGCGGGACACGGCGACCCTGTCGGGCGGCGAGACGTTCTTCGCCTCGCTCGCCCTCGCGCTCGGCCTCGCGGACGTCGTCACGGACGAGGCGGGCGGCGTGCGGCTGGACACCCTCTTCATCGACGAGGGCTTCGGCAGCCTCGACGACCAGACCCTCGACGAGGTCCTCGACGTCCTCGACTCCCTGCGCGAACGCGACCGCAGCGTCGGCATCGTCAGCCATGTGGCCGACCTGCGACGGCGGATCCACGCACAGCTGGAGGTCGTGAAGGACCGGTCCGGTTCGGTGCTGCGGCAGCGTGGCGTTCAGGGTGGTTTGTGAGAAGGCCCTAACCCCCGGCACGGCGCGGCGCGTTGACCTTGTAGGTTCTTGCCTCATGGTGCGATACGCGGAGCCGGGCACGGTGGAGTGGGTGGAGTCGGGCGGCGGACCGCTGATAGCGGTGCCCGAGACGGTTCTGCCGTTCTGGGCGGGTGCGGACGGCGAGGAGACGGCGTCCGACTACGACCGGGCCTGTGAGGTGGACGGACACGTCGGGCTGCTGCCGGTCGGCGACTGCACGGCGCTGGTGCTGGGCGACGAGCCCGCCTCGACGGCGTATCTGCCCGACCAGGGCGTGTTCGTGCGGTGGTGTGCGGGGCGGTCCGAGGACGAGTTGCTGGCGAGTGTGCCGGGTGCTGTCGCGACGGCGGAGTGGGAGCCGGAGGTCAGCTGGCAGGTGCCTGGGCCGGTGCTTCTGTTCGACGCGGCATGGCCGGGGGGTGAGGCCTCGGGGAGCGACCGGGTGCGGGTTGTTCTGGAGCCGGGTAGGTATGCGGTTCGGGCGGCTCGGGTACAGCCGGGGTCCGAGACGTGGCTGGGCTTGGTCCAGTTGCGGCTTCTCGCGCGCAGATGACCGTGGGGGTGCCGGCGACGCGCCGCTCCCTGTCGACACCGACTACCTGACCGGTGCGGCATGGCCACCGGTCAGGTCATCGGCTCCGAGGGCGGCTTCCGCCGCCGGCGACGCCTAGAGCTGCGACAGCTCGTCCACCAGGTCGTCCAGGCCCAGCGAGCCCTGGGAGAGGGCCGCCATGTGCCACGCCTTCGGGTCGAACGCGTCGCCGTGCCGGGCGCGGGCGTTCTCGCGGCCCAGCAGCCAGGCCCGCTCGCCGAGCTTGTAGCCGATGGCCTGGCCCGGCATCGACAGATAGCGCGTCAGCTCGCTCTCCACGAAGTCAGCGGGGCGGCTGCTGTGCGAGCCGAAGAACTCCTGCGCCAGCGCGGGCGTCCAGCGCTCCCCGGGGTGGAAGGGCGAGTCGTCCGGGATGGTCAGCTCCAGGTGCATGCCGATGTCGATGATGACGCGCACGGCCCGCATCATCTGCGCGTCCAGGTAGCCCAGCCGGCGCTCCGGGTCCGTCAGGAAGCCCAGTTCGTCCATCAGCCGCTCCGCGTACAGCGCCCAGCCCTCGGCGTTGGCGCTCACCATGCCGACGCTCGCCTGGTAGCGGGAGAGATCCTGCGCCACGTGCTTCCACTGGGCCAGCTGGAGGTGGTGGCCGGGCACGCCCTCGTGGTACCAGGTCGACACCAGGTCGTAGAGGGGGAAGCGCGTCTCGCCCATGGTCGGCAGCCAGGTGCAGCCCGGCCGCGAGAAGTCGTCCGACGGCGGCGTGTAGTACGGGGCCGCGGCGCTGCCCGGAGGGGCGATGCGCGACTCCACCCGGCGTACCCGCTCGGCCAGGTCGAAGTGGGTGCCGTCGAGCGCGTCCATCGCCTCGTCCATCAGGGACTGCAGCCAGTCGCGGACCTCGTCGACGCCCTCGATGTGCGTGCCGTTCTCGTCCAGGTGCGCCAGCGCCACCCACGGCGTGGCCGCGCCGGGCAGGATCTTCTCGGCCTCGGTCTTCATCTCGCCGAGGAGGCGGTGGTACTCGGACCAGCCGTAGGCGTACGCCTCGTCCAGGTCGAGGTCCGTGCCGTTGAAGTAGCGCACCCAGCGCGCGTACCGTTCCCGGCCCACCACGTCCGGCGCGCCTTCGATCGCCGGTGCGTACACGTCCCGCATCCAGTCGCGCAGCCGCAGGACGGCCTCGGTGGCCGAACGGGCGGCCGTGTCCAGCTCGGGCCGCAGGGACTCGGGGCCCGCCGACGCGAACTGCTCGAACCAGCCGTGGCCCGCGCCGTCCGCGTCGGCCCACTCGCCGAGCTGCTCCACGAACGTGGCCGTGGCGCGGGGCCCGCCGTGCAGCTTCCGCTCCAGGCCGAGCGCCAGGGACTCCCGGTACCCCTCCAGCGCGGCCGGGACCGCGCGCAGCCGCTCCGCGACCGCCGTCCAGTCCTCCTCCGTCTGCGCCGGCGTCACGGTGAACACCTGCCGCACCGCATGGGCGATGGAGCTCAGATTGCTGACCGACCGCAGGCTCTCCTCGGCGTCGTGCACGGCGAGTTCGGCGTTGAGGCGCTCGCGCAGCAGCCGGCCGCAGCGGCGCTCGATCTCGCTGTCGGCGCCGGGCAGCCGCTCGGCCTCCGCCAGCCGGGCCAGCGTCCGGCGCGACAGCTCCGCGGACGCCGCCTGGCCCGCGGGCGAGGTGTCGGGCAGCCTGCTCGAACTCTCCTTCACGCCGAGGAACGTGCCGGTGATCGGGTCGAGGGCGACGAGCTCGTCGACGTAGGCGTCGGCGACCTCACGGGGCAGCGGGCTCTTGATCTCAGACATGCGGCCATCCTCGTACGACGAGAAGCGCACGTCATCCCGATTGAGCCGAGGGCGAAGGCGGCAGCAGCGGTCCGCACTCCCACTGCTGGAAGATCAGCCGGGTCTCCACCCGCGCCACCTCCTTTCGCGAGGTGAACTCGTCCAGCACGAGCCGCTGCAGGTCGGCCATGTCGGCGACCGCGACATGGACGAGATAGTCGTCCGGGCCGGTCAGATGGAACACGGTCCGCGACTCCGGCAGGGCCCGGATCCGCTCCACGAACGGCCCCACCAGCTCCCGCCGGTGCGGCCTGACCTGCACCGACAGCAGAGCCTCCAGACCTCGCCCCAGCTTGGCCGGATCGAGCTCCAGCCGGTGCCCGAGGATCACGCCCGAGCGGCGCAGCCGCGTCACCCGGTCCAGACAGGTCGACGGCGCCACGCCGACCTGCGCGGCGAGATCCCGGTACGTCGCCCGGGCGTCGTTCTGCAACAGCCGCAGAAGGTGGAGATCCACCGGGTCCAGTACGACAGATTCGGCCATCGACCGAACGTAACACGGCATTCCTCCGCACAGTACCGGTCAGTGTTCACCCTCCCTTCCATGGACATGGGCATGGACATCAATACGGGTACCGCGTCGAGAGCTCTCGCCACCGAGGCCGTGCACGCCGGCCGGGACGACCTCGCCCGGCAGGGGCTGCACGCCCCGCCGATCGACCTGTCCACCACCTACCCGTCGTACGACAGCCGCGGCGAGGCGGCCCGGATCGACGCGTTCGCCGCCACGGGCTCGGAGCCGGACGGCCCGCCCGTCTACGGACGGCTGGGCAATCCGACCGTCGCCCGCTTCGAGACCGCGCTGGCCCGGCTGGAGGGCACCGAGGCGGCGGTCGCGTTCGCCAGCGGCATGGCGGCGCTGAGCGCCGTCCTCCTCGTACGCGCCTCGATGGGGCTGCGGCACGTGGTCGCCGTACGTCCCCTCTACGGATGCAGCGACCATCTGCTCACCGCCGGGCTGCTGGGCTCGGAGGTGACCTGGACCGACCCGGCCGGAATCGCCGACGCGCTGCGCCCGGACACCGGCCTGGTCCTGGTGGAGTCCCCGGCCAACCCCACGCTCGCCGAGGTCGACCTGCGGGCCGTCGCACACGCCTGCGGTTCGGTGCCGCTGCTCGTGGACAACACCTTCGCCACCCCGGTCCTCCAGCGCCCCGCCGAGCAGGGTGCGCGGCTGGTGCTGCACAGCGCCACCAAGTACCTCGGCGGACACGGGGACGTGCTGGCCGGCGTGATCGCCTGCGACGAGGAGTTCGCGGGCAGGCTGCGCCAGGTACGGTTCGCCACCGGCGGAGTGCTGCACCCGCTCGCCGGCTACCTGCTGCTGCGCGGACTGTCCACGCTCCCCGTACGCGTCCGGGCCGCCTCCGCCAACGCCGCCGAACTCGTCCGCCGCCTGGCCGCCGACCCGCGGGTGGCCCGCGTGCACTACCCGCGCATCGGCGGCGCGATGGTCTCCTTCGAGATACACGGCGACCCGCACGAAGTCATCGCCGGCGTCCGCCTCATCACCCCCGCCGTCAGCCTCGGCAGCGTCGACACCCTCATCCAGCACCCGGCGTCCATCAGCCACCGCATCGTGGACGCGGACGACCGACAGGACGCCGGGGTGAGCGACAGCTTGCTGAGGATGTCGGTGGGCTTGGAGGACGTGGAGGACCTCTGGAGGGACCTGGAGGGAGCGCTCCTCAGGGGCGCGGGGAACTGCGCGACAAGCCACCACGGACTCGCGGCCGCCCACCGACGTTGAACCCCTACGGCGCCGAGGCGCTCCCCAACTCACCAGCACGCGACGCAACGGGCTCACCCAGCCGCGCCGTGATCACCAGCGTCCCCTCCTCGACCTGATAGTCGAGAGGAAGCCCCAGCCCCCGCATCGCCGCGACCATGCCCGTGTTGGACGCCTGCGTCACGGCGTACACACTCGCGCACCCGGCATCCACCGCCATCGCCACCAGCCTGCGCAGCAACTCGGCACCCACGCCCCGTCGCTGCCACGCGTCCTCGACGATCAGCGCGACCTCCGTCTCGTCCCCGTCCCACAGCAGATGCCCGAGCCCGACCACCCGCCCGGACGCGGTCTGCACGGCGAGCGTACGGCCGAAGCGGGGGCTGAGCAGGTGGTTGAGATACCGGTCGGCATCGCCGACCGGACCGTGGTAGCGAAGCCTCAGCGTGCGGTCCGAGCACCGCTCGTGCATGGCTCGGGCCGGCTCCAGATCACGGGTGTCGGCCCGGCGCACGGTGATGTCGGCGCCCTCGGCGAGGGTGAGCACGTCCCGGCCGTGCGGGACGCGCGGGCCGAGCCGGGCGTCCAGGTCCACCAGGGCCCTGGCCCGGGCGAACTCGGTCGGCGTGAACGGCAGGTACGGCCGCTCCACGGTGATCACCCCGCCTTCCGGGGCGCGCAGGCGCAGCACGGTGCCGTCGAGGGCGCCCTCCACCTGCACGCCGCCGGGCACGGGGTCGCCGCCGGCCGGCGCGGGCTGGGAGCGGATCGTGCAGCGGCCCAGCAACTGGCGCAGGGCCAGCGGCAGTTCCGCGGCGTCCAGGGCGGTGCGGGCGGCGAGTCCGAGGACTCTGGTCGGCGCGTCCACCAGGTCGTGGGCGTCGGCCCGCTCGATCCAGGTGTCGGTGCCCTCGGCCGTCCGGACGGCGGTGGCGATCCCGGACGCCGGCAGGTCACCCGGGGCCCGCAGCAGGAACTCGTCCACCGTGCCGTCGGCCAGCGGATGCGTCTGCAGGCTCAGGATGTCGACGCGAAGCCCGGCGAGGGCCGTGCACAGCGCCGCCAGCGACCCCGGCTCGTCCCGGACCGTGGTCCGCATCCGCCACAGCGTGCTCGCCCCCGGCACCGGCTCCGGTGCCGGGGACTCGGTATGGTCCGTCGGCGGCGCGTGTTCGTGGCGTCGTGGCCGCCAGGTGCGCAGCGCCGCGGTGAGGCGCCGCATCGTGGCGGCGGGGCGGCAGTTGTTGTCCGGGTGCGTCGCTTCCGTCATTTTTCGCGTCATGCACCCACTGTGAGGGAACGGTGTTGCGTGATCGCGAACGTCATGTGACTGGCGGGTAAAGGGGACAGTCTGCCCCCTTCGTCAACGCTTCAAACTTACTGGCCGACCCGGCCCGGCTGGAGCACCTGCGTGAACAGCACGGTGCCGTCCTGCTCGCGCAGACGGACCGTCAGCTCGCCGCTGCCGCCGTCGATGTCGACCTCGCCGAAGAACTGGTAGCCACCGGCGGGCGAGACGTTGGCGGTCGTCGGCGCCTTGATGAACACGCGGTCCGGGCCGAAGGTGCCGTCGAGCGTGTTCGCCGGGAAGGCACCGGCGTTGAGCGGGCCCGACACGAACTCCCAGAACGGCTCGAAGTCGGTGAAGGCGGCCTTCGACGGCAGGTAGTGCTGCGCGGAGGTGTAGTGCACGTCGGCCGTCAGCCACACCGTGCCCGTGATCCGCCGGTGCTTGATGAACCGCAGCAGCTCGGCGATCTGCAGCTCGCGGCCCAGCGGCTTGCCGGGGTCGCCCTGCGCGACGGCCTCGATGTTCGGCTTGCCGTCACCGGTGTCCGGGACGACCAGACCGATCGGCATGTCGGAGGCGATCACCTTCCAGACCGCCCGGGAGCGGGACAGTTCGCGCTTGAGCCACTCCAGCTGCTCGCGGCCGAGGATGCCCTGAGCGTCGGTGGGCTGGTCGTCCGTCGAGTTGGCGTTGCGGTAGGTGCGCATGTCCAGGACGAAGACGTCGAGCAGCGGGCCGTGATGCTGCACCCGGTGGACCCGGCCGCTCGGGCGGCGCAGCGTCGAGATCGGGAAGTACTCCGAGAACGCCTGGCGGGCACGGGAGGCGAGCACGTCCACGTTCTTCTCGGTGTACCGGGTGTCGCCGAGGATCTCGCCCGGGTACCAGTTGTTGGTGACCTCGTGGTCGTCCCACTGGATGATGGACGGGACCCGGGCGTTGAAGGCGCGCAGGTTCTCGTCCAGGAGGTTGTAGCGGAAGTTGCCGCGGAACTCCGCCAGGGTCTCGGCGACCTTCGCCTTCTCCTCCGTGGTGATGTTCCGCCAGGTCCGCCCGTCGGGCAGGGCCACGGTCTCGGTGAGCGGGCCGTCGGCGTAGATGTTGTCGCCGCTGCAGAGGAAGAAGTCGGGGTCCAGGGCGCCCATCGCCTCGTAGATCCGGTAGCCGCCGAGGTCCGGGTTGATGCCCCAGCCCTGTCCGGCCTGGTCACCGGACCAGACGAACCGCACTCCGTCGCGGCGTTTGCCGGACGCGGTGCGGAAGCTGCCGGTGACCGGCTCGCCGGTGCGGCGCGGGTCGTCCGGGTCGGCGAGCAGCACGCGGTAGTGGATCTGCTCGCCGGAGGGCAGTCCGCGCAGCGGGGTCGTGCCGGTGAAGTCCGTGCCCGGGCCCAGCAGGGGGCCGTGCCATCTGCGCGGGTTGCGGAACGACTCGGTCGCCGACGTCTCGACGATCATCCGGGCGGGCCGGTCGGAGCGCACCCACACCAGCCCGGAGTCGCAGGTCACGTCTCCCGCCTGTACACCCCACCCCGCCTTCGGGCGCCCGGACCGGGCGAAGGCCGGAGCCGCTCCGAGAGCGGTGGGCAGGGACAGGGCCGCCGACGCGGCGAGGGAGCCCCGCAGGACGCTACGGCGCCCGGGGAACGGACGGTGTGACATGGATACGCCTCCAGCGACGGGATCCGGCCAGTGTGCAGAGCCACAACTACTGGCACGCCGCAGCGCACACACGAACCCCAAGTGAACAACTGACCGCAGGGGCGGGGGAACCGGCGCGCGGGGGCGAGCCCGCCGGAGTCATCCGGTGGCAGCCTGAGCCATCAGGCGTACGCCCTCGGCGATCCGGGCGGGCGGCACATGGGCGTAGCCCAGGACGAGCCGTACCTTCTTCGTCTCGGCGCTCTCGGTCCCGGGGTGGGTGCAGGACGACAGCGGGCGCACCGCCACCCCGGCCTCCGCCACGCGCGCGAGGAACCGGTCCTCGGGGCCGTACCGCTCCGGCAGCGTGGCGATCACATGCAGGCCCGCGGCGATCCCTGACACCTTCGAACCGGGGAAGTGCTCGGTGAGGGCGGAGACCAGCGCGTCACGTCGCTCGCGGTAGGCGCGCTGGCAGCGGCGCAGTTGGCGGTCGTAGTCGCCGCGTTCCAGGAACCGGGCGAACAGGGCCTGGTCGAGGGCCGGGTGCCCGAGGTCCATGGTGCGCTTGCGTTCGACGATCTCCTCCGCCCAGGCCTCGGGCACCAGCAGCCAGCCCAGCCGCAGCCCGGGGGCGAGGGACTTGCTGACGGAGCCCGTGTAGGCGACATGGTCCGGGTCGAGGCCCTGGAGCGCGCCGACGGGTGCGCGGTCGTAGCGGAAGTCGCCGTCGTAGTCGTCCTCCAGGACGATGCCGTCCACTTCCCGAGCCCAGTCCAGCAGCGCGGCGCGACGGTCGGCCGAGTAGGCGATGCCGGTGGGGAACTGGTGGGCCGGGGTTGTCACCACGGCCCGTACGCCCGACGCCCGCAGCGGCTCCGGGGCGATTCCCTCGCCGTCCACGGGCAGCGGCACGGCGGTGACCCCGGCCGAGGCGTACAGCGCGTCGTGCTGGGGACTGCCGGGGTCCTCCACCCCGACGCTCCGCATCCCGCGCGCGTGCAGCGCGAAACCGAGCAGGGTCGTCGCCTGGGCGACCCCGGAGACCACCACGATCCGCTCCGGGTCGGCCACCACGCCCCGCCGCCGGGCGAGCAGTCCGGCCAGCGCGGTGCGCAGCCGGGGCAGCCCGCGCGGATCGGGGTACCCCAGGTCCCGGTGCGGCAGTTCCGCCAGGACATCGCGCTGCGCGGCGGCCCACGCCGAGCGCGGGAACAGCGACAGGTCCGGAGTGCCGGGCACGAAGTCCGCGCGGGCACCGGGGGAGCGCGGGGCGAGATCGTGCGCACGCGGCCGGGCGGCCCGTGCGGCGGCGCCCACCCAGGTCCCGGCGCCCCGGCCGCTGCGCAGATAGCCCTCGGCCGTCAGCTGTTCGTACGCCTCCGTGACCAGCCCCCGTGACACGCCCAGGTCCGCCGCGAGATCCCGGCTGGAGGGCAGCCGCGTGCCCGGCGCGAGCCGGCCCGAGCGGACCGCCTCGCGCAGCGCCGCCTGGAGGGACCGGCCGCGCGTGCGAGCCGGTGCCGCGGCGGCGGGGAGCAGCAGCTCCCAGGCGGCGGACGCGGCACCGGTGCCCGGGGCGCTCTGCGGTGGCTTCATGAAGGGAGACCTTAGAGGCTCCCCGCCGCGCGCAGGCCTCGGTACGGGTCAGCGGCTGCCGTCGAGGACGACCCTGGCGACCAGGGCCGGGTCGTCGTTCATCGGGACGTGGCCGCAGCCCGGCAGCCGTACCAGCCGGGCCCCGGGGATGACGCCCTTGGCCCGCACCCCCTGGCGGGGGATGAGGAGCCGGTCCCGGCTGCCCCAGGCCACGGTGACCGGTGTGCCCACGATGTCGTCGGTGAACCGCACGGTCCTGCCGGAGCGGAGGGTCTCGGAGAAGCCCTGGGCCCGGGCCAGCGCCAGCGTCTCGGCGATCACGGCCTCGGGTGAACGGCGGCCCGGGCGGGCGTAGATGGTGCTCGTCAGCAGGGTGCGGCCGAGCGCCGGGCGCGCCAGCCTTTCGACGAGGGGCAGTGGCATCCGCCGGGCGATCTGCCGCATGGTCATCAGCACCGTAAAGGCGTAGCGGCGCTCGGCCTCGTTCCAGAACCCGGCGGGGGACAGCGCGGTGACGGAGCGCACGAGCTGCGCCCGGGCGAGGTCCAGGGCCAGCAGGCCGCCCAGCGAGTTGCCGGCCACGTGCGGCCGTTCGATCTCCAGCGCCTCGCACAGTGCCACGAGGACGGTGTTCATCGTCGGCAGGTCGTGCGCCATGCCGTCCGGCAGCGCCGGCGACTCGCCGCACCCGGGCAGGTCCACGGCGATCACATCGCGCTCGGCCGCCAGCGCGGGGATCACCGGATCCCACACCTGCCGGTGGTGGCCGATGCCGTGCAGCAGGAGCAACGGGTCGCCGCTGCCCCGGCGCGTGTAGGACAGGGTGACGTTCTGCTCGCCGTGCGCGGAGGCGACTTTGAAGGAGACGGTGGCGGACATGGGGTGCTCCTCGGCTGTACTCGCTGACGGACGCCGTAGACAGCTTGTCAGCAATTGCTACCGACGGGTAGCCCCGAGTCGTCGCCACCTTCACGGCCCCGGACCGCTCAACGGGCCCGGCGCAGCTCCAGGTTGAAGTCAGCGTGCCCGAACTTCTGCATCAGGCTGACCCACAGCGGCAGCCACATCTCCACGGAGCGGGCCGCCCGGATTCCGCCGAGGTCCAGCACCCGCTCTTGGGGCCAGCCGAACTCCCCGAGGAGGGCCGTCACCTGCTCCTTGGCGCGCGCGTCGTCCCCGCAGACGAACACGTTGTGCTCGCCCGGCACCCGCCCGGGGTCCACCATCACCTGGCAGTTGACGGTGTTGAGCGTCTTCACCACGCGAGCGTTCGGGAAGGCCCGCTGGATCTGCTCGCCCACGCTGTCCGACTCGACGGGGGACAACCGCAGCTCGCCCTCCTCGAACCCCAGCGGGTTGGAGACGTCCACGAGGATCTTCCCGTCGAAGTCCTCCGGCCTCACCGCGTCCAGCGCCGCGAGCGCGACCCGCCCGCCGACCGCGTTCACCACGACCTCGCCGAACGCCGCCGCCTCGGCGAACGTCCCCGCGTCCGCCCCCGCGCCCGCGGCGGAGGCCCACTCCACGGCGGCCGGGTTGTCCCTCGTCCGGGAGCCGAGCCGCACCTCGTGCCCCAGCTCCACCAGCCGGGCGCCGAGGGTGCGCCCGACGTCTCCCGTGCCCAGAACCGCGTACCGCATCGCCACCTCCGGGAAGCGTGCCGGCGATCACCGGCGTCCTGTGGGCCATTCTGTCCGGGAAGGGGCGATTCCGCCTGGACAGGTCCGCACCCGTGGGCTGGGATGGAGCCGTGACCACCGAGACGGCGACCGACCTCTTCGAAGCGCACCGCCCCGTCCTGCTGGGCGTCGCCTACCGCATGCTGGGCCGCGTGGCCGACGCGGAGGACGTGGTCCAGGAGGCCTGGCTGCGCTGGTCGGGCAGCGACCGCGGCGACGTACGCCAACCGCGCGGCTACCTCGTACGGATCACGACCCGCCTCGCCATCGACCGGCTGCGCCAGATCAAGTCCCGAGGGGAGACCTACGTCGGCCCGTGGCTGCCCGAGCCGTACGTCACCGACTTCGGCGACCCCGTGCCGGACACCGCCGAGCGGGCCGTGCTCGCCGACTCCGTCTCCCTCGCCGTCCTCGTCGTGCTGGAGTCGCTGTCACCGCTGGAGCGGGCCGTGTTCGTGCTGCGCGAGGCGTTCGGCTTCCCGTACGCCGACATCGCCGCCATGCTCGACCGCGGCGAACCGGCGGTACGCCAACTGGCCGGACGGGCCCGCAAGCACGTCGAGGAGCGGCGGCCCCGCTACGAGGTCGACCCCGCCCAGCGCCGCGACCTCACCGAACGCTTCCTCGCCGCCGCGGCCGAGGGCGACCTCGAAGGACTGATGGCGCTCCTCGCCCCGGACGTCCGTCTCGTCGGCGACAGCGGCGGCAAGGCGCGGGCGCCGCTGCGGGTCCTGCGGACCGCGGACAACGTCGGCCGCTTCCTCGTCGGCGCCGCGCGGAAGGGCGTCCCGGACTTCTCCGTGCGATTCCTGGAGCTCAACGGCGGCCCGGCCGTGCTGGTCCTGTCCGGCGGCAAGCCCGACTCCGTCTTCCAGCTCGACGTCGCCGCCGGGCGGGTCCAGGCGGTCTACATCATCCGGAACCCCGACAAGCTGCGGTCGCTGGCCGCCGCGTAGCCGGTGCCGTCGTGGCCCCGTGGACCTCGGATGAACGCCCCGTGAACGTTCCCGGCCATTGGTCTTGACCAAGGATCAGGGCCGTCCTATGGTCGCAGAGAAGTGAAACAACATTTAAAAAACAAGGGCGCGAAAACGCCGCCGACCACGGCGATTGCGGAGGACAGGGTGGGGACCACGCAGCTGGAATCGGTGCCGGAACCGAAGTACTGGCATCTCAAGACCGTGCTCAGTGAAGCGCTCGACTCGGAATTCTCGGTGGGGGAGATCCTTCCCAACGAGCGTGACCTCGCGGCCCGCTTCGGCGTCGCCCGCGCCACGCTCCGTCAGGCCCTGGAGCAGCTCGAACTGGAAGGCAGACTGCAGCGCCGCCGCGGTGTCGGCACGACCGTCGCCCCGCCGCGCATGGGTGTCTCCCTCGGCACCGGCCCGCACACCTGGCCCGGCGGCGCCGAGGACGCCTGGCAGCCCGTCGACTGCGTGGCGGCGGTGCCGTCGGCGGCGGTCGCCGAGGCGCTGGAGACCGGCCGTGACGAGCCCGTCCATGTCGTGCGCCGCTCCCGTGTGTCGAACGGCCGGCCGGTGGCCGCCGAACTCCTCTACATTCCGCGGTCCTCGGTGCCCGAGCTCTCCGGCATAGACGCGCCGTCCGGGGCGGCACGCGCGCGAGCGGTGCTGCGTGAGCTGCAGCGGCTGGAGCTGGGGCGGCAGGAGAACGCGGTGGAGCTCGGCTCCGCCGGCGCCGATGATGCCAAGGAGTTGGATCGGCTGCCTGGGGCTCCTGTTCTGGTGGTGACGACGCGGTTTGTCGTCGGGGGGCGTACGGCCGCGCTGTCGGTTGCGACGTATCGCGCTGACACGTGCCGGTTGACTTTCGGTGACTCGGGCGGGGTGGAGATTCATGACGGGCCTGAGCGGCAGGCGTCCTGACCGTCGCGCCGTGGGCGTGTCGTGAGTGGGGGACTGCGGGTGCGTTGGGGCTTGTCGCGCAGTTCCCCGCGCCCCTGAAGGGCGCCACCTGAAGGGGCGTTGCCTAGAAGGGGCGTCGTTCTACCGCGAAGAGTTGTTCCTCCACGTGGTCCAGGGCCAGGCGCAGGGCGCCGGTGGCCACTGCCGCGTCTCCGAGGCGGGAGAGGGTGACCTGTGGGGGGCGCAGGCAGTAGCGGGAGAGTTCTTGGCGGAGGGGGTCCAGGACGCCGTCGAGGCCCGCCGCCCAGCCGCCGATGACGACCAGTTCCGGGTCGAGGGCGAGGACGAGGGCCGCCACGTCGTGGACCAGGCGCTGGAGGAAGCGGTCGACGGCCGCGCGGGCCCGCTGGTCGCCGTCGCGTGCCTGTGCGAAGACCTCGGCGACGGCCTGCTCGTCGAGCGGGTGCAGGGGTTCGTCGGTGGTGGAGAGCAGGGTCTCCGGGGTGACCTCACGGCCCAGCAGATGCAGCGCGCCGATCTCGCCGGCCGCCCCGCCGTACCCCCGGTGCAGCCGGCCTCCGATCAGCGCACCGGCGCCCGGGCTGAGCCCCGCCAGCACGAACACCACGTCGTCCGACTCGGTGGCCGCGCCCTTCCAGTGCTCGGCGACGGCGGCCGCGTTGGCGTCGTTCTCGACCAGGACCGGGCACTTGAAGGACCGGCTCAGCCGCTCGCCCAGCCGCAGCCCCGTCCACCCCGGCAGCGCGGTGCCCAGCCGTACCGTGCCGTCCGCCTCGACGATCCCGGGCGTCGCCACGCCCACGGCCCGCAGCGAGCCCCGTGCGACACCGGCCCGCCGCAGCAGCTCGGCGACGGCCCCGCGCAGCCGTTCCAGCCGCTCGTCGGCCCCCGCAGTCTCGGACACGTCCTTGGCCTGGGCGCCGATCACCCGGCCGTCCAGGTCGGCCAGCAGGGCCGCCACCCGGTGCGCCCCGATCTCCAGCCCCAGCAGATGCCCGGCCTCCGCCCGGAAGCGGAACCGCCGCGCCGGTCGCCCCTGCCGCCGTGCGGCACCTTCCTCGGCCGCCTTCTCGACGACGAGCCCGGCCTCGATGAGCCCCTCGACGACGCCCTCGACGGTCGGCCGGGACAGCCCCGTCACCCGGGTGATCTCGGTCAGGGTCGCGCAGTCCGTGGCACGCAGGGCGTGCAGCACCACCGCGGAGTTGATCCTTCGCAGCAGCGAGGGACCCCCGCCGGTCAGCCGCCCCACCGTCCGTCCTCCCAGGTCGCGCGCGTGTTGGCCGGATCGTACTCGGCGCGGCGCGCCCCGGCGAGGGCCCGGCACCGGCCCTGCCGATCAGCCCGGTGCCACGAACCCCGACTCGTACGCGGCGATCACCGCCTGGGTCCGGTCCCGCGCCCCCAACTTCGCCAGCACCGCACTGACATGTGACTTCACGGTCTCCGTCCCCACGACCAGCCGGGTGGCGATCTCCGCGTTCGACAGACCCCGCGCCATGAGCCGCAGCACCTCGGCCTCGCGCTCGGTCAGCTGGGCCCGCTCCATCGCCGCCCGCGCCGCGCGGTTCCCGCCGTCGTCTCCGTACTCGGCGGCGAGCCGCCGCACCGAGGCCGGGAACAGCAGCGACTCGCCCTCGGCGATCAGCCGCACCGCGTGCACGATCTCGGCCGGCCGGGCCCGCTTGAGCAGAAACCCGTCGGCCCCGGCCCGCAGCGCCTCGTACACGTACTCGTCGTTCTCGAAGGTCGTCACCACCAGGATCCGCGGCGGCTCGTCGACCGACCGCAGCAGCGCCCGGGTGGCCTCGATCCCGTCCAGCAGCGGCATCCGTACGTCCATGGCGACCACGTCGGGCCGCAGCCGCCGCACGAGCGGGATCACCGCCGCCCCGTCCGCGGCCTCCCCGACCACCTCGATGTCGGGCTGTGCCTCCAGCACGGCCCGCAGACCCGCGCGCACGAGGGGTTCGTCGTCGACGAGGAGAACGGTGACCGGCATCCGGACAGCGTAGATCAACTCAACGGTAGTTCGACATGAACCTGCCAGTCGCCTTCGTCGGGTCCGGTTCTGGCCCGTCCGCCGAGCAGGGCGGCGCGCTCGCGTATGCCGCGCAGGCCGCTGCCGCTGCCGCGTCCGGTGCCGGGGCCGGGTATCGGTTCGGTCAGCGGGTTGCGTATCGCGAGGACGAGGGTGTCGCCGGTGACCTGGACACGTACCTGCGCCGGGACCGCCCCCGCGTGCCGCAGCACATTGGTCAGCGCCTCCTGGAGGATCCGGTAGCCCTCCCGCGACACCGGCCCGGGCACGGTGTCCACGGGCCCGGTCACCTCGGCGTCCACCTTCGCCCCGGAGGCACGCGCGGACTCCAGCAGCCGGTCGGCGTCCACGAGCGTCGGTCTGCTGCTCACCGGCTTCTCCGACTCGCGCAGGACACCCAGCACACGCTCCAGGTCCTCCAGGGCGGCCCGGCCGGTCTCCTCGATGGCGACCAGGGCCCGGTCGGTGAACTCCGCGTCACCGGCGGCCCGCGCGGCCCCCGCCTGCACGACGGCGACCGTGAGCGCGTGCCCGATGGAGTCGTGCAACTCGCGGGCGATGCGCGTGCGTTCCAGGAGCTGTTCGGTGCGTTCCTCCAGAGCCGCCATCCGCTCGGCGCGTGACGGCCCGAGGAGCCGTTTGGCCAGCGCGGTGATGAGGCGGCCCGCCCCCACCACGACCACGGCGAGCAGCAGCAGCGGCAGGGGGGCGAGCAGGGCGTGCCACCAGTGCTGCCCCTTGACGGGCACGAACCCGTCGCCGGCGGGCTCGGTACCGAACGCCGTCGTCGCCAAGTCGATCGCGAGGAGGGGCAACTGGACGGAGAGGTGCGCCACGACCCAGCCGAAGACCAGCCGCGCCTCCAGCCACAGCACCGTCCGCCCGCGATCGGCCCATGTGACCGACGGCGTGGTCACGACCTCGCCGCTGTCGTCACCGTCCTGCCGATTGCCGATCAGCAGCAGCCTGGCCTGAAACCCCTCCACGACCCGTGCGACGGGCACGAGGCCCGCCAGTCCGAGCAGCACGGCGGCCGTGACCTGGGTCCACACCGCCTCCTCGACGAACAGCCACAGCGAGGACCACACGATGGCCACCAACAGGTGCAGCCACCGCGTGTACGTCACCGCCCGCGTGAGCGGGCGCAGCATGCGGACCATTGCGTCATCGTGCCAGCCACCACTGACAACGGACCTCCCTCGCACGGGGGAGGCGATCTCCACCGCCGGGGGAGGCGCGTACCCCGCACGACCGGCCAGGCTGCTGCCATGACCAGCATCGACGTCCAGTCCCTCACCAAGGAGTTCGGCACCAAGCGCGCCGTCGACGACCTCACGTTCCGTGTGCTGCCCGGCCGCGTCACCGGATTCCTCGGTCCCAACGGCGCCGGAAAGTCCACCACCATGCGGCTGGTGCTCGGCCTCGACCGGCCGACCGCCGGTTCAGCGACCATCGGCGGACGCGGCTACCCGACCCTGCGTGAACCCCTGCGCCACGTCGGCGCCCTGCTCGACGCCCAGGCCGCGCACGGCTCCCGTACCGCGCGCGACCACCTCCGTGTCCTGGCCACGAGCAACCGCGTCCCGGACCGCCGCGTCGACGAGGTGCTGGAGGAGACGGGCCTGGCGTCGGTGGCCCGGCGTCGCGTACGGACGTACTCCCTGGGCATGCGCCAGCGCCTCGGCATCGCCGCCGCCCTGCTGGGCGATCCCGGGGTGGTCATGCTGGACGAGCCGTCCAACGGCCTCGATCCCGAAGGCATCGTGTGGATCCGGCAGTTGCTGCGACGGCTCGCGGGGGAGGGGCGGACGGTCCTGGTCTCCAGCCACCTGATGAACGAGACCGCGTCCTTCGCGGACCACCTCGTCGTCCTCGGCCGGGGCCGGCTGCTGGCCGATACCCCGATGCGGGACTTCATCCACGCACGCGTGCGGCCGCGCGTCCGCATCCGCACGAGCGACCCCACCGCGCTCAAGAGCGCCCTCGCCCGGCACGGCCACGAGGCCGAGGAGCACGCGGACGGTCACTGGACCGTGCACCACGCACGCGTGGACGACATCGGCCGCATCGCCTCCGCCGGGGGTGTACCGGTCCTCGAACTCGCGGCCGAGGAGGGCACCTTGGAGCAGGCCTACTTCGACCTCACGTCCGCCGAGACCGAGTTCACCGCACAGCCCCAGGAGGCCTGACCATGGAACTCACGCCCGTACTCCGCTCCGAGTGGCTGAAGATCCGTACGCTGCGCTCGCTGCCGGGAGCCCTCGTGGCCCTGTTCGCCGCGACCACGGCGTTCTCCGCGATCGCCGGGGTCTCCGAGACGTCGGACCCGGGGTTCGACGCGCTGTTCACGTCCTTCTCGGGTGTCATACCGGGCCAGATCGCGGCCGTCGCCTTCGGGGCCATGGCCGTGTCGGCGGAGTTCCAGCCGGGAGCGCTCCGGCTCTCGCTGGCCGCGGTTCCCCGGCGCGGCCGGTGGTTCGCGGCCAAGGCGGCCGTCATCGCCGTACCGGCCCTCCTGGTGGGGCTGGTGACGGCTCTCGCCGCTCTCCTCGTGGCGCGGGCCGGGCTCGGACCGGCAGCCGGCGGTCTCGGCGTCGGCGAACAGGTGCGGGGTGTCGTGGGCTGCGGGGTCTACCTCATGCTGATGGCCCTGTTCGCCGCCGGGCTGGCCGCCCTGCTGCGCAGCGGCGTGGCCACCCTGTCGCTGTTGATCCCGTTCATCCTCGTCGTGGGGTTCGTGATCGGCGACGCCACGGGCACGGTCGCCGACTTCCTGCCCGACAAGGCGGGGCAGTTGGTCCTGCGGGAGACGTACGACGGGTCGTCCCTCGGGCCGTGGTCGGGGCTCGCGGTGACCGCGCTCTGGACGGCCGCCGCGCTGCTGGCGGGCGCGTGGAGCGTGCGCCGCCGGGACGCCTGACCGACCACGGAGACGACAGCCCGCCGAGTGTCCCCGCCAAGTGTCAGTGGGGGCGGGTTTACTGGACCCATGAACCTCGCACAGCACATCGCCCTCGTCGACGAGCTGTGCTACCGCCCCTTTCCGGCGGAGCACGGCCCGTCGGACGTCGGCAGCTCGGGACCCGGCTACCACATCGCGGTGTTACAGAGCGGGCCCCACGACGACCCGGCGACCCGGGCGGTGACGATCGACCAGTTCGAGAAAGACCGGGACGCCGTTTACGAGCTTCTCGCCTCGCGCTGGGGCGACACCGACCCCTACAACCTGCTGACGGTCCTGCTGCGCACCGAGCACGAGGAGATACCCCGGCCCTGGGCCGACCTCGGCGCACGCGCCGGTGTGGCGTACCTCTGGGAGGTGGAGGGATCCGGCCGCTGGGTCGCCGTGGCGGTCGCGGACCGGGACGAGTCGGACGCGGTTCACCTGCTGGCCCTGGTCACGGAGGCGGACCCGCCGTAGGGGGTCAGCTCCCGGCGGCTTCCCGCAGCCGTCCGAACTCCTCCGCCATGGACTCGACCGTCCAGTGCGCGTTCAGCCCGCTCGGGTTGGGCAGCACCCACACACGCGTGTCCCCGAACGTCCGCGACTGCGGCCCGACCTGAGCCTTCCGGTCGTCGAACGCGGCGCGGTACGCGGTCACACCCACCACCGCCAGCCAGCCCGGCCGCAGCCGCTCCGCCTTCAGCGCGAGCAGCCGCCCGCCCTCCCGGTACTCCTCGGCGCTCAGCTCGTCGGCCCGGGCGGTCGGCCGCTCCACGACGTTGGTGATGCCGAGCCCGTACGACAGCAACTCCCGCTGCTCGGACGGCTTCAGCAGCCGGGGCGTGAAGCCGGACCGGTGCAGTACGGGCCAGAAGCGGTTGCCCGGGCGGGCGAAGTGATGGCCCGTCGCGGCCGTCATCAGCCCGGGATTGATCCCGCAGAACAGCACCCGCAGACCGTCCGCGACCACGTCGGGCACGACACGGTCGCGGGCGGCCTCCAGTTCCTCGGGCGTGAAGCGCGCCATGCGGCGGGTCAGAGAATCGCGCCGGGCGTGTAACCCGCGGCCTGGGGGTGCTGCTTCACGATCTCCTCGACCCGGGCGACCACGGTCGCGACCTGGTCGCCCGCGGCACCCGTGAAGGACAGCTTGTCGGCCATCAGCGCGTCCAGCTCGGCGCGGTCGAGCGGAATGCGCGCGTCGGCGGCCAGCTTGTCGAGCAGCTCGTTGCGCTCGGCGCCCTGCTCGCGCATCGCGAGCGCGGAGGCGACGGCGTTCTCCTTGATCGCCTCGTGCGCGAGTTCCCGGCCCACGCCCGCGCGCACGGCACCCATCAGGACCTTGGTGGTGGCGAGGAACGGCAGGTACCGGTCCAGCTCCCGGGCGACGACCGCCGGGAAGGCGCCGAACTCGTCGAGCACCGTCAGGAACGTCTCCAGCAGGCCGTCCAGCGCGAAGAACGCGTCCGGCAGCGCGACCCGGCGCACCACCGAGCAGGACACGTCGCCCTCGTTCCACTGGTCGCCCGCCAGCTCGCCCGTCATCGAGGCGTAGCCGCGCAGGATCACCATCAGGCCGTTGACGCGCTCGCAGGAGCGGGTGTTCATCTTGTGCGGCATCGCCGAGGAGCCGACCTGGCCCGGCTTGAAGCCCTCGGTGACCAGCTCGTGCCCGGCCATCAGCCGGACGGTCTTCGCCAGCGACGAGGGCGCCGCCGCCAGCTGCACCAGCGCCGTCACGACCTCGTAGTCCAGGGAGCGCGGGTAGACCTGGCCGACCGACGTGAACGCCTGCGAGAAGCCCAGGTGCGTGGCGATCCGCTGCTCCAGCTCCGCGAGCTTGCCGGCGTCACCGCCCAGCAGGTCCAGCATGTCCTGCGCGGTGCCGACCGGCCCCTTGATGCCGCGCAGCGGGTAGCGGCCCAGCAGCTCCTCGACGCGGCCGTAGGCCACGAGCAGCTCGTCGGTGGCGGTCGCGAAGCGCTTGCCGAGGGTGGTGGCCTGCGCGGCGACGTTGTGCGAGCGGCCGGCCATGACCAGCTCGCCGTACTCGCCGGCCAGCTTGCCCAGACGCGCCAGGACGGCCACCGTGCGGTCGCGCATCAGCTCCAGCGAGAGCCGGACCTGCAACTGCTCGACGTTCTCGGTGAGGTCACGGGAGGTCATGCCCTTGTGGACGTGCTCGTGCCCGGCGAGGTCGTTGAACTCCTCGATCCGTGCCTTCACGTCGTGCCGCGTGACCTTCTCACGCTCGGCGATGGAGGCCAGGTCGACGGTGTCGAGAACACGCTCGTAGTCGGCGAGCGCCGCGTCCGGCACCTCGATCCCGAGGTCCTTCTGGGCGCGCAGCACGGCGAGCCAGAGCTGCCGCTCCAGCTTCACCTTCTGCTCGGGGGACCAGAGCGTGGCGAGTTCGGCGGAGGCGTACCGTCCGGCGAGGACGTTCGGGATGCGGGGCTTGGCGGGAGCGGAAGTCACGTGGACGGATTCTACTGGCGATTCGTGCAGGCCAGCGCACCGGCCTTTTCGTCGGAACCTACGAGAGGCTCGCGATGCCGTGGGCGAGGGGGTGGTACGGCGGGACCTACAGCTCGTACGGCAGCAGCTCGGGGCGCTTCGGCGGCAGGCCGTCGCCCGAGGAGCGGCCGGTCAGACGGCGGCCTATCCAGGGCAGCAGGTACTGCCGGGCGAACCGCACGTCCGCCGTGCGGCGCATGACCCAGCCCGGCGGCAGCGTCGTCGGCATCGGCGTGCGCCACTCGGCGTCCTCGGGCTCGTAGCCGAGCGTCTGCCACACGGCCTCGGCGACCCGACGGTGGCCCTCGGCCGTCAGGTGCAGCCGGTCCACGTCCCACAGCCGGGGGTCGCCGAGCGAGGGGGCGCCGTAGAGGTCGACGACGAGGGCGCCGTGCCGGGCGGCGAGCTCGTCGACGCAGGCGAACAGCTCCTCCATGCGCGGCCGGAACCGCTCCAGGACGGGTCCCCGCCGGCCCGGGCTGCGCATCAGCACGAGCTGCTTGCACGACGGGGCCAGCCGCTCCACGGCCTCCTCCAGGAGGGCGCGTACCCGGCCCATGTCGCACTTGGGCCGCAGCGTGTCGTTGAGCCCGCCGACCAGGGTGATCACATCGGGTTCCATGGCCGCCGCCACGTCCACCTGCTCGTCGACGATCTGCTGGATCAGCTTGCCGCGCACCGCGAGGTTGGCGTAGCGGAAGCCGGGTGTGCTGGCCGCCATCCGTGCGGCGAGCAGGTCGGCCCAGCCGCGGTAGGTGCCGTCGGGCAACAGGTCCGACATGCCCTCGGTGAAGGAGTCGCCGACCGCGACGAGGCTGCTGTGGGTGGGGTTCGTGTGCATGGCGACGGAAATAGTATCCCGTGCACATACCCAGCAGTCGGTCAGTCGAGGGTGGCCCCGCTCACGTCCGCTGGCCGAACAGCTCCCGCAGTACGTCCTCCATGGTCACGAGACCGGACAGCCGTCCGTCCTCCCCGAGGACCGCCGCGAGGTGCGTACGGCTGCCCCGCATCGCGGTGAGGACGTCGTCCAGCGGTGTGTGCTCCCGCACGCGCGCGATGGGCCGCATGTCCCGCAGCCGGAACGGCACCTCGCGCCCCAGGGCGTCCAGGGCGTCCTTCACATGCAGATAGCCGACGATCCGCCGCCCCTCGTCCACCACCGGGAAGCGGGAGAACCCGGACTCCGCCGTCAGCTGCTCGAGCTCGTCCGGAGTGATGCCCACGCTCGCGTAGACCACGCTCTCCAGCGGCAGCACCACGTCACGCACCGGGCGGCGGCCCAGTTCCAGCGCGTCGTGCAGCCGCTCCTGGGCGCGGTCGTCGATGAGGCCGGCCTCGCTGGAGTCCTTCACGATCTGCGCTATCTGGGCGTCCGAGTAGGAGGCGGCGACCTCTTCCCTGGCCTCCACGCGCAGCAGCCTCAGCAGCGTGTTGGCGAAGGCGTTGATCGTGAAGATCACCGGACGCAGCGCCCGGGACAGCGCCACCAGGGGCGGGCCGAGCGCCAGCGCGCTGCGCACCGGCTCGGCGAGCGCGATGTTCTTCGGCACCATCTCGCCCAGCAGCATGTGCAGATACGTGGCCAGGGACAGCGCGATCACGAAGGACACCGCGTGCCCCGCGCCCTCGGGCACGCCCACCGCGTGGAACACCGGCTCCAGCAGGTGCGCGATCGCCGGTTCGGCCACCACACCCAGCACCAGGGTGCACAGCGTGATGCCGAGCTGCGCGGCCGCCATCAGCGCCGACACGTGCTCCAGGCCCCACAGCACGCTCTTGGCGCGCCGGTCGCCCCGGTCGGCGTAGGGCTCGATCTGGCTGCGGCGCACCGAGATCAGCGCGAACTCCGCGCCGACGAAGAAGGCGTTGACGACGAGCGTCGCCAGGCCGATCAGCAGTTGTACCGCGGTCACAGCTCCGCTCCCTTCTCGTCGGGCTTCTCGTCGTCGAGGGGCGCCCGCAGCCGGACGCGCGCCGCCCGGCGGCCCGCCGCGTCCAGGACCTCCATCCGCCAGCCGGCGACCTCGAGGGTGTCACCGACGGCGGGTATCCGGCCCAGCACCGTCGCCACCAGACCGGCGAGCGTCTCGTACGGGCCCTCCGGCGCACGCAGCCCGACCCGCTCCAGGTGGTCGACGCGCGCGGAGCCGTCGGCCGAGTACAGGGCGCGGCCGGCCTCGTCCGTGCCGGCCGCGGCGAGATCGGGCAGCTCGTGCGGGTCGTGCTCGTCGCGCACCTCGCCGACGACCTCCTCGACGATGTCCTCCAGGGTGGCCACGCCCGCCGTGCCGCCGTACTCGTCGATCACGACGGCCATCGTGCGCTTGCCGGAGAGCCGGTCCAGGAGCCGGTCGACGGTGAGTGTCTCCGGCACCAGCAGTGGTTCGCGCATCAGCTCGGAGACGTAGATCCGGGTCCGGCGCTCGGCCGGTACCGCCAGTACGTCCTTGACGTGCGCGGTTCCGACGACGGAGTCGAGGGTGCCGCGGAAGACGGGGAACCGGGACAGGCCGGTCGCCCGGGTCGCGTTCGCCACGTCCTCCAGGGTCGCCTGCACCTCCAGGGCGACGACCTGCACCCGGGGCGTCATCACGTTCTCGGCGGTCAGGTCGGCGAGGTTCAGCGTCCGCACGAACAGCTCGGCGGTGTCGGCCTCCAGCGCGCCCTCCTTGGCCGAGTGACGGGCCAGCGCCGCCAGCTCCTGCGGCCCGCGCGCCGAGGCCAGCTCCTCGGCGGGCTCCACGCCGATCCGGCGCACGACCCGGTTCGCCGTGTTGTTGAGGTGGGTGATGAAGGGCCGGAACGCGGCGCTGAACCAGCGCTGGGCGTTGCCCACGGTCTTGGCGACGGCCAGCGGCGAGGAGATCGCCCAGTTCTTCGGGACCAGCTCGCCGACCACCATCAGGAACACCGTCGACGCGGCCGTGCCGAGCACCAGCGCGAGGGTGTGGGACGCCGACCGCGAGACACCGGCGTCCTCCAGCGGCCCGGCGATCAGCGCGGCGATCGACGGCTCGGCGAGCATGCCGACGACCAGGTTCGTGACGGTGATGCCGAGCTGCGCCCCGGACAGCTGGAACGTCAGGCTCCGTACGGCCTTCAGCGCGCCCTGCGCGCCCCGCTCGCCGCGCTCCACCGCCCGCTCCAGCTCGGCGCGCTCGACCGTGGTGAGGGAGAACTCGGCCGCCACGAAGGCGCCGCAGGCGAGCGAGAGCAGGATCGCCGCCAGAAGGAGGAGCACTTCGGTCATCGGTTCACCCCCGTTCCATGGTTCTCCAGGACGGGGCGGAACGCGCGGTGTCGCGCACGGGGAGGCACGTCCATGGGCGGACGCTCACAACCTTTCATGCAGAACCGAGTGGCCATCCAAGGGTAAAGGATGGGCAAAGTCCATTTGTCGGGGCACTCAGGGCGAGTCGGCGGGGACCGGTGCGAGCCGGTAGGCGCCCTCGTGGGCGACGACGTTACCGGCGGTCGGCGGCGGGAAGTGGGTGCCCAGGAGAAGCGTGTCCGTACCGGCCAGCGAGTCGAGCAGCCCGCGCCGCGTGGCCTCGGACTGTCCGGGGTCGATGTCCACGCAGGCGCCGATGCCGGGGTGGGCGAGCTGGACGGGGTGGTGGACGCAGTCGCCGGTGATCAGTGCCGTCCGTCCGTGACTGGCCAGTTCGACGGCGAGGTGGCCGGGGGTGTGCCCCGGGGTCGGGATCAGGCGCAGGCCCGGGGCGATTTCGACGCCCTCGGCGGGGACGTCGACGAGGTCGAGGCGCCCCGCTTCCTCCACGGGGAGCACGGAGTCGCGGAACATCTGCGCGCGCGCCTCGTCCATGGCGTACCCGGCCCAGAACTCCCGTTCGGCGCGGGAGGTCAGGTAGCGGGCGTGCGGGAAGGTGGGCACCCACGCGCCGTTCACCCGCCGGGTGTTCCAGCCGACGTGGTCGGCGTGTAGATGGGTGAGGATCACCAGGTCCACCGAGTCCGGGGGAAACCCTGCCGCGGTGAGGCGCCGCAGGTAGTCGGTGTCGAGGTCGTGCCAGGCGGGATTGGCCCGCTGCTTGCCGTTGCCGATGCCGGTGTCCACCAGGACGCGCAGCCCGCCGACGGTGAACGCGAAGCTGTGGCTGTCGAGATGCGGGACGCCCCGCCCGTCCGCGAAGTGGGGGCGCAGCCAGTCCTGCCCCGCGACGACGTCCGGTGTGGCGTCGGGGAGCAGCCACGGTCCGGTGGCGGACGGCAGGGGTGTCTCGTCGATGCGGTGGACGGTGACGTCCCCCACGGTCCAGGTGGCCATCGGTCTCTCCTTGCGGATCACACGGCGAAAGCTTAAAGCAATCTGTTTGCGTTAAGTCGACCGTAGGTCCTGCAGTCCACTAACGCAAACAGATAGCTTTTGTGGCTCAGGGGAGTCGCTCTCCGTCACCCCAGACGCAAAGAGTTCGCTTTAAGGTGGGTTCCGTGAGCAGACAGATGGTGCGCCCCGGCGGCCGCAGCGCACGGGTCCAGGCATCGGTGCACGCCGCCGTGCGCGAACTCGCCTCGGAGCTGGGCCGGGACGCCCTGACGGTGCCGCTGGTCGCCCAGCGCGCGGGCGTGACGCCGTCGACGATCTACCGCCGCTGGGGCGACCTCCAGGTGCTGCTGTCGGACGTGGCGGTCGAGCGGCTGCGGCCCGACACCACGCCCGGCGACCACGGCGCCCTGCCGGCCGACCTGACGGCCTGGGTCGAACAGTTCCTCGACGAGATGGCCTCGCCCGTCGGCCGCGCCTACATCCGCGACGCCCTGCTCGGCGACCCGGACGGAGGCAACGCCGGCCAGTGCTCGGCCTACGCCGCCGAGCAGATCGGCCTCGTCCTCACCCGGGCGGCCGGGCGCGGGGAGCGGACACCCGACGTCGAGACGGTGATCGACCAGGTCGTCGCGCCCATGATGTACCGCATCCTCTTCCGGCCCGACGGCCTCGACGCCGCCTACGCCCGGCGGCTCGTGGCCGGGGTTCTCGCGGCGGCCCGGGACACTCCCTAGCCGACGAGGGGCTTGACCCAGCGCCGCCAGTGGTCCTCGCGGTGGTAGCCGGCCGCGGCCCAGGTGTGGTGGGCCTGTTCGTTGGCTTCCAGGACCATGGCGTCGACACGTCGTCCGCCCAGGGCCGCGAAGCGTTCTTCGACGGCTTCGAGGAGGGCGGTGGCGATGCCCTGCCGGCGGTGGCCGGGGTGTACGGCGAGCCGGTAGGCGGAGCAGCGCCATCCGTCGAAGCCGGCTATGACGGTGCCGGTGAGGAGGCCGTCGCGCTCGGCGAGCAGCAGGGCCTCGGGGTCCCGGGTGATGAGGCGGGCCACTCCGTCGTGGTCGTCGCTGATGCTGGTTCCCTCCGCGGCCTCGCGCCAGAACCGCAGCACGGTGTCGATGTCCGAGAGGGTCGCGCAACGGATGTGAAGATCGCTCATGGGGCGAGCCAAGCAGAACACCGGCCTGTCCGGCGATCGGGTTTCAGTACCCGGACACCGCCGGTTGGTTAGGGTGGCCACCGGAGACCGACGGCGCCCGCGCGGGCCGGGTCGGACACGACGGGGGGCTCGTTCGTGGGGAGTTGGCGCCCAGCGGTCATGGCTGCCCACCGGTCGGCGCCCGCGGTACTGCCCCCACCGCTGCGCGGGTGGCTCGGGCCGATCGCGGCCCTCGCCGCGCTGGTGGTCGTCGCGCTCGGGGTCCTGTACGCCGGACACACCGAGCCCGGCACGGTGGACGGGTGGATCCAGCCGACGGCGGACGGTGCCGGGCCGCCGTGGCGGTCCCTCGCGCTGGCCACGGACTTCCTGGGGGAGCCCGTGGGAGCGGCGGCGCTGGCCGTGGCCACCGTGACGGGCTGCCTGCTCCTGCGACAGCCCCGGGCGGCGGTGCTCGTCGTCGCCGGCGCCGGCCTGACCGTGGGGACGACGAAGCTGCTCAAGCCCCTGGTGGGACGTACCATCCACGGCGCCGACAACCTGTCCTACCCGAGCGGGCACACCGCCTTCCTCACGGCGCTCGCCCTCGTGGCGGCGCTCCTCGCGACCGGCCGGCTCGGCCTCGGCAGGACGGCCGGCACGGTGCTCGTGCTCTGGACGGCGTTCGTCGCCGGCGCCGCCATGGGCTGGGCGCAGGTCGCCCTCGGCGCGCACTACCCGACCGACGTCCTCGGCGGCTGGTGCACCGCGCTGGCGGTGGTACCGGCGACCGCCTGGCTGGTCGACCGGACGGCCGACGCCGGTCGGCAGCAGCGCCGCTGACGTCACATCAGGTCACGCCATGCGACGGAACACCGGCTTCACCGGTCGCCCGCCGAGCCAGGGTGTGGGGTCGGCGGCGTCCAGTGCCTTCCGGTACACCGCACACGCCTGGGCCACCACGTCGACGGTGTGGTCGATGTCGGCGTCGGTGAGCGCGCTGCTCACCACGAACGAGGGGGCCAGCACCCCGCCCGCGAGGAGCCGGCGCAGGAACAGGGTGCGGTACCCCTGCGACGGCTGCCGGTTCTCGTCCAGGGTGGCGAAGACCAGGTTGCTGGCCCGGCCCCGGACGACGACGTGGTCGCCGACACCCATACCGGCCGCGGCGTCGCGGACACCGGCGGCCAATCGCTCGCCGAGGGCGTGCAGCCGCGCGGTGACGCCCTCCTCGACGTAGGTGGTCTGCACGGCCATCGCGGCGGCCAGGGAGTGCGTCTCCGCGCCGTGCGTGGTGGACAGCAGGAACACCCGGTCGCCGGAGTGCCGCAGCCCGCCCCGCTCCATCAGCTCGCGGCGCCCGGCCAGCGCGGAGACGGCGAACCCGTTGCCCAGCGCCTTGCCGAACGTGGAGAGGTCGGGGACGACGCCGTAGAGGCCCTGGGCGCCCGCCTCGGACCAGCGCAGGCCGGTGATCATCTCGTCGAAGATCAGTACACAGCCGTGCCGGTCGGCCAGTTCGCGCAGGCCTGCGAGGTAGCCGGGCGGCGGCTCGGTGTGGGTGGCGGGTTCGAGGATCAGGCAGGCGACCTCGTCCTGGTACCGGGTGAGCAGCTCCTCGGTGGCGGCCAGGTCGCCGTACGGGAACGCCACGGTGAGGTCGGTGGTCGCCGTCGGAATGCCGGCGGACATCGGTGTGGTGCCGATGAACCAGTCGTCGACGGAGAAGAACGGATGGTCGGCGCAGAGGGCCACCCGTGGGCGCCCCGTGGCGGCGCGGGCGAGGCGCACCGCGGCGGTGGTGGCGTCGGAGCCGTTCTTCGCGAACTTCACCATCTCGGCGGTCGGCACCGTGGCCAGGAAGCGTTCGGCGGCCTCGACCTCCACGATGGACGGCCGGACGAAGTTGCCGCCGCGGTCGATCTCCCGCCGCACCGCCTCGGTCACGCGCGGGTGGGCGTGGCCGAGGCTGACCGACCGCAGCCCTGACCCGTACTCGATGTAGCGGTTGCCGTCGACGTCCCACACATGGGCACCGCGGCCGTGGCTGATGACCGGGGCCAGGTCCTCGGGGTACTGGTCGTCGCCCTTGGCGTAGGTGTGCGCGCCCCCGGGGACCATGGCGTGCAGCCGCTCGTTCGCCGCCCTCGACCGGGGCAGGAAGAACTCCTCAGTGTCCACGCTGACTTCAGCTCTCTCTCTGCTTCAGGACCTCGGCGAGGCTCGGCGCCTCCCGGTCCCGCTGGGACATCGATGTGGCCGGCAGCGGCCAGCGGATCGCGAGTTCCGGGTCGTCGAAGGCGATCGTCACGTCCTCGGCGGGATCGTGCGGGCGGTCGATCCGGTACGAGGTGTCGGCGGTCTCGGTCAGCGCCTGGAAGCCGTGCGCGCATCCCGCCGGGATGTACAGGGTCACCTGCGTGTCGCCGGACAGCTCGAAGGAGGCCACGTCGCGGTAGGTCGGCGAGTCCGGCCGCAGGTCCACGACGACGTCGAAGATCCTCCCGTACGAGCACCGCACCAGCTTGGCCTCGCCCTTGCCGGAGCGCAGGTGCAGGCCGCGCAGCACGCCCCGGACCGAGCGGGACACGCTGTCCTGGATGAAGGCGTCCGGGTCGAGGCCCACCGAGCGGATCACGTCGGCGTCGAAGGTGCGGCAGAAGAAGCCGCGTTCGTCGGCGTACGGGGTCGGCTCGAACAGGTACGCCCCCGCCACCTCCAGGACTTCGGTCGCCTTCATGGAGTCTCCTTCGCTGGGAACAGGGCTGTCGTCAGGGCGGTGAACTGGTCCGCGAGTTGCCGCGCGGCTACTTGGTTCCGCTCCGCCAAGGTCCGTCGCAGCTCCGACGAGCGCTTCTCCAACTCCCGGAACTGTTCGAGCAGCCGGTCGGCGTCGACCTCGCGGGCCGGGTGGCAGTACGCGGCGAGGCCCATCCGGTCCATGAGCGCGTCGCTCTTCGCCGCGTAGCTGAGTGCGAGCGTCGGCGTGCCGGCCTTCAGCGCGCAGATCAGGTTGTGGTACCGGGTCGCCACCACGGTGTCGGCGGCCGCCGTCTCCTTCATCAGGTCGGCCAGCGAGGCCGACTCCGCGGCGGTGACCAGCGGTGAGTCCACCGCGTCGAGGATCGCGGTGACCACCGGCGCGTCGCACGCGTCGCCGGTGAGCAGCCGGACCGGCCTGCCGTCCTCGACCAGCGCGCGGACGAAGCGGGTCGTCCCGTCGAGGTAGCGCCGGTGGATCTCCTCGGCCCGTGCGCGGTCGTCGTCGCCGCCGTGGAAGTCCATGACGCCGACGCAGACCAGGCCCGGCGGGCCCGACGGCCCGCTCGCCGGTGGCGTCGGCAGGGCGAAGGCGAGGTCCGGGCAGACCTCGTCGCGCGCGGTGCGCACGCCCATCTCCCGTATCGCGTCGCGGGACGGGGCGTCCCGGTACGACCGGTACGCGGCCAGCCGCGCCGACCAGCCCACCAGGGCCCGGGTCGGACGATTGCCGATCGGGGCGGCGCCCACGCCGACCAGCGCGACCCGGGTGCCGAACAGCCTGCCGGTCGCGCACAGCAGGAACAGGGAGTACGGGAAGCCCCAGGGCCGCAGCGGCAGCGTGGCCTCCAGGACGCCCATGCCCGGCACGATCACCACGTCGTGCCGGCGTACCCAGGCGGCGGTGCGGACCACGTCGACGAGCTTGCCCAGCCCCTTCCCCGCGATCGCGCCCGCACGGGACGCGGTCCGGTACTCCCCGCGGTACCAGTGCAGCCGCGTCGCGGGGATCCCGTACCGGGCCGCGACGACCTCGGGGCCGCCGCAGAGCGCCTCCACGACCGCCTTCGGGTGCTCGGCGCGGAGGTACCCGAGTACGGCTTCCAGCGACCCGTCGTTGCCGAGGTTGCCGGAGCCGAGCAGGCCGAACACCCCGACGCGTACGGGAGTTCTCATGCCCGCCGCCCCTCGCGTCCCGCGACGAGGTCGTCCACGGAGACGGTGAGCCCGGCCGGGTCGACCGGGGCGCGGTCCTCGACCCGCTCGCCGGCGCCCGGCCGCACCCGGCTGGTCATCCACGCGGCCAGGTGGCGGTAGCAGGCGCGCCGGTCGGCCGCGGAGAGCGGCGCCCGCTGAATCGCCGAGGCGAAGCCCCAGACGTACTCGGCCAGCAGCCGGGGCGTCGGGTGCAGCGCGCCCGCCCGGCGCGGGTCCAGGTTGACGCACCGGGAGCGCTTGGAGGGGTTGGCCCGCTCGGCGCGGGTGGGGTGGTCGCGGCGGAAGTACAGGAGTTCCGGCACCTGGTGGAAGGGGCCTTGCAGGACGAGCTGGGCGACGAACGTGCGGTCCGCGTGGTGGTAGCTGTCATGCGGCTTCACCCGGCGCAGCATGTCGGCGCGCATCACCCCGTAGAAGTCGTCGCCGCCGGGCTCGAACAGGAAGCTGCGGAAGCGCTCCGGCGCGTGCGGGGAGGCGGTGGCGAGCCCGTACTCGTACGGGACCTTCACCTGCCCCTCGCCGTCGACGACCGCCTGGTCGGAGTGCGCGAGGACCACGTCCGGCCGCGCGTCCAGCGCCTCCACGCAACGCCGCAGCAGGTCCCGGGCATAGAGGTCGTCGTGCGAGGCCCACTTGAACAGTTCGCCGCGGCACTCGGTGAACACGTAGTTGTGGTTCGGCGCGGCACCGATGTTCCGGCGCAGCCGGAGGTAGCGGATGCGTGAGTCCCGCGCGGCGTACTTGCGGCAGATCTCCTCGGTCCCGTCGGTCGAGGCGTTGTCGGAGACGACCAGCTCGAAGTCCTCGTAGGTCTGGCCGAGCAGGGCGTCGAGCGATTCGGCGAGATACCGCTCGCCGTTGTACACGGGCAGGCCGATGCTCAGCCGGGGATGGGCGGTCATGACGTCCTCACTTCCGGGATGGGATGGTGCTGGTGCTCGCCGAGGGCGGACCGCAGTTGCAGCCACCACACGGCCGACGCGCAGGCGGTCGCGGCGGCGACGCCCCAGGCCGAGCCGATCGTGCCGCCCAGGAGCGCGCCGCCGAGCCCGCCGGCGACGTAGCAGGCGGAGGCGAACAGCTGGCAGCGCAGGCTGCGCCGGGCCGCGGCGAGCGCACGCAGCCCGGCCGCCGCGCCGGTGCCGAGGCCGGCGCCCGCGACGCCCAGGGTGACCGGCACGATGAGCTGCGCGGCGGAGTGCCAGACGTCGCCGAGCACGAACGCGCCCAGCCGGTCCGGCATCAGGAGCAGCGCCCCGCCCCAGAGCAGCGCGGCGGCGGCCTGCCCGCCCCCCAGCAGGAGGCAGAACCCGCCGAGTCGGTGGGGGGCCCGTCGCAGCACCCGTGCCGCCTCCGACACGGTGACCAGCGAGAGGCCCATCAGCACGGCGAGGAACGGGCCGAGCAGCAGCTCGGCGCCCCGGACCGCGCCCACCGCGCCGACGCCGACGATCGCGCCGAGCCCGTACGCGCGCAGCTGGCTCGCGCCGCTGAGGCTGACGTTCTCGACCAGGTACCGGTAGCCGAGGTCGCGTTGCTCGCGGAGCCACGCGCGGGCCCGCGTCACCCGGGGCAGGATGCCGGACTGGAGGTATCCGTACCCGGCGGCCACCGTGGCGGACGCGCCCCAGGCGAGCACGAAGGCGGCGACGCTGCCCACGCGGGCCGCCACGACCATGGCGGGGACGAGCGCGACGCCCCACACGAGGTCGTTGACGAACGCCTTCCGCCCGGCGCCCGCGGCGAAGAACGCGTACCGCCAGGCGTCTTGGAGCAGCAGCCCCGGCAGCATGACGCCGAGACACGCGAACGCGGGCCCCACGCTGCCGCCGAGAGCGAGGCCGACCGCCAGACACACCGCACCGATGGCGGCACCGACGGCGAGCGCGGTTCCCGAGGATCGCGCCACCGCCCCGCGCCAGGACGCGTCCGGCACACCGCTGAAGCGCACCACGAGCGGGTCGGTGGCGAGGCCGCGGGAGACGTTGAGCACCACGCCGTACGTCACCCAGGCGAGGCTGAACACGCCGAACGCGGTCACCCCCAGTGAGCGCGCCACGTAGATGCCCACCGCGAAGTTGCTGATGCTGGAGGCCGCCTGGTCGGCCAGTCCCCAGGACAGCCGGCCGACGAAGGCCCGCCGCGCGGATCCGGCGGGTGCCGCCGGCGCTGTCCGGGGACTCTCCTCCTCGGTGGTCATCGGCGTCACGCCTTGATCAGGTCGGCGCCGTGCAGGGCGTCGGCAGCGGCGGCGACGGTGTCGAACGGCAGCCCGGACCGCTCGGCGACGTCCAGCAGACCGTGCTCGCCGTCGGAGAGGCTGAGCACCCAGAGCATGGCCATCTGGGCCTGCTTCGCGTCGCTGCGGCCGCCGAGCGAGTCGTACAACCCGCGTCGGCCCAGCTGTGGTTCGCCGTAGGGGCTGAGGTTGACGTACCGCCGGTTGCGGTCCAGCACGGCGAACGCCTCGCGGCAGACGGCGAGCGTGTCCGCCATCGCCTCCGGGGAGACGAAGTCCGGGTTGTCCGCCGAGGTGTGGTACTCGGGGTATCCGGCGTACGGGGTCCGGCTGAGGGAGCCCACGCCGAGATCGAACCCGGGCGAGCAGTACTGCCGCTCGTCGTAGCCGTACGGGGTGAACTCGGTGACGTGGTGCGGGCGTTCGGAGGATGCGAGGACGTGCCGCATCACCCGGTCGATCTCCGCGTCGCCGCGTCTGCTCTGTTTGTACGTCAGTCGGCCCGAGTCGCCGGCGCAGGCCAGCACCAGCCCGTGCTTGACCCGCTCGATCCGCTCCGCGTTGCGGGCCAGCCAGGTGATCGCCCCGATGGTGCCGGGCGCGAAGATGAACCTGTAGGTGTAGTACGGCTTCCGCTCCGCCAGCGCCCGGGCCAGATACGTCGCCACCGCGATACCGGCCAGGTTGTCGTTGGCCAGCGAGGGGTGGCAGACATGGCAGGAGACGATCACCTCGTCCGCCACCTGCCCGGGCACCACGTGCTCGGCGTAGGTGAGGTGGCCGTCCGCGAGGGTGGAGTCGATCCGCACCTCGTAGTCGCCGTCCGGCAGCGCGTCCAAGGTGTCCTGGGACAGGCAGAACCCCCATTCCGGCTTGTAGTAGCTGGTGCGGTACGGCACCCAACCCGGGTGGTCGGGCAGGGTGTGCAGGTGCGCGCGCAACTCGGACAGGGGCATGGTCCGCGACACCGGAACGCTGTAGCCGAGCACGTGCAGACTGGACGCGGCGAAGTCGACGACCCGGTTGCCGGAGGCGTCGGCGATGTACGCGTCCCGGATGTTCCACTCCTGCGGCACCGTCCAGTCGAGCACCTGAGTCCCGGTCGGCACCTCGTGCACCCGCAGCGGGACGTACTCGCCGACGATGTCCAAGGTGGCGCGCACCCCGTCGCCGGTGATGCTCCGGCACAGCGGGTACAGCCGCTCCACCAGGGCGTGCATCTCCTCGCCGACAGCGGTCATCGGCGCCACCGCAGGGTGTCGTCGACGGAGCCGGCGTCGGACGCGGCGCGCAGCACGGCGAGCCGGGTGAAGCGCCGCTCGAAGTCCTCCTGGGTGAGGCCGTGTTCGCGGTAGGCGTCGGCGAGTTCGAGCGCGCCCCGCTTCACCGTCCACTCGCAGTCGAAGCCGGGGATCGCGGCGCGGAACCGGGAGAAGTCCACGCGGTACGACCGCGGGTCGGCACCGTTCTCCCCGGTGATCACCACCTTCGCGCCGGACACCGCCTCGGCGACCTGCTCGGCGATCTCGGCGACCGTGACGTTGTTGGTCTCGCTGCCGATGTTGAACGCCCGGTCGTGCACCGCTTCGCGCGGCGCGACCAGCGCGGCCGTGAAGGCCCGTGCGATGTCGGCGGCGTGCACCAGGGGGCGCCAGGGCGTGCCGTCGGAGAGCACCAGCACCTCGCCGGACAGCAGCGCGTGGCCCACCAGGTTGTTCAGCACGATGTCGGCGCGCAGCCGGGGCGAGTAGCCGAAGGCGGTGGCGTTGCGCATGAACACCGGGCTGAAGTCGCCGTCGGCCAGCGCGTGCAGGTCGTCCTCCACCCTCACCTTGGACTCCGCGTACGGCGTCACCGGGCGCAGCGGGGCGTCCTCGCCCACCAGGTCGGCGCCGCCGGCGGCACCGTAGACCGAGCAGGTCGACGCGTACAGGAACCGCTGCACCCCGGCGTCGCGGGCCAGCCGGGCCAGCCGCACGGACGCGTGGTGGTTGATGTCGTAGGTGAGCTCCGGCGCCAGCGATCCCAGCGGGTCGTTGGACAACGCGGCGAGGTGGATCACGGCGTCCACGCCGGCCACGTGTTCGGCCGTCACGTCGCGCAGGTCCACCCGGTGCCCGGACGGGTCCGCGGGCGTCGGGCCGAGGACACAGTCGGCGAACAGGCCGGCGTCAAGACCGACGACCTCGTGTCCGGCGGCGGTGAGCACCGGGGCCATCACGGTGCCCAGGTAGCCCTGATGTCCGGTCAGCAGTACGCGCAAGGTTCATTCCCCCAGGTCGAGAGTGAGTTTGGTGACGGCGAACGCCTCGGCGTAGCGCTCGTGGCATTCGATGCCGCGGATCCGTGCGAGACCGAGGAAGGCCTCCCGGTCGTACCAGGGCCGGTGCCGCTGCGAGGGGTAGTGCTCCTGCAGCAGCCGCACCTTCCGTTCGGCGGTCTCCGGGGACAGCGGCTGGTACGCCGTGGGACGGCCGAGATCGCCGTCCCACTTGACGATCTCGTAGCCGAGCACGAGGTGGTCGCGGAATGCCGTGGGCAGCAGTTGCGCCAGGCCGCGGTGGTCCTGGTGCGCGTCATCGGTGCGCGGTGCGAGGATCAGATCCGGCTCGGTCCGCTCGCGCAGTTCCTCGACGGCGGTCTTGGCCTCCTCCCAGTGCGCGGGCAGCCGGCCGTCCGGCAGCTTGAGCACGGTCAGCCGCAGGTCGGCACCCGGGCAGAAGGCGGCGAGCGCGGCCCGCTCCTCCTGCTCCCGCTCGCCGCCACCGCCCGAGAGCACCAGCGCGTCGACACGGATACCCGGCCGCGCGCGGCACAGCGTCAGCAGCGTGCCGCCGGTGCCGATGGCGATGTCGTCGCAGTGCGCGCCCACCGCGACGATCCGGTCCAGGGACCCGGCCCCGAGCCGGATCACGCCCGCGCTCCGACGGTGTCCCGCTCCCACACGGCCCACGGCCGGTCGCCCCGGGCGTACGCCTCGTCGAGCGCGGCCCGCTCCTTCACGGTGTCGGTCGGCTTCCAGAAACCGCGGTGCCGGTGCGCCACCAGCCGCCCCTGCTTGGCAAGCTGGGCGCAGCCGTCGGCGACCAGGTCCCCGTTCTCCGGGATGTGGTCGAAGACCTCCTGGCGGAGCACGAAGTAACCGCCGTTCTCCCACAGCGGCATGTCGCTCACCGCGGTGATGCCCCCCACCAGGCCGTCCTCGCCCAGGTCCACGCAGTGGAACGAGGACTGCGGCGGCACCACCATCATCGACGCACCCGCGTCACGCCGGGCGAACCGGTCGATCATCTCCGGCAGCGGGGCGTCGGTGAGCACGTCGGCGTAGTTGGCGAGGAACATCTCGTCGCCGTCCAGGTGGTGCCGCACCCGGCGCAGCCGCTCCCCGATCGGCGACTCGATGCCGGTCTGCGCGAACGTGATCGTCCAGTCCGCGATGTCGGTGGACAGCAGCTCCGTCCGCCCGTCCCGCAGCACGAAGTCGTTGGAGGTGGTCTCCTCGTAGTTGAGGAAGAAGTCCTTGATGTGATGGGCCCCGTACCCGAGGCACAGGATGAACTCCTTGTGCCCGAAGTGCGCGTAATAGCGCATGACGTGCCAGATCAGCGGTCGCGGGCCGACCATCGCCATGGGCTTGGGCACGTCGTCCGCGGCACCGCTGCGCATCCGCATCCCGTAACCGCCGCAGAACAGAACGACCTTCATGCCTTGACCTCGACAATGCTCAGTTCCGGGATGGGGAAGACCAGGCGGCCGCCCCACTCGTGCACGAACGACAGCTGCTCGACCAGCTCGTCCCGCAGGTTCCACGGGAGGACGAGCACGTAGTCCGGCTTGTCGGCGGCTATCCGCTCGGGCGGCAGGATCGGGATGCGGGTGCCCGGGGTGAACCTGCCGTGCTTGTACGGGTTGCGGTCGACCGTGTACGCGAGCAGGTCGGGCCGGATGCCGCAGTGGTTGAGCAGGGTGTTGCCCTTGCCCGGGGCGCCGTAGCCGACGACCGTCTCGCCGCGCTCGGCCGCTTCGATGAGGAACCGCAGCAGGTCCCGGCGCACCTTGGCCACCCGGGCGGAGAACTCGGTGTACCCGGACAGCTCCCGCAGCCCGGCCGCCGTCTCCCGGGCCAGCACGTCGGCCACCTGCCGGGTCGGCTCGCCGGCCACCTCGGCCGGCCGGGCCCACAGCCGGATGGAGCCGCCGTGCGTGGGCAGCAACTCGACGTCCACGAGCGTGAGTCCGCCGCTCGCCAGGGCCCGGGTCGCGGCGGCGACCGTGTAGTACTGGAAGTGCTCGTGGTAGATCGTGTCGTACTGGTTCTCCTCGATCAGGGTCAGCAGGTGCTGCACCTCGATGGAGACCCAGCCGTCGTCGGCGACCAGGGCGCGCAGCCCCTGAGTGAATCCGACGACGTCGGGGATGTGCGCGTACACGTTGTTGGCCACGACCAGGTTCGCCGGGCCGTGCTCGGCGCGGACGGCCGAGCCGGTGTCCGGGTCCAGGAACTCGGTGAGCGTGGGCACACCCGCGTCCCGTGCCGCCGCGCCGACGTTCACCGACGGCTCGATGCCCAGGCAGCGGATCCCCCGGTCCACCACATGCCTCAGCAGGTACCCGTCGTTGCTCGCGACCTCGACCACGAAGGCGTCGGGGCCCAGGTCCAGCCGCTGAACGGCGTCGGCGACGAAGGTGCGCGCGTGCTCCACCCATGAGGTGGAGTAGGAGGAGAAGTACGCGTACTCCTTGAACGTCTCCTCCGGCGTGATCAGCGGAGGGATCTGCGCCAGCCAGCAGTCGGTGCAGACCCGCAGGTGCAGCGGGTACGCGGGCTCCGGCAGGTCCAGCTGGTCCGCGGCGAGAAAGCTCTCGCACGGCGGGGTCGCCCCCAGATCGACGACGCCGGCCAGCGCCGCCGAGCCGCAGAGTCTGCATCGCGTCATTTACTGCCCCCCATTGATTCGGTCCCCATTGACTCGGTCCCCGATCGATTCCGACCGCCCCGCGATCGCGGTGCGGTACCCCTCCACCAGGCGCTCCAGGCCGACGGCCGGGCTGAAGCCCTGCTCGTAACGGCGCCGGGCCGCCTGGCCCATCTCCCGGCCCAGAGCCGGCTCGGCCGCGATCCGGCGTATGCGGGACGCGAGCGAGGCCGTGTCGCCCGGCCGGTGCAGCAGCCCGGTCACCCCGTCCTCGACGAGTTCGACGAAGGCGCCGTGACCGGCGGCGACGGTCGGGACCCCGGCCGCCATCGCCTCCACGACCACCAGGCCGAACGCCTCCAGCCATGTCGAGGGAGCCACCACGGCGACCGACCGCGCGACGGCCTGCCGGCACTCGGCCGGGTCCAGCAGGCCGACGTAGCGCACGTCGTCCCGGCCCGCCGCCCAGTCCGTCACCTCACGCTCCAGCGGTCCCGTGCCGGCGATCACGAGCGGCACGTCCACACCGCCGCCCGCGGCGATCTCGTCCCACGCGGCCATGAGCAGCCGCACGCCCTTGGCCTCCGCGAGCCGGCCGAGGTAGAGCAGATGCTCGCCGGGGCCCGCTCGGACGGCGCCCGGGTCGGGCACGAAATTGTGCTTCACCGCCAGCCGCTCGGCCGGCATGCCGGCCCGCACCAGGACGTCGCGCTGCGCCGCGGAGATGCAGAAGAACCGCTCCACGCCGGACCACCACCGCCGCCGGTTGACCGACAGACTGACCGCGAGCGGCACCGTCGCCAGCCGGGAGTTCCGGTAGCAGCCGTGCCGGACGGCGGGCAGCGACGTCGACCCGACGCACTCGGCGCACGGCCGGCCGTCCCGCTGCAGCGTGCCGGGCGGGCAGACCTGGGTGTAGTTGTGCAGGGTGGCGACGGCGGGCACGCCGGCGTCGGCGCAGGCGGCCAGCACGGCGGGGGACAGGAGCGGGAAGACGTTGTGGACGTGCACCACGTCCGGCCGCTCGGTGCGCAGCCGGGCGGCGAGTTCCGTGCGGACCGCCGGGTTCCACGGCACGAGGAGCGGCAGCGCGGCCTTGCCCAGCAGGGACCGGGCGGCGATGTCGTCGCTGCGCCGCTCGAACAGCCCGACCCGGTGGCCGGCCTCGCGCAGCAGCGCCACCTCCTGGTCGACGACCTTGTTCTCCCCGCTCGGCTGCGCCGAGGCGTAGCGGTTGTGCACTACCAGGACGTGAATGCCATGCATGGTCAGCTCACCTCCGATCTCTGGGCCCAGCGCGGGATGTGTCGTCGAGGGACGTCCGGTGTCGCGAGGGGAGCGGCCTCGGCGGGGGCCGCCAGCAGCGAGGCGGCCACGGCCAGATGCAGCAGATACGGCGAGGCGTCGCCCAGCCCGGCCTCGGTGTACGACGCGATCGCGCAGTAGCTGATCAGGAAGATCGCGCAGGCCCTCGACAGCGACGGTGGCCGCAGCAACGCGACGCCGCCCAGCACGATGATGATCGCCGCCACCAGGGCGACGCCGGTCAGACCCTGCTCGTGGTAGACGGCCAGCCAGCTGTTGTCGATCGGCAGCCCGCCGAACGACTTGTCGCCCAGGCCCGCGCCCAGCAGGTACTCCGAGGTCGACCGGGGCGCCGCCAGCAGGGCGTCCCAGACCTTGGCCCGGCCGGTGAGGCTGGTGAAGTTCTCCTGGCTCTGGCCGCGCAGGAACCACGCCTGCAGCAGGGAGCCGAACCCCACCGCGGCCACGGCCGCGCACAGCACCGCCCAGGCGAAGAACCGGCGGGCGGCGGCACTGGTCAGGACGAGCGATCCGATCGCCAGCGCCAGCCCGATGAACAGGCCGAGCGTGGCCGTCCGGGTATGGGTCAGCGCGAGCAGGACGAACGCCGGCACGACGACCACCACCGCGCTGCGCCGGTCGGTCCGGCGGCTCAGGACGAGCAGCACGGTGAGCCCGATGATCACCGCGGCGTACTGTCCGATCTGCGGCGGGGTGAGCGGCCACAACGCGCCGACCAGCCGCCCGCCGTAGAGCTCGGGCAGGGCGGCGCCCGGTGAGATGACCAGGCCGGCGGCCACTGACCCGAGGACCACGAAATACATCCGGATGTGGTGCCGTACGAACGTCAGGCCGCCGTCCCACCAGCGGCTGAGCAGCCACAGCGTGCCGACGAAGAGGGCCAGCCGGGCGCAGCGGAACAGCGCTCCGAACCCGGACTCCAGGTCCGCGCTGGAGATCACGCTCGGCACCAGCAGCAGCGTGAGCAGGAACACGAAGGCACTGGCCCGGACGCGCAGCCGGAGATTGACGGCGAGCGCCAGCGCGAACGCGGCGACCAGCGCGCCCATGGTGACCATCTGGATGAGGGAGCGGGGCAGCGGGACGATGGTCTTCGCCCCGGCGGAGCCGAGCGTGTTGAGGATCAGCAGCCCCCAGGCCGTACCGACGATCTTCGACGTGTGGTCTGTGCGGTCTGTGTGGTCTGTGCTTTCATCGCTCATCTCAACCACCGTCCCGTGCGCCGAAGGTGCTGCCCGCGTCCTGCCGGTACGGCGTGCCCTGCCACTGCACGAAGTCGAGCACCCGGCTCGGGTCGTGGGCGACGAACTTCCACGGTCCGAGATAGACGTTGTCGTGCCAGCGGTTGTGCTGCTCCCGGGTGATCGCCTCGGCCACCCGCTCGCCCTGGTAGGGCGACCAGTCCGGATAGGTGCCGTAGTTGGCCAGCACCGCCATGCGGTCGCACGTCACCGTGCACTCGACGACGGACGGGTCCAGCACGAAGCGGTTGTGGTGGATGTCCACCCGCTGGGTCTTCCACCGGCAGTCCGCGTAGAGCGGGGCGGTGGCGATCGCCGGACGCGCGCAGCGGTCGGTGTCCTTCACCAGCAACGTGCAGTCACCGGAAGAGGTGTTGGCCGGGCTGTTGCAGAACCGGTCGGCGTTCTCCCACAGGGTGATCCCGGACCAGTTGTTCTCCAGCACGTTCCGATAGATCTCGATCTTGTCCGTGCGGGCTCGGATCCGAGGTTCGCCCCCGGATTCGGACAGGTAGACGGTCGCGAACGGGAAGTTGTCCCCGCGGTCGGCGTACCGGCGGCCCTCGACCCGGTTGTTCCGCCGGATCGTGTTCTTCCGGATGACCGCGTTGTAGCTGGTCTCGTAGATCAGCGCGGCACCGTCGTTGGCCTCGAGCACGTTGCCCTCGATGCGGAAGTCGTTGTTGTTGGTGTCCGCCCACAGCCCGGCGCCGCGGTTGTCGTGCACCCAGTTGCCGCGTACGTCGGCGCCGTCGACGGCCCAGAACTTGACGCCTCCGGTGCAGCCGCAGCCCTGCCGCCGCCGCTCCCAGTCGTCGGTGTTGTTGCCCACGATCTCGTTGCCCTCGACCACCAGGCCGCTGATCCGGCCGGTGGCCTTGTACGCGTTCATGCCGTACTGACCGTTGCCACGCAGGCAGCTGGCGCGGACCCGCTGACGGGCACCGGCCATCAGCCCGGCGCCGGAGTTGTTCTGGATCGTCGCGTGCTCGATCACCCACCCGTCGGCCGAGTCATGGTTGACCACGCCCTCGTTGTGCGGCGCGACGAAACCCTGCACGGTCAGGTGGCGGACGGTGACGTCGCGAGCGGTGCCGCCGAAGGCGTACTGGTTGGTCCTGCGGCCGTCGAGCACAGCGCCCGGCGCGCCGAGGTAGGTGTTCCCCTGCTTGGGGAGGACCTGGGCATAGCGTTCCGGTTCGAGCCTGTGCCGGCCCGGCCGGAGCCAGAACGTGGTGTGCGGAGGGCTGCTCCTGGTCTTCGCGGCCAGGTCACCGGCCACCCCGGGGTCGACCGTCACCGCGCCCGCCGGTGCCTTCGCCGGCCCGGCCGCGGGCTCGGCGCACACCCGGGCCACGGACGTGGACGGCGCGGCGGTCGGCTTCGGCCGCGCGCCCGGCGTGCTCTCACAGCCGGTCGCCGCCAGCAGAGCCAGCGCCAGCGGTGCCGCCGCCAACGCATGGTGCCGCCACTTGATCCCCACGCGCCCCCCTAGCCGTGGAACTTGAGGACGGTGGTGAACTCCCCCAACAGCGCGGTGCCGTCGGCGAAGCCGGTGCCGACCAGCGTGGTGGAAGGCTCCTTGCGCCCGAAGCCGGCGGAGTACCAGCCCAGCGGCGGGTCGCTCTCGCCGCGATGCGCCCGCCAGGACAACTGTCCGGGCAGGTCGAGCGTCGCGGAGCGGTCCTCGCCGTCCCGGGTCCAGGTGAGCACGGCCCGGTCGCCCACCAGGTCCGCCGTGATCGCCGGGCCGAGGTGGAACGCGAGCCGCACGGCCCCGCGATCGCCGCGGACCTCGTCGACCACCCTCAGCTCCTGGCTCTCGGCCGTCAGCTCCACCCGGCGGCGGTGCACGGAGCGCCGGTAGCCGTCGTGCTCGGCGCTCCAGCGGGCCGTCCCGCCGTTGGACGCGTCGGCGGTGTCCGTGACCAGGACGCGGCTGCGGGCCTGCCGCGTCCACAGGAACGGGCCGCCGGAGACGGACTGGTCAACGCCGTCCAGCTGCAGGGTGTTGTGGCCGAGCGTCGACCGGAAGTACTGCCGCCACTCGGGCTGCCCGTGGTAGCAGTACGTCCCCGGGTCGGCGAGCACGTCGACCCCGTCGTGCCGGACCTCCACGGACAGCGCGTCCGCGTGGGCATGCGCGGCGATGGACAGGAACCCGTGCGGACCACCGTCGCAGCGGCACCAGATCTCCCCCACACCACCCGGGGCCCGGCCACGCAGGATGGTCATGCCCGCGTCGGCGAAATGGGCCGGCCGGCTCGCCGGGCGTGCGGTCCCCTCCGTCGCGTACGGCCTGATGAGCGCGGCGAGAAGCGGGGTGCGCACATCGGTGCCGGTCACCGCCGGCCACCAGGCAGGCCGGCCGAACACGGCGTCCCCGGTGGCCAGCAGCGAGGCCCAGCGGTCGGTGCCCGGGCCGTCCACGACCAGACCGTGCCCGTCGTCCGCGTCCCCCTGGCGCGGCGGCCGTAATCGGTCGTCCACGACGGCCGCGAGCGCGTCGGTCATCCGCAGCAGCACCAGCCGGATCGACGCGGGGACCGGCACACCGGCGGCATCGGCCTCGGCCACCGCGGCCAGGCCGAGCTCCAGCACCAGTCCGTGATACTCGGTCGCCAGCTCGCGGTTGAGGCCGGAACCGAAGGTGTTGCCGCGCAGCTGCCGCTCCAGCGACCGCAGCGCGTCGGCTCGCCAACGCGCCGAGGAGGGGAACCACCCGAACGCGCAGGCCGCGGCGAACTGCCCGGCGGCCTCGGCGATGACGTGGTTGTTCGCCGAGGACCCCCGGCTGGGGAAGGCGGCCAGCCAGCGCTGGTGGTGCCAGATCTGGTTCAGCGCCACCGGGTTGTCCTCGAACAGCTCGGCCGTGCCCGGCCAGCCGTCGAGCAGCCGGCGGATCCACACCCACGACAGCAGCCGGATCCCCAGCTCGATGCCGCTGATCCAGTGCACTCCGCGCAGCGGCGGGTTGGCCGTCCACCAGGACCGCAGGTGCGCGGCCACTCGCTCGGCGTACCGCTCGTTCCCGGTGATCGCGTAGGCGGCGGCGAGCACGGTGAGGTACTGGTGCCGGGACAGCTCCCAGATCTGCTTGATGTCCCCGACCGCGTCCTCGTTCCGGTACGGCACGTCGAAGGCGTAGCCCCACGGCGCCCGGCGCCCGGTCTTCGGGTCGTACCACCAGTCCGGGTCGTCCAGGTCGTCGCGGACCACCCCGAAGTACTCGGCGTGCCCGTACATCAGCCGGTCCGCCTCGGCGACCAGACGCTTCGCGGCGTCCGGAGGTATCGCGGCGACCGTCCCGGTGGGCAGTACCGCGGTGAAGCGGGCACCGGTCACGGCCGGGCAGTCCGGCCGCGCCGACCGCCACAGCCGTCTGCGCACCGCGTCGCCCGCCCGGCCGCCGACCTCCCGCGGCCCCATCCGGGACAGCCGCCGTAAGTACCAGCCCGCGCTCATGCTCACAGCGCCCTCGCCAACGTCACCGGCGCGCCGCCGGCCAGAGCGGCCCGCACGGCGAGGGTGGCCGACGTGGTGGCGACCAGCGACTCCAGCGGCACCGGCATCGGCCCGCCGGTCCGCACGGCCTTGACGAACGCGGCCAGCTCGGCGTTCTGCCCCTTGTCCCGGGCCTTGGGCAGCCGCGAACTGACCCACCGCTTGCGGCTGTGGACCGAGGCACGGACGAAGTCGTCGAGGCGCAGCACCTTGCCGTCCGCGACGAGGTCCAGCGTCTCCTTGGGGAAGCCGGGCGCGCCGGTGGTGACGTAGCTGATGGTGGCGGTGGACCCGTCCGGGTAGCGCAGCACGACCTGCAGGTCCTCGCCGCCGGGCGTGGCGACCGCGTACACCGACTCCGGATCGGCATCGAGCAGCCAGCTCGCCGTGTCGATGAAGTGTCCGCCCTCGCCGGCGAACCGCGAGCCCTCGGTGCCCTGCTGGAGGTACCAGCTGCCGTGCTGCAGCCGGCCCGCGTTGACCAGGTAGCGGAGGCTCGCGGGCCCGGTTCGGGCGCCGAGCCGCTCCTTCGCCTCCTGCAGCAGCGGCGCGAACCGGCGGTTGAAGCCCACCTGCAGCCGGTCGTTGCCGGACTCCTGCACCGCCGCGAGCACACCGGCCAGTTCGTCCTCGGTGAGCGCCAGCGGCTTCTCCACGAACACGGCCTTGCCGGCCAGCAGCGCCCTTCGGGTCAGCTCGGCGTGCGAGCTGTGCCGGGTGACCACGAACACCGCGTCGACGGACTTGTCGCCGAGCACGGCGTCGAGATCGGTGGTCGCCTCGGCGAAGCCGAACTTCCGCTGCGCGTTGGCCGCGGACAGGGCCGTCGTGGTGACGACGGTCGACAACTCGACGCCTTCGCGCCCCGTCAGGTGCGGCAGCAGCATCGACGTCGCGTAGTTTCCCGCGCCGACGAACGCCAGGCGCACCGGCGTTCTGGCGGACCGCGCCGGGGCGGACGCCTTGTCGCCGCGCCGCACCGCGGGCACGGTCACCGCCGAGGCCTCCGCCGCCTCCTCCTGCTGTTCGGGGTACCGGAACAGCACGGCCACGGCCTTCAGCTCGCCGTCCTTCAGGCTCTGGTACGTCTCCACGGCGTCGTCGAAGTCCGCGACGTGGGAGACCAGCGGCTCCACGTCGACGCGGCCGCGGGCGACGAGATCGAGGAAGCAGGCCAGGTTGCGGCGCTCGGTCCAGCGCACATAGCCGATCGGGTAGTCGCGCCCTTCGAGTTCGTACTCCGGGTCGTAGCGCCCGGGCCCGTACGAGCGCGAGAACCGGACGTCGAGCTCCTTCTCGTAGTACGCGTTCCACGGCAGGTCCAGACGGCACTTGCCGATGTCGACGACCCGGCCGCGGTCCCGGCACAACCGGGCGGCCAGCTCGACGGGCTGGTTGCTGCCGCCGCCGGCGGCCAGATACACCTGGTCCACGCCGTGACCGCCGGTGAGTTCGGCGACGGCGGCTTCCACCGCCGCGGACGCGGGGTCGCCACAGGCCGCGGCACCCAGGCGCTCGGCGAGTTCGCAGCGCCCCGGGTCGGGGTCGACCCCGACGACGCGGACCCCCGAGGCGGTGAGCAACTGCACCACCAGCTGCCCGATCAGCCCGAGGCCGATGACCAGCGCCACCTCGCCGAGCCGCGGCTCGCCCTGGCGGACGCCCTGCATCGCGATCGAACCGACGGTGCCGAAGGCCGCGTGCCGCGGCGCGAGTCCGTCCGGCACCGGGGTATAGAGGTTCTTCGGCACCCAGTTCAACTCGGCGTGCAGCGCGTGCTCGTTGCCGGCGCAGGCCACGAGGTCGCCGACCTTCACCTCGTCGATCCCGGCGCCGACCTGCTCGACCACCCCGCACAGCGAGTAGCCCAGCGGCGTGTAGGAGTCCAGCTTGCCCATCACCTTGCGGTAGGTGGCGGGCACCCCGTTGGTGGCCACGCTCTGCATGACCTTGGCCACCTGGTCCGGCCGGGAGCGGGCCTTGCCGAGCATCGACATGCCGGCCTCGGAGACCTTCATCATCTCGGTCCCGGTGGAGATCAGCGAGTAGGCGGTACGGACCAGCACACCGCCGGGCTTGCACCCAGGCACCGGCACGTCGAGCACCGCCAGCTCGCCGCTCTTGTAGTTCTGTACGACCTGCTTCACTCAAACTCCCCAGAAGTTGCGCCGCGGTACCAGTACTCGAGGGTCAGGACATGCCATAGATGCTTGGAGAAGTCCTGCTGCCCGGCGGTGTCCTCGGCGACCATCCGCCGCAGCGCGTCCCGGCGCAGGAACCCGGAGCGGACGAGCTCGCCGTCGTTGATCACCTCGCGCACCAGCGGCGCGAGATCCCGGCTCATCCAGGCCCGCAGCGGGGCGCTGAACAGGCCCTTGGGCCGGTAGACGATCTCCCGGGGCAGGACCGAGGTGGCCGCCTCCTTCAGCACGGCCTTGCCTTGCCGGCCGACGATCTTGCGATCGCCGGGAAACGCGAAGGCGGCCTTCACCACCTCGACGTCCACATACGGCACCCGCACCTCGGTCGACGCGGCCATGCTCGACCGGTCGGTGTAGGTGAGGTTCAGACCCGGCAGGAACATCCGGGCATCGGCCAGGCACATGCGGTTCACGAAATCGTCGAGGTGGTTGTCCTCGTAGATGTGCCGGTGCTCGGTGAGCACGTCGTCGACCGTGCCGGCCAGATCCGGGTTGATCAGGCCGAGCAGCTCGTCCTGGTCGTACATGGTGTAGCTGCGCCGGAACGCGGTCTCCTCCGGCAGATCGGCGAAGGACAGGAACCGCTTGGCGAACCGCACCGACCGGTATCCCCGGCGGGCCGTGGCGACCGGCAGCCGGTCCACGGCCGCGGACACCCCGCGCCGCAGCGGCCGCGGGACGCGCTGGTAGCGCAGCGCGAGCAGGTTCGCGAGGTGCTTGCGGTAGCCGGCGAACAGCTCGTCGGCGCCCATCCCGGAGAGCATCACCTTGACCCCGGCCTCCCGGGCGGCCTGGCAGATCAGATACGTGTTGATCGCCGCGGGGTCGCCGATCGGCTCGTCCAGGCTGTACGTCATCCGCGGCAGCAGGTCGAGCACGTTCGGCGCGATCTCGATCTCGTGCAGGTCGACGCCGAACCGCTCGGCGACCTGCCGCGCGTAGCGCAGATCGTCGGGCATCGCCTCGAACTTGGCGTCCTCGGCCCGGAAACCGATCGTGTACGCGGAGATCCCGGGCTGGTGACGGGCCGCCAGCGCGGTCAGATAGCTGGAGTCGAGCCCGCCGGAGAGGAACGTCGCCACGGGTACGTCGGAGAGCAGATGCCGCCGGGTCGACTCCTCGACGATGGCGGCCAGGTCCGGCAGCTCACCGCTGCGGGCCCGCTCCCGGCCCTCGGCGGCGACGTCCTTCAGGTTCCAGTACCGGCCGCGCTCCACCCGGCCGTCGGGACGGCACCTGAGCCAGCTCCCCGGCGGCAGCTTCTCCGCCTCACGGAACGCGCACCGCGAGTCCGGCACCCAGTAGTAGAGGAGCGAGGCCACCAGCGCCCCGTGGTCCACCTCCAGCGCCCCGCCGGTCGCGGCGGCCAGCGCCTTGAGCTCGGAGGCGAACACCAGCCCCTCGCCGCGCCGGAGCAGGAACAGCGGCTTGATGCCGAGCTGGTCGCGGGCGAGCACCAGCTCGCCGGACCGCTCGTCGAAGATCCCGAACGCGAACATGCCGCGCAGCCGGGGCAGACAGTCCGTGCCCCAGCGCCGCCAGGCCTCCAGCACCACCTCGGTGTCGGAGGTGCCGCGGAAGCGCGCCCCGGCCGCCGCCAGTTCGGCACGCAGCTCGGGCGCGTTGTACAGCTCGCCGTTGTACGTCAGGACCAGGCCGCCCGAGACCATCGGCTGGGCGCCGGTCTCGGACAGGTCGATGATGGCCAGCCGGCGGTGCCCGAGGTGCACTTCGCCGTCACCGGCGGGGTGGCTGTACCGGCCCGCCCCGTCCGGACCGCGGTGGGCGAGGGTGTCGGTGAGCCGGTCGGTCACGACCTTCCCGTCCGGCCAACGGTATGTACCTGCGATGCCACACATGTGCTACCGCGCCTCCTGGTCGTTGTCCGGGACCCGTGCGCCCCACATCGCCGGCTCTGTCCGCCGCCTGCCTTCCCCCACTGCCTGAATGGCGTGGGCGGTGCCCCCACCGTTCCGCGGGGCCGTCGGCTCGGTCCGGCCGCGCAGCGCGGTCTGCGGCCCCTCCCACAGCGTGCCGTCGGTCCGGTCACGCGGATCGGGGTCGATCAGCACCACACCGATCACCGCGATGCGCTGGTCCGCGAGCTGCCGTGCCACGGTGTGCAGCCATGCGGCGCTGCCGTGCCCGGCACGCACGACGAGCACGGTCCGGGTGCCGAGGTACCGGAGGTCGGTCCACGCCGTGCCCGGCGCCACCGAGCCGACGCCGAACCGGCGCTCCTGAGGCGACACGTCCTCGGCGCGCTCGCCGCCGACCACGGTCGGGTCTCCCGGCTTCGGGCGGCGGTCGGCCAGCTGCCGGCCGGGCAGACCATCGACGACGACCACCGGACCCTCCGCCGCCAGTGCCCCGGCGAGGTCCAGCGCGATCACGCTCGTGCCGCGCGCACAGCCCAGTTCCAGCAACGACACCGGTTCCGCCGAGCCGCGCACGGCGCGGGCCAGGGACGTGGTGAGCCGGGTCCGTGCCGCCCGGATCCGTCGGCGCCGCCACAGCCCGGCCGGCCGGCGGGGCAGCTCCGCGATGACCGAGGCGCCGAGGTTCGCCGCGATCTCCCGGCGCAGCACGGGGCGGTCCGCCACCACCGTGCCGACCGCGGCCACCGCGAGCCCGAGGACGAGCCCGAGGACGAGCCCGATGGCGGCGTTGGTGGCAGCGGTCCTGGGCAGGGAGTGCCGTACCGCGTGCGGGGCGTCCACGATCTGGGTACCGGCGATGAGCTGGGGCGTGCCGATACGGGCCTCGGCGGCGCGCTGGCCGAAGTCGGTGATCCGCGAGGTGAGTTCGGCCCGGCGGGCGAAGAGCGACTCCATGTCCGCCGACGCCTGCGGGTCGCCCTGCGGCGGTCCGTCTCCGATCGCCTTGTTGACCTGGGCGAGTTCGTCCCGCATGCGGTCACGCTGGTCGAGCAGGGTCTTGGCCTCGGCGTTCGCGGCCTCCCGTATCCGTCTCACATGGTCCGCGACGAACGCGTCGGCCAGCGCCTTGGCCCGGGCCACCGCTTCCGCGTCGCTGTCACCCGTCGCAGTGATCTGCAGCAGGTTGTTGGTCAAGCCGATGCCCCCGTAGTCCTGCATGAAGTCCTCCGGTTTCGCGGGGGACTCGAGTGCCTTCAAGGCCTTGGCGGCGATCCGCGTGGTGTGCAGCAGCTCGACGTCGGTGCGGATCAGTGTTCCGGGGTCGTTCGGCTGGTCCTCCTGGTGCGCGACCAGCACCTTGGTCACCGCGGTCGGTGGTGGCGGCATGAGGATCGCCAGCGCCGCGCCGACGAGCAGCCCCAGCAGCGCTGTTGCGCCCCAGAGGCGGCGCCGCCTGCGCACCGCGACCACCAGCGCCTGCAGGTCCAGCAGCGGAGCGGCCGACGACTCCGACGTCGTACTCGTCGTCACCTCGAACCTCCCGCCGCGCCTTCGCCGACCGCGAGCGCCGGCGTGGCGGCGTCCCGGGGACGGCCGGCGGACCGCGTGGCACGGGCCCGGTCGGTACCGGCGGCGAGGACGATGCCGACGACCTCGTGCCGGGCGTCCGCACACGCCTCGGCGATGCCGGCGAGTTCCCCCGCGGTCCAGCTGCCCGCGCTGAGCACGACCAGGGCCCCGGACTCGTTGTCGCGGTCCGGCACCATCGGCCGGGAGACGGAAACCCCCACCACCCGCAGCAGCGGATCGCCCGCGGCCTCGGCGACGAGCTGCCCGGCCGCCCGTCGGGCGATCTCGTCGCCGTCCGGGACGACGACCAGCAGCCGCCGAGGGGCCGGCAGCCGGTCCCGGAGGCGGTCGCACACCCGCCGGTAGCGGATCTGCCCGCCGGTCTCGTCGCCGGACGCCTGCGGACTCGGCAGGTCCCAGCGGACGTCGACGCCCAGCAGCCGGCGGATCCGGGCCCGCGGGTCACGGCCTTCCGGCCGGTGCGCGGGCAGTTCACCGGGTACGTCGACGGTGCCCAGCGGCGCCGCGCCCAGTGCCGCGGCGATCTCCGGTTCGGTGCGCAGCCGGCGACTCATCCGCGCGGCGGTGAGATGACCGATGACCGCGAGCAGGAAGAACAGCAGCGCCCCGGCGACGACGAGTTGCGTCCTCGTCGGCGGTGCCTCGCCGTCCGGCCGGGCCGCCGGCCCCATGACGACCATGCTGGCCTTGTCGGCAGCCGGGTCGGCCTCGTCCAGCTTGTTGACGGCCTCCTGCAGCGTGGTGCGCAGCTTCGCGAGCTCGGTGCGGGTCTGCACGCTCTCCACGGTCTGCCCCGGATCGGCCGCATCGGCCAGCTCGGTGATGCGGCGGCTGGTCTGCACCACCAGCTGCCGCAGTGCCTCGGGCCGCGCCGCCGCGTCGGCGTCGGTGTCGTCGCCCGCGATCCGCGCGGCGAACGCGACGAACTGCTGGGCCACCTGGTCGGAGAGCCGCTGTGCGCGCTCCGGGGTGTCGGCCGTGCCCGAGATCTTGATGATGTTCCCGTCGGCGGCCTGGGCGCTCACCCGGTCCCGCAGCTCGCCACCGCCGACCCCGGTCCAGCCGAGCGTGGCGGCCGCGCGGTCGACCACCACCGAACTGCTCGCGATCTCCGTCTGGGTCAGCAGCTCGCGCTCCTCCCACGCCCCCGGCAGCAGTACCGACGCCGATGCCGTGTACCGCGGAGGAAACAGCAGAGAGGTGCCGTAGCCGACCAGCGCGCCCATCACCGTGAGGATGATGAGAAGCCGCCCGCGCCGACGGATAATCCGCCCGATCGTGACCAGGCGTATCGTTTCATCGTTCAACAGTGCGGCCTCTTCCCTGCCTGGTACGGGTCGCTCCCGACACGGGAGCTTGATCACGGCAGGCAGCGGCATAGGCGGCGAGCAGCGACGCTTGCGAGTTCCGCCAGGAGAGCGGCCCGCTGATCCGCTCCTGGCCGATCTTGCCCATCCGGGCACGCTGCTCCGGATCGTCCAGCAACTTCGCGATGAGCCCGGCGAACTCGGCCTCGTCGTTGGGGGGCGCGTAGACGGCGGCGTCACCGGCGGAGACGCGCGCCTCCCGGAGGTCGAACGAGACGATCGGCCGGCCCATCACCATGTACTCCAGGACCTTGTTCATGGTCGACACGTCGTTGAGCGGATTGCGCGGGTCGGGGGAGAGGCACACGTCCGCGGTGGACAGGTAGCGCACCAGGTCGGCGTCCGGAATGCGCCCGGTGAACCGCACCTGCTCCGAGAGCCCGAGCCGCCGGGACAGCTCCACCATCGCGTCGAAGGCGTCGCCCGCGCCGACGAACACCGCGTGCCAGTCGGTCCGGCCGAGGTCGTCGCGCAGCTTCGCGAGCGCCCGCAAGGCGTAGTCGACACCGTCCTGCGGGCCCATGACGCCCAGGTAGCACAGCAGATGAGGCTTGCCGCGCTTCAGCTCCGGCTCGGGCGGCACGGGATGGAACCGGTCGATGTCGGGCGCGCTGCGCACCACGAAGACGTCCTCCGGCCGCCGGCCGCCACGGCGCACCGCGACGTCCCGGTAGCTCTCGTTCGTGGCGAGCACGACGTCCGCGGCCCGGTAGGTCAGCCGTTCCAGCGCGCACACGGCCCGGTAGAGCAGGTCCTCACCGCGGTCGAACCGCGAGAGGTACAGCTCGGGTACCAGGTCGTGCTGGTCGAAGATGAACCGCGCGCCGCGCCTCTTCATCCACCGCGCGGGCAGGAACAGCAGGTCGGGCGGGTTGCAGGCGTGGACCACGTCGACCGGGCCGACCTTGCGGGCGAGCCGGACCGTGTGCCACAACGCCGCTCCGTACTCCCGCAGATAGCCGGCCGGCCCTCCGGTGGCGGCGCGCAACGGGTAGCGGTGGATCCGCACCCCGTCGATCTCCGCCTCCGGCTCCGTGTCCCGCTTCTCCCCCCGGGGACAGATGACGTGCACTTCCCAGCCCGCGTCGCGCAGCGTCGTGCACTCCTGCCACACCCGCCGGTCGAACGGCACCGACAGGTTCTCCACCAGGATCAGCGCGCGCCGGTCCGACCGGTCGCCGCCGGCTGTCTCACCGAACGATGTGTTACCAAGCAAGGCCCACGTACCCCGGTTCGGTCTGACGCGCCTCGGCGTCGGGAAGGCGGATGAGGTCGACGATCACGGGGCCGTCGCCATGGGGCAGCGCCGACAGCACGGCCGGATCCCTGGTACCGACCAGGCACACCTCGGCGTGTTCGAGCACCTCGTCGACGGAGTCCGCGAGCAGCTGCGCGAGGTGCGGCAGTCGGCTCTCGATGTACTCGCGGTTCGCGCCGAGCAGCCGGGAGAGGCTGACGTTGGCGTCGTAGATCTTGAGGTCGTAGCCCTTGCCGAAGAGCCTCTCCGCCATCTCGACGAGCGGGCTCTCACGGAGGTCGTCGGTGCCGGGTTTGAAGGACAGCCCGAACAGGCCCACACGGCGTTTGCCGGTGCGCTCGACCAGGTCCACCGCGCGTTGCAGATGGTCGGAGTTGGAGGGCAGTACATGGGAGAGGATGGGCACCGAGACGTCGGCCCGGTGCGCCGCGTGGACCAGGCTGCGCAGGTCCTTGGGCAGGCAGGAGCCGCCGAAGGCGAAGCCGGGTCGCAGGTAGGCGGGGCTGATGTTCAGCTTGCGGTCGGCCAGGAACACGTCCATCACCTGGTGCGAGTCCACCCCGAGTGCCTGGCACACGGCGCCCAGCTCGTTCGCGAAGCCGATCTTGAGGCCGTGGAACGCGTTGTCCGCGTACTTGATCGCCTCGGCCGTCGGGACCGGCACCCGGAACACCTCGCCGGGCAAGCCGTCGTACAGGGCCGCCACCGCGTCGCCGCTCGCCGGGTCGAGTTCGCCGATGACGGTCTTGGGCGGGTCGAAGAAGTCCCGCACGCTCGTGCCCTCGCGCAGGAACTCCGGGTTGACCGCGACCCCGATGTCCACTCCGGCGGTGCCGCCGACGTACTTCTCCAGGATCGGCACCAGCAGGTTCAGGCAGGTGCCCGGGAGCATGGTGCTGCGGAACACGACGGTGTGCCGGCGCCCCTGCTCGGCCCCCTCGGCCAGCGTCGCGCCGATCTCCTCGGTGACCCGCTCCAGGTACGTGGTGCACAGACTGCCGTTGGGCTCCGACGGCGTACCCACGCAGACCAGCGACACCTCGCTGCCCGTGATCGCCTCGCGGACGTCACGGGTGGCGCGTAACGCTCCGGTCCGCACGACCTCGGCGATGAGGTCGCCGATCCGCTCCTCGACCACCGGGGCCTTGCCGTCGTTGACCAGGTCGACCTTCACCTGGTTCACGTCCACCCCGATGACCTCGTGACCCATGCTGGCCAGGCACGCGGCCGACACACAGCCCACGTAGCCGAGCCCGAAAACGCTGACTCTCATGACTCGTTCCTCCCCCCAGGCAGGCCCTGACGGCCTGCGATCCGAGCGCCGGCTCCAAGACGGCCCCCGCGCATCAGTACGCCCCCTGCCCGTGGAGCACCGCACGCAGCGTCTTCCACAAGATCACTGTGTCCAGGGCGAGCGACCAGTCCTCCACGTACCGCAGGTCCAGCCGGACCGCCTCCTCCCACGACAGGTCGCTGCGTCCGCTGATCTGCCACAGGCCGGTGAGTCCGGGCTTGACGAGCAGCCGCCGCCGGATGTCCGGGCCGTACGCCGCGGACTCCTCCGGCAACGGAGGCCGCGGCCCGACGAGCGACATCGATCCGGTCAGCACGTTGAAAAGCTGCGGGAGTTCGTCGAGCGAGTACCGGCGCAGCACCGCCCCCACCCGGGTCACCCGCGGATCCCGGTGGAGCTTGAACAGCAGGCCGGCGCCCTCGTTGCGGTCGGCCAGCTCGGCACGTGCCCCGTGAGCCCCGGCGACCATGGTGCGGAACTTGAGAATGGTGAACTCGCGGCCGTCCTTGCCGACCCTGCGCTGGCGGTAGAACGCCCCGCCTCGGCTGTCCACCAGCACGAGCAGCGCGACGCACACCATCAGCGGTGCGAACAGCATCAGCAGAAACGTTGCGCCTATGCGGTCGACGACCCCTTTGACCGCCCGGCGGCCCCCGGTGAAGGTCGGCATGCTGACCCGCAGCAAGGGGATCCCGAGCACCGCGTCGACGTGCAGCCGCGGGCCCGCCACCTCCATCAGCACGGGTGCCACGACCATCTCGGCGTCGCTGCCCTCGAGGTTCCAGGCCAGCCGCTGCAGCCGGTCCGGCGACCAGTGCGGGTCCGGGGTGACCGCCACCACCCGGTAGCCGTCGCGGCGGACGTGGCCCGCGACGTCCGCCAGCCGGCCGACGACCGGCACTCCGTCCAGCTGGTCACCGCCCGGCCCGAGCCCGTCCGTCGTGCACACCGCGTCCACCCGCCAGCCGAGGTGCGGGAACTTGCGGGTCCGGGTGATCAGGTCGTGCACGGTGGCCGGGCTCCCGGCGGCGAGCACCGGTCTCAGGCACCGGCCCTCATTGCGCTGTTTGTGCAGCCAGAGGCGCAGCAGATACCGCGCGGTCATGGTGACGAGCGCGATCGCGGGGATCGCGACGAAGATCCAGAGCTTGATGTTGCGCGAGGTGAGGGCGATGCCGCCGAGCGCCAGTACGACGGTCGCCGCGAACAGCGAGCGTCCGAGCCGGCGGAATTCCTCAGCGCCCTGGCCGAGTACGGCCGGCGCCCACGCCCGGCCCACCGCGAGCGCTCCCAGCACCAGCAGCTCGGTGCCGAAGGCGAGGATTCCCCACTTCTCGTGCCAGTTGGCCGCGTCCCGCGCCCCGAAGAAGTTGCCGATCGCCGCCACCACGATGGCGGTGGCCACGGTATCGGCGGTGATCACGGTACGGCGGTACCGCTGCTCCCAGTCGATCGCGGGCTGATCGATCGCCCCGTCCGCCAGACGCCCGCGTGCTGACGGATACGGGCTGGCTAATCCCCCTTGCCGCACAGAACCCCCCAGGTCCCCAGTGGCTCGACGTGCTCGCCCGACACTGTTCCTCCCCCCTCCGGGAGGCCCCCGCCCCCCGCGCCGTTCTCCCCCGGGGGAGGCCCCCGCCCCCCTCGTCGTGCGCATGACATCCCAGCGGCTCACAGGGCTGCCTGAACAACCCGTTCCGGAGGCGGCCTACTCGCGTCCCACCGGCTCTGTTCAACGCTGGACCTATTGATCATTTAAGGGTCGCCTCGTGCCCGAACAGCTGAAGCACGGTCAATCTAGACCATCGGGGCCAGTATGGAGAGAGGGTGTGTGCAATTTGTGTTCAAGCTTTGAGGGTGGATGCATCGATCGGCGACTGCCTGTCGAATCCGATACCGAGGAGGACTGCTGATGCGCAGCGTGACCTATTCGATGAGCGTGTCACTCGACGGCTACATCGTCGGGCCGGACGGCGACTTCGACTGGGGGTTGCCCGAGGAGGTCTTTCGCTTCTGGATCGACGAGATCCGAGGGGTCGGCGTCCATCTGATGGGACGGCGGCTCTACGAGACGATGCTGTACTGGGAGACCGCCGACCAGGATCCCGCGCTCGACGCCGCGGGGCACGAATGGGCCGCGCTCTGGAACCCGCTTCCCAAGGTGGTCTTCTCCACCACGCTGTCGACGGTGCGGGGCCACGCCCGCCTGGCCTCCGGCGGCGTGGCGGAGGAGATCGAGCGGCTGCGGGCCGAGCCGGGGGAGGGCGAGATCGCGATCGGCGGCGCGACGCTCGCCGCCGAGGCGGCCGGGGCGGGCCTGATCGACGAGTACCGGGCCATGGTCTACCCGGTGCTGGTCGGCGGCGGCATCCCGTTCTTTCCCCGGAACGAGCGCCGGGTGGATCTCGAACTCGTCGAGACCCGCACCTTCGCTTCGAGGGTCGTCTACCTCCGCCACCGCGTGACGCGCTAGCCGACTCGCCCGCGCAACCGTTCGATGACCGGCGCGAACGCCTCCATGTACGGCTCCAGGACGGTCAGATACGTGAAGCCGTAGCGCTCGCGCCGGGACAGGACCTGGTCGGCGATCTCGTCCGTCGTGCCGACCAGGGTCACGGGAAGGTCCAGTACCTCGTCGGCCGTCAGGCCCGGTACGCGGTCCAGCAACGGCTGGATGGCGGCCTCGCGGTCCTCGGTGCCGATCACCACCTGCACGAGCAGGTTCAGCTCGGCCGGTTCCGTGCGGCCCTCCGCGAACTTCAGATACCGCGCCACCCGCTCTTCGAGGTCGCCCGGGCTGATCGGCGTCAATTGCCCGGTGGTGCTGCCGGGTGCCGTGCGGGCACCGGTGAACGCCGCTATGTCGGCGTGCTCGGCCGCCAGCCGCAGCATGCGGTCGCCGTTCCCGCCGACCAGCAGCGGCACCCGTGGCCGCTGTGCTGCCCGTGGCTGGTGCTCCTCGGAGGCCAGCAGGCGCTCCAACTCCTCCACGGTGCGCCGCAGATGGTCCACCCGCTCGCCCGGCGAGCCGAACGGCAGCCCGGCCGACTCGTGCTCGTCCCGTGCGTAGCCGGTGCCTATCCCGAGCTCCAGGCGCCCGCCCGTCAGCGCGTCCGTCGTCGCCACCTCACGGGCCAGCAGCGCCGGGTTCCAGAAACCGGCGTTGAGCGTGAACGTGCCGAGCCTCGGCCGCTCGGTCGCCTCGGCCGCCGCCACCAGTGCGGGGAAGGGCGCGGGCATGCCCAGATGGTCAGGGACGAGGATCACGTCGTAGCCGAGCTCCTCGGCCCGGCGGCACTTGGCGCGCCACTCCTCGCCAGGGGCGGCCGTGAGCATGTTGATTCCGAAACGGAACGGGCGCGGCATGAACTCTCCTCACCGGGAAGGGACTTGAGTGACTGCCGCGATTCCATCATTCGTGCGCGATGGCCGCCAGTACATTCATGCGGGATGCACGCAACGCCGGCAGCAGCGCCGCCACCACGCCCACCACCGCCGAGCCGATCACCACCGCGACGATCGTGCCCCACGGGATCGCGAGGGCCGTCATGCCCTGGAGCGCCAGCACCTGATGCGTGCACACGCCCCACACCAGCCCCAGCGCCAGCCCCAGGACCGCGCCGAACACCGCGATCACCACCGACTCCAGCCGGATCATCCTCCGCAGCTGACGCCGGGCCAGCCCGATCGCCCGCAGCAGCCCGATCTCCCGGGTGCGTTCGACGACCGAGAGGGCGAGGGTGTTGACCACGCCGAGCACCGCGATGATGATCGCCAGCCCCAGCAGCGCGTACACGAGGTACAGCAGGACGGCGATCTGGTCGTGCACCAGCTGCTTGTAGTCGGCCAGATCCCGCACCTGCACCTGCGGGTGCGGATCCAGGGTCCGTTCCAGGTCCGCGCGCAGGTCGTCGTCGCTCGTGCCGGGGGCGGCGTTGACGTACAGCGCGGAGTCCTGCCCGCCCGGCGCGTAGCGCTCCAGGGTGGCGAGCCCGAAGTAGAGCCCGCCCTGGGTGCCGAACCCCTCGGCGGAGTCCTGGTCGGTGAGGGCCCCGACCTTCAGCTCGGCCGAGCGTCCGCCCTGGAACTCCACCGGGACGGTGCTGCCCACCCGCACGCCGTGGTCCCGCGCGAAGTCCCGGTCCATGGCCAGGCGCCCGTCCGCCAGCGCCGCCGCGGAGTCGCCTCGCGCGTACGTGATGTTGGCGACCTCGTCGAGCCGCGGATCGTAGCCCGCCGCAGTCGTCTCCACCCGGTCGCCGTCCGGCAGCCGCACCGCCACCGGCGTGAACCGCCCCCGCACCACCAGGCCCACGCCGTCGGTGCCGCGCACCTCGTCGGTGACCTCCTTCGGGAACGGCAGGAAGTTGGTGTTCTGGATGACGAAGTCGGCGCCCAGCGTCTTGTCGATCTGCTGGTCGAACGACCTGGTCATCGAGGCGCTCGCCACCGACATCCCGCCCACCAGGGCGAGACCCACCATCAGGGCCGCCGCGGTCGCCCCCGTACGGCGGGGATTGCGCAGGGCGTTGCGCTGGCTCATCCGGCCGACCGACCCGAACAGCGCGGGGAATGCCGCGCCGAGCACCCGGATCACCGGGCGCACCAGCAACGGACCGGCGATCACGGTGGCGATCAGGGTCAGGACGACACCCAGCCCCAGCAGCGACGCCGCCGACGAGGTCCGGGTCGCCGCCGCGCACCCCGCGAGCGCCGCCGCCCCGGCCGCCCCGACGATCGCGCCCGCCACCGCGCGCATCCGCAGCGGCCGGCCCACCCCGGCGACCTCGGCGTCCGAGAGCGCGGCCATCGGCGAGACCCCCGCGGCCCGCCGCGCCGGGAGGTACGCGGCGACGAAGGTGACCCCGAGTCCGACGACGTACGCCGTCACGGGTGTCACCCAGCCGATGACCATCTCGCCGGCGTCGATGTTCATGCCGAGCAGGCCCATCAGCTCGATGAGACCCGCCGCCAGCCCGATCCCGGCCGCCAGCCCCAGCGTGGAGCCCACCAGACCGAGGAGGAGGGCCTCGACGAGGACCGAGCGGCGGACCTGGCGCCGGTCGGCGCCGAGCGCGCGCAGCAGCCCCAGCTCGCGGGTGCGCTGGGCGATGAGCATGGAGAAGGTGTTGACGATCAGGAACACCCCCACCAGCACCGCGATCCCGGCGAACCCGACCATCACGTACTTGATGACGTCGAGGAATCCGCCCAGTTGCTCGACGTCCGACTCGGCCTGCTCGCCCGCCGTCCTGAAGTCGTAGGTGTGGGCCCCCAGTACTGCGGCCACGCGCTGTTTGAGCTGCGCGTCGCCGACCCCCTCGGCGGCGTCGACGGAGATGCTGGTGGCGCCCCCCGGGCTGCCCAGCAGTTTCGTCTGCGCGGTCCGGGTGTCGAAGAAGACCAGGGCGGCGCCGGGGTTGGTGGTGGTGAACGTGACGATGCCGACGACCCTGACCTTGAACGAACCGGGCGGCGCGATCACGGTGAGGGTGTCCCCGATGCGCACGTCCTTGCGGTCGGCGGTCTCCGAGTCGAGCAACGCCTCGGTGGCACCGCGCGGGGCGTGACCGGAGGTGAGCTCCACGGGGCTGCGCTCGGTCGGGTTCCAGGCGGTGCCGAGCGTGGGAGCCCCGGTGGTCGGGCCCACCGGCTCGTTCTTCTCGTCGGCGACGGTGAGGCCGTCCACGTCCACCTCGGCCCGGGCCGCCGCGACCCCGTCGACCTGCCGCACACGTGCCGCGAGCGCGGCCGGCAGGGTGGCCGTCCGGCCGGAGGGGACGGCCTCGTCGAGATCCTCCTTCGGGCTGACCGTGACATCGGCGGCGGTGGACGCGAACAGCCGGTCGAACGTACGGCTGACCGTGTCCGAGAAGATCAGGCTGCCCGCGACGAACGCGACGGACAGCAGGACGGCGAGCGCGGAGAGCAGCAGCCGCCCCTTGTGCGCCAGGAAGCTTCTCAGGGTCGCCTTGAGCACGGGTCAGTTCTCCTCGGCGGACGGGGTGTCCTCGAACCGGGTGCGGATCGTGTCGAACCTCTTCATGCGTTCCAGCACGGCCTCCGCCGTCGGCCGCGGCATCTCGTCCACGATCCGCCCGTCCCCGAGGAAGAGCACCAGGTCCGAGTGGGCGGCGGCGCCCGGGTCGTGGGTGACCATGACGACCGTCTGGCCCAGCTGGTCCACCGCCTCACGCAGAAAGCCGAGCACCTCCAGGCCGGCGCGCGAGTCGAGGTTGCCGGTCGGCTCGTCCGCGAAGATCAGCTCGGGCCGGGAGGCCAGGGCCCGCGCACAGGCCACGCGCTGCTGCTGGCCCCCGGAGAGCTGCGACGGCCGGTGCCTGAGCCGGTCCCGCAGGCCCAGGGTGTCGATGACCTGGTCCAGCCACGTCTCGTCGGGCTTCCTGCCCGCGATGTCCATGGGCAGGGTGATGTTCTCCAGCGCGTTCAGGGTCGGGATGAGGTTGAACGACTGGAACATGAACCCGATCCGGTCCCGGCGCAGCCGCGTCAGCTCGCGCTCCTTCAGCCCCGTGATCTCCGTGTCACCGAGCCACACCTGACCGGCCGAGACGGTGTCGAGCCCCGCCAGGCAGTGCATCAGCGTGGACTTCCCGGAGCCCGAGGGCCCCATCACCGCGGTGAACCGCCCGCGCGCGACATCCACGTCCACCGAGTCCAGTGCGAGCACGGTCGTCTCGCCCGAGCCGTACGCCTTGGTCAGACCGCGGGCGCGGGCCGCGATCCCGTCGGCCGACGCCAGGCCGGGGGCGTGCTCCGCAGCAGGTGTGGACAAGGCCGCCTCCTCGGGGTGGATGCCCGGAATTCGTCGTCTTGCCCGAGGGTAATGTGACGCGGCCCACACCCGGTATCCTCCGCGAGTCGGAGTCCCGGCCTTGCCGGTGCTAGCACTCACGCGCTAGCTTCGAGGTATGGCGAAGACCCAGCTGAACGTGCGAGTCGACGAGGGCACCGCCCGAGCCGCCCGCGAACGCGCCCTGGCCCGCGGCATGAGCGTCAACCGCTACATCGAAGAGCTGGTCAGACAGGACACCGGCGAGGTGGGCCACACCTTCGTGGAGGCCGCCGCCGACTTCATGAAGCAGTACGAGTCCGTCTTCGCCGACGAATTCGGCGTCGACCGTGAGGGCACGCGCGAAGGTCGTCACTGATCCCTTGAACAACCTCGAGATCGATATCGCCTGGCTGCTGATGCTCGCCGAGCACAAGACCCCCGGAGACCCCCAGGTCACCGACTGGGGAGCCCTCGTCGCCGCCGTCGCACGCCACCAGGCCGCCATATTCGACGTCCCCGTCTACGAGAGCCCGCACGCCCGCGCCGCCGCGCTGCTCCAGCTGCTGATCCACGTCCCCGCGCTGGAACGCTCCAACGCCCTGTTCGCCTCCGCCGTCGCCTACGCGTACCTGGTCGCCAGCGGCGCCAAGGTCGTCACCTCGCCCGAGCAGGTCCGCGACCTGGCCAAGCTGGTCAAGAGCGGGGAGGCATCCGTACGGGACATCGAGCAGGAGCTGCGGCAGTGGAGCCTGTGACTAGGAGGCGACCGGGCGCCATGCCGTGCCCAGCACGCAGTACGAAGCGGGCAGGGTCGGCCCCTGCTCCGGCATCAGCACCTGCCGGTAGGGGCCGAGTTCGAAACCGGCGTCGCGCAGCGCCCGCACCGGCTCCCGCGACAGATGGCAGCCCCCGTTCAGCGCCGGCCACACCGTCCGGTCCAGTGCGCGCTGGCTGAAGGTCATCACCAGGCCGCCGCCCCGGCCGTGCTCGAAGAACCGCACCTCACCGCCCGGCCGCAGCACCCGCCGGAGTTCCCCGAGCGCCCGGGGCACGTCCCGCACACTGCACAGCACCAGCGACACCACCGCCGCGTCGAAGCCCTCGCTCTTGACCGGCAGCGCCTCGGCCGCACCCGGCACCACGTCCACGGGCACCTCGGCGCGCAGGGCGGCCTCCACGGCCAGCTGCCGCAGCCGCCGCTCCGGTTCGATGGCCACGACCTCCGAGACGGTGCCCGGGTAGTGCGCGAAGTTCAGCCCGTTGCCCGCGCCGATCTCGAGCACCCGCCCGGACAGCCCGTGCAGCAGTCTCCCGCGCACCCTGCCCAGGCCCATCCGGGTCTCGGCGGCGACGCTGATCCGGGCGTAGTAGCGGGCGAACAGCGGATGGTGCACGGCATCCCGTGGCACCTTGCCGGAGCGGAGCGGCATGGGGACCTCCTGCTGGGCGGACCTACCGGGATTGTCCCCCGCACGGCCCCGGCGCACCCCTGCCGCCGCCGACTCGACTAGCCCAGACGGACCCGCCCCAGCACCGGAAGGTGGTCACTTCCGGTCGCGTCCAGGGCGGACACCTCCGTCACCTCGGCTCCTCTCCCCAGCACCTGGTCGATCCGCGCAACCGGAAAGGAAGCCGGCCAACTGAACGCGAACCCCGAGGGAGGGGCGTCCAGTTGGGAGGTGAGCGGTCCGAGCCCCCGGTCCCGCAGCGTGCCGTTGAGGTCGCCCACCACCAGGAGCCGTCCGGCCGGGTCGTCCGCGATCCGCGCCCCGAGCAGTGCCGCACTCTCGTCACGGGCCGCCGACGCCAGACCCGTCGGGCCCAGCCGGACGGACGGCAGATGGACCACATACACCGCGATCTCCCCGCCCGGCGCGGACACCGTGGCCCGCAGGCCGCGCTGCCAGCTCTCCGGAAAGCCCTCGGGCCGGATGTCCACGGGCCGCACGTCCGACAGGGGCCAGGCCGACCACAGACCCACCGTGCCGTGCACCGCCCGGTGCGGCCGGGAGCCGCCCAGGACGTCCTGGTACGCGGGCCGTGCGGCAGGCGTCAGTTCCTCGACGGCCACCAGCTCCGCACCCGTGGCGAGCAGCGCCCGTGCGGTGCCGGAGCGGTCGGCGTTGTCATCGGCCACGTTGTGCTGGACCACCGTCAGGTCGTGCGACTCCGGGGGCGAGGAGAACCACAGCCCGCCGAACATCCAGAACCAGACGGCCACGGGCAGGAGGCAGGCGAGCAGCCCCGCCCTCGACCGCTTGAGCGCGGCGAGGCAGCCGAGCAGCGGCACCGCCACGCCCAGCCACGGCAGAAACGTCTCCAGGAGGCTTCCGAGCCGTCCGACCCCGTTGGGCACGGCGGAGTGCAGGGCCAGCAGCCCCGCGACACCGACGGCGCCCGCGACGAGCCAGGCGTCCCACCCGGCTCGCCGCTCTTGTCGGTCGTCCACGGGTCCTAGCCGAGTGCCGACGCCAGGAGGGCTGCCGTCCGGGCGACCAGCGCGTTGTCGGCCGGGGCGTCCTCCTCCGGCTGGGTCGTCAGCACGGACAGCACGATCGGCGTGCCGTCCGGCGTCCACGTGATGCCCACGTCGTTGGAGCCGCCGTGCCGCCCTCCACCGGTCTTGTCGGCGAGCGGCCAGTCGGCGGGCAGGCCCTTGCGGAACCTCTCGGTGCTGGTGGTGTTGCGCAGCAGCCAGTCCGTGATCCGCGCCCGGTCCCTCGGCTCCAGCGCGTCACCGAGCACGAGACGGGCGTAGGACAGGCCCACCGCACGGGGGGACGTCGTGTCGGTCACCCGCCACGGTTCCGCGCTGTTGAGGTCGGGCTCCCACCGGTCCAGCCGGGTGACCCCGTCACCGATCGAGCGGCTGAAGCGGGTGACGGCGGTCGGCCCGCCCAGCTCCACGAGCAGCAGATTGCCCGCGGTGTTGTCGCTGAAGCGAATGGTGGCGTCGCAGAGTTCGCCGACGGTCATGCCGGTCGCGATGTTCTCCTGCGTGATCGGGGAGTACCCCGACTTCGTGACGTACTCCTGCGTGTAGTGGACGCGCTTGGCCAGGAACTCGCCGTCGCGGTCGAGATCGCGCAGGACGGCCGCGGCGGCCAGCGTCTTGAACACCGAGGCCATCGGGAACCGTTCGTCCGCCCGGTACGCCACGGTCCGGCCCGTGCGCAGATTGCGGGCGTAGACGCCCAGCCGCGCGGTGTGCTCCTGTTCGAGCTCCCTCAGCCGTGCGGTGGTGCCACCCGTACCGGGTAAGGCGTGGGCCGTGCCGCCGCCGAGCGAGAGAGCGGCGGCTGCGCCCACGACGAGGGCCGTGCGGCGGGACGGGCGTGAGTGTGTCGCGTGCAAGGCGTTCCCTCCAGAGGTGATCACGTACGTAGTCCAACACGCGATCACGCCCCCGCCGGTTTCACCGCGCGCCCACCCGGACTCAGGACGCTGAGGGAGCCTCCCGTACCCGGAACGCCTCCGCGTCCCACGTACCGTCCAGGCGAGGCGCCAGCCACTGCGGCGCGGCCGAGCGGAAGGCGGCGGGGGAGAGGCCCCCCGACCCCGCGGGCACGGAACCCAGCAGGGGCGCCCCGGCCACGTCCGGCAGGTCGGCCAGATTGCAGCGGGCGGCAAGGTCCGGCGCCGCGGGCCAGCTCCCGATCACGATCCCGGCCAGGTCCAGCCCACGGGAGCGGAGTTCACGCGCTGTCAGCTCCGTAGTGTTCAGGGTGCCGAGGCCCGCCGGCGCCACGACCAGCACCGGCGCCGACAGCAGCCGGGCCGCGTCCGCCAGGGTGCCGCCGGCCGCGTCGAACCGTACGAGCAGTCCGCCCGCCCCCTCGACCAGCACCAGGTCGTGCTCGGTGGCCAGCTTGGCGGCGGCCTCCGCGATCTCGTGCGGATGCACAGGGGCGCTACCGGCCCGGCGGGCGGCCGTGGCCGGGGCCAACGGCTCGGGATACCGGGCGAGTTCGGCCGTCGTCACGGCGCCCGCGAGACGCGCGACCTCGGCCGCGTCGCCCGGCTCGTCCGGCCGTACGCCCGTCTGCGCGGCCTTCAGCACGGCCACCGAACGGCCGGCCGCCCTCGCCGTCGCGGCGACGGCGGCGGTCACGACCGTCTTGCCGACCTCCGTGCCCGTGCCCGTGATCACCAGTACCGTCATGTCATCCCTCCCGCGCCGCCGCGCACACCGCCCGCGCGATCCGCGCCACGTCCGCGTCGCCCGTGACGTACGGCGGCATCGTGTAGATCAGATCGCGGAACGGCCGCAGCCACACGCCCTCGCGTACGGCCGCCTCGGTGGCCGCCTTCATGTCCACGGCGTGGTCCAGCTGCACGACCCCGATCGCGCCGAGGACCCGCACGTCCGTCACCTGAGGCAGGTCCGAGACGGCCGAGAGCCCGTCCCGCAGCCCCGTCTCGATCCGCTTGACCTCCGCGAGCCAGTCCTGGCCGAGCAGCAGCTCGATCGAGGCACAGGCCACGGACGCGGCCAGCGGATTGCCCATGAAGGTCGGGCCGTGCGCGAGCACCGGCACCTCGCCCCGCGAGATCCCGTCGGCCACCCGCGCGGTGCACAGCGTCGCCGCCATGGTCAGATAACCGCCGGTCAGTGCCTTGCCCACACACATCACATCCGGCGTCACGGCCGCGTGCTCCGCCGCGAACAGCGCGCCCGTACGGCCGAAACCGGTCGCGATCTCGTCGAACACGAGCAGCACGTCGTGCGCGTCGCACGCCTCGCGCAGCACGCGCAGATACGCGGGGGAGTGGAACCGCATGCCGCCCGCGCCCTGCACCACCGGCTCGACGATCACCGCCGCCAGCTCGTCGGCGTACCGCTCGACCGTCGTGCGCAGGTGCTCGGCGTACGCCTCGTCGTACTCGGCGGGTGGCGCGTCCGCGAACACCTGACGCTGGAGCACCCCGGTCCACAGCTCGTGCATCCCGCCCTCGGGATCGCACACCGACATGGGCTGCCAGGTGTCGCCGTGGTAGCCGCCGCGCCAGGTCAGCAGCCGCCGCTTGCCGGGACGGCCCAGCGAACGCCAGTACTGCAGGCACATCTTGACCGCGACCTCGACCGACACGGACCCCGAGTCGGCGAGGAAGACATGCTCGAGCCCGTCGGGCGAGATGTCGACAAGGAGCTTCGCCAGTCGTACGGCGGGCTCGTGGGTGAGCCCGCCGAACATCACATGGCTCATCCGCTCCAGCTGCCCGCGCGCCGCCTCGTTGAGCACCGGGTGGTTGTAGCCGTGGATCGCCGACCACCAGGACGACATGCCGTCGACCAGCTCTCCCGAGCCGTCGGCGAGCCGCAGCCGCACCCCGCTCGCCGACTCCACGACGAGCGGTTCCTGCCGTCCGGGCATCGGGCCGTACGGATGCCACACATGCCGCCGGTCGAGCTCCAGCAGCTCGGGCACCGTCCGCTCAGGCATTGGGCGCGAGGTCCGTTCCGGCGCCCCGGCGGCGGACGGCGACCAGGTCGGTACGGGCATCGGCGGCCGTACGGGGCTCGGAGACCTCCGGGGCAACCTCGGCGGAACCGCAGCCTCCGGCACCCTCGGAGCCGCAGACCCCGCCGCCGTCGTGGCAGCCGCCGGACCGGTGCTCGGGCAGCGTCACCTGGTCGGTGCCCTCCACCTCGAACCCGGCGTCCGCGATCATCTCCAGGTCGGCCTTGCCCGCCTGGCCCTCGGTGGTCAGGTAGTCGCCGAGGAAGATCGAGTTGGCCAGGTGCAGGGCGACGGGCTGCATCGAGCGCAGATGGACCTCCCGGCCGCCCGCGATGCGCACCTCGACGTCCGGGCAGACGAAGCGCACCATCGCCAGGATCCTGAGGCAGCGCTGCGGGGTGAGGTTCCACTCCTTCGCCAGCGGCGTGCCCTCGACCGGGATCAGGAAGTTGACCGGAACCGAGTCCGGGTCCAGCTCGCGCAGCGAGTAGACGACGTCCACCAGGTCCTCGTCCGACTCGCCCATGCCGGCGATCAGCCCGGAGCAGGCGGAGAGGCCTGCCGCGTGCGCCTTCCCGACCGTGTCCACGCGGTCGGCGTAGGTGTGCGTGGTCGTGATCTCCCCGTACGTCGCCTCGGACGTGTTGAGGTTGTGGTTGTAGGCGTCGGCGCCCGCCTCGCGCAGCCGCTCGGCCTGACCTTCGGAGAGCAGTCCGAGACAGGCGCACACCTCGACGCCCTCGTTGCCCTCCTTGATGGCCTTGATCGTGTCGGAGACCCGGTCCACGTCCCGGTCGGTCGGACCGCGCCCGCTGGCCACCAGGCACACGCGCTTGGCGCCCCCGGCCACACCGGCCGCCGCCGCGTCGGAGGCCTGGTCGGGTTTGAGCCAGGTGTACTTCAGGATCCCGGCCTGGGAGCCGAGCCGCTGCGAACAGTAGGAGCAGTCCTCGGGACACAGGCCGGACTTCAGGTTGACGAGATAGTTGAGTTTCACCCGTCGGCCGAACCAGTGCCGGCGCACCTTCCCGGCCGCGGCCACCACATCGAGCAGGTCGTCGTCGGACGTCGCGAGGACGGCCAGTGCCTCTTCGCGGGTCGGCAGCTCGCGCCGAAGCCCCTTGTCCACCAGCGTGTTCAGCAGGTCCATGAGAGCCGATCCTGTCCTACGGACCCGCTCCGGGCCAAGGAGAGTTCGTACAACAGAGTCGCTTCGAGGTGTGGGTATTGCCACATACTGACCTGCTGGTGGTCCCGCTAGTGTCTGTGCACTGCCTACAAATTCTCCCGGAGGACCACCCATGGCGTTCGGCTGGATCGACGAGCAGGCGCGGGTGCGCCGCCGCGCCGGACTCGTAAGGACTCTGCGCCCTCGTCCGGCCGCCTCACCTCTTCTCGATCTGGCGAGCAACGACTACCTGGGGCTGGCCCGGCACTCCGAGGTCACCGAGGGCGCGGCCCGTGCCGCGCGGGTCTGGGGCGGCGGTTCCACCGGCTCCCGGCTCGTCACCGGCAGCACCGAACTGCACGCGGAACTGGAACGGGAACTGGCCGAATTCTGCGGTGCCGAGGCGGCCCTCGTCTTCTCCTCCGGCTACGCGGCCAACCTCGCGGCGGTCACCGCGCTGGCCCCGCACGGCTCTCTGATCGTCTCCGACGCGGGCAACCACGCCTCGCTCATCGACGGCTGCCGGCTGGCCCGCGGCACGACCCAGGTGGTGGCGCACGCCGAGCCGGACGCCGTGCGCAAGGCACTCTCGGCGCACGAGGGCACGGCGATCACCGTGTCCGACACGGTCTTCTCGGTCGACGGCGACGCGGCCCCGCTCGCGGCCCTCGCCGCGGCCTGCCGGGAGCACGGTGCCGGGCTGGTGGTCGACGACGCCCACGGTCTGGGCGTCCTCGGCGACGGTGGCCGCGGCGGCCCGTACGCGGCGGGGCTCGCGGGCGCCGACGACGTCGTCGTCACGGTCACGCTGTCCAAGTCGCTCGGCAGCCAGGGCGGAGCCGTCCTCGGCCCCGCCCGGGTGATCGACCACCTGGTCAACGCGGCACGGACGTTCATCTTCGACACGGGACTCGCCCCCGCGGCGGCGGGGGCGGCCCTGTCGGCCCTGCGGCTGCTGCGCCGTGAGCCGGAGCGGGCGGCACGGGCCCGCGCGGTGGCGGGCGAACTGCACGCACGCCTGACCGCCGCGGGTCTGGAAGCGGTACGTCCGGACGCCGCGGTGGTCTCGGTGCGCGCGCCCTCTCCCGAGGACGCCGTGCGCTGGGCGGCCGAGTGCCGCGCGGCGGGCCTGGCCGTGGGCTGCTTCCGTCCTCCTTCCGTGCCCGACGGCATCTCACGACTCAGGCTGACCGCCCGCGCGGACCTGACCGGGGAACAGATCGAACGCGCTGTACGGCTGATCGGCGAGACGCGGCCATGAGTCGGCGTGACACGGCCGTGCGTCACACGATGACGGACTGAACGATGACGGACTGAACGATGAGGGACTGATCAGAAACGGTCAGATGCGGTCGACCGCGGCCGTGAACTCCGCCCAGCTCCTCGACGAGAAGAGCAGCGCGGGCCCGGCCGGGGCCTTGGAGTCGCGCACGGCGAGCAGTCCGGCCCAGGGCGGGGCGTCCGGACGCGCGGTCTCGACGCAGTTGTTCGCGCCGGTGCTGTAGCTGCTGCGCAACCACCGCACACCGTGCAGTTCGATGCTTGAGGGGACATGACGAGGCAGTGCACGCATGGTGCCTCCTTACGCGCCGGCAGCTGTCCCGGCGATGTAATCCAACGAGTCCTCGGGCGAAAGGGCGTGGATCTGAAGGGCGTTGAAGGCCTCCGTATAGGCCTGGAGGTCTTCTTTCCGTTCGAGGTAGAGGCTACTCGTCAAGTGGTCGAGAACAACTACGTTCAGATCAGAAGTGCTCGAAAATGAGAAGACAACGAAAGGGCCGGTGACACCGATGTGTGCCCCGGCGGCGAACGGCAGTACCTGGAGCCGCACTTGGGGCAGGCGCGCGGCCTCGACCAGGCGTTCCAGCTGCCGGGACATGACCCCGGGCCCGCCCACCTCCCGCCGCAGCACGGCCTCGTCCAGGACGGCGCTCAGTTCCAGCGGCGGATCCGCGCGCAGCACGTCCTGCCGGGCCAGTCGCACCTCGACCAGCGTGTCGAGCCGGTCCTCCGACAGCCCCTCCACCGCGGCCTTCGTCACCGCACGCGCGTACTCGGGCGTCTGGAGCAGCCCCGGGACGACGGTGGTCTCCAGCGTGCGCATGGCGGTGGCCTGGGACTCCAGGCTGATGAAGTCCCGGTAGGTCGGCGGCAGCACCCCGCGGTAGGCGTGCCACCAGTGGTGCCGGCCGCTCCCGTCGTCGGATTCCGCCAACACCAGGAGCAGCTCGCGAAGTTGGGAGTCCGTCACACCGTAGGCGTCGAGAAGTAACCGCACATCGGCCGGTTTCACCCCGCTCGTGCCCGTCTCGATCCGGCTGACCTTGGACTGGTGCCAGCCCACCAGCCGGGCGGCCTCACCGCTGGTGAGACCCGCCGAGGTGCGCAGCGCGCGCAGTTCGGCGCCCAGTTTCCGGCGGCGCACCGCGGGACCGTGCTGCATGGGCTTCTCCTTACTCCTTCCGAGCCACCCGAATACGGTCTCGCGTCGTAGAGTTCACCGCTTTGGGCGACAGATATATGCATATCTTGGTGGATCGCCGCCCTTCGCGGGTGTTCTGGTGGCACTCTGGCGGCGAAGCACCAGTCCGGGACCGTACTCGAACCGTCCGCTCCGTGTCGGGTTGCGGTCCCGTGGGAAAGGGACGACGTCGCCATGGCAGATCATTTGGAATCATCCGTCACTCTGCCGAGCGATCCCGCCTCGGTCTCCGCGGCGCGCGCCTACGTGGTGGACACGCTGGTGGAGTGGGGCCTGCCGGCGGACACGGACGTGTCCGACACCGTCCGGCTGATCATCTCCGAGCTCGCCACCAACGCCGTCCAGCACACCTTCGGGCTGTCGCCCACGTTCACGGTGGACGTCGCCCTCGACCGCGACGAACGGCTGCGCATCGGTGTCACGGACAGCCACCCACGGCTCCCCAGACGGCTCCCCGCCGCCGTCCAGCAGGACAACGGCCGCGGCCTGGTCATCATCCGCTGGCTGACCGCCGAATGCGGCGGCAGGCTCAGGATCCGCCCCACGCGTGAGGGCGGCAAGACCATCTCCGTGGAACTTCCGTGGACCGTCCCGGCCCAGCCCATGACGGCGGCGGGACAGCAGGAGCCGTAGCCCCACCGCGGCGTGCCGCAACGGGCGTGCGGCGGCGCGTCTCAGGCAGCGCCGCACGCCCGTGGGATCACTTCACGCGCCCGTACCAGACGCTCTTGGTCCAGATCTTCTGCAGCCGCACCACGTCCCCGCTCTTCGGGGAGTGCCAGAGCTTGTTCTTACCCGCGTAGATGCCCACGTGGTAGACGTTCCGGCCCGAGTGGAAGAACACCAGGTCTCCGGCCTTGCGGTTCTGGGCGGAGATGTGGCGGGTCTTGTTGTACTGCTGGGCGGCCGTGCGCGGCAGCTTCTTGCCGACCTTCTTGAACGAGTACAGCGTGAGGCCCGAGCAGTCGAACCGGTGCGGACCGGTGGCGCCGTACTTGTAGGGCGATCCCTTCTTCGAGGCCGCTATCTGGAGTGCCTTGGTCGCCGGCGTGGCCGCCGCTGCCTCGGAGGAGAAGCCGGGGGCCACGATCGAGCCGCCCACGGCGGCGATGGTGAGGGCCGAGGCCGTACCGGCCCGGACCATGAGCGACGGGACACGATTGAGCGCAGTCATGCGCAACCCTTCGTCAGCCGCCTGTGAAGGATGACCTGTCGGATTCGGGCTGGCGAAGTTGCCCGGCCGCTGACGCGGCTTCACCCCAAGGGCTGCTCGGATCCGGTCATGGCGTGACCGTCCCGGCGACCCGTCGTGCTTGGGTCCTCCACTCCTGCCGATCCACTCCTGTCGACCGGTCATCCAGGCGGCGGCAGGACTCGGCGTCCGCCCGGATCGCCCCGCCGCTGTGGCGGGGTCTTGTCGTCAGTCAGGGATCTTGACTGATGGTTGTCATGAAATCCCAACGGAACCGGGGATTTGTGTTGTTACTCACCACTCACCCGTTCGGGTGGACACGTCTGTGTTCGACCGGGTGTCCACCACGCCACGCACCGCCGGACCAGGGATGGAATGTCCCATTCCGCTCCTCCGCCGTGCGCGTCGCGCAACCGTGACGGTCCAAAAATTGGTGTCCCGTCTACTCCGAACAGCGGTACGTCGTTTGGCCCGTTTCGACTCAAGCCCGGACGCCACGTCGACAGAGCGGGCGTCCGGGCCGATGGATCCGCCGGCTCGGCGTCAGGCGACGGACTCCGGGGGCAGGGTGACGCGGGCGGTGCGGCGCTCGCCGTCCAGCACCCGCAGTGCCCGGGCCAGTGTGTCGGCGTGCAGTTCCGTCTCGCCCCGCTGGTGCATCAGGGCCAGCGCGTCACGCAGCGCGGTCGCCTTGCCGACCAGGGCCTGGGCGGCGCGCAGTCCGCGGTAGGTGTCGCCGTGCAGCGCCGGATTGATCCGGCCGAGCAGGTCCACGACCTCCAGGTAACGGTCGATCAACTCCGCCTCCGCCCGGGTCAGGGCGGGCAGCGGCGGCAGTTCGGGCGGCAGCACCGGCGGCTCACCTTCCGGTCGGCGCGGCCATGGTGGCCTTGCGGTTGGGGACGATCCGGTCCACCAGGCCGTACTCCACCGCCTCCCGGGCGGTGAGGATCTTGTCCCGCTCGATGTCCTCGCTCACCTGCTCCCGGGTGCGGCCGGTGTGCAGCGCGAGCATCTCCTCCATGCGGGTCCGGATCCGCATCAGCTCGTCGGCCTGGATCGCCAGATCGCTCGCCTGCCCCTGGACCGGCTCGGGCAGGGCGGGCTGATGGATCACCAGGCGCGCGTCCGGCAGCATGGATCGCTTGCCCGGCGTGCCGGCCGCCAGCAGCACCGTGGCGACCGCCCCGGCCTGTCCGAGGCAGACCGTCTCCACGTCGCAGGTGACGTAGCGCATCGTGTCGTAGAGGGCCGTCATCGCGTGGAACGCGCCGCCGGGGGAGTTGATGTAGAGCTGGATGTCGCGGTCCGGGGCCTGGTGCTCGAGATACATGAACTGGGCCATCACGTCGTTCGCCGAGATCTCGTCCACCGGCGTTCCGAGGAAGACGATCCGCTCCTCCAGGAGCTTCGAGTACGGGTCCATGGTCCGTTGCCCGGAACTCGTGCGTTCGGTGAGCTCGGGCAGCACGTGACGGGCGGACGGTCGGGTCATGGTGAACCCCTCCTCGCGGCAGAGCCGTCTTCGGCGACAGCTTCCTCTGTCAAAAATGTACAGGACGTACGTCACGTTATGATGAGGACATGGCCTATGAGATTCCGGTGACGCAAGCCAGGGCTGAGCTCGCCGACCTGATCAACCGCGTGGTGTACGCCGGCGAGCGCGTCGTCGTCACCCGGCACGGCAAGCCCCTCGTCGCCCTCGTCTCAGCCGATGACCTGCGGCGACTCGAAGAGACCCAGGAGCTCACGGAGCCCGCCGAGGAGCAGGTGATCAGCGCCGTCTCCACGGTCCACGAGGTCGCGTCCGCTCCTCGCGAACGACAGCGGTTCGGGATCGCGGCGGAGCATCGGGGGACCGGCCCGGCGTAGCTCTCCGGGCGGGCCTCACAGGCCTGAAGGATGACGGCTCGGTTAACGTGCCCGAAACCCGGTCCAACTAGCCTGCCGCCACGCCACCAGGGCTTTTCCCCGGGGCTGCGGCAGCCGGGCCCCGCACGGTCCGGAGCGAGGACTGTGAGGTGGGACGTGCAACTGACCCCGCACGAGCAAGAGAGACTGCTGATCCACGTCGCGGCCGACGTGGCCGAGAAGCGCAGGGCCCGAGGGCTGAGGCTGAACCACCCCGAGGCGGTCGCGCTCATCACCTCGCACATCCTCGAAGGCGCCCGTGACGGCCGTACCGTCGCCGAACTCATGTCCTCCGGACGCAAGCTGCTCACCAGGGACGACGTCATGGAGGGCATCCCGGAGATGATCCACGACGTCCAGGTCGAGGCCACCTTCCCGGACGGCACCAAGCTCGTCACCGTCCACGACCCGATCGTCTGACGGGGAGCCGCCGTGATTCCCGGAGAGATCCTCTTCGCCGACGACCCGATTGCGTACAACGAAGGCCGCGAGGTCACCCGGCTGACCGTCCTCAACGCCGCCGACCGGCCCGTCCAGGTCGGCTCCCACTACCACTTCGCCGAGGCCAACCCCGGCCTGGAGTTCGATCGCGCCGCGGCCCGCGGAAAGCGGCTGAACATCGCCGCCGGCACGGCCGTGCGCTTTGAACCCGGGATCCCCGTCGACGTCGAACTCGTTCCGCTCACCGGCGCCCGTGTCGTGCCCGGTCTGCGCGGTGAGACCGGAGGTGCCCTCGATGCCTGAGATCTCGCGTGCCGCGTACGCCGACCTGTTCGGCCCGACGACCGGCGACCGGATCCGGCTCGCCGACACCGACCTGCTGGTGGAGATCGAGGAGGACCGCTCCGGCGGCCCCGGACGCGCCGGTGACGAGGCCGTGTTCGGCGGCGGCAAGGTCATCCGCGAGTCCATGGGCCAGGCGCGTGCCACGCGCGCGGAGGGCACCCCGGACACCGTGATCACCGGCGCGGTGATCATCGATCACTGGGGGATCGTCAAGGCCGACGTCGGCATCCGCGACGGGCGGGTCACCGGCATCGGCAAGGCCGGCAACCCCGACACGATGGACGGCGTCCACCCGGACCTGGTCATCGGCCCGGAGACCGAGATCATCGCCGGCAACGGGCGGATCCTCACGGCCGGCGCCATCGACGCGCACGTCCACTTCATCTGCCCGCAGATCGCCGACGAGGCGCTCTCGTCGGGCATCACGACCCTCGTCGGCGGCGGTACGGGCCCGGCCGAGGGCTCCAAGGCCACCACCGTGACCCCCGGCCCCTGGCATCTCGCGCGGATGCTGGAGGCGATGGAGGCCTACCCGCTCAACATCGGCCTGCTCGGCAAGGGCAACACCGTCTCGCACGAGGCGATGCTGTCGCAGATCCGCGGCGGCGCGCTCGGCCTGAAGCTGCACGAGGACTGGGGCTCGACCCCGGCCGTCATCGACGCCTCGCTGACCGTCGCAGAGCGGACCGGCATCCAGGTCGCCATCCACACGGACACGCTCAACGAGGCCGGTTTCGTCGGTGACACGCTCGCCGCGATCGCCGGGCGGGGCATCCACGCGTACCACACCGAGGGCGCGGGCGGCGGGCACGCGCCGGACATCATGACCGTGGTCTCCGAGTCGTACGTGCTGCCTAGCTCCACCAACCCGACCCGGCCGTTCACCGTCAACACCGCCGAGGAACACCTCGACATGCTGATGGTCTGCCACCACCTCAACCCGGCGGTGCCGGAGGACCTGGCCTTCGCCGAGTCCCGGATCCGGCCGTCCACGATCGGCGCCGAGGACGTGCTGCACGACCTGGGCGCGATCTCGATCATCTCCTCCGACTCCCAGGCCATGGGGCGCGTCGGCGAGGTCGTCATGCGGACCTGGCAGACCGCGCACGTGATGAAGCGGCGGCGGGGCGCGCTGCCCGGGGACGGACGCGCCGACAACCGCCGGGTGCGTCGCTATGTCGCCAAGTACACGATCAACCCGGCGCTCGCCCAGGGCCTGGCCCGGGAGATCGGGTCGGTCGAGAGCGGCAAGCTGGCCGACCTGGTGCTGTGGGAGCCGGCGTTCTTCGGCGTCAAGCCGCAGCTCGTCATCAAGGGCGGGCAGATCGCGTACGCGCAGATGGGCGACGCGAACGCCTCGATCCCCACACCGCAGCCGATCCTGCCGCGCCCGATGTACGGGGCGATCGGGCGGGCGCCGGCCGCCAACTCCTTCAACTTCGTCGCCCCCTTGGCCGTCGAGGACGGGCTGCCGGAGCGGCTGGGGCTCGGCAAGCGGTTCGTGGCGATCGACTCGACGCGCGGCGTCACCAAGGCCGACATGCGGGAGAACGACACGCGCCCGGACGTGCGGGTCGATCCCGACAGCTTCGCGGTGCACATCGACGGCGAACTGGTCGAGGCGTCGCCCGCGGCCGAACTGCCCATGGCTCAGCGCTACTTCCTGTTCTGAGGACGCCCTGATGTCACGAGCAGCGCTTCTCGTCCTGGCCGACGGCCGCTTTCCCGCCGGCGGCCACGCACACTCCGGCGGGGCCGAGGCCGCGGTCAAGGCCGGGCGGATCAAGGGGGCGGCGAGCCTCGCGGACTTCTGCCGGGGGCGTCTGCACACGGCCGGATCGGTGGCCGCCGCGCTCTCGGCCGCCGCCGCGCTCGGGATCGACCCCGTCGCGCTGGACCGTGCCGCGGACGCTCGTACGCCGTCGCCCGCGCTGCGGGTCGCCGCGCGCAAGCTGGGCCGCCAGCTGATGCGGGCCGCCCGGGCGACCTGGCCGTCCGCCGAACTGGACGCACTGGCACGTGAGTTCCCCAAGGGCGCCCATCAGCCGGTGGTGCTCGGCCTGACGGCCCGGGCGGCCGGACTGGGGCCGGTCGACGCGGCGTACTGCGCGGCGTACGAGAGCGTGAGCGGCCCGGCCACGGCGACGGTCCGGCTGCTGAGCCTGGACCCCTTCGACGCGACGGGGGTGCTGGCCCGGCTGGCGCCGGAGCTGGACCAGGTCGTGGACCGCGCGGTGGAGGCGGCCCGGAGGGCCGTCGACGAGGGGACCGGCGCGTTGCCGGCGGCCTCGGCACCACTGCTGGAGATCGGAGCGGAGGCGCACGCGGCGTGGCCAGTACGCCTGTTCGCATCATAGGGGCGCCCAGGTAGCCCACCCAGGGGCGCGGGGCAACTGCGCGACCAGCCCCCACTCACCCGCACCCCGCCACCCCGCATCGCCCGCAAACCCCGGGCCCACCCCACCAGGAGCCTCACATGCACCTCGACCACCACCACGACGGACCGTCAACCGTAAGCGCGGACGCGCACCGCCCCGACGGCACCCGCAGAGCGCTCCGTATCGGCCTCGGCGGTCCCGTCGGATCCGGCAAGACCGCCACCGTCGCCGCGCTCTGCCGGGCGCTGCGGGACGAGCTGTCGATCGCGGTCGTCACCAACGACATCTACACCCGGGAGGACGCCGAGTTCCTGCTCCGGGAGGCCGTACTGCCGCCCGAGCGGATCACCGCCGTGGAGACGGGAGCCTGCCCGCACACCGCGATCCGGGACGACATCTCCGCCAACCTGGAAGCGGTGGAGGACCTGGAGGACGCCGTCGGGCCACTGGATCTCGTCCTCGTGGAGTCCGGTGGGGACAACCTCACGGCGACCTTCTCCAAGGGGCTGGTCGACGCACAGATCTTCGTGATCGACGTGGCCGGGGGCGATGACATCCCGCGCAAGGGCGGGCCGGGCGTGACCACCGCCGACCTGCTCATCGTCAACAAGACCGACCTCGCACCGTACGTCGGCTCCGACCTCGCGCGCATGGCGGCCGACGCCAAGGCGCAGCGGGCCGAACTGCCGGTCGTCTTCCAGTCGTTGCGGAGCGAGGCCGGCGTGACGGAGGTCGCCGCGTGGGTGCGGGCGCAGCTCGCCGCGTGGACCGCGTGAGCGTGCACGGTGCCGGGGTGCGGTCCGTCGCGCGGATCGCCGCCCGGGACGACGGCCGGGGCGGGACGTCCCTGCCCGTGCTGGAGAGCGACGGCCCCTTGGCGCTGCGGCGCACCCGGGCCCGTGGCCCCGAGGCGCGGGTCATGCTCGTAGGTGCGATGAGCGGGCCGCTCGGCGGCGACCACTTCACCGTGGAGGCCCGGGTGGAGGAGGGGGCCCGGCTGTCGGTCGGGTCGGCCGCCGCCACCATCGCGCTGCCGGGGCAGACGAAGAGCGAGGCACGCTACGACGTGCGGATCAGTGTCGCCGACGGTGCCGAACTGCACTGGCTGCCAGAGCAGTTGATCTCCGCCCAGGGCAGCGACCTGTACGTCACGACCCGCGTCGACCTCGCCGCCACGGCCCGGCTCGTGCTGCGCGAGGAACAGGTGCTCGGGCGCGCCGGTGAGGAACCCGGACGGCTGACGAGCCGTCTGACCGTGCGGGTCGCCGAGCGGGCCGTGCTCGACCAGGAGCTGGCCTGCGGCCCCGGCGCGCCGGGCGGCTGGGACGGGCCCGCCGTGCTCGCGGGGCACCGGGCGGTCGGGCAACTGGTCGTCGTACAACCGGAGTTCGCCGCCGAGCCGGTGACGGCCCGGGCGCTGGGGGAGGGAGCCTCGGTCGTTCCGCTCGCCGGGCCCGCCGCCCTGGTGACCGCGGTGGCGCCGGACGCGCTGCGGCTGCGACGGCTGCTCGACGAGGCGCTGACGTCCCTCGCGTAGCCACTCGCACGGGCGTCCGTAGAGCAGAATCCCTTCTCCGTTTATCGGATTGGCAAAGAAGCGCGACGGACCCTGTTCTCAGCAACCTCACAGCCGCGAGGATCCCCGTACTGATCGCAACGATGTACGGGGAGGTCCCTCTTGAGGGGTACGAGACCGAAGAGGCGGGTGGCGGCGCTCGGTTCGGCCGGAGCACTCGTCACGGCCACGCTCATAGCCGGCGCCGTCGCGGCGCCCTCGGCGAACGCCAGCGCGGGCACCCGCCACGGCCAGGACCGCGAGGCCCGGGGCACCGCGATAGCCGCCGCCCGTGCCGCGAAGGCCGGTATCGACTGGCAGGACTGCCCGGCCGACTGGAATCTGGCCAAGCCGATCCAGTGCGGGTACGTCACCGTGCCGCTCGACTACGCCAAGCCGCACGGCAAGCAGATCAAGCTCGCCGTCGACCGCATCGGCAACACGGGCACGAAGGCCGAGCGGCAGGGCGCGCTCCTCTACAACCCCGGCGGCCCCGGCGGCTCCGGACTGCGCTTCCCCGCCCGGGTCACGAGCAAGAACCCGGTGTGGGCCAACGCAGCCAAGGCCTACGACTTCGTGGGCTTCGACCCGCGTGGCGTCGGCAAGTCGGCTCCCATCTCCTGCGTCGACCCGCAGGAGTTCGTCAAGGCACCCAAGATGGACCCGGTGCCCGGCTCCGAGGCCGACAAGCTCGCCCAGCGCAAGCTGGCCCGCGAGTACGCCGAGGGCTGCCAGGACCGCAGCGGCGCGATGCTGCCGCACATGACCACGCCGAACACCGCGCGCGACCTCGATGTCATCCGCGCCGCCCTCGGCGAGAAGAAGCTCAACTTCCTGGGCGTCTCCTACGGCACCTACCTGGGCGCCGTCTACGGCACCCTCTTCCCGGGCCATGTGCGCCGCATGGTCGTCGACAGCGTCGTCAACCCGTCCCGGGACAAGATCTGGTACCAGGCCAACCTGGACCAGGACGTCGCCTTCGAGGGCCGCTGGAAGGACTGGCAGGACTGGGTCGCCGCGAACGACGCGACCTACCACCTCGGCACCACCCGCGCCGCCGTCCAGGAGAAGTGGCTCGAGCTGCGCGCCACGGCGAAGAAGAACCCCCTCGGCGGGGTCGTCGGCCCGGCCGAGCTGATCTCCTTCTTCCAGAGCGCCCCGTACTACGACTCGGCATGGGCCTCGGTCGCGTCGGTCTTCAGCAAGTACGCCGCCGGAGACACCCAGGCACTGATCGACGCCGCCGCCCCCGATCTGTCCGACACCGCGGGCAACGCCTCCGCCGAGAACGGCAACGCCGTCTACACGGCCGTGGAGTGCGCCGACGCCAAGTGGCCCACGAGCTGGCGCAAGTGGGACCGGGACAACACCCGGCTGCACAAGGACCACCCGTTCATGACCTGGGCCAACGCCTGGATGAACCTGCCGTGCGCCACCTGGCCGGCCAAGCAGCACACGCCGCTGGACGTCAAGAGCGGCAAGGGCCTGCCCGGCGTGCTCATCGTCCAGTCGGAGCATGACGCGGCCACGCCGTACGAGGGCGCCGTCGAACTGCACAAGCGGTTCAAGGGCTCCCGCCTGATCACCGAGAAGGACGCCGGTTCGCACGGCGTCACCGGGCTGGTCAACCCGTGCGTCAACGAGCGGGTGGACAGCTACCTGCTCACCGGCGAGCTGGACCGCCGCGATGTGACCTGCACACCGCACGCCACGCCCAAGCCGTAGTCACGGCAGGGGGGCGGTCGTCCGGCCGCCCCCCTCAGCCGTCCCCTTCCGCCCCCTCAGCCGTCCCTTTCCGCCAGCCAGGCGTCCTCCGCCGCGTAGTCGAAGAGGTCGCCGTACGCCTGGACCATCTTCGGGTACGCCTCCCGCCAGTCCCGCCCGGCGAGTTGTTCCTCGATCGAGGCGACCGTCTCCGGCAGGGTGTCCGCGTACCGCACCACCGGCCGGTAGCCCAGCTCGCGTTCCGCCGCCGACATGTCGCACACCAGGGGCGCCGGCACCGACCAGGGAGTGTCGCCCACGCCGGATGCGGGCGGTGGGCCGTCCACGAGCACGTCCTCGGTCTTCACGCCCATCACCGCGTCGATCTCCGCCGCGATCCGGGCCACCGTCGGCGCGTCCGGGTCCACGGCGTTCAGGACGCGGGCGCCCGGCCGGGCGGCGGCCAGCCGGATCAGCTCGGCGATCGTGTGGACGCTCACCGGATGGAACCGGCTCTCGCCGCGGTAGGCGAGCACGCGCCGTCGCCGGCCGTCGAGGTTGCGCTTGACCAGGTACAGCTCGCGCGGGGTCCGGCAGTGCGCCCCGTGGATGGCGCCCGCGCGCAGCAGCGTGGTCGGCAACCGGTCGCCCGCGGCGAGGAGTTCACACTCCAGCGCCGCCTTCCGGGTGCTGTACGAGGCGTCGCCCGGCCGTACCGTGCGCTGAGCCTCCGTCAGCGGCAGCGGGTACTCGGGAAAGCCCCCGGGCGCGCTCTGCGTGTCGAAGCCGCGGCCCCGGTCGTCCTCGTACACCGACACACTGGAGATCACCACCGCCGAGCCGACCCGCCCGGCCAGCCCCGTCAACTGCCGTGCGTGCCCGGCGCCGAACGCCACCATGTCCACCAGGACGTCGCAGCCGTCGCCGACCACCTCGGACAGCCCCGCGTCGTCCTCCCGGTCGGCCCGCACGGCCCGTACACCGTCCGGCCACCGGGGCTCCCTGCCGCCGCCCCGCGAGACGGCCGTCACCTCCCAGCCGTCCCGGGCCAGCGCCCCGACCGCCACCCGTCCGATCTGTCCCGTCGCTCCGATCACCACAGCACGTGTCATACGAAGACCGTACGGCGGCCTGTGGCCTGGCCACCTGCGGCTCTGCCGACAGCAGAGGCCTCAACTGAGCGGCATGCGCGGGAACTTCCGCTCCTTCGCCGCGGCGGCCTCCTCGGCCTTCACGACGGCCGCGTACTGGTCGACGTACTCCTGCTCGGACAGGGAGAGGATCGCGTACATGAGCTCGTCGGTGACGGCGCGCAGGATGGCCTTCTCGTTCTCCATGCCTTCGTAGCGGGAGAAGTCGAGGGGCTCGCCGAAGCGGATCACGACGGGGTGGATGTTGGGAATGACCTTGCCGGGCGGCTGGGCCTCGAAGGTGCCGATCATCGCGCAGGGGATGATCGGGACGCCGGCCTTGAGGGCCATCACGGCGACACCGACCTTGCCCTTGTAGAGCCGGCCGTCGTGCGAGCGCGTGCCCTCGGGGTAGATGCCGAGCAACTCGCCCTTGCTCAGCACGCCGAGGCCCTCGCGGATCGCTGCCTGGCCCGCGTCCTTGCCCGACCGGTCGACCGGGATCTGCCCCGCGCTGCGGAAGAAGAAGGCCGTCAGCCGGCCCTTGAGGCCCGGGCCGGTGAAGTACTCGGCCTTCGCGAGGAAGGTGATGCGCCGCTTGAGGATCGCGGGCATCAGGAAGTGGTCCGAGAACGACAGGTGATTGCCGGCGACGATGGCGGCGCCCTCCGGCGGCACATGCTCCAGGCCCTCGATCCGAGGGCGGAAGACCAGTCGCAGCAGCGGGCCCAGTAGCACGTATTTCAGCAGGTAGTAGAACAAAGCGGGCGCTCCTCGACTCTGGCGGTGGGCTCAACCGCCGTGTTCCAGCAGGTCAACCGGCGTGTCGTGGGGTGCCAGTGTAGGTGCAGGCGCAGTCACCGGGCACCTCGTGCGGCGGGACCTCGTCGATCCTTCACCTTTTGACTGACGGTCAGTCAGTCGGGTGGCGGTGTCCGGTGGTGCTCATGCGGCTGGGGAGGGCCGCGGGACCAGCGTGCTGGTCCGTCCGGGTGATCGGCAAGCCGAACGGGCGGCATGGCCGGGATACGGAGGGTGCCTGGCCAACCGCTGGTTCTTGCGGCCCGGCCGAGTAGTCTGCGCAGCATGCGGATCTCTGTTTCCTCGGACATGGACGAGCCCGTCGCCCGCGCCCTCGTGGCCGCGCTGCGGGGCCGAGGGCACGAGGTGCGCCCGCACGGCGCACTGCGCTCCGGGGGCGACCCGCAGTGGGCGGTGTGCTCCGAGGCCGCGGCCCGTGAGGTCGCCGACGGCACGGCCGACCAGGCCGTGGTGTGCTGCTGGACCGGCACGGGCGCCTCGATCGCCGCGAACAAGGTGCCCGGGGTGCGGGCCGCCCTGTGCACGGACGCCTATACGGCCGACGGGGCCCGCCGCTGGAACGACGCCAACGTCCTCGCGCTGAGCCTGCGGCTGACGTCCGAGCCGCTGCTGACGGAGATCCTCGACGCGTGGTTCGCGGGCGAGCCCAGCGGCGACACCGAGGACCGGCAGAACGTGGACCGCGTCAGGCTCCTCGACCACGGGCGGAACCGGCTGTAGGGCGCCTGGCCCCTGGTCGCGGCCGCTGGTCACAGCCGCACGATGACCAGCGCGGTGTCGTCCGTGGCCCCGCCGTGCGGCAGCAGCTCCAGCAGGACGGTGTCGGCGAGGGTCTCGGGGTCCTGGTCCCGGTTCCGGGCCAGCGCGTCGGCCAGGCGGCCCAGACCGGTGTCGATGTCCTCGCCGCGCCGTTCGACCAGTCCGTCGGTGTAGAGCACCAAGGTGGCGCCCGGCGCGTACGAGGTGTCCGCCTGGGGTCTGGGGATCGGGTCGGGGCGGGCGTCGAGCGGGGTGTCGGTGGCCCCGTCGAGCAGCTCCGCGCGGCCGTCGGGGTGGACCAGCACGGGCGGGGGGTGGCCGGCACTGCTGTAGGTGATGAGGTGCCGGTCGAAGTCGATGAAGGTCGTCACGGCGGTCGCCGACTCGGCGCCCTCGACCACGTGCGCGTAGCGCCCCAGCACGTCCAGCGCCTGGGCCGGGCCCTCGGCGACCCGGGAGGCCGCGCTGAGCGCGCTGCGCAGCTGGCCCATGACGCCGGCGGCCTCCAGTCCGTGCCCGACCACGTCGCCCACCGACACCCCGACCCGGTGGCCGCCGACCAGGTCGACCAGGTCGTACCAGTCCCCGCACACGTTGAGCGCGCCCACGGCGGGCCGGTAGCGGACGGCGGCCCGGTGGTGGTGGCTGACCTGGCGGCGGTCGGGCAGCATCGCCTCCTGAAGGGCCAGCGCCACCTCCCGCTCGCGGGAGTGCGCCTGGCGCAGCCGGTCGTTGAGCTCCTGCAGCTCACGGGCGCGGGTGTACAGCTCGGCCTCCAGGACCCGGGCCCGGCTGCCCCGGTTCCCTCCGGAGCGGCCCCGGGCCCGGATCAGCTCCGTGACCTCCTCGACCCGGTGCACGATCAGCACCACCTTGCCGTCGGGGCCGACCAGCGGAGCGTTCACGGGACTCCAGTAGCGCTCATGCCACTCCCCGGGCCGTTCGGGATCCTCGACGTCGTAGCGCTGAAGGGCCATGGCGTCGCGTTCCCCGGTCGCCAGCACCCGGCGCAGCGAGGCCTCCAGGTTGCGCATGCCCGTCGCGGCCGGGTCGTTGGGGTTGTCGGGGAAGACGTCGAACAGATAGCGGCCGATCAGCTGCTCGCGGGAGCGGCCGGACACCCGGACGAACTCCTCGTTGGCGTCCGCGTACACCAGCTCCGGCGTCAGCAGCGCCACCATGCCGGGCAGGGCCTGGAACACCGCCGCGTACTCGATCGACGAATCCGTCATGGCTGCCTCACCACTGCCGGGACCAGACTATTTTCCCACGGTATGGCCGATTCCGGGCCCCGGCTTCACTCCGTGAGGTCCGTCAGCGACTGCTCCGCCCAGATGATCTTTCCGTCGTGGACGAACCGGGTGCCCCACCGCTGGGTCAGCTGGGAGACCAGCAGCAGCCCGCGCCCGCCCTCGTCCGTCGTACGGGGATGGCGCAGATGGGGCGCGGTGGCGCCGCCGTCGAAGACCTCGCAGACCAGGGCGCGCTCCCGGATCAGCCGGAGCCGGATCGAGCCGGTGGCGTACCGGATGGCGTTGGTGACCAGCTCGCTCACCACCAGCTCCGTGGTGAAGACCAGCTCGTCCAGGCCCCAGTGCGCCAGCTGCCGGGTGGCCGTGCGGCGGGCGTCGGCGACGACGGCCGGGTCGGAGGGCAGGTCCCAGGCCGCGACCTGCCCGCTGCCGAGCCGCTTCGTCCGCGCCATCAGCAGGGCCACGTCGTCGTACGGGCGCGCCGGGACCAGCGCGTCGACCACGGTCAGGCACACCGACTCGAGCGGGCCCGCCTGCTCCAGCGCCCCGCGCAGCCGTTCCCGTCCGGTGTCGACGGCCCAGGTCTCGCCCCGGGCCAGCAGCCCGTCGGTGTGCAGGGCGAGCGTGCTGTCCTCCGCGAGGGACAACTCGACCGCCTCGAAGGGCGGACCGCCCACGCCGAGCGGGGGCCCCTGCGGCAGATCGACGAACGTGACCGAGCGGTCGGGCGCGACCACGGCCGGGGCGGGGTGGCCGGCGGCCGCCATCGTGCAGCCGCCGTCGACCGGGTCGTAGACCACGTACAGGCACCCGGAACCCACGGACGACGGCCGCGCGCCGTCGGCGCCCGCCATGCCCGGTTCGACGCCCTCCTCCCGCGCCGACCGCGCCACCAGGTCGTCGAGGTGCGCCAGCACCTCCTCCGGCGGCAGATCCAGCGCGGCCAGGGTCCGTACGGCGGTCCGCAGCTGCCCCATGGCCGCCGCAGCGTCGATGCCGTGCCCGGGCACCTCGCCGACGACGAGCGCGACACGGCCGCCGGACAGCGGGATGAGGTCGTACCAGTCGCCGCCCAGACCGGTCAGCTCGTCGGCCGGCCGGTAGCACGCGGCCACCTCCACGGCGTCCTGCTCGGGCAGCCGGTGGGGGAGCAGACTGCGTTGCAGAACGAGGGCGGCGTCCCGCTCGCGGGTGTAGCGCCGGGCGTTGTCCAGACAGACGGCCGCGCGGGCGACGAGGTCCTCGGCCAGGTGCAGATCCTCCTCGTCGAAGGGCTCCCGGCGGTGGCGCCTGAAGAAGCTGGTGACGCCGAGGGTCGTGCCCCGTGACCGGATCGGCACGGTCATCACGCTGTACAGGTCCAGCTCGAGGAAAGTGACGGTCCGGCGGCCTTCCGGGAGGTCCGTGGCCCACTCCCGGGTCACCGGATCGAGCCGCTCCGCACTCCAGGAGCGCCCCGTGGTCAGGCAGCGGACCGGGGGCGACCCGGCCAGGTAGGTCGCGATGTCGCCGACCTCGAGGGCGCCCTGCGGCAGGTCGTCCTCCTCGGACCGCTGGCCGGCGCGGCGCAGCGCCACCGGATCCGTGTCCGCGAGCGGCCCGGGAGCCGGCTCGGCGCCCCGCAGCACCGCCTCCAGCAGATCCACGGTGACGAAGTCGGCAACTCCCGGGACGGCCACGTCGGCCAGCTCCTGCGCGGTGCGCAGGACGTCAAGGCTGCGGCCGATGTTCTCGCCGGCCCGGTCGAGAAGCGCCAGCCGCTGCCGCGCGCGGTGCCGTTCGGTCATGTCGACGACCGTGTAGTACACGCCCAGCGGGTGCCCCCGGTCGTCCTCGAGCCGGGTGAACGACAGCATGTGCGCCGTCTCGCGCAGCGGCGCCGACCGCACATGGCCCACGTGCTCGTATCCGACGACCGCCTCGCCGGTCTCCAGAACGTGCCGCATCTGCGCCTCGACCGCCTGGGCGTCCATGCCCGGCTGGACGTCCGCGAAGCGCAGCCCGAGCCGTCGCGGTGCCGGTCCGCCGCCGAACTGCTCCAGGGCGGCGTTGGACCACACGAAACGCAGGTCGGTGTCCACGATGGCGATGCCCACGGAGGCGTCGGTCACCATCCGCTCCAGCACCGTACGGCTCATGTCCCAGCCGGGGGCATGGCCCAGCTCCGACAGGAGCACCAGCCAGCGCGAACCGCTGTGCGTCTCCTCGGCCGGGGTGATCCGGGCCACGACCCGCACCGGCTGCCCGTGCTTGCGGCGGGCCGTCAGCAGCCCCGTCCAGCCGCCGTCCCTGCGGCAGCGCTCGACCAGGTCGGGCACCCGCTCCGCGTCCTCGGCGGCCAGCAGATCGGACAGCTTCCTGCCGACCGCCTCGGCAGCCGGGTAGGCCAGCAGCCGCCGGGCGTCGTCGGTCCAGCCCGTCACCACGCCCTGCGGATCGAGCAGCAGGGGCACGGCGTCGGCCACGTCGAACCGCCGCCGGGCAACGCCGTACTCCTCGTGTGCGCCCACCGGCCGACCTCTCTGTCGCTGAGAGTGGTCTACCACCTCTTGCCCCCATCTTCACCCTTCCCGCCTACGGGGGCGGCTTGTGCAGGTCCGGTCGGGGCGGCCGCGGGCGGCTGTGGCGCTCCCTTGCCTCAGCACCTCTCCGGCTACCCCAGCACCTTCTCCAGTGCCGCGAGCGCCCCCGCGAGCTCCTCGCCCGTGATCGTGAGCGGCGGTGCCAGGCGGATCGTGGAGCCGTGGGTGTCCTTGACCAGGACTCCCTCCCGCATGAGGCGTTCGCTGACCTCGCGTCCGGTCCCGAGGGCCGGGTCGATGTCGACGCCCGCCCACAGGCCCCGCGAGCGGAAGCCGACGACGCCCTTGCCGACCATCTCGGTCAGGCCGTCCCGCAGCGTCGTGCCCAGCTCGGCCGCGCGGCGCTGGAACTCGCCCGTCTCCAGCAGTTCGACCACCGCCGTGCCGACCGCCGCGGCCAGCGGGTTGCCGCCGAAGGTCGAGCCGTGCTCGCCCGGCCGCAGCACCCCGAGGACCTCACGGCGCGCCACCACCGCCGACACCGGCACGATGCCACCGCCCAGCGCCTTCCCCAGCAGCACCATGTCCGGGACGACCGACTCGTGCTCCACCGCCAGCGTGCCGCCGGTACGGCCGAGCCCGGACTGGATCTCGTCGGCGATGAACAGGCATCCCTTGCGCCGGGTCAGCTCGCGCACGCCCGCCAGATAGCCGTCGTCAGGGATGATCACCCCCGCCTCGCCCTGGATCGGCTCGATCAGCACCGCCGCCGTCGTCTCGTCGACCGCCGCCTCCAGCGCGGCCAGGTCGTTGTACGGCACGATCCGGAAGCCCGGAGTGAAGGGACCGAAGCCCTGCCGCGCCGTCTCGTCCGTGGAGAAGCTGACGATCGTCGTCGTACGGCCGTGGAAGTTGTCCGCGGCCACCACGATCGTCGCCTTGCCGTCCGGCACGCCCTTGACGTCGTAGGCCCACTTGCGGGCCACCTTCACCGCGCTCTCCACCGCCTCCGCGCCGGTGTTCATGGGCAGCACCATGTCCAGGCCCGTCAACGCGGCCAGCCGCTCGGCGAACTCGGCGAGCCGGTCGTTGTGGAAGGCGCGCGAGGTGAGGGTCAGCCGGTCGAGCTGGCGATGGGCCGCCTCGATCAGCGCCGGATGCCGGTGGCCGAAGTTGAGCGCCGAGTAGCCGGCCAGCAGGTCGAGGTAGCGCCGCCCCTCCACGTCCTCCACCCAGGTGCCCTCGGCGCGGGCGACGACCACGGGCAGCGGATGGTAGTTGTGGGCGAGGACCGGCTCCTCCGCGCGGATGAGTTCCTGCGAGCCACGGGCCTTCGGCGAGCCCTCGGTGCGGACGGGTGCGGTCATGAACGGATCTCCCGGATCTCCTGGGTGCAGCACTTGATGCCGCCACCGGCCTTCTGGAACTCGGACAGGTCGACGGGGACGGGGACGTAGCCACGGTCGGCGAGCTGCCCGGCCAGGGCCGTAGCCCCCGGTGAGATGAACACGTGGCGTCCGTCGGAGACGGAGTTGAGCCCGAACGCCATCGCGTCCTCGTGGGTGGCGAGTACTGCGTCCGGATACAGCCGGGCGAGCAGCTCCCGGCTGCCGGGCGAGAACGCCTCGGGGTAGTAAGCGACATTCTCCTCGTCGAGGACGAACAACGCCGTGTCCAGGTGGTAGAAGTACGGATTCACCAGCGTCAGGCTGATCACCGGCACCCCGAAGAACTCCTGTACCTCGAGATGGGCCTCACGGGTGGTACGGAACCCGGTTCCGGCCAGGACCCAGCGGCCGGCCGGCACCAGGTCGCCCTCGCCCTCGCACACGGACTCGGGGTGGTAGACCTCGTAGCCCTCCGTCTTGAACCAGGCCTCGTACGGCACGGACTCGGGGCGGCGCTCCGGCGCCTTGAAGAGGGAGCCGAACACCCGGCCCTCGACCACGACGGCCGAGTTCGCCGCGAAGACCATGTCGGGCAGGCCGGGGACCGGCTTCACCGTGTCCACGGTATGGCCGTGGACACGGTAGGCGTCGACCATCGCCTGCCACTGGTCCAGGGCGCGGATGACATCGACGGGTTCGTCGGGGTGCATCCAGGGGTTGATCGCGTACTGCACGGCGAAGTGTCTGGGTTCGCAGACGAGATAGCGCCGCCGACGCGGCACACGGGAGTCGGGCACAGAGGGGTACCTCCGCTTCCTAACGGTGTGTGACTGAGGGTTGACACCAAGGTAGGAAGTGACGGGGGCGGTCCACAAGAAACATCAGTTGCGTCTTCACGCAGGAACACTGCGTCTTGAGGCCGGTCGGCGCATGCCTGCTGCGCGATCTTCGGGGCTATTCCGGCGCCGGATGGCTGGCCCCCGCCTCCGGACTCTCCGGGAGCAGATGCGACAGCACCATCACGCTGATCGTCTTCCGGATGAACGGCTCCTGGCGGATCCGCTCCAGCACCTCCTCGAAGTGCTCCACGTCCCGCGCCCGCACATGCAGCAGCGCGTCCGCGCCGCCGGTCACGGTCATCGCCGCCGTGATTTCCGGGTAGTCCCGCACGACCTCCGCGAGCCGCCGCGGCGGTGCCGCGCCCTCGCAGTACACCTCGACGTAGGCCTCCGTGCGCCAGCCCAGCGCCGACGGCTTCACCGTGGCCGTGAAACCGGTGATCACACCCGTTTCGCGCAGCCGGTCGACCCGGCGTTTGACCGCCGTGGCCGACAACCCGATCGCCGTGCCGATCTCGGCGAAGGACGTCCTGGCGTTCGCCATCAACGCGGTGATGATCTTCCGGTCGAGTTCGTCGAACGGCGTGGACCTGCTGTTCATGCGGGCACTGTATCCAGCGGGAACGTGCACCCCCAGCACATGTCCCCAGGTACGGATCGCCCCTACACTCCGGGTTCATGCTGCGCGCCCTGGCTGTCGACGACGAACGCCCCTCGCTGGAGGAACTGCTCTACCTGCTGCAGGCGGACCCCCGCGTCGGCAGCGCGGAGGGCGCCGGCGACGCGACCGAGGCGCTGCGCCGCATCAACCGCGCCCTGGAGTCCGGCCCCGGCGGCCCCGAGGCGATCGACGTCGTCTTCCTCGACATCCAGATGCCCGGCCTCGACGGCCTCGACCTGGCCCGGCTGCTCACCGGGTTCGCCCGGCCCCCGCTCGTCGTGTTCGTCACCGCCCACGAGGACTTCGCCGTCCAGGCCTTCGACCTCAAGGCCGTCGACTACGTCCTCAAGCCCGTGCGCAAGGAACGCCTCGCCGAGGCCGTCCGCCGCGCCGCCGAGCTGCGCGGCGCCGCCCCGCGCATACCCGTGCACGAACCCGACCCCGACCACCTGCCCGTCGAGCTCGGCGGTGTGACCCGCTTCGTCAGCGTCGACGACATCACCCACGTCGAGGCCCAGGGCGACTACGCCCGGCTGCACACCGGCAAGGGCAGCCATCTGGTCCGCATCCCGTTGTCCACCCTGGAGGAGCGCTGGCGCTCCCGCGGCTTCGTCCGCATCCACCGCCGCCACCTCGTCGCCCTGCGCCACATCGGCGAACTCCGCCTCGACGCGGGCACCGTCAGCGTCCTCGTCGGCTCCGAGGAACTCCAGGTCAGCCGGCGCCACACGCGCGAACTGCGCGACCTGCTCATGAGGAGGCCGTGACAGTGCCCCAGGACCACACCGAACGCCGCGTCGTCGTCACCGCCCCGCCCCGCCGCACAGTCCCCCACGCTCGGCTTCGCTCGCGCGGGAGGTACCCCCAGGCCTCCGGCTACTACCGCCCGCGCACCGAGATCGACGAGCAGACCACCCTCGGCCACACCTACGTCCGCTCCCTGATGCGCACCCAACTGCGAGCCGCCCTCACCGTGTTCGCGATCCTCGGCCTGCTCGTCGGCCCGCTGCCGCTGCTGTTCGCCGCGACGCCCGGCACCGGCCGCCTCGAATGGGCCGTCCTCGGCTTCGGCCTCTACGTCCCCCTCGTCCTGCTCGCCCACTGGTACGTCCGCCGCGCCGAACGCAACGAACGCGACTTCGTACGCCTCGTCGAAGACCGCTGAAGCCGCATCCATGAACTCCGGCTACGCCATACCCTCCGTCGCCCTGGTCGTCGTCGCCACGGTCCTGGTCGGCGCCTTCGGCCTGCGCATCTCCCGCACCACCTCCGACTTCTACGTCGCCTCCCGCACCGTCGGCCCCCGCCTCAACGCCGCCGCCATCAGCGGCGAGTACCTCTCCGCCGCCTCCTTCCTCGGCATAGCGGGACTCGTCCTGGTCCAGGGCCCCGAGATGCTCTGGTACCCGGTCGGCTACACCGCCGGCTACCTGGTCCTGCTGCTCTTCGTCGCCGCCCCGCTGCGCCGCTCCGGCGCCTACACCCTCCCCGACTTCGCCGAGGCCCGCCTCGCCTCCCAAGCGGTACGGCGCCTCGCCGGGGCCTTCGTCGTCGGCGTCGGCTGGCTGTACCTGCTGCCCCAGCTCCAGGGCGCCGGACTGACCCTGACCGTGCTGACCGGGGCGCCCGACTGGCTCGGCGGAGTGATCGTCGCCGTCGTCGTGACCGCCACCGTCGCCGCCGGCGGCATGCGCAGCATCACCTTCGTGCAGGCCTTCCAGTACTGGCTGAAACTCACCGCCCTGCTCGTCCCCGCCCTCTTCCTGGTCCTCGCCTGGCAGCACGACGGAGCCCCGCGCCACGCCTTCGACGAACCGGCCACCTTCCGCGAACAGCGCGTCGTCCGCGTGGACGACAGCATCGCCCTCACGCTCGACCGGCCGCTGACGGTCACGGTGACCGGCACCGTGGACGGCCGTGCCCGCACCGATACCCGCCTCGAACTCCCCGCCGGCACCCACCACATCGAACGCGGCACCCGGCTCACCTTCGCCGCGGGGGCGACCGTCCCCGCGGCCGAGCGCGGTGGCGGCGGCGACCTGTCGCCCTCGCAGGACGAAGGCCGCGGGGAACGCCCGCTGTACGCCACGTACGGGCTGATCCTCGCCACGTTCCTCGGCACCATGGGCCTGCCGCACGTCGTGGTCCGCTTCTACACCAGCCCGCACGGCGTCGCCGCCCGCCGCACCACCGTCGTGGTCCTCGGCCTGATCGGCGCCTTCTACCTCCTGCCGCCCGTCTACGGCGCACTCGGCCGCCTCTACGCCCCCGAACTCACCCTCACCGGAGACCCGGACGCCGCCGTCCTGCTGCTGCCCGACCGCATGATCGGGGGAGTGGGCGGGGACCTGCTGGGCGCGCTGGTGGCGGGCGGTGCCTTCGCCGCGTTCCTGTCCACGGCCTCGGGGCTGACCATGGCGGTCGCGGGCGTCCTCACCCAGGACGTCCTGCCGTCCCGGGGCGTACGGCACTTCCGGCTCGGCACGGTCCTCGCCATGGCCGTGCCCCTCGCGGCGAGCGTCCTCGTCGGCGGGCTCCCGGTCGCCGACGCCGTCGGGCTCGCCTTCGCGGTGTCCGCCTCCTCGTTCTGCCCGCTGCTCGTCCTCGGCATCTGGTGGCGGCGGCTGACCCCGCCCGGTGCCGCCGCGGGCATGCTGGTCGGCGGCGGCTCCGCCCTGCTCGCCGTCGCCGCGACCATGGCGGGCTACCCGGGCAGGGGCGCGCTGCACGCCCTGCTCGCCTGGCCCGCCCTGTGGTCGGTGCCGCTGAGCTTCCTCACCATGATCCTGGTCTCCCTGGCGACCCCCGGCCGGGTGCCCCCGGGCACGGCGGCCGTCCTGGCCCGCTTCCACCTGCCCGAGGAACTGCGCACGGAGGTGAAGACACCATGAGCGGATTCCTCGCGGGTCTGTGCGTCGCCGTACTCCCGGTGCTGGCCGCCGGGGTCTGGCTGGGCCGGCGCACCGCACGGGGGGCCAAGAGCCTCGGCGGCCTCGGCACCCCCGTCGAGCACGCCACTTTCGAGACCCTGCACACCGCCTCCCTCGCCGCACCCCCGCTACGGGCCGGCCTGACCGAGGAGACCGCCCGCAAGTCCGCCCGCAAACTGCGCTCCCTGCTCGGCACGGACGCCCTCTGCCTCACGGACCGCGAACAGGTCCTGGTCTGGGACGGCGACGGCGCCCACCACCGCACCGAGATCATGGAACGCCTCTCGGGCGCCCTGGACACCGGCCGCGGTGAGGCATTCCGGCTCACCTGCGACATCCTCGACTGCTCGGTGCGCTGGGCGGTCGTCGCCCCGTTCACCGTCGACGACCGGGTGCACGGCGCCCTCGTCGCCTGCGCGCCCCGTGAGTCGGCGGTCCTGGTCCGGGCGGCCGGCGAGGTGGCCCGCTGGGTCTCCGTCCAACTGGAGCTGGCCGACCTCGACCAGTCCCGCACCCGCCTCATCGAGGCCGAGATCAAGGCGCTGCGGGCCCAGATCTCCCCGCACTTCATCTTCAACTCGCTCGCGGTGATCGCCTCGTTCGTGCGCACCGACCCCGAGCGCGCCCGCGAACTGCTCCTGGAATTCGCCGACTTCACCCGCTACTCGTTCCGCAGGCACGGCGACTTCACCGCCCTCGCCGACGAACTCCACGCCATCGACCACTATCTGGCGCTGGTACGGGCACGCTTCGGCGACCGCCTCTCCGTCACCCTCCAGATCGCCCCGGAGGTGCTGCCCGTCGCCCTGCCCTTCCTCTGTCTCCAGCCGCTCGTCGAGAACGCCGTCAAGCACGGCCTTGAGGGCAAAGCAGACAAATGCCGCATCCAGATCACGGCTCAGGACGCGGGCGCCGAGGCGCTCGTCGTCATCGAGGACGACGGCGCCGGCATGGATCCCGACCTGCTCCGCCGCATCCTCGCCCGCGAGGTCAGCCCCTCGGGCGGCATAGGGCTCTCCAACGTCGACGACCGGCTCCGCCAGGTCTACGGCGACGACTACGGCCTCGTCATCGAGACCGCCACGGGCGCGGGCATGAAGATCACCGTCCGGATCCCGAAGTACCAGCCGGGCGTGCACTCGGCGGGCCGGCTGACCCGGGAGTGAGCCGTCAGGTGCTGCGTGTGGTCACCACCAGCCCCAGGGTGATCAGTCCCAGGACGACCCAGCCGAACCACAGCCAGCCGTTGCTTCCGAGCGCCACCGTGTAGGCCGTCACCGCGACGAGGCCGCCGAGGGTGAGCACCCCCATGGTCCTGGTCGAGTTTGAACCGTTCGTGGAACCGGGCATCGCAACACCCTCCTCGTGGTCCGATGCCTCCATGGTGCCTGGTGGACGCCCGGCGCGCACGGCCCTTACGGGAGCGGGCTTCAGCGCCCCTGCGTGTTCAACGAGGCCAGATAGGCGTTGTACGCCTCCAGCTCCTTGTCCCCGTCGCGGTCGGCGGCCCGGTCCTTGCGCCTGGCCTGGCGCTGGTCGGAGGCGTACCACTGGAACAGCAGGGCGATCAGCACCAGCACGGACGGGATCTCGCTGAACGCCCAGGCGATGCCGCCCGCCGCGTTCTGGTCGGAGAGCGCGTCGATGCCGAGCGAGGCGGGCGGGTTCTCGAACGTCCCGACCATCGGCTCGGACGCCATCATCAGCGCGATCCCGAAGAAGGCGTGGAACGGCATGCCCGCGAACAGCTCCAGCATCCGCATCAGGTAGCCGGGGCGGTGCGGGCCCGGGTCCACGCCCATGATCGGCCAGAAGAACACCAGCCCGACGGCGAAGAAGTGCACCATCATCCCGATGTGCCCCGGCTTGGAGCCCATCAGGCTGTCGAAGATCGGCGTGAAGTACAGCCCGTACAGGCTCGCGATGAACAGCGGAATCGTGAACGCCGGGTGCGTGATGATCCGCATGTACCGGCTGTGCAGGAACATCAGCAGCAGCTCGCGGGGCCCCTTGCGGCCCCGCCCCGCCGTGGGCAGGGCGCGCAGCGCCAGCGTGATCGGGGCGCCGAGCAGGACGAGGATCGGCGACACCATGCTGATCACCATGTGCTGCACCATGTGCACGCTGAACATGACCATGCCGTAGTCGTTCAGCTTGGTGCACATCATGAGCGCGACGGTCAGCACACCGATGACGAAGGCGACCGTCCGCCCCACGGGCCACTTGTCCCCGCGCCGCACCAGCCGCACGACACCCCACCCGTAGAGCCCCAGACCGAGCAGGCAGGCGACGAGAAAGAACGGGTCCGCCGACCACTCAAGACCTCGCCCCAGCGTGAACGGCGGCAGATCCATGGTCATGCCGTGCCCGCTGTGATCCATTCCGCCGGCTCCTGTTTCGTGGGGGTGTGCAGCAATCTGTCCGCCCCAAGACTAGAACCGCCCCCGGCCGGACAAGCGACCGGGGGTAAGGCTCAGGGGCGCGGGGAACTGCGCGAACAGCCACAGACCACCGGCACCCGGCCGACTACGGCAACCTCACAGAACCGTCTCCGCCTCGTCGTACCGATCCTCCGGCACCGTCTTCAGCGTCTTCACGGCCTCCGCCAACGACACCATCACGATGTCGGTCCCGCGCAGCGCGGTCATCTGCCCGAACTCCCCGCGATGCACGGCCTCCACCGCGTGCCACCCGAACCGCGTGGCGAGCACCCGGTCGTAGGCGGTCGGCGTACCGCCCCGCTGCACATGCCCGAGGATGACGGGCCGGGCTTCCTTCCCCAGCCGCCCCTCGAGCTCCACGGACAGCTGCCGCGCGATCCCGGCGAACCGCTCGTGCCCGTAGATGTCCTTGCCGCCCTCGTCGAACTCCATGCTCCCGGCCCGGGGCTTGGCCCCTTCCGCCGCCACGACGATCGCGAAGCGCTTGCCGGCCTCGAACCGCTCGCCGACCCGCCGGGTCAGTTCCTCTATGTCGAAGGGCCGCTCGGGGACGACGATGGCGTGCGCGCCGGCCGCCATGCCGGAGTGCAGCGCGATCCAGCCGGTGTGCCGTCCCATGACCTCGACCACCAGGACCCGCTGGTGGGACTCGGCGGTGGTCTTCAGCCGGTCCAGGGCCTCGGTCGCCACTCCCACGGCCGTGTCGAAGCCGAAGGTGACGTCCGTGACCGCGATGTCGTTGTCGATGGTCTTCGGCACACCCACGACGGGCAGACCGCTGTCGGACATCAGCCGGGCGGCCTTGAGGGTGCCCTCACCGCCGATGGGGATGATCGCGTCGAGGCCGAGCTCCTCGACATGGCCCTTGGCCCGCTCCACACCGTCCCGCAGATGGGAGGGCTGGACCCGGGAGGACCCGAGAATCGTGCCGCCGCGGGCGAGGATGCCACCCACCGCGTCGAGGTCGAGCTTGAGGTAGTCGCACTCCAGGAGGCCCTTCCAGCCGTCCCGGAAGCCGATGACCTCGTCGCCGTGGTCCACGACGGCGCGGTGTACGACGGACCGGATGACGGCGTTCAGGCCGGGGCAGTCGCCGCCGGACGTGAGGACACCAATACGCATAGCCCGAAATACCTTCTCAACGTGGGCCGGGGACCGGACCACGTTGTCCGGCTCGAATTCCCGCCACCCTAGCGTCAGGGAGGGGCGGGACCGAACCGCGCGTCCGCCTGCTGGACTACCCCGCTCACCTGTGCGGATGTGCCGTCAGACGGGCTGTTGACCAGCAGGTTGACGCGTACCTCGGGCAGGCTGCGACGCGGTGCTCAGGCAGGCTGCTGAGCAGCCGCGATGCGCTCGTCGCGCAGTGACTCGTACCAGCGGTCGTCGGTCGGCGGCAGCGCGTTGACGTCGAGCGCCAGCTTCAGCAGCAGATCCGCGATCAGCGGGTTGCGCGCGAGCACGGGGCCGTGCATGTACGTGCCGAAGACGGTGTCGTTGTACGCGCCCTCCGTGCCGTCTCCCGTGCCGTTGCCGTTGCCGAAGCGCACGTTGGCGAGCGGGCGGGCGGTGGGGCCCAGGTGCGTGACGCCCTGGTGGTTCTCGAAGCCGGTCAGCGGGGGCAGGCCGAGGCGCGGGTCGATGTCGCCCAGCACGTCACCGACGCACCGCTCGCCCTCGCCGCGCACCGACACCACGTCCAGCAGCCCGAGGCCGGGCTCGCGCTGGCCGAGGTCGTTGATGAACTCGTGGCCGAGGATCTGGTAGCCGGCGCACACGGAGAACACGATGGCGCCGTTCTCCACGGCCCGCTGCAGACCGCCGTCCCGGCGCAGCCGCTCGGCCGCGAGCCGCTGCGGACGGTCCTCGCCGCCGCCGATCAGGTAGATGTCGCCCGAGGTCGGGATCGGCTGGTCGCTGCGCACGTCCAGCCGGGCCACGTCCAGGCCGCGCTGGACGGCCCGGCGCTCCACGACGAGGACGTTGCCCTGGTCGCCGTAGGTGCTGAGCAGGTCGGGATAGATCCAGACGACCCGCAGTTGGTTGTCGCTCACAAAAGTCCCCTGACGTCTCGTGCTCAGTTGCCGACGCGGCGGCGCAGATCCTGGAACGCCGTGTAGTTGGCGATGACCTCGATCCGGCCCGGCGGGCACGCCGCCACGGCCTGGTCGAGGTTCTCGTAGACCTGGAAGTGCTGGTCGGCGACCTCCAGCCGGACCGCGAGGTCCAGCCTCCGGTCGCCCACGACGCAGATCGGGTGACCGGTCAGCCGCGTGTAGTCGACGTCCCACAGCCAGGAGGTGTCGGTGCCGTCGGCGCCGCGCGCGTTCACGGAGAGGATCACCGGGGTCGGCGGCGGGTCGATCAGCGAGAACGTCTCCAGCCAGCCGGCCGGGTTCTTCGCGAGCAGGAGCCGCAGGTCACGGCCCTGGAACTGGACGACGTCGTACCGCCCGGCCACCGCCTGCACCTGGTACATGCGCTCCAGCGCGACCTGCGGCGGCACCCCGAACACGGCGGCGACGGCGGCCGAGGATGCGGCGTTGGCCTTGTTGGCGCGGCCGGGCAGCTGGAGGTGGATCGGCCAGGCCGAGCCGTGCGGGTCGAGCACGTGGTCGCCGGAGAGCGCCCAGCTCGGCGTCGGACGGCGGAAGCCGCACTCACCGCAGAACCAGTCGTCGCCCGGGCGCTGCATCACGCCACCGCACGACGGGCAGGACCAGGCGTCGTCCTTCCACATCTGCCCCGCCGCGACCCAGATCACATTGGGGGAGGAGGACGCCGCCCACACGACCAGCGGGTCGTCGCAGTTGGCCACGACCACGGCCTTGGAACCCGCGAGTCCCTCCCGCCAGTTCTCGGCGAGCATCCGGGTCTCGGCGGCCCGGTCGAGCTGGTCGCGGGAGAGGTTCAGCAGGGCGATGCACTTCGGGGAGGTGTCCCGGGCGACACCGGCGAGGTACTTCTCGTCGACCTCGATCACGCCGTACCGGGCTTCCGAGCTGCCCGCCAGCGCCGAGGTGATACCGGCCGGCATGTTGGCGCCGAGGGCGTTGGAGACGACCGGTCCGGCCGCCCGCAGTGCCTCGGCGATGAGTCGGGTCGTGGTGGTCTTGCCGTTCGTCGCCGAGACCAGGATCACGTCCAGGTTCTGCGCGAGTGTGGCGAGGAGGTCGGGGTCGAGCCGGAGAGCCACCCGGCCGCCGATCACCGAACCGCTGCCGCGTCCTGCGGCACGGGATGCCGCTGCGACCGCCTTGCCCGCGGTCACGGCCAGCTTGGCCCGCGGCGAGAGCGGGTCCGAGTTGCCTGCCATCAGTTCTCGATCCTCCTTGCGTACGCGCCGCGCCTTGAAGCCTGACGGCCACGTGGTGTGGACCTCAGCCTATCGAGATCCATTAGCACTCCCGAACAGCGGCACTGTGGCGAACTCGTGTGGGAGGCGCGGACCGACAAGGACCTTACTCTTGCCGCCATGCGACACAGCCCCATCCCCGGCGCCCACGGCCGCGTGAGACCCCTCACGCTGCACGGCGACCCGCTCCTGCACACCCCCTGCGCGGAGGTCACCGACTTCGGCCCCGAACTGGCCCGGCTCGTCGAGGATTTGTTCGCGACCATGTACGCCGCCCAGGGCGTCGGCCTCGCCGCCAACCAGGTCGGCGAGTCGCTGCGGGTCTTCGTCTGGGACTGCCCGGACGACGAGGACGTCCGCCACCTGGGCCACGTGGTCAACCCGCGCCTGGTCGAGGCCGACGGGGTGGTGATCCGGGGCCCGGAGGGCTGTCTGTCCCTGCCGGGCCTGGAAGCGGGCACGGAACGCCACGACCACGCGGTGGTCGAGGGCTTCACGGTGACCGGAGACCCGGTCACCGTCCACGGCACGGGCTTCTTCGCCCGCTGCCTGCAACACGAGTGCGACCACCTGGAGGGCCGCATCTACGCGGACCACCTGAGCGGCTGGCGCCACCGCAAACTGATGCGCCAAGTAGCCAGATCCTCTTGGCGCCGGTGAGGGTGATCCGCCTTCTTCAGGGGCGCGGGGCTGTGTTCAATATGCGGCTCCGCCGCGTGGGCGCGAACAACCCCCACCGGCGGTCAGCCGAAACACAACGGTCAGAACCCCGGACCCCCGACCCGGTCCCCCACAGCGGCAAGCCGTCCCCACAACAGATCAGCCAGACTCCGCACCAACTCCGCCCGAGAACAGGGCCTTTCCCCCAGCCACCAGTCCCCGGCCGCATGCATCATGCCGACGATCCCATGCCCCCACACCCGCGCCAGCTGCTGCCCACCCGGCCCGAGATCCAGCCGCTCCTCGATGACCTGGGCGAGCTCCTCACCCATCCGCCGCAACAGGGGCGCGCTGTGCACGCCGACATCGAACCCCTGGTCCCCCTGCTGGCTCCCCTCCGCCGGATGCATCAGGAACCGGTACACCTGAGGTCGCAGCTCGATCGCCGTGAGGTACGTGTCCAACGTCGCCTCGACCCGCTCCCGCCGGTCCGCCGGCGCGTCCACCGCCGCCCGCAGCGAGTCCAGCAACGCGTCCGTGTGCCGCTTGGCAAGGGCCGCGTAAAGTCCGCCCTTGTCGCCGAAGTGCCGGTACAGAATCGGCTTGGTGATGCCCGCCTCCGCGGCGATCGCGTTCATCGAGGCCTGCGGGCCGTCGCGCAGCACCACCCGGTCCGCGGCCTCCAGCAGCTCGCGCCGCCGGCGGTCGGCGGACCGTTGCTGATCGGTCCGCTGCGTGGTGTCCATGTGCTCTCCCCACCCGTGCTGATTCGATGACGCCAGCGCAAACTAACACCCAAGCATGCACCGGACATCGAACGGGTGCCGACCGGTCGGTAGGAGTTGACTTCGACTACCCACCGGTAACAGGATGGTGTTACCGCAAGTAACATGCACGTGTGCCGCCGCTGGAGGGGACGACATGGCCGAGTTCACCATGGAGCTCAACGACGAACAGAAGGAGGTCCGGGACTGGCTGCACGGCTTCGCCGCCGATGTGATCCGACCCGCGGCCGCCGAATGGGACGAGCGTGAGGAGACTCCCTGGCCGGTCATCCAGGAGGCCGCCAAGGTCGGCATCTACTCCCTGGACTTCTACGCCCAGCAGTACTTCGACCCCACCGGCCTCGGCATACCGATGGCGATGGAGGAACTCTTCTGGGGCGACGCGGGCATCGCCCTGTCCATCGTCGGCACCGGCCTCGCCGCCGTCGGCGTCCTCGCCAACGGCACCGAGGAGCAGATCGGCACCTGGATCCCCCAGATGTACGGCGACGCCAACGACGTCAAGGTCGCCGCCTTCTGCTCCTCCGAACCCGACGCCGGCTCCGACGTGGCCTCCATGCGGACGCGGGCCGTGTACGACGAGGCCAAGGACGAGTGGGTGATCAACGGCACCAAGACCTGGGCGACCAACGGCGGTATCGCCAACGTCCATGTCGTGGTCGCGGTGGTCGACCCGGAACTCGGCTCCAAGGGCCACGCGTCCTTCATCGTCCCGGCGGGCACCCCCGGTCTGACCCAGGGACAGAAGTTCAAGAAGCACGGCATCCGCGCCTCGCACACCGCCGAGGTCGTCCTGGACAACGCGCGCGTTCCCGGCTCCTGCCTGCTCGGCGGCAAGGAGAAGCTGGACGAACGCCTCGCCCGCGCCCGGGAGAGGGCCAAGCAGGGCGGCGAGCGCGTGAAGAACGCCGCGATGGCCACGTTCGAGGCTTCTCGCCCCGCGGTCGGGGCCATGGCGGTCGGTACGGCCCGGGCCGCGTACGAGGTCGCGCTGGACTACGCGAAGACACGCGAGCAGTTCGGCCGGCCGATCATCGACAACCAGGGCGTGGCGTTCCAGCTCGCCGACATGCGCACGTCCATCGACGCCGCCCGGCTCCTCGTCTGGCGTGCCTCCTGGATGGCGGTCAACGGCAGGCCGTTCACCGCCGCCGAGGGCTCGATGTCCAAGCTGTTCGCGAGCGAGACGGCCAAGAAGGTCACCGGCCAGGCGATCCAGATCCTGGGCGGCAACGGCTACACCAGGGAGTACCCGGTGGAGCGGATGCACCGCGATGCCGCGATCTACACCATCTTCGAGGGCACGAGCGAGATCCAGCGCCTGGTCATCGCCCGGACCCTGGCCGGCACGCCCATCCGCTAACGGTGTCTGAGCGGCGTCAGCTGCTCGATGTCGTACCTCGCCCGCAGCTCCTGGATCGCCGCGTGATCGGGCGGCCCTCCGCTGCCGAGGATCTCCAGCAGTTCCTCGAAGTACCGCTCGTGATCCGGCGGCGGGCTCGCCTGGAAGAACATCTTCGCGGGTTCGTCCGTCGGGTTGGCGAACGCGTGCGGGCAGCCCGGGGGTACGACGATCACCGTTCCCGGCGTCGCGCGCACCACCCGGTTGCCCGAAGTGGACTCCCACTTCCGCCAGGTGTCGGGGGTGCGGACGCGCGGTTCGAAGGCGAGGACGTCCAGCTCGCCCTCGAGTACGTAGAACAACTCCTCGCTGCGGGTGTGCACATGGGCGCCGACGTCGAAGCCCGGCGGCACGACCACCTCGAAGGTGGAGGCCATGCGCGAGTGCGAGCCGGTCACCTTGAACGTGACGTGCTGGGCAGGAGCCTGTACCACCCGGCCGTGGCCGGGTGGTACGAGCAGTCCCTCCGTCGCCGTCATCGCCCGCTCACCACGTCACGGGCAGGGCCTCGGGACCGCGGATCAGCGCGCCCTTCCTGAACGGCACCTCTTCGGCGGGTACGGCGAGCCGCAGGCCCGGAACGCCGTCGAGGAGCGCGTCGACGAGGAGTTGCGACTCCAGCCGGGCCAGCATGCCGCCCGGGCAGTAGTGCGGGCCGAACCCGAAGGACACATGGGGGTTGGGGCTGCGCAGGAAGTCGATCGTCTCCGGGTCCGGAAAGACCTCCGGGTCACGGTTGGCGGCCAGGTACGACACATAGATCGCGTCGCCCGCCCGGATCCGCACGCCCTTGATCTCCACGTCCTCCAGGGCGATCCGCGACAGGCCGACCGCGTTGCGGTGGGGGATCCAGCGCAGCAGTTCGTCGATGGCCTGAGGGCGGATCTCCGGCTCGGCGCGCAGCCGGTCGGCCAGGTCGGGCCGGGTCAGCAGGACGTAGAACATCTGGCCGCTGTTGTTGGTGACCGCCTCGCCGCCGATCTGGAGGAGCACCGCGAGTCCCACCCCTTCCTCCAGGGTGATCTCGCCACGGCCCAGGGCGGCACCGAGCAGGGACGCGACATCCTCACCCGTGCTGCCCTCGCGCACACCGATCAGATCGGCGAAGTAGGAGCTCATCTCCTGCTTGGCCTTCTCGCTGACCTCGGCGCCGTGCGAGGAGGACAGGATGAGCTGGGTCCAGCGGTGCATGTCCTGCCGGTCGGCGGCCGGGACACCCATCAGCTCGCAGATGACCGCGATGGGGAACGGGCTGAGCACGGACTCGGTGAGGTCGGCGGGCGGGCCGTCCTGGAGCATCTCCTCGACCAGTTCCGCCAGCATGCGGCGGGACCGCTCGCGCACCCGTTCCACCCCGCGCGCCGTGAACGCGGCGGCGACACTGCGGCGCAGCCGGGTGTGGTCCGGCGGGTCGAGGAAGCCGACCGCGCCACGCGCCGGGATGAAGTGCGGTGCGAGCCGGGTGACCTGCCGGTCCATGACGGCCTCGCGGCTGAAACGCGGGTCGTTGGTCACCATCCGCGTGTCGTCGTAGCGGGTGACCAGCCAGGCCCAGCCCTCGCCGTTGGGCAGCTTGACGCGGGTGACCGGGCCCTCGTCCATCAGCTCCCGCAGGACCGGGTCGAAGTCCGCGCCGGACAGGTCGAGCGCGGGCCAGTCGCGGACCGGTGGCAGCGTTTCGGTGATCGTCTCTTTGCTCATCTCACATCGTCTCGTCCGCGCGGTGCCAGCGGCCCACGGCCATCTCGGCGGTGATGCCGGGTCCGAACCCGGCGAGCAGCCCGCGTGCCCGGTGCTGGGCGCCGCCCTCCTCGAACAGCCGGCGCAGCGCGTCCAGAACGACGGCGCTGGCGATGTTGCCGTAGTCGGTGAGCGTGGCCCGGCTGAAACGGAAGGCGTGCGGGTCGACCTTCAGGAAGGTGCTGAGGTCGTCGAGTATTCGGGGACCACCCGCGTGGACGATGTAGAAGTCCAGGTCGGAGGCGTCCCAGCCATGGTCTCCCGCCAGTTCCTTCAGCGCCGGGGCGAGCGGCTCCATGGTGGCCGGGACCCGCTTGTCCAGCAGGAAGTGGAAGCCGGTCGACCGTACGTCGTACATGATCCACTCTTCGGTCTTCGGGATCAGGTACGAGCCGTTGCGCTCCAGGCTGATGCCCTCGCCGCCCCGGCCGCGGACCACGGCGGCGGCGATGCCGTCACCGAACAGGCCGTTGGACAGCAGCGAGCCGACACCGATGTCGGTGGGCTGGTAGCACAGCGAGCAGAACTCGCAGGCCACGATCAGCGCGTTGGCCTCGGGGTAGGCCGTGCAGAAGTCGTGCGCCCGGTTGATCGCAGCGCCGCCGGCCGCGCAGCCCAGCTGGGCTATGGGCAGTTGCCGGGTGGTCGGGTCGAAGCCCATCTCGTTGATCAGCCAGGCCGTGAGCGAGGGCATCATGAAGCCCGTGCACGACACGTAGATGATCACGTCCACGTCGGTGGTGAGCAGCTCGGCGTGGTCGAGCGCCTCCTGGATGACCGCGGGCACCCGCGCCTTGGCCTCGGCCTCGTAGAGCTTGTTGCGCTCCGCGAATCCGGGGTGTTTCAGGGTCTCCTCGATGGGCTGGACGATGTGCCGCGTGCGTACGCCGGTGTTCTCGATCAGCCGGAGGGCCAGCGGCAGTTGGGGGTGATCGGCGTGGCGCTCCCGCGCCAGCTCAAGCGTCTCCTCCATCGTGATCACGTGCTCTGGAACGGACACCGAGGGTCTGCACAAAGTCGCCATGAACCGTGCCTGCTTTCGCCTCCCGGAAGGCCTTTCGCCTCCCGGTCAGAAGGTGGTTCACCTCAGAGGGTGGTCCATCCACGATCACCCGGTGGGACGCCGACTTCGCGTCGGACTGCTCCATTTCGGGGACCCCGTGCCAGGCTCGGGGCAGACCTGTCCGAGGACACGCACCGACGGAGGACGCGATGACGCGCACGGCCCGGGACCTGCTGCGGACGACCACCGCCCGACTCGCCCCGGACCCGCGGTCCAACCCGCTGGTCCCCCGGATCGCCGAGGGCACGGCCCCTCGCGCCGCCCTCGCCGCCCTCGCCCTGGAACAGTCCTGGGTGATCCCCGCGGACCGCCGCGCGTTCCTCCATCTGGCCGAGCGTTCCCTCGTCACCGCCCCCGAGGCCGCGGCCTTCTTCCGGAGCCTCGCGGAGGGCGAGGCACTGGCGGAGGAACTGCTGCCCTCGCTCACACAGGCGTGCGGCGTGGACGAGACGACGGCGGCGTCGTACGAACCGCTCGCCGGCTGCCAGGCCTACCCCGCGTACGTCGCCTGGCTGTCCCTCAACGGCTCACCGGCGGACATCGTCCTGGCCCTGACGGCCAACTTCTCGGCATGGGGCGGCTATTGCGCGACGATCACGAAGGCCCTACGGACTCACTACGGCTTCACGGACGAGGCCTGCGCGTTCTTCGACTTCTTCGCGGACCCGTCACCCGAACTGGACGAGAGAGCAACGGCGGCGGTACAGGCGGGCCTGGACACCGGGCAACTGAACGAGTCCTTGGCAGCTGGCTATGGCCACCTGCTCCAGCAGTACGAGGCGATGTTCTGGAACGCGTTGAGTGCAGTTCGTTAGGGGCGCGGGGCTGTATCGATTTGCGGCTCCGCCGCGTGGGCGCGATCAACCCCCACGCACTCGCACCCGCACAGCTCAGGTCGCACCCCCACTGCTGTGCGCGATACAAGCCACATCAATCCGATCGGCCAGCTTCGCCAGCTCGATCGTCAACGCCGCGACCGTGTCCTCGTCCAGCCCCGACTCCCCGGCCTCCACCAACCGCACCCACCGACCCCCCAACGTCCGCAACAGCTTGCTGACATCCGCCGCAGCCACCTGCAAGGTCCCGTGGTCGTCGACGATCAACGGCAGAGTCACTTCGCGGTTCACAGACGGGATCGTAGCCCCGCAAGACTCACGCACCGTGCCAAACAGTCGTGATGTTGCAGAACTCCCGGATTCCGTGCCCGGACAGCTCACGGCCGTACCCGGACCGCTTCACCCCGCCGAACGGGAACCCCGGATGGGAGGCGGTCATCCCGTTGACGAACACACCGCCCGCCTCCAGATCCCGTACGAACCGGTCCACCTCGGCCTCGTCCCGCGTCCACACGTTCGAACTCAGCCCGAAGGGCGAGTCGTTCGCGATCAGAACGGCCTCGTCGAGGTCGCCCGCCCGGTACAGCGTGGCGACCGGGCCGAACGCCTCCTCCCGGTGGATGCGCATCTCGCGGGTGATGCCGGCGAGGATCGTCGGCGCGTAGTACCAGCCGGGCCCCTCGGGCCGTTCACCACCGCACAGCACCTGCGCGCCGACGCGCACCGCGTCGTCGACCAGTTCCTCCACATCGCGCCGTCCCTGCTCGCTGGAGAGCGGCCCGACGTCGGTGTCCTCGGCCAGGGGGTCGCCGACCTTCAGCGCCCTCATGCCCTCGGCGAAACGCTCGGCGAAGGCGTCGTAGACGTCCGTGTGCACGATGAAGCGCTTGGCGGCGATACAGGACTGCCCGGCGTTCTGCACCCGCGCGGTCACCGCGACCTTCGCCGCCCGGTCGATGTCGGCGGAGGGCATGACGACGAACGGATCGCTGCCGCCCAGCTCCAGCACGGTCTTCTTGACCATCTCGCCGGCGGTGGAGGCGACCGCGCGGCCCGCGGGCTCGCTGCCGGTGAGGGTGGCCGCCCTGACCCGCTCGTCGCGCAGGATCTCGTCGACCGCGCCGGAGCCGATCAGCAGGGTCTGGAAACAGCCCTCGGTGAAGCCCGCCCGGTGGAACAGGTCCTCCAGGTAGAGGGCGGTCTGCGGGACGTTCGAGGCATGCTTGAGCAGGCCCACGTTCCCCGCCATCAGCGCGGGCGCGGCGAAGCGGACCACCTGCCACAGCGGGAAGTTCCACGGCATCACCGCCAGCACCGGTCCCAGCGGCCGGTAGCGCACGCGTACGCGTGAGGCGCCCGAGTCCTTCACATCGGTGTCGGCGGGTTCCTCGTCGGCGAGCAGTTCCTCGGCGTGCTCGGCGTACCAGCGCATCGCCTTGGCGCACTTCGCGGCCTCGGCCCGGGCCTGCTGGATCGGTTTGCCCATCTCGGTGGTCATCACGCGGGCGATGTCCTGCTGATCCTCTTCGAGGAGGTCGGCGGCCTTGTTCAGCAGCCGGGCGCGCTCGTCGAACGTCGTCGTCCGGTACGTGCGGAACGTGGCCTGGGCGAGCTGGAGCCGGCGCTCGATCTCCTCCTGGCCCATGGCCTCGTACGTCTTGAGCGTCTCGCCGTTCGCCGGGTTCACCGTCGCGATGGGCATGGCTGACCTCCCTCGGTGCGGGCTGTGTCTCGACCTTCCCGCGCGACGGAGGGGACCGCAACGCGGGAGCGTCTGCTCAGGGGTCCTTGCACTATGCGCGTCCGATGAGGTCGCGTGGTCTGGTGCCGTGCATCGCAAGGCGCCGGAGAGTCCTCGTAGCGGAGCTACTAGGACTCTTCGGCAACGCGGCGAGGTGCGGTGCCAGGCCGCGCGACCCGGGCGGGCATAGTGCAAGGACCCCTCAGGGCGAGTGCTCCGCCAGGCGGTCGAGAAACGCCGCCTGTGCCCTGACGATCACCTCGCGGGCCCGGTCGAGGGGGAGCCACGCCACCCGGTCGAGTTCGGGGAACTCCTGGAGCCGTCCCGACTTCGGGGGCCATTCCATCCGGAACGTGCCGGGCACGATCGTCGCCGGGTCGAGGTCCGCCTCGATCGCCCACGCCGTGACGATCTTGCCGCCTGTCTGCCGGACCTCGCCCAGGGCGATGGCCTCGCCGTCGGGCGGGGGCAGCCCCAGTTCCTCCTCGAACTCGCGGCGGGCGGCGGCCCAGGCGGACTCGTCGGGCTCGTACTCGCCCTTGGGGACGGTCCATGCCCCGGCGTCGCGCCGGGCGAAGAACGGGCCGCCCATATGGCCGAGCAGCACTTCCGGGCCGTCGTCGGCGCGGGGTCCCCTCCGGAAGAGCAGCAGGCCCGCACTGCGCTTCACGGACGCACCTGCGGATGCGCGGCCAGCAGGGTCTCCACCGTGTCGGCGTCCTGAGGGCGCTTGTCCTCCCGGTAGCGGATCACGCGGGCGAAGCGGAGGGTGACGCCGGCCGGGTAGCGGGTGGAGCGTTGCAGGCCGTCGTAGGCGATCTCGACGACGAGTTCCGGGCGTACGGTCACGACGTGGCCGTCGTCGTCGACGGCGAGCTGCCGGAGCCGTTCGGTCTGCCAGGTCAGCAGCGCGTCGGTCATGCCCTTGAAGGTCTTGCCGAGCATGGCGAGGCCGCCGTCGGCGGTGCGGGCGCCGAGGTGGAGGTTGGAGAGCTTGCCGGTGCGGCGGCCGTGGCCCCACTCTGCGGCCAGCACCACCAGGTCGAGCGTGTGGACGGGCTTGACCTTCAGCCAGGACGCGCCGCGCCGGCCCGCGCTGTAGGAGGCGTCCAGCGCCTTGACGACCACACCCTCGTGGCCTCGCTTCAGGGTTTCGGCGAGGAACTCCTCCGCCGTGGGCACGCCGTCCGGGCCGGACATCGTCGTGCGCCGCACCCGCATCGGCTCGGGGACCAGCCGGGCCAGCTCCGCGTGCCGCTCGGCGAACGGCAGGTCGAGCAGGTCGCGGCCGTCCACGGACAGCGCGTCGAAGAAGACGGGGGAGACGGGGACGGCTCGGGCGGCGGTCGCCACGTCCGCGCGGGAGCCGACGCGACCGGCGGTCTCCTGGAACGAGCGGGGGCGGCCGCCCGCGTCGAAGGAGATCACCTCCCCGTCCAGGATGAAGCGCTCGCCCCGCAACTCCAGAGCGGCGGCCGTCACTTCGGGCAGACGGCCGGTGATGTCGTCGAGGGTGCGGGTGTAGAGCCGTACCGTGTCGCCGTCCCGGTGCACCTGGACGCGGATGCCGTCCAGTTTCTCCTCGACCGCGCAGGCGCCGAGCTTGGCCACCGCCTCGGCGACCGAGGAGGCGCTGTGCGCCAGCATCGGCCAGACCGGGCGGCCGACGGTGAGGCGGAAGCGGTCCAGGGCGGCGGGGCCGTCCGTGAGCAGCGCCTCGGCCACCGTCTGGAGCGAGCCCGCGAGCATCACCGCCCGCCGTACGTCCGCCGGGGGCGCCCCGGTCGCCTGGGCCAGGCCCTCGACCGCGACCGCGTCCAGCGCGCCCTGCCGCACCTCGCCGGTGAGCAGCCCGAGCAGGAACCGCTGCTCGTCCTCGGTGGCCGCGCCCATCAACTCCCCGGCCAGCCGGGCCCGTTCCGCCTGGGAGCCGGGGCCGGACACCTTGCTCAGCTCCGCGAGCCGGGCGTCCACCTCCCGCACGGTCAGGCCCGGTTCCTCGGCCGGGGCGACCGGGCGGCTCAGCGTCTTCCAGCCGACGCCGATCCGGCCCTGCGGCAGCCGTCCCGCCAGATACGGGATGACGATCGGCACCTCGTCCGCCTCCGCGTCCCGGAACAGCTCCGCGAGCAGGGCCGTCTTCCGGGACCGCGCCGAGGTGGCGGCGACCTCCTGGGACACTCGGGCCAGCCGGTGCAGCAGCATGCAGCCATGGTGCACCTCCGGCGGCGCCTCTACACCCGGGCGGCGGTGCCGGGGTCCGGCCGGCGACGGGTGCCGCCGGGAGCTCCCGGGCGGGTTTCAGGTTCGTCACCAGCCGGTCGCCGACGGCCGGGAAGCGGCCCTTCTACAGTCCGGCTGCCGCGTCGAGGTCCGTCATCAGCAGATCCCCGACGATCGCGGACGCCGCCCGGTAGCCGCCGCTCGCCGCGTGCACGACCTGCTCGGCGAAGCCGATCGCGTTGCCGGCCGCCCACACGCCGGGCACGGTCGTCAGGCCCGTCGGGTCGACCACGGGATACGCGCCGAAGGGCGTCTCCTGCAGCTCGGCGCCGAGCTGTTCCAGCAGGCCGGTCTGCGGGACGGCGTGCGGGGCCACGAACAGCGCGGAGCGGGCGTGCGTCGCCCCGTCGGCGAGCCGGACGCCGGTGAGCCGGTCGTCCTCGACCACCAGCCCCGCGACCTCGCCCGGCACCACGTCGACGCCGGCCGCGGCGAGCCGGCGCAGATCCTCGTCGGACAGCTCCTCCTCGGCGACCGTGTGCAGGAAGAACCGCACGTCCTTCGACCACTGGGACACCATCAGCGCCTGGTGCACGCTCTTCGGGGACGTACCGAGCACGCCGAACGGCTGGTCGCGCACCTCCCAGCCGTGGCAGAACGGGCAGTGCAGCACGTCCCGGCCGAACCGCCCGGCCAGGCCTGGGACCGCCGGCAGCTCGTCCTTCAGCCCGGTCGCGACGACCAGCCGCCGGGCCCGCACGGTCCGCCCGCCGGCCAGCACCACGGCGAAGTCCTCGCCCTTCGTCACTTCCACCACCCGGTCCCGCACGAGTTCGACGCCGTAGCGCGCGATCTCCTCTCTGCCGATGGCGAGGAACTCGGCGGGCGGCATACCGTCCCGTGTCAGGAAGCCCTGCATGTGCGCGGCGGGCGCGTTGCGCGGCTCGCCCGCGTCGACGACCAGCGTGCGCTGCCGTGCCCGGCCCAGCACCAGCGCCGCCGACAGACCCGCGGCGCCGCCGCCGACGACCACGACTTCGTACTTCTCGGTGTACGTCCCGGTCATGTGACCACCTCCACTGCCGAGCGTCGCCCCGGACCGGCGGTATTGACAAACATGTTTGCCGAACCTGCAATACGACCATGACCACGGACGAGGTACTCGCGGGCGTCGGCCCCCGGCTGCGACAGATGCGCAAGGAGCGGGAGGTGACCCTGGCGGCGCTCTCCGAGACCACCGGCATCTCCGTCAGCACCCTGTCGCGGCTTGAATCCGGACTGCGTAAACCCAGTCTGGAACTGCTGCTGCCGATCGCGCGCGCTCACCAGGTGGCCCTGGACGAGCTGGTCGGCGCCCCTGCGGCGGGTGACCCGCGCGTGCGGTCGAGGCCGATCGTGATGGGCGGCCGTACCCACTGGCCGCTCACCCGCCAGCCCGGCGGCCTCCAGGCCTACAAGGTGCTGGAGCCGCAGCGCAGGCAGGAGCCGGATCCGCGCACGCACGAGGGCTACGAGTGGCTGTACGTGCTGTCCGGGAAGCTGCGCATCGTGCTGGGCGAGCACGACGTGGTGCTCACGGCGGGGGAGGCCGCCGAGTTCGACACGCGGGTGCCGCACTGGTTCGGGTCGACGGGGGAGGGGCCCGTGGAGTTCCTCAGCCTGTTCGGTCCGCAGGGGGAGCGGATGCATGTGCGGGCGCGGCCCAGGAAGTCGTGACCCGATGACTGTTCCCTGATCGGCAAGCAACCGCTTAGTATGCGAACCGACCCCGGTCGTACGACGCAGTCGACGCAGTCCCGTGGAGGCCCCGCATGCAGGCATGGCAAGTGCACGAGAACGGCGAGCCGGGCGAGGTGTTGCGCCTGGCGGACGTGGCGCGGCCGGTGCCCGGCGACGGCCAGGTCCTGCTGAAGGTGCGTGCCGCGAACATCAACTTCCCGGACGCCCTGCTGTGCCGGGGCCAGTACCAGGTCAGGCCGCCGCTGCCCTTCACCCCCGGCGTGGAGATCTGCGGCGAGACCGAGGACGGCCGCCGGGTGATCGCCAACCCGGCACTGCCCCACGGCGGCTTCGCCGAGTATGCGGTCGCCGATGCCGCCGCCCTGCTGCCCGCGCCGGACGCCCTGGACGACGCGGAGGCCGCGGCCCTGCACATCGGCTACCAGACCGGCTGGTTCGGACTGCACCGCCGGGCCGGCCTGGAAGCCGGCGAGACCCTGCTCGTCCACGCTGCCGCAGGAGGGGTCGGCAGCGCGGCCGTGCAGCTCGGGAAGGCCGCCGGCGCCACCGTCATCGGTGTCGTCGGCGGCCCCGGGAAAGCGGCCGTCGCCCGTGGGCTGGGCTGCGACGTCGTGATCGACCGGCGCGCCGAGGACGTCGTCGCCGCCGTCAAGGAGGCCACCGGCGGCCGGGGCGCCGACGTCGTCTACGACCCGGTCGGCGGCGAGGCCTACACCCAGTCCGCCAAGGTCGTCGCCTTCGAGGGGCGCATCATCGTCGTCGGCTTCGCCGGCGGCACCATCCCCAGCCCGGCCCTCAACCACGCCCTGGTGAAGAACTATTCGATCATGGGCCTGCACTGGGGCCTCTACAACACCAAGAACCCGAAGCTGGTCCAGCACTGCCACGAGCAGCTCACCGAGCTGGCCGCCCGGGGCGCGATCAAGCCGCTGGTGAGCGAGCGCGTCCCGCTCTCGGGGGCGGCCGCCGCCGTGCAGAAGGTCGCGGACGGCCTGACCACCGGACGGATCGCCGTCGTCATGGAGGAGGCAGCAGCATGACCAGCGCCGAGGAACTGCGCCGCCGTACCCGGGAGTTGCTGGCCGCCCATCCGCCTGCCTCGACCGACCGCCTGGACTTCCTCCGGGCCCGTTTCGACGCCGGACTCGCCTGGGTGCACTACCCGGAGGGCCTCGGCGGGCTCGATGCGCCGCGCTCGCAGCAGGTCGTCGTGGACGCCGAACTGGAGGCGGCCGGCGCTCCCGACAACGACTCGCGCCGCAACGGCATCGGGCTCGGCATGGCCGCCCCGACGATCCTCAAGTACGGCACCGAGGAGCAGAAGCAGCGCTATCTGCGGCCGCTGTGGACCGGCGAGGAGGTCTGGTGCCAGCTGTTCAGCGAGCCCGGCGCCGGCTCCGACCTCGCCGCCCTCGGCACCCGCGCGGTACGGGAGGGTGACACCTGGGTGGTCAACGGGCAGAAGGTGTGGACGTCCGGCGCGCACAACTCCCGCTGGGCGATCCTCATCGCCCGCACCGACCCGGACGTGCCCAAGCACCGGGGCATCACGTACTTCATCTGCGACATGACCGACCCGGGTGTCGAGGTGCGGCCGCTGCGGCAGGTCACCGGTGAGGCCGAGTTCAACGAGGTGTTCCTCACCGACGTCCGGATCCCGGACGCGCGCCGCCTCGGCGAGGCCGGCGACGGCTGGCGGGTCGCGCAGACCACGTTGAACAACGAGCGCGTGGCCATCGGCGGCATGCGGCTGCCCCGTGAGGGCGGCATGATCGGACTCGTCTCCAAGACCTGGCGAGAGCGGCCCGAGCTGCGCACCCACGACCTGCATCAGCGGCTGCTGAAGCTCTGGGTGGAGGCCGAGGCCGCCCGGCTCACCAGTGAACGGCTGCGCCAGCAGCTCGCCGTGGGCCAGCCCGGTCCAGAAGGCGCCGGCATGAAGCTCGCCTTCGCCCGCCTCAACCAGGAGATCAGCGGCCTGGACGTGGAACTCCTCGGCGAGGAGGGCCTGTTGTACGACGACTGGACCATGCGCCGCCCGGAACTGGTCGACTTCACCGGCCGCGAGGCCGGTTACCGCTATCTGCGCTCCAAGGGCAACAGCATCGAGGGCGGGACCACCGAGGTCCTGCTGAACATCGTCGCCGAGCGCGTCCTCGGCCTGCCCGCCGAACCGCGCACCGACAAGGACGTCGCCTGGAAGGACCTGGCCCGATGACGGATCTTCTCTACTCCGAGGAGGAAGAGGCGCTGCGGGCCGCCGTACGGGACCTGCTCGCCGACCACTGCGACGCGCCCGGCGTGATCGCCCGCACCGAGTCGGACACCCCGCACCACCGTGAGGCCTGGAAGGCGCTCGCCGACGGCATGGGCCTCGCGGGGCTCCTCGTACCCGAGGCGAAGGGCGGTCAGGGTGCCACGCACCGCGAAGCCGCCGTAGTCCTGGAGGAGCTGGGCCGCGCGGTCGCTCCCGTGCCCTACCTCACCAGCGCCGTCGTCGCCACCGAGGCACTGCTCGCCTGCGACGCCGACGACCTGCTCGCCGACCTGGCGTCCGGACGGCGGATCGGCGCCCTCGCCGTCGCGCTGAACGTCGCACCGGGCACCGCCTACAAGGTGGTCCGGCACGAGGACGGCCGGCTGGGCGGCGAGCTGACCGGCGTCGCGGACGCGGCCGTCGCGGACGTCCTGCTGGTGCCCGCCGACGACGGCGGCCTCTACGCGGTCGACGCCACGGCGGCGACCGTCACGCCCCAGGTCTCCCTGGACCTGACCCGGCCGCTGGCGACCGTCACGCTCGACGGGGTGCCGGGCCGGCTGCTGGGCGACGCCGAACCCGCCGTACGCCGGGCCCTGACCGCCGGAGCCGGACTGCTCGCCTCCGAACAGTTCGGGCTCGCCGACTGGGCACTGACCGAGACCGTGCGCTATCTGAAGGAACGCAAGCAGTTCAACCGGCCCGTCGGCGGCTTCCAGTCGCTCAAGCACCGGCTGGCCCAGCTGTGGCTGGAGGTCGTCAACCTCCGCGCGGCCGCCCGCAACGCCGCCGACGCGCTGGCGAACGGCGAGGACGTCGAGGTGGCCGTCACCGTCGCCCAGGCCTTCGCGGCACCCGTGGCCGTGCACGCCGCCGAGGAGGCACTGCAACTGCACGGCGGCATCGGCATGACGTGGGAACACCCGGTGCACCTGTATCTCAAGCGCGCGAAGGCCGACTCGATCGCCTACGGCACGGCGGGCGCGCACCGCGAGGCCCTGGCCGGACTCGTCGACCTCCAGGCCCCCTGACGTACACCTGGTCGACGCGCGGGGAAAGCCCGTCCCACCTGGGGCGGGCTTTCTCGTGCGCACCGCTCCGGTGAAGTGAACCCGGGGCGGCGGTCCGGCCAACTCCGTGCACGGGCCTGCTTCCTGGGCCTGCCGGGACCCCATACTCGCAGGGTTCCCGTAAGGCCCTTCCAGGGAGGCAGAGCATGGCCCTCACCACCCGACGCAGAGCCCTCACCACCCTCGGCGCCGCCCTCGCGGGCTCGGTCGCCCTCCCCGCCACCCCCGCGGCGGCCGGCGAACGGCGGCACGGGTGCCGCCCGTTGTGGCGTGCCCACGCCCACAACGACTACGAGCACCCGCGCCCCCTCCTCGACGCGCTCGACCACCGGTTCGGCAGCGTCGAGGCCGACATCTACCTCGTCGGCGACCGGCTTCTCGTCGCCCACGACCCCGAGGACCTCGACCCGTCCCGCACCCTCGAGTCCCTCTACCTCGACCCGCTCGCGGCCCGCGTCCGGGCCAACCGCGGCCGTGTGTACCGGGGGTACCGCGGCTCGCTGCAACTCCTCGTCGACATCAAGACCGAGGGCTCGTCGACGTATCTCGAGCTCGACCGCCACCTCAGGCGCTACCGGCACCTGTTCACGACGTACGCCCACGGCCGGGTGCTCCCCGGCCCGGTGACCGCCGTGATCTCCGGCGACCGCGCGGCCCGCGCCCCCATGGAGGCCCAGAGCGTGCGGCGCGCCTTCTACGACAGCCGCCTCGCCGACCTCGGCAGCCAGGCCCCGGCCTCCGTCGTCCCGCTGATCAGCGACAACTGGACGCTCAACTTCACCTGGCAGGGCGTGGGCGCGTTCCCGGACGCCGAGCGGGAGAAGCTGCGGGGCATCGTCCGGGCCGCGCACGCGCGGCGGCAGAAGGTGCGGTTCTGGGCGACCCCGGATCTGGCCGGGCCCGCCCGTGACGCGGTGTGGGCGGAACTGCTCGCCGCGGACGTCGACCACCTCAACACCGACGACCTCGCCGGACTGGAGGCGTTCCTGGACGCCCGCCGGGCGGCGTAGGACTTCACACGTTCGGCGGACAGGTCAGCCCACCGGACGAACCCTCCGCTACGCCACACTTGCGGCCGAACGCCGTGAATCGGATAGGGCGGCGTGGCGGAGGAGTTGACGATGGCCATTTCCATCTCTGTGGTGCTGCTGCTCGTGATCCTTGCGGTGATCTTCCTGCGCAACGGCGGGCTGAAGGTCTCCCATGCGCTGGTCTGCCTGCTGCTCGGCTTCTACCTGGCCAGCACGAGCATCGCCCCCACCATCCACAGCGGCATCACGGCGACGGCGGAGATCGTCAGCAGCCTGAGGCCCTGAGGAGAGGCTTTGAGGCCTTGGGGCTTCGCGGTCGCCTAGCCCGAGAACACGCCGATGCCGTTCGGGACGGCGCGTTCGGCGCCGCCACTGGGGTGGTTGCGTACGGACACGGTGCTCGCGCCCGGCTTCCGGGCGACCAGCGTCGACGATCCGCCGCCGTCCAGGCTCAAGGCGTCCTGTGAGCCCAGCCGCCGCATGGTGTCGGCCACTTCGGCGATCGTCAGGCCGCTGCGGTAGGCGGCGCCGCCGTCCAGCGCGAGCAGCAGCATGCGCCGCCCGTCGTCGGCGAGCCCCACGGCCGTACGGACGGCCGACGCCGTGTCGTCCAGACCCGGCAGCGGCCGGCCGCCCGAGAGGACCGGGTAGCCGCCGACGGCGAGACGGTACGGGACGCCGCTCGTGGCCGCGACGAGAGCGTGCTCGATCTCGACCGCTTCACCGGTGGAGAACTTCCGCAGCTTCTGAGCGCCCGCCTCCCGGCCGACCAGCACGGTCGTCCCCGCGGCGATGGGACCGCGGCCGGGGGTGTCGGCGGCCGATACGACCTTGCCGTCGCGGACCGTCACCTCGTAGGTGTCCGTACTGCACGGAGCCGCACGGTCCGTGTCCGTGCCGCAGGTGGCGCGCACCCGGGAGGCGCTGCCCCACTCGGAGGTGAACGCGCCGACGGAACCCACCGGCAGCGCGTACTGGTTGAGCCCGCCGAGCGGCAGCCGACTCCCGGAGGCGCGGACCGAGCCGTCGAGGGCCAGCCGGTCCAGCCGGGCCCGTCCGTCGGTGCCCACACCGAACACGTCCTCGGTGGTGGTGCCGGGCGGCAGCTCCGGGCCGAACCGCTGGCCGTTCGGCACGGCCGCCTTGAGCGTCCGCCCGGCCGTGATAGCCGGACCCACGCTCGCGCCGGTCGCCTCGACGCCCGGGTGCTGCGTCTCGGTGATGTTGAAGAAGTCGCCGTTGACGCCGGCGACCGCCTCCTGCGCGTCGGCCATCCGCGAGACCAGCGCCCGCGAGGCCACCGCCCCGGGGTACAGCAGGTCGACCTGTACGCGCGGGTTGCCCAGGTCGACCTTCAGCACATGCGCGTGTGTCACCCCCTTGGCCGCCTGGATGTCGAAGTGCTCGTAGGTGACGCCCGGCGCGACACGGACATGCTTCTGGACGGCGTCGGCCTCGGCCGCCCCCGCCACCCCCGCACCGACCAGTGCGCCGAACGCCGTGAGAAACGCCAGGACCGCTCTGCCTGCTCCGCGCCGCTTGTGACGACCTGTCACCGCCGTACCCCCTGATGCCTCGTCAGAAGTCCTCAGGGCAGTGGACCAGACGTCGGGGCACAGGAGTACGGCTGACTGCCGACTACGCGGGAAAAGTCGGAAAAACACACCCCTCCGGGTGCTTCAGCTGCCGTCCGTTCCGGTGGCGTACGGCGTGTAGTGCGCGGGCGAGTGGTCGATCGGCAGGCCGGGCCGCCAAGCCGTGAGTGCCTGCGCGCTGCACACGAACAGCTGTTCAGGCAGCCGGTCCAGGCCGAACCAGCGCCAGCGGCCCACGCTCTCCTCGGGCTGGTCCGCCGGCTCGCCCCGCCAGACGGTGACCCGGGCGGCGACGGTCACCCGGACGACCCCGCCGGCATCGTCGAGGAGCGTCCCCAGCAGCCGGACGTCCTCCGGCCGTGCCGCGAGCCCGGTCTCCTCGCGCAGTTCGCGCACCACCGTCTCCCGCAACGACTCCCCGGGTTCCACCGTCCCGCCGGGCAGCTCCCACGTCCCGCGCCGGTGCCGGCCCAGGAGCAGTCCGCGGGGCCCGTACAGGATGGCGCCGACCCCGAGCGCGGCATGGGCCGGCGGCGGCCGGTCGACGCGCGGCCGGGAGGAGACGCGGACGGGCCGGGTCACCTGGAAGAGCCGGTAGGACGCGTGGTTGCCGGCCTCCGGTGTGTCGAGGACCTCGACATGCTCCACGCGCAACCCGTACTCGGTGAGCAGCTCCGTCCAGAGGCCCGGGGTGAGGACCCACATGTGGACGGTGGTGTCACCGCCGCCGGCCAGTCGCAGGATCTCGGGCCGGGCCGTGACCCGGTCCGAGGGTCCGTCACCACGCGAGTTGGTGTGCAGCACAGTGAAGCAGAGCCTGCCGCCCGGCCTGAGCGCCGAGGCCAGGGCGGGCAGCAGCCGGTGCGGGTCGAGATACGGGACGGCATGCAGGGAGTAGATGACGTCGTACGGCTCCGCCGTGCGCAGATGCTCCACCGCGTCGGCCAGGACCAGCCGCAGCCCGGGCAGGGAGCCATAGCGGGCACGGGCCCGTTCGTACTGCCCGTCCGAGGCGTCGACCGCGTCCACCAGCGCGCCGCGGTCACGCACCAGATGGGCGGCGTGCCGTGCCGGACCGCACCCGAGGTCCAGCACCCGCCGGCCCGCGAGCTCCCCGAGGACCTCGGCCCCCGGCCCGGCGCCCTCGCAACCCCAGTCGATCCGCGCCACCTCGGGCAGCTCCGTGCCCCGCCGCAGGTGGTGAACTCCGTACGCACGCCAGGCCTCGGCGTTGGCGTCCTCCGCTGGTGTCACCAAGGCTCAGCCGCCCGCGGCGGCGTCGCGCGGAAGCACCCTGACCCGGTGGAAGTTGCATCCGACGGGCCGCGGCTCGTCGGCGGCGGGCGGGGTCTGGTGGGCCTTGAGGGCGATGCTCACCAGGCTCAGCAGCAGGTCGACGTCGGCCTCGCAGTCGAGGTGGACCGTCACCCAGGACGATCCGGGAACCAGGTGGATCGCGCTCGAACCGGCAAGGTCGTAGTGGAAGCGCTGGATGGCCCGGCGGGTGAGGTGGAGGTCCACGTCCCGTGCCGAGTGGAAGTGGACGATCTCGTCACGGACGGAACGGAGCGCCCGTCCGGTACCGCAACTCGCCGGGCCCGGCATCAGGTCGGGCCAGGCCTGCAGTCGCTCCATGGCGCGCTGGGCCAGAGTCATGGCCCCATCGTTGCGTGCTTACCGTGCCGCAACCAGAGGTTGAGCGCTTTGTAACCGGGACGTGAGGTGGGGTGAGGGAGGAGGGCGGGCGACGAGAGCGGGGGAGGGGCGGCTCGGGTGGCCTCTTCTCAGGCGGCCTCTCCGATCAGTCTCATGTAGCGCTGCCAGTCCCAGTGGCGGCCCGGGTCGGTGTGGTCGCTGCCCGGTACCTCGTGGTGGCCGATGATGTGGGTCCGGTTCCGGGGGATGCCGTGCCGCGCGCAGATCGCCGCGGTGAGCCGGGCCGATTCCTCGTACACGGCGTCGGTGAAGTACGAGGGCTCGTCCACCCAGCCTTCGTGCTCGATGCCGATGCCGCGCTTGTTGTAGTCCCAGTTCCCGGCGTGCCACGCGATGTCGGTCTCGCGCACGCACTGCGCCACATGGCCGTCGGCCGAGCGCACCACGTAGTGCGCGGACACCTGCTTCCTCGGGTTCCGGAAGATGGACAGGGTGCCGGCGAAGGTCGTCTGCGCGACGTGGATGATCACGCGGTCGACGGGATGGCCGCGTGGGCGGTTCGACGCCGTGTAGTTGGCGCCGGTCGCCGGGTGCCATTCGGCCCCGGGGTGGTCGGGGGCCTGGGGCCGGGCGGCGGCCCGGGTACCTGGGAGCAGGACGTACGGGACGGCGGTGAGGGCGGCGCCCACGAGGACGCCCCGCCTGCTGGGGAGCGGTGCTGCCTGGTCCATGACGGGATGCCTTTCGCTTCGACGGATCATCACGGTACGGCGCCTGCCGGTCCGTCAGGAGGGAGCGACGTGGTTCGGTGGACGGGCCGGGGATTGTGGATAACTCGCCCACCCCATCGGGTGATTCGGGCGGTCCGGGGGGTCAGGCCCGCTCGGCGACGGCAGCCGGATCGTCCAGCACCGCCCGCACGACCGAGTGCGCGGCCCCCAGCAGCGGCCCCTCCGGGCCCAGCCGTGACACGGACACGGGACAGGCCGGACCCGCGGTGCGCCGCGCCAGCTCCTCACGCAGTGAGGGCAGCAGCCAGGGCGCGAGACCGGACAGCTCCCCGCCCAGCACCACGCTCTGCGGGTCGAGCAGGTTGACCGCCCCGGTCAGGGCGACACCGAGCGCGGTGCCCGCGTCGCGCAGGGCACGGCGTACGTCCTCGTCGCCTTTTGCCGCGCGCCCCGCGAGCAGTCCCACGCGGTCCTCGTCCGGCTCCAGGCCCGCCGCACGCAGCACCGCCTCCTCACCGGCGTACTGCTCCAGGCATCCGCGCCCGCCGCACGCGCACGCCGGCCCGTCCGGCCGGACCGGCACATGTCCCAACTCGCCCGCGAAACCGCGGGTTCCGCGCAGCAGTCCGCCGTCCACGACGACGGCCGCACCGATGCCGATCTCCGCCGACACATGCAGGAAGTCGCGCGGTGTGCCGTCCTCGAGCCAGAGTTCGGCGAGCGCGCCGAAGTTGGCCTCGTTGTCCACGGTCAGCGGCAGGTCCGCCGGCAGCAGGGCACCGAGGTCCGTGTCGTGCCAGCCGAGGTTCGGGGCGCGGACGACGGTCCGGGCGTCGCGCGCCACCAGACCCGGTACGGCCACGGCGAGCCCGGCGGGCCACAGGCCCTCGCCCTCCGCCTCGGCGACGACCCGGCCGATCAGTTCGGTGAGCTCCGCTGTCACGGGCCCGGGTGAGCGGCCGCGGTTCGCGCCCGTCCGTATCGCCCGCGCCCTGGTCGTGCCGCGCAGGTCGACGGCGCAGACCGCGAGATGGTCGACTCCGATCTCCGCGCCGATCCCGGCCGGGCCCCGTCCGCTGACAGCGAGCGCGGAGCCGGGGCGGCCCACCCGTCCGGGCCGCTCGGGCCCCAGCTCCTCGATCAGCCCCGAGCGGACGAGTTCGTCGACGAGCGTCGACACCGCGGCCCTGGTCAGCCCGATCCGCGACGCGACGACGGCCCGGGACAACGGCCCCTCGGCGCGGACGGCGTGCAGGACACGGGCGAGGTTGCGGCGGCGCATGCCCTGCTGGGTGTCGGGCAGCGCGCGTCCGGGCCCCGCCGGGTGCGCCTCGTGCAGCGGTGCGGTCATGCCTGACGCCAGTCCTCAGTGGGTGTCGGTGGGCCGCTCCAGCAGCGCGGCCGCGTCGGAGAGTACCCCGGCGATCCTGGCCAGCGTCTCCTCGTCCCGCTCGACGGCGTCGAGCACCGGCCCGGCCGCCGTGTCCCAGCGGCGCGCCACGGCCGCCGCGTCCTCCCCGGTCAGCAGCCCGGCCGCCTGCGCGGCGGCGCCGAGCGCCACCAGCTCCTTGGCCTCGGGCACCTGCACGGGACGCCCCGACAGCCTGCGCACGGTCTGCTGCCAGGCCGCGCCCCGGGCGCCGCCGCCGATCAGCAGCAGGGGCGCCGAGGGGTCGGCGTCCTGGTCCAGGACCACGTCGAGCGCGCCGAGCAGGGAGTGCACGGCACCGTCGTAGGCGGCCTGGAGCACTTGGCCGCCGGTCGTGTCGTGGCGCAGGCCGTGCAGCAGGCCGGAGGCGTTGGGCAGATTCGGGGTGCGTTCGCCGTCCAGGTAGGGCAGCAGGGTGACGGCCGTGCCGGGCTCCACGGCGTCGCGGTCCAGGCCCAGCAGCGTCGCGACGCGGTCGACGGCGAGGGTGCAGTTCAGGGTGCAGGCCAGCGGCAGCCAGTCACCGCGGGCGTCGGCGAAGCCCGCCACCGTGCCGCTCGGGTCGGCGGGCCGGTGCCGCGACACGGCGTACACCGTGCCCGAGGTGCCGAGGCTCATCACCGGCACGCCCGGACGCAGCCCGAGCCCCAGCGCCGCGGCGGCGTTGTCGCCGGTCCCGGGAGCGACCAGAGTGCCCTTGGAGAACGGCAGATCGTGGCCGTGCACCGTGCCCGCCACCTCCCCGGGCCGGACCACACGGGGCAGCAGGGCCGGGTCGAGACCCACGTGCGCCAGGATCTCCTCGTCGTACGACTCCGTCCCGGACGCCCACCAGCCGGTCCCGGAGACGTCGCCGCGGTCGGTCGTGCCCTGCCCGGTGAGCCGCTCCGTGAGGTAGTCGTGGGGGAGGCGCACGGCCTTCGTGGCCCGCACCGCCTCCGGCTCGTGCTCGGCCAGCCAGGCCCACTTGGTGACCGTGAAGGAGGCGGCGGGGACGCTTCCGGCGCGCTCGGCCCAGACCTTCGCGCCGCCCAGTTCCCCGGTCAGCCGGCGCGCCTGCGGCGCCGAGCGCACGTCGTTCCACAGCAGGGCCGGACGCACCGGCTCGCCCCGGTCGTCCAGGGTGACCAGGCCGTGCTGCTGCCCGCCGACCGACACCGCGGCGGCCTCGTGCGCCGCGTCACCGCACTGGCGCAGGGCCTCGCACAGCGCGTCCCACCACTGGCGCGGATCGCTCTCGCGTCCCGCCCCCGCGGAGACGGTGTGCGGGGCCTGGCCGCTCGCCACGACCCGGCCGGTGGCCGCGTCGACGACCAGCGCCTTGGTGGACTGGGTGGACGAGTCCACGCCGACGACGAGCGGACCCTCGGCTGCTGACATCGGGCTTCTCCCTCTTCTCTCGTCCATCTCCGGTCCTGCTTCTCTCGTTCCGAGACACCTTGTCTCTTCCCAGAGAGGTGCTCGCATACTAATTTGTAAATCGCCATGACGAAATAGTCTCAGCGAGCGAGGAGCCGCGGCATGAGCTACCAGCCCACCCCCGAGGACAGGTTCACCTTCGGCCTGTGGACCGTCGGCTGGCAGGGACGGGATCCCTTCGGCGACGCCACGCGACGTGCCCTCGACCCGGTCGAGTCGGTGCAGCGTCTGTCCGAGCTCGGCGCGCACGGCGTCACCTTCCACGACGACGACCTGATCCCGTTCGGCTCGAGCGACACCGAGCGCGAGGCCCACATCAAGCGCTTCCGGCAGGCGCTGGACGCCACGGGCATGAAGGTCCCGATGGCGACCACCAACCTCTTCACTCATCCGGTCTTCAAGGACGGCGCGTTCACCGCCAACGACCGCGACGTGCGCCGCTACGCGCTGCGCAAGACCATCCGCAACATCGACCTCGCCGCCGAGCTCGGCGCTCAGGTGTACGTGGCCTGGGGCGGCCGTGAGGGTGCCGAGTCCGGTGCCGCCAAGGACGTCCGCGCGGCCCTGGACCGGATGAAGGAGGCCTTCGACCTGCTCGGCGAGTACGTCACCTCCCAGGGCTACGACCTGCGCTTCGCGATCGAGCCCAAGCCGAACGAGCCGCGCGGCGACATCCTGCTGCCGACCGTCGGCCACGCCCTGGCGTTCATCGAGCGCCTGGAGCGTCCGGAGCTGTACGGCGTCAACCCCGAGGTCGGGCACGAGCAGATGGCCGGGCTGAACTTCCCGCACGGCATCGCGCAGGCGCTGTGGGCGGGCAAGCTGTTCCACATCGACCTCAACGGCCAGTCCGGCATCAAGTACGACCAGGACCTGCGTTTCGGCGCCGGTGATCTGCGTGCCGCGTTCTGGCTGGTCGACCTGCTGGAGTCGGCCGGCTACACCGGCCCGCGGCACTTCGACTTCAAGCCCCCGCGGACCGAGGACCTCGACGGGGTGTGGGCGTCGGCGGCCGGCTGCATGCGCAACTACCTCATCCTCAAGGACCGCGCCGCGGCCTTCCGGGCCGACCCGGAGGTCCAGGAGGCGCTGCGCGCGGCCCGCCTGGACGAGCTGGCCCAGCCCACCGCCGCGGACGGCCTCCAGGCCCTGCTCGCCGACCGGTCGGCCTTCGAGGCCTTCGACGTCGACGCGGCCGCCGCCCGCGGCATGGCCTTCGAGCACCTGGACCAGCTGGCCATGGACCACCTTCTGGGAGCGCGCGGCTGAGTCCACCGCCTGGAATGCTACGGAATCATGCGATCCACGCCATGGGTCCGTATCAACTCCCGTGCACCGCTCGCGTCCTGAGCGGTGCACGGTGACCCTGGTCGCCATGGCCCTGTCGCCCGTACCGCCTCAGCGGCGGAACCCGCTGCTCATCCTGATCACCGTGCTCGTGGCCGCCGCAGCCGTGTGCGCGGTGGTGCTGATGGCCAGGGGAAGCGACGGCTCGCCGGACCGGGAGCCGCCCGCCGGGAGCACGAGCCGCACCCCTGCTCCGTCCTACGGCATCCCCACCAAGCTGCCCACCGAAGTGCCCAGCGAGCTGCGGACCCGGTTGCCGTCGGGCTTTCCCAGCCGGCTGCCGAGCGATCTGCCCAGCGACCTCGAATCGCTCCTCCCGTCCCTGGACACCGGCGAACTACTGCCGTAGGGGCGCCTCTTCCGGTGCGGTTCCGTCTCCGGCGGCCGGCTCAGCCGACGTCAGGGCCGTCGCCGGATCCTGTGCGGCGCCTCCCGCGGGCACCCAGCGGCCGCGTTCCTTGCGGTACGGCCACCACCGGCCGTCCCGGCCGAGGCGCAGCTGGACCGGTGCGCCGGCGACCGTCCACCGGTTGCCCCGTGCCCGCAGCCCGGGCCGCTCGTCCGTGTCCCAGGCCGACTCCAGGGCGGCACGCGCGCGTGCGAGCGTTTCGCCCTCGACCCGCCACTCCTCGTCGAGCACGGCGAGTGCGGCCGTACCGCCGAGGTGCCAGGCACGGACCGCCGCCTCGAGCCCCTCCCGGCCGCGTCCCGACCCGTCGGCGAGACGATCCGCCACATCGCGTCCGGGGGCGCCCGCGGCCAGCCGCACCGCGTCCTGCGCCACCGTCAACTCCGCCTCGGGGGTGCCCCGGAGGGCCCCCGCGAGCAGACGGTGGGCCTGTACGGCGGTCCGTGCGGCCAGGAACTCCAGCGCGGCCGGGTCGATGCCGGGCGCGGGCGGCGTCTCGGTGTCCAGGGACGGCGGCAGCCCCGGCCCGTCGGGGAGTGCGGGCAGGTCCGGCAGCGGAGGCAGGATGTCACCGGCCGCATACGCCTCGGCCGCGTCCACGCCCTCCGGCCCGGAGGACTCCGCTGCGGATCCGCCGCCGCGGGTCTGGAGATCGTCCAGCAGGGCGGCTTCGTCGCGGCCCCGCATCAGCATCAGGACGAACGGATCCTGGTCCAGCAGGCGCGCCACCTGGTAGCACAGCGCCGCCGTGTGCCCGCAGTGGTCCCAGGCGCCGCAGTCGCACTCCGGCTCCAGATCGCCCAGGCCCGGCAGCAGTTCGACACCAGCGGCCGCCGCGTCCTCGACCAGGTGCGGCGGCATCTCCCGGTCCAGCAGTGCCGCCACATGCCCGGCCCGCTCCACCGTCATGTCCAGGAAGCGGTCCCACTGCTCGGGCGAGAGCTCCTCCAGCAGGACGTCGGCCCGGTGCGCCGTGCGGTCGCGGCCCTGGACGACGGCCGTGAGCCGTCCCGGGCGCACCGACACCGCGCCGACCGCACCCGCGCGGGCGAGCCGTCGGCCCGACTTGAGCTGCGCCGAGTCCAGCGCCGTGTCCTCCAGGGCCTTCAGCCAGGCCTGGCCCCACCAGGTCTGCGCGAAGCCGCGCCCGTGCGCGGGCGGCAGCGCGGCGAACGTGCGCTCCGTGTCACCGTCGTACCGAGTCATCACAGGTCCCCTCGCAGTTCGACCAGTTCCGCCAGTTCCGCGTCCGTCAGCTCCGTGAGCGCCGCCTCGCCGGAGCCCAGGACGGAGTCCGCCAGCTCCCTCTTGCGGACCAGCAGTTCGGCGATGCGGTCCTCGATGGTTCCCTCCGCGATGATCCGGTGCACCTGCACGGGCCGGGTCTGGCCGATGCGGTAGGCGCGGTCGGTGGCCTGCGCCTCGACGGCCGGGTTCCACCAGCGGTCGTAGTGCACGACGTGCTCGGCCCGGGTGAGGTTCAGACCGGTGCCCGCCGCCTTCAACGACAGCAGGAACACCGGCACTTCGCCGTCCTGGAAGCGCCGCACCATGGCCTCCCGCTCGGCGACGGGCGTCCCGCCGTGCAGGAACTGCGAGGGCGTGCCGCGGGCGGCCAGGTGCCGTTCGAGGAGGCGGGCCATCTGGACGTACTGCGTGAAGACCAGCACGCCCGCCTCCTCGGCGAGAATCGTCTCCAGCAGCTCGTCCAGCAGTTCCAGCTTCCCGGAACGTCCGGCGATCACCGGGCGCTCCTCCTTGAGGTACTGCGCCGGGTGATTGCAGATCTGCTTGAGGCCGGTCAGCAGCTTCACGATCAGGCCGCGTCGCGCCATGCTGCCGGCGCCGGAGATCTCGGCCAGCGCCTCGCGCACCACCGCCTCGTACAGACCCGTCTGCTCCGGGGTGAGCGACACGGCGTGATCGGTCTCCGTCTTCGGCGGCAGCTCGGGCGCGATCCCCGGGTCCGCCTTGCGGCGGCGGAGCAGGAACGGCCGTACGAGCCGGGCCAGCCGGTCCGCGGCGGCCGGGTCCTGACCGCCCTCGACGGCCTCCGCGTACCGCCTGCGGAAGGTGCCGAGCCGGCCCAGCAGGCCCGGGGTGGTCCAGTCGAGGATCGCCCACAGCTCCGACAGGTTGTTCTCCACCGGGGTGCCGGTGAGCGCCACGCGCGCGCGTGCGCCGATGGCACGCAGCTCCCGCGCGGTCGAGGAGTACGGGTTCTTCACGTGCTGGGCCTCGTCCGCCACGAGCAGGCCCCACGGCACCTGGGTGAGCCGGGGCGCGTCCAGGCGCATCGTGCCGTACGTGGTGAGCACGAACTCCCCGTCGGCCAGGTCGTCGAGGCTGCGCCGTGCACCGTGGAAGCGCCGTACGGGGGTGCCGGGCGCGAACCGCTCGATCTCCCGCTGCCAGTTGCCCATCAGGGACGTCGGGCAGACCACCAGCGTGGGCCCGGCGGACTCGGCGTCGGACTGCCGGTGCAGGTGCAGGGCGATCAGCGTGATCGTCTTGCCGAGCCCCATGTCGTCGGCGAGGCAGCAGCCGAGACCCAGGGAGGTCATGCCGGCGAGCCAGTTCAGGCCCCGCCGCTGGTAGTCCCTCAGGGTGGCCGAGAGGGCGGCGGGCTGCTCCACGGGCCGCTGTGCCTCGGGGTCCGCGAGCCGCTCCCGCAGGGCCGCCAGCCATCCGGTGGGCCGTACCTCGACCCGGCTGCCCGCCACTTCCGCCCAGCCCGTCAGGGCCGCGCCCAGCGCCTCCACCGGTGTGACCTTGTGGTCCTGCCGGGAGCGGGCGAGCCGTACCTCCTGAGGGTCGATCAGGACCCACTGGTCGCGCAGCCGCACCACAGGGCGCTTGGCCTCGGCGAGCCGGTCCAGCTCCTCCCGGCTCAGCCGACGGTCGCCCAGCGCGAACGACCAGTTGAAGGCGAGCAGCGCGTCGGCGGACAGGAACGACGGAAGGGCCGCGGCGGACCTGCCGGACTCCTCCGCCTCCTCGTCCGAAGGCCCCACCGGCCCCACCTCCGCGCGCGTGCTGAACTCGCGGGTCAGTCCCTTCGGCCAGTGCACGTCGACCCCGGCCGCCGCCAGCGCACGGGCGCCCGCGCCGAGCAGTTCGGTGACCTCCTCGTCGGCGAGGTCGACGGCGTCCGGCACGGTCGCGGACAGCAGCGGCGTGAGCGGGGCCCAGGCCCGGGCCGCGCGCCGCAGGGCGAGCAGGGCGTCCATCCGCGCGCGCGGGCCGAAGGCCTCGCCCTTGGAGCCGGCCCAGACCTCCGCGGCGTCGGCGACCAGCGCGGGATCGCTCACGCCGTGCACCTGGAGCACGGCCCGGAACGAGACGTCCGCGTCGGCCGCCGCGTTCGTCAGGCCGGGCACCTCGATCCGCAGCGACAGCCGCACGCCCGCGTCGTGGCCCGCGGCGACGTCGGCGGCCCAGGTGCGTTGCTCGGGCAGGTGCACCGGCTCGGGCGACGCGAAAGCGGGACCGCCGGTCACCAGCGGTGCGGCGGGGGAGCGGGGCAGGGTGTCGGCGACGGCGTCGAGGAAGGCGCGCAGGAGCCGCTCCGGGTCGGGCAGCCGCAGCGGCCCCGCGCCCGCGACGGGCACGGCGTGCGCCTCGGGCGGCATCGCGGCGGCGAGCCGGCGCAGGGCCTCGACGTCCTGGGCGCGCAGGGGACCCGTGCGCCAGGCGTCGTGGTCGCCCGGGGACAGCCCCGGCAACAGCAGCCCGCGCGCCGCGAGGTGCAGGGCGTGCACGGCCGCCGCGCCCCAGAACACGGTGGACCGGTGTCCCGACGCGCTCACCCGCGCGCTGGTGAGGACCGGCAGGGCCGCGTGTACCGGCATCAGGACGGCCGGCACGCTCTCCGCCTCGACTCCGTCGCCGCCGGGCACGACGACGGTCAGGTTCGCGGCGGAGGCCGCTGCCAAGGTCGGCGATGTCGCGGACGCCGCTGCCAAGGTCGGCGGGGCCTCGCCGTCGGGCCGCCAGAAGGCGATGCCGCCGGTGCGGGCCGGGTCGCCGGGCAGGAACACGGCGCGACAGTGGGTCAGTTCGGAGGGGACGGAGGCAGGTGCGGTGGAGGGCGAGGAGGGGGATGCCGGGGAAGTCGAGTACTCGGCTATGACTGATTCCTCAAACTTGACTAGTGAGTCGGAGTCGCCGAGGGTACAGCACGTCTGGCGCACACGGGTATGACTAAGGTGTGAGCTGGGTCACTATAAGGGGGTCGGGGGTGTGTACGGGTCGCACCTCAGGGATGTCTCAGGGTCGCGGTCAGGAACCGCCGCGGGCGCGGGCCCGTTTTCGAGACAGAGAGCGGCAGTGGCCGCGAAGGAGGCGACACTCATGTCCAAGAACGCCAAGATCGCCGCAGGTGGTGTGGCGGTCGGGCTCATCCTGTTGATCTGGCTGCCCTGGTGGGCATCGCTCCTGATCATCCTGGGCGTCCCGACCGCCGCGTATCTCATGCTCGACCCGTCGCAGCGGCGCAGGCTGCGCCGTGCCACCCGTAAGGAGATCGGTCGCTGAGGCGCCGGCCCGGCGCGGCCGAAGGCCGTCGCCGGATCAGTTCGGCCGCACGGCCATCTTGTCGAGCGCGTCGAGGAGCCCCGGCAGCTCCGGCCCCCGGCCCACCGGCAGGACCTCGCCGGGTTCCTCGTCGAGCAGCACGAAGGCGATGTCGTCGGTCCTGGCCACGAGCGACCAGCCCGGACCGTCCGCCCGCAGGATCCGCGCGTCACCCGTCGCGAACGACGAGCGGACCCGGCCCAGCGGCGGCGGCGAGTCGATGTAGGTGCGGGCCTCCGCGAGGACCCGCCGGATGACGCTGCGGCCCGGCCGGCCGCTCTCCCCGCTCCCGTCCGGAGCGCCGGCCGCCTCGCCCTGGTCCTCGTCGTCCGGTGTCCGGTCCTCGTCGTCCGGCGCGTCCGAGGGCCCAGGCACCGGAAATTCCGAGTCGTCCACCTGCTCCCGCCATATCGCCCACTGCAGCGCGATCTCGTCCGCGCCCAGGCGCCGCTGCGCCGGCCCCCAGACGGTGGTGTCCGGCGGAGCCAGCGGAGGCCGGTCGTCGGCCTCCGGGCCGGGATCGTGCGGCGCGGGCACACCGGGCGCCGCGACGGCGACCGCGAGCGGCCAGCCGGGCAGAGCCGCGACGACCGAGCGCTCGTCGGGCGACAGCTCGTACTCCATGCCGCAGTCCCAGGACGCGATCGCGACGGCGACCAGGGAGACGTCGTCGATGGCGACGGTCCACCGGCAGCCGTCGCCGTCCTGGCCCAGCACCAGCCCGTACCCGTCGGCGAGCGGTGCGAGACCGAGCGCCGCGCACGCCTCCGGATAGTCGTCGCCCAGGACGCTCGGGAACTTCGCAGGCGTCAGCAGCACCGCCGTGAGCACATAGAGCGCGTCGTCCGCGGCGGCGACGGCGTCCTCGTCCGTCCCGGCCATCCCAGCCTCCCCATCGATTCGTCCAACGGCGCGCACCCTAGTGCGCGCGTAAGCCGCTTGTCACTGCCCGCAAGCGCACCCGAGCTGCAGTTTTCCGGCGGACAGGGCGAATCGGCCGTCCGGACCCCGCTCATCACGCCGTCGGCAGCCCCAGCAACTCACGGGCCACGGTCCGCGGCGACTCGCCGCGTTCCCGCGCGAGCGCGATGACGGCCCGGCAGGCCAGCTCGTTCACCCCGAACGACAGTGCCTCCGGCGACACCCAGCCGGCCGCCTCGTCGGCCCGCTCCTGGTCGTCCTCGGCGCCCGCCGCGACATAGACCGCGGCAGCCTCGAAGAGATTGTGCGGACGTTTGTCCCCGCCCGTCTTCGTCTCCGTGCGCAAGGCACCGGCGACTCGCCCCCCGGCCTTGCGGAACCTGCCCCACATACTGACCACCTTCCCCCAGTGCGGTTGTTGTGTCTGATCATTCATCTCCCGGTCACCAACGTAAAGTTGGAGAACCTGTGGCAGAAGGGGGACGGCACGGTGAAGCGCTTCGACCGGCTGGTTCAGATCCGGCGGATGGACCCGTACCAGGAGGCGACGGAGATCTACCGGCTGAGCGTGGCGTACGAGTTCCCCTGGGACTACACCCGCGCCCTGGAGCTGGCCCTGTACCGCACCTACGCCGTCCCGAGCATCGGCCGGCTGCTAGCGCAGACCGCGGAGCTCACGGAGCGGACCCAGAAGCGCTACGACGACACCTCGCTGCTCCTGGACGCCGTCGTCGAGCACGGCTTCGGCAGCGACCCGGGGAAGACGGCGATCCGCCGCATCAACCAGATGCACCGCGGCTACGACATCAGCGACGACGACATGCGCTACGTGCTCTGCACATTCGTCGTGATGCCCAAGCGGTGGATCGACGCCTACGGGTGGCGCAGGATGTCACGCCACGAGACCGTCGCCAGTGCCGTCCACTACGGCACGCTGGGGCGGCACATGGGCATCAAGGACATCCCCGAGACCTACGAGGAGTTCGAGACCTGCCTCGACACCTACGAGGCGGCCCACTTCGCCTGGGACGCGGAAGCCCGGCGGGTCTCCGACGCCACGCTCGACCTGATGGCGTCCTGGTACCCGAGCCCACTCGCACCGCTGCTGCGCGCCACGACCCTCGCGCTGCTCGACGACGCGCTCCTGCACGCCTTCCGCTACACCCCGCCGAGCACCGCCACGCGCGCGTGGGTGCGTCGCGCGGTACGGCTCCGAGGGCGCGCCGTCCGTCTGATGGCGCCCCGGCGCGCCCCGCACTTCGCCCGCCAGAACTGGGAGATCAAGGGCTACCCGTACGGATACCGGCTCGCCGACCTCGGCACGCGTCCGGTCCCGGGCCTCAGGGGCTGCCCCGTGCGGCTCATGGAGGCGACGGACGACGAGGCCGGATGACACGCCGGCTCAGTCCTCGCGGACGGAGAGCGCCAGGAAGCGGATGTCCTCGTCGACGTACGACGTCATGCGCCATCCGGAACCGGCCAGCAGCGGACGGAGGTTGGGCTCGGCGCGTAGGTCGTCCGGGGTGAGCGGGCGGCCGTGGCGTGCGGCCAGCGCCGCCCTGCCGATCGGGTGGAACAGCGCCAGCACACCACCGGGACGCACCACACGCGCCAGCTCGCGCAGGTTCTCGGCCGGACTCGCCAGGTGCGAGACGAGGCCCGCCCCGAACACCGCGTCCAGCGACCGCGAACGCAAGGGCAGCGCGGCGACGTCCGTGAGCAGCAGCTGCCCGTCACGGTCCCGTCCGGCCCGTACGGCCTCCCGCAGCATGGCCGGGGTCAGATCGGCCCCGAGGACCACCCCCGAGGGCCCCACGGCGTCCCGCAGCGGCGGCAGGGCCCGTCCGGTGCCGCACCCCGCGTCGAGCACCCGGTCGCCCGCGCGCAGTCCGAGCTCGGCGACCGCCGCCGCGTAGGCCGGACCGTCGTCCGGGAACCTGCTGTCCCAGCCGGCGGCGCGGGGGGCGAAGAACTCCTGGACACGCGTCTGGTCGTCGCTCATGTACCGCATGATTCCTCACCGGCACGGATCGACGCCTCTGTGCACATGTTCGAGCGTGACGCGATCGTTCCGGTACATCCTTGCGTCACATTCCAATACCTTTCGAAATGCGCCCCTTTCGTGCGCCCTTGCCGGGTCTAGCGTCCCGGGGCCATGGGACATCTGGACCACGCCGCCCTGGGGTGGCTGACCCCCGCGCTGTCGTACGCGATGGCCTGCACCGGCGCCGCGCTCGGACTGCGCTGCACCGTCCGCGCGCTCGGCACCACCGGGCGTTCGCGCCGCAACTGGCTCGTCACCGCCGCCTCGGCGATCGGCACCGGCATCTGGACCATGCACTTCGTGGCCATGCTCGGGTTCGGCGTCGACGGCACCGACATCCGCTACGACGTGCCGCTCACCCTGCTGAGCCTGCTCGTCGCCATGGTCGTCGTCTGCGCCGGCGTCTTCGCCGTCGGCTACGGCCGGGACCGCGGCCGGGCCCTCTTCCTCGGCGGCCTCACCACCGGCCTCGGCGTCGCGAGCATGCACTACCTGGGCATGGCGGCCGTCCGCCTGCACGGCGACGTGACCTACGACCCGGTGCTCGTCGGGCTCTCCGTCCTGATCGCCGTCGTCGCGGCGACGGCGGCCCTGTGGGCGGCGCTCAACATCAAGTCGCCCGTCGCGGTCACCCTCGCCTCCCTGATCATGGGCGCGGCCGTCAGCAGCATGCACTACACGGGGATGTTCGCGGTGAGCGTGCGGGTCACGCCCTCCGGGGAGGCGCTGCCCGGGGCCACGGCGATGCAGTTCATCTTCCCCCTCGCCGTCGGCCTCGGGTCCTACCTCTTCCTGACCTCGGCGTTCGTCGCGCTCTCGCCGACGGCGGGCGAGCGCGAGGCGTCCGCCTCGGCCCAGCTGCCGGTCGAGAGCGTCGCCCCCTAGGGACTCCTGATGGATCTCCGCGGCGGCACGACGCCCGGCCCGCCCCCGAACACTCTTCAGCGAGGAGTCCATGCGTACACCCCGTAGGACCCCCACAACCGGCGGCGAGGCGCCGCCCCCGCCCGTGCGCGGCCGCCGCGCGCACGCCGGGCCACCGGCGGACGAGAGCCCGGAGGCGCCCTCGCGCGCCGCACCGGACGGGGCGGCGCCGCGCGCGGAGCGCTGGCACATACGTCCGCGCACCGTGCGCGCCAAGATCGTCTGCCTCCTGATGGTGCCGGTCGTCTCCCTCCTGGCCCTGTGGGCCTACGCCACCGTCACCACCGCCCAGGACGTCGCCCGGCTGCGGCAGGTCCAGCGCGTGGACGCCATGGTCCGCGCCCCCGTCTCCGCGGCGGTCGCCGCCCTCCAGGCCGAACGCGCGGCCGCGGTACGCCACGCCACCGACCCGTCGGCCGTACCGTCAGGCGAACTGGACGAACTCGCCCGGCGCACCGACCGCGCCGTCGCCACACTGCGGCTCGGCAAGAACAACACCGTCGCCGACAGCGAGGAACTCCCCGCCGGAGTCGCCCGCCGGCTGGAGGCGTTCGTCACCGGCACGGAGGAACTGCGGCCGCTGCGGACCGCGGTGCGGGACGGGAGCGTGGGCTGGGCCGAGACGTACAGCCGCTACACGCGGACCATCTCGGCGGCCTTCGGCGCCGGCGGTGCCCTCACCGGCATCCAGGACGCCGACCTCGGCTCCGACGCGCGCGTGCTGCTCGAATTCGCCCGCGCGGGCGAGGCGCTGGCCCAGGAGGACGCGGTGCTGGCCAGTGCCCGCCTGTCCGGCACCCTGACCGGGGAGCGGCTGCGGCTCTTCACCGGCGCCGTCGACCTGCGCCGCACCCTCACCGAATCGGCCGTCGCCGACCTGCGCGGCACCGAACGCTCGGCATGGAACGCCCTCGCCGACAGCAGCGCCTACGCGGGCCTGGGCGACGCCGAGGACGGGATCCTCGCCCGCGGGCCGGGCGCCAGGGCGGTCGAGGCGGCGCCCGAGAGCACCTGGAACACCGCTCACACGCGCGTGCAGCACGGCATGCGCACCATCGAGGACGACGCGGCACGCGGTGTCGCGAAACGGGCCGACCCGTTCGCCCGGGGACTGCTCACCCCGGCCGGCGCCGCCGTCCTGCTCGGTCTCGCCGCAGTCGCCGCCTCGCTCGTCATCTCCGTACGCATCGGACGCGGCCTGGTGGTGGAACTGGTCGGCCTGCGCAACGGCGCCCTGGAGATCGCCCGGCGCAAACTCCCCGAGGCCATGCGGAGACTGCGCGCGGGCGAGGAGATCGACGTCCGCGCCGAGGCGCCGCCGGGACCGCCCGCGGAGGACGAGGCCGGACAGGTCGCCGAAGCCCTCCACACAGTCCATCGCGCCGCGCTGCGGGCCGCTGTGGAGCGCGCCGAGCTCGCCAGCGGCATCTCCGGCGTCTTCGTCAACCTCGCCCGCCGCAGCCAGATCCTCGTCCACCGGCAGCTGAGCCTCCTCGACAGCATGGAGCGCCGCTCCGACGACCCGAACGAGCTGAGCGACCTCTTCCGCCTCGACCACCTCACCACCCGTATGCGGCGCCACGCGGAGAGCCTGATCATCCTCTCCGGAGCCGCCCCCGGCCGGGCCTGGCGCATGCCCGTCGTCCTGACCAACGTGGTCCGCGCGGCCGTCTCCGAAGTCGAGGACTACGCGCGCGTGGAGGTACGGCCACTCCCCGAGGCAGCCGTCATCGGCACGGCCGTCGCCGACCTCACCCACCTGCTCGCCGAGATCATCGAGAACGCCGCCCAGTTCTCGCCGCCCCACACGCGCGTGCGCGTCACCGGCGAACCCGTCGGCAACGGCTACGCCGTCGAGGTCGAGGACCGCGGCCTCGGCATGGGCCAGGAGACCCTCGCCGAAGCCAACCGCCGCATCGCGCAGTCCGAGGCACTCGACCTGTTCGACAGCGACCGGCTCGGCCTGTTCGTGGTCAGCCGACTCGCCGCCCGGCACGACGTCAAGGTCCATCTGAAGACCTCGCCCTACGGCGGCACCACCGCCGTCGTCCTGCTGCCCACCGCCCTCCTGCACACCGGAGCGACGGAACGTTCCCCCGGCGAAGCGGAACACGCGCGGCAGCCCGAGGAACGCGCCTACGCGCGCGTGCCCGACGACACCCCGCTCCAGGACGTCGCCCCCGCACCGGCCGACCGGCGCGCCCTCGTGGCTCCCGTACCGGCCGCGGCCGAGACCCCGCGCCACACCCCACCCCCAGGAGTCGCCACCTTGCGACTGCACCGACCCCAGGAGCAGCCCGAAGGCTCCGAGGACCTCCCGCGTCGCGTACGACAGGCCAGTCTCGCTCCCCAACTGCGCGAGGGGCGCCCCGAGGAACCGCCACCGACGCCGGCTCCCCAGGACGACGAACGTACCCCCGAAGTCGTACGCGACCGCATTGCGGCGTACCGCGACGGCTGGGCACGAGGCGGCGGCAGGCGACCCGGTCGCGGCACCACTCCCGGCCCCGCGAAGGGCAGAGACAGCAGCGAAGGAGACCCCGCATGATCCAGGACCCGAGCACGCACACCGCCCGGCGCTCCGGCGAACTCGACTGGCTGCTGGACGATCTGGTGCTCCGCGTGAGCGACATACGGCACGCCGTGGTCCTGTCCAACGACGGCCTCGCCGTAGGCGCCTCGACCGGCCTGCGGCGCGAGGACGCCGAACACCTCGCAGCGGTCGCCTCGGGCTTCCACAGCCTCGCCAAGGGAGCCGGACGGCACTTCGGCGCCGGCGGTGTCCGCCAGACCATGGTGGAGATGGACGAGGGTTTCCTGTTCGTGGCCGCCGCCGGCGAGGGCTCCTGCCTCGCCCTTCTCACCGCCGTGACAGCCGACATAGGACTTGTGGCGTACGAGATGGCCCGCCTGGTCAAACGCGTCGGCGAGCACCTCGGCACGGCGCCCCGAGCCGGCGCGCGGCCGCCCGCCGCCGGATGAGCCGAGAGAGCGGTCCGCGCAGATGACCGAGGACATGACGGGCACCCTGAGCGAGCAGGGCAGCCAGTGGTACGACCACGAGGCCGGCCCGCTCGTCCGCCCCTACGCCATGACGGGCGGACGCACCCGGCCCGGCCCCACCGGCGTGCGGTTCGACCTGATCGCCCTGGTCACGCTGGATCCCGGCGCGCCCGGCGTGGACGACGCCCCGCTCGGCCCGGAACACCGGACCCTCCTCGACCTGTGCCGCCCGGAGACCCAGTCGGTTGCCGAACTCGCCGCCGGAGCGGATCTGCCCGTGGGCGTGATCAGGGTCCTCCTCGGTGACCTCCTGGAACTCGGCTGCGTCACCGTCAGCCGCCCCGTACCGCCGGCCCAACTGCCCGACGAACGGATCCTGCGCGAGGTGATCGCGGGACTGAGGGCGCTGTAGATGACCGCACACCCCACCCGACACGAGAGAAGTGACCTATGGTCTCCGAGCACTCCGACGCCTCAGGCGGCGACACCGGCGCACTGGCGTTGAAGATCCTGGTCGCCGGCGGCTTCGGCGTGGGCAAGACCACGCTGGTGGGCGCCGTCAGCGAGATCCGGCCGCTGCGCACCGAGGAACTGCTCAGCGAAGCGGGGCAGTCGGTGGACGACACCGGCGGCGTGGACCACAAGACCACCACGACCGTCGCCATGGACTTCGGGCGCATCACCATCCGGTCCGGCCTCGCCCTGTACCTGTTCGGCACGCCGGGCCAGGACCGGTTCTGGTTCCTGTGGGACGAGTTGTCACAAGGGGCGCTCGGCGCGGTGGTGCTCGCGGACACCCGCCGTCTGGAGGACTGCTTCCCGGCGGTCGACTACTTCGAGCACCGGCGCATCCCGTTCGTGGTGGCCGTCAACTGCTTCGCGGGGGCCCGGCAGCACGGCGCCCCGGATGTCTCGCGCGCCCTCGACCTCGACCGGGGGACGCCCGTGGTGCTGTGCGACGCCCGGGACCGCGACTCGGGGAAGGAGGTGCTGATCAGGCTCGTCGAGTACGCCGGGCGGATGCACACCGCCCGGCTCCTCGACTCGGTCCGCTGAGCGCAGACCCGGACTCGCCCCGCGGTCAGTCCGCGATGTCCCGCTCCGCCAGGACCCGGTCGACGGCGACACGGACGAGCAGCTCGCCCGGGACGCCGTTGCGCACGCCGAACTCCTCGGCGCGGTCCTCGCCCATGTACCGGGCGCCGATCCGCGTCGCCCAGTGCCGCACCTCGTCGAGGTCGCTCACCAGTCGGGCACGGCCCTGGACCACCACGAAGGAGAAGGGCGGCCGGTCGTCGTCCACACACAGGGCGACCCGGCCGTCACGGGCGAGATTGCGCCCTTTCACGGTGTTCTCGCCGGTGTTGAACACCACCTCGTCCCCGTCCAGCAGGAACCAGATCGGGGCCACGTGCGGACTCCCGTCGGCCCTGACGGTGGAGAGCTTCGCGGTGCGGGTGCCGTAGGAAACGAACTCCCGCCATTGCGCATCGGTCATCTTCTCTGCCATGGCTCCCATCCTCCTTGCCCCGGCAGCGGTCGTGGGGAAGGCTGGCGTGGAGATCCTCCGGCCAGGGGGAGAATCGCACGGGGAGAAAACGGGGAGATCGGAACATGGCGCAGAACCAGGGACTCGACTGGCTGCTGGACGACCTGACCGAGCGCGTCCACCAGGTGCGGCACGCACTGGTCCTGTCCAACGACGGCTTGGTGACCGGGGCGAGCACGGGACTGCGCCGCGAGGACGCGGAGCACCTCGCGGCCGTGTCGTCCGGGTTGCACAGCCTGGCCAAGGGCTCGGGGCGGCACTTCGGCGCGGGCAGCGTACGCCAGACGATGATCGAGTTCGACGACGCGGTGCTCTTCGTCACCGCGGCCGGCACGGGCAGCTGTCTGTGCGTCCTCAGCGGTGCCGAGGCCGACATAGGCCAGATCGCGTACGAGATGACACTTCTGGTCAACCGGGTCGGCGAGCATCTCGACGTGGATGCCCGCCAGCCGGAACGGAAGCCGACCACAGAAGCCTGACCTGCGGATTCGCCCTCCTCCGCGGAGTTATCCACAGGCTCGTCACGCAACGTGCCGGAGCGGTTACGGTTCTCTCACGGCGACCGCACACGGCGTGAGCCGCCGACTCCACGGGGGAGACCGACCATGTCAGGCACCATCGCGAAATCCGACCGCCTCACCTGCGCCCCGAGCCGGGCCGCCCGGGAACTCGACCTCAGGCGCGGTGAGTTCGACCTCGCGGTGAATCTCGGGCTCATCCGGACCGTTCCCGACGAAGGCGGCGGAGGGCTGCGCGTCGCCCGCGCCGAGATCGACCGGCTGCGCGCCGGGGACGGCTTCCCGGACGAACTGCGCGAGCGGGTCGCGACCGCCGGCACCCATGAGGGCGCCGGGCTCCTCGGGGTGACTCCCGCCAGATTCACCAGTCTCGCCCGCTTCGGCCTGCTCGTGCCGGTGAAGTTCTATCTGAACCGCTATCGGGCGGTCGTCTGGCTGTATCTGGCCGAGGAACTACGGCAGTTCGCGGCGGAGGAGAGCAACGCCCGACTGCTGAAGGGGCGCACACCCGCACAGATCCGGGAAGGGCAGAAGGACGGGCTGGACCGGCGGCCTCGCAACTGGCGGGGACGCCACATCGGATTCCTGACGCGGGAGGCGGGGGACGACGCCTGGGCTCGCGCGGCAGCCGTCGCCTGTCTCCTCGACCCCGCCGACGTGGCGGAAGTCGTGGCGGACCCCTACGAGCGCGCCCACCTGAACCGCCTCCGTCCTCGCCTCCCGGCGTACGGCACCCCCGGTTCACCCGCCGCCGAACGGGCCGAGACGCTCATGACCGTGAGCGAGTCGGACGAAGTGGCCTGGTTCCGAGCGGACCTTGCCCACACGATGGAGACAGCGCGGAGGCAGCACCCGGCACCGCTTCCCGCCCCGGAAGCGGCCCCGACGCCACCGGCAGCGCCGACCGCGCCACCCCCGGTTCCGGCTGGAGACCGGCCCGAGACCCCGGACCGCGCCCCCTCACACGGCCTCCTGGGATGGCTGCATCGCAGAGGCCGGCGACGCTCAGGGTGAAAAGGGACGAGTTTCCGATGAGTTTCCGGATGCGTCCCGGTCGGAATTCCGAGGAGACCATTTTCCAGGAGGCGATCATGTTCAGTGAGACGAAGGCGTTCAGCGGGTTCTCGGTGAACGACATCGACGCGGCCAGGACGTTCTACGGCGAGACGCTCGGACTCCGGGTGTCCGAGGAGAACGGCCTGCTGTTCCTGCACATCGCGGGTGACCGGGACACCCTGGTCTATCCCAAGGAGGACCACACCCCGGCGACGTTCACCATCCTCAACTTCCCCGTCGACGACATCGAGGCCGCGGTCGACGAGCTGGCGAAGAGAGGCGTGCGTTTCGAGCACTACGACCACCTCAAGTCGGACGACAAGGGCATCTTCCGCGGCGGCGGCCCGCTGATCGCCTGGTTCACCGACCCCGCGGGGAATGTGCTGTCCGTGCTCCAGGAAACCTGACCGGTCAGTCGTCAGGAGTCAGAACGGCCGGCGCCCCGGCGAGGATGCCGCCGTCCACGATGAACTCGCAGCCCGTCGAGAAGGTCGCCTCGGTGACGATGAAGAGCACCATGCGGGCGACCTCCTCGGGCTCGCCGAACCGGGGGACGGGCTGCCCCGCGGTGTACGCGTCGCCGAAGCCGGCCGTCATCCGGGTGCGGATGGCGCCGGGGTGGACCGAGCAGACCCGGACCCGGTCGGGCGCGAGTTCCAGCGCGGCGACCTTCGTCAGGCCCCGCAAGCCCCACTTGCTGGCCGCGTACGCCCCGACACCGGCGTAGGCGGTCAGCCCGGCGAGGGAGGACATGTTCACGATCACGCCGCCCCCGGCCCGGCGCAGCGACGGTGCCGCCGCGCGCATGCCCAGCCAGGCACCCGTGAGGTTGACGTCGACGACCCGGCGGAACGACGCGGGGCTCTGTTCCTCCATCGGGCCCCAGTCGATGACCCCCGCGATGTTGACCAGGACCGAGACCGGGCCGAGGTCCCGCTCCGTCTCGGCCAGGGCCCGCTGCCAGTCGTCCTCGGCGGTGACGTCCAGATGCAGGTAGCGGGCCGGGCCGCCGAGCTCGGCCGCCAGGGCAGCCCCTTCGGTGTCCCGGATGTCGGCGACCACCACGGAGGCGCCCTCGGCCGCGAGCGCGCGTGCCACCGCGGCCCCTATGCCTCCGGCACCGCCGGTGACGATCGCCACCCGCTCGCTGAGACGCTCCATCGTGACCTCCTCGGCTCAGGGTGCTCCCGCCGTCTTCAGGGTGCTCCCGCCGTCTGACGTTCCTCGCCCGGCGCCACCAGCGACTGGGTGAGCGGGATCCGCGCCAGGGCGAACACCCCCGCGGCGATCAGTGCGACGCCGAACAGCTGGGGCAGCAGCCACCACCCGGAGCGGATCGTCTCCTCGTACAGGAGGATGCCGAGGGTGAGGCTCACCAGCGCGTCGCCGAGGGTGAGCGCGGGCTGCGAGGCGACCAGCGGGCCGGCCTGCATGGCGTTCTCCAGCAGGAACAGGGCGCACACGCCGGTCACGGCGAAGGCGTACGTCTGCCACGCGGTGAAGAAGCCCACGAGTCCCTGCTCGTCGAGGATGTGCATGGCGGCCTTCATCAGGGCCGCGGTCACCGCGTAGCTGATCGCCGTCGCGGCACCCAGGCAGGCCGCCCGGGCGCGGCCCTCCGGACGCTTGAGGGCGGCCAGGGCGAGGGCGACGACCGCTCCCGCGCACACGGCGAGCGCGGGGATCCAGCGGTCCAGCTCCACATGGGTGCGATTGCCCGTGGGGGACGCGGCGGCGAGCGCCACCGCCAGCCCTGCCACCACCACCGTCACGGCCAGCCAGCCCGCGCCCGGCAGATGCCGGTGCATCAGCAGGGAGGCGACGACGAGGGTGAGCGGAAGTTCCAGCACGAACAGCGGCTGCACGATCGTCAGTGGCCCGGTCGCCAGCGCCAGCGCCTGGCAGACGGCGGCCGCGATCACCGCGAGGATGCCGGCCAGCCAGACGCGCCGTCGCAGCAGATCGAGGATCAGCCCGGCCCGGAAGCCCTCGGAGCGCGGCACGGTGAGCGCGGCCTTGCGCTGCAGCACCGTCGCGACGGCATTGCTGAAGGCCGCGCAGATCGCGAAGAGGACGGGGAGCACGGTGTGCAGCGTGGCCACCTCCCGGATCGGCGGGCGTGTGACGCCGGCGGTGCCTCCTCCTGCCATGGTCACCGGATCGGGACACGGGCGCGAACGGAGTGCCGAAGCGCGCGTGTCCCGAGCGGCGGAACCCCGGGCCGGTCCAGCCCGCGGACCGATCAGTCCAGCTTGCGGAAGAGACCTTCCTGCACGACCGAGACGACCAGCCGGCCCTCACGGTCGTAGATCCGGCCCCGGGCCAGACCACGGCCGCCGACCGCGATCGGCGACTCCTGGTCGTACAGCAGCCAGTCGTCGGCGCGGAACGGGCGGTGGAACCACATCGCGTGGTCCAGGGACGCCATGTCGAAGCCCCGCGGCCCCCACAGCGGCTCGACCGGGATGCGGACGGCGTCCAGGAGGGTCATGTCGCTGGCGTAGGTGAGGGCGCAGGTGTGGACCAGCGGGTCGTCGCCCAGCGGTCCGACCGCGCGCATCCACACCGCGCTGCGCGGCTCGGAGTCCTCGACCTCCTCGGCGCTCCAGCGCAGCCGGTCCACGTAGCGGATGTCGAAGGGCTGGCGGCGGGCCATCCGCTCCAGCTGCTCGGGCAGCGCGCCCAGGTGCTCCCGGATCTCGTCCGTGACCGTGGGCAGCGACTCCGGGTCCGGGACCTTGCGGGCCGGCGGCAGCTGGTGCTCGAAGCTGCCGTCTTCCGGCTTGTGGAAGGAGGCGGTGAGATTGAATATCGTGCGGCCCTGCTGCACGGCCGTGACCCGGCGGGTGGTGAACGAACGCCCGTCGCGTACCCGCTCGACCTGGTAGACGATCGGCACACCCGGGATGCCCGGGCGCAGGAAGTACGCGTGCAGCGAGTGCACGGGGCGGTCGCCCTCCGTGGTGCGGCCGGCGGCGACCAGGGCCTGGCCCGCCACCTGGCCGCCGAAGACCCGCTGGAGGGACTCCTGCGGGCTGCGGCCGCGGAAGATGTTGACCTCGATCTGCTCCAGGTCGAGCAGGTCGACGAGTCTCTCGGCCGGGTTCGTCGTCATGAGTGGGATTCTCCTGTGCTCGCTGCGGTCCGGCCGTTCACAGCTGGCCGACGTCGGTGACGCGGACGATGGCACGGCCCTCCGCGTCGGAGGCGGTGAGGTCGACCTCCGCGCTGATGCCCCAGTCGTGGTCGCCGTTCGGGTCGTGGAAGATCTGCCGGACCCGCCACAGGGCGTTCTCCGGCTCCTCCTCGATGAGCAGCAGCTTGGGGCCGCGGGCGTCGGGGCCGGTGCCGAGGTCCTCGTACTCGTCGAAGTACTTGTCCAGTGCCTCGCCCCACGCGTCGGCGTCCCAGCCGGCGTCCGCGTCCATCTCGCCCAGCTCCTCGACCTGGTCGAGGGCGGCCAGCTCGACCCGGCGGAACATGGCGTTGCGGACCAGCACCCGGAAGGCGCGGGCGTTGGCGGTGACCGGCTTGACCTCGTCGGCCTTCTCCTGGGCCTCCTCGGCGGTCATCTCCGCCGGGTTGGCGAGCTGCTCCCACTCGTCCAGCAGGCTGGAGTCGACCTGGCGCACCATCTCGCCCAGCCACGCGATCAGGTCTTGAAGATCCTCGGACTTGAGGTCGTCCGGGACGGTGTGGTCCAGGGCCTTGAAGGCGCTGGCGAGATAGCGCAGCACGATGCCCTCGGTGCGCGCCAGCTCGTAGTGGGACACCAACTCCGTGAAGGACATCGCCCGTTCGTACATGTCACGGATGACCGACTTCGGCGACAGCGGATGGTCGCCGACCCACGGGTGGCTCTTGCGGTAGGTGTCGTACGCGTGGAAGAGCAGCTCCTCCAGGGGCTTCGGGTACGTGATGTCCTGGAGGCGCTCCATGCGCTCCTCGTACTCGACCCCGTCCGCCTTCATCAAGGCGACGGCCTCGCCGCGCGCCTTGTTCTGCTGGGCGGCCAGGATCTGCCGCGGGTCGTCGAGCGTCGACTCCACGACGGACACCATGTCGAGGGCGTACGACGGGGACTCGGGGTCCAGCAGCTCGAACGCGGCGAGCGCGAAGGTGGACAGCGGCTGGTTGAGCGCGAAGTCCTGCTGGAGATCGACCGTGAGGCGGACGACACGGCCGGTCGCGTCCGGCTCGTCGAGCTTCTCGACGATGCCGCCGTCCAGCAGCGAACGGTAGATCGCGATGGCCCGGCGGATGTGCCGCAGCTGCTGCTTGCGCGGCTCGTGGTTGTCCTCCAGCATGCGGCGCATCGCCTCGAAGGCGTTGCCGGGGCGGGCGATCACCGACAGCAGCATCGTGTGCGTCACCCGGAACCGGGAGGCCAGGGGCTCCGGTTCGGAGCCGATGAGCTTCTCGAAGGTCTGCTCCGACCAGGCGACGAAGCCCTCCGGAGCCTTCTTGCGGACGACCTTGCGGCGCTTCTTCGGATCATCGCCCGCCTTGGCGAGCGCCTTCTCGTTCTCTACGACGTGCTCGGGCGCCTGCGCGACGACGAAGCCCTCCGTGTCGAAACCCGCGCGCCCGGCGCGGCCCGCGATCTGGTGGAACTCCCGGGCCCGCAGGGTGCGTACGCGGGTGCCGTCGTACTTGGTGAGGGCGGTGAACAGCACGGTGCGGATGGGGACGTTGACGCCCACGCCGAGCGTGTCCGTGCCGCAGATGACCTTCAGCAGACCGGCCTGCGCGAGCTTCTCCACCAGGCGGCGGTACTTGGGCAGCATGCCCGCGTGGTGGACGCCGATGCCGTGCCGGACGTAGCGGGAGAGGTTGCGGCCGAACTTGGTGGTGAAGCGGAAGTTGCCGATCAGCTCGGCGATCTGCTCCTTCTCCGCGCGCGAGCACATGTTGATGCTCATCAGCGCCTGCGCCCGCTCCACGGCCTGCGCCTGCGTGAAGTGCACGATGTAGACGGGTGCCTGCCGGGCCTCCAGCAGGTCGGTCAGCGTCTCGGTCATCGGGGTGTAGCGGTACTCGTAGGACAGCGGCACCGGACGGGTCGCCGAGCGGACCACCGCGGTCGGGCGGCCGGTGCGGCGGGTCAGGTCCTTCTCGAAGAAGGAGACGTCGCCGAGCGTCGCCGACATCAGCACGAACTGTGCCTGCGGCAGTTCCAGGATCGGGATCTGCCAGGCCCAGCCGCGGTCGCCCTCCGCGTAGAAGTGGAACTCGTCCATCACGACCTGGCCGACGTCCGCGTCCTTGCCGTCGCGCAGCGCGATCGACGCCAGGACCTCGGCGGTGCAGCAGATGACGGGGGCGTCGGAGTTCACGGACGCGTCGCCGGTCAGCATGCCGACGTTCTCCGTGCCGAAGATCTTGCACAGCTCGAAGAACTTCTCCGACACCAGCGCCTTGATCGGAGCCGTGTAGAAGGTGACCTCGTCGCGGGCCAGCGCGGCGAAGTGCGCACCCGCCGCGATCATGCTCTTGCCGGAACCGGTGGGCGTCGACACGATCACGTTCGCGCCGGAGACCACCTCGATCAGCGCCTCCTCCTGGTGGGGATAGAGCGTGAGACCCCGCTCGCCGGCCCACGACTCGAAGGCTTCGTACAAGGCGTCGGGGTCGGGGGTCCGCGGCAGCTGATCGATGAGGGTCACGCCCCCCATCTTGCCTGGCCTGATGCCCGATGCGGGAATCGGCTGCGGGCCCGAAGATCACGAACGCTACGCTGGGTCGCCGACGACACGTCAGCGCACCCGGTCAACTGGACAGCGGCACACGAGGAATGGGGCGGGCAACTGCCATGATGGGACCAGCACACTCACTGTCGGGCGCCGCCGCCTGGCTCGGCGTCGGTGCGGCGGCCGCCGCGGCCGGGCATCCGATGCCCTGGCCGGTCCTCCTCGTGGGTGCCCTGATCTGCGCCGGTGCCGCGCTCGCCCCGGACCTCGACCACAAGGCCGCCACCATCTCCCGGTCCTTCGGACCCCTGTCACGCTGGCTGTGCGAGATCGTCGACAAGCTGTCCTACGCGGTCTACAAGGCGACGAAGAAGCAGGGCGACCCGCGCCGCTCCGGGGGGCACCGGACGCTCACGCACACCTGGCTGTGGGCGGTCCTGATCGGTGCGGGCACCTCGGTCGTGGCGATCACCAGCGACCGCTGGGGCGTGCTGGCGATCCTCTTCGTGCACCTGGTCCTGGCCATCGAGGGCCTGCTGTGGCGGGCGGCGCGCGGCTCCAGCAGCGATGTCCTGGTGTGGCTGCTGGCCGCGACCACGGCGTGGATCCTCGCCGGTGTCCTGGACAAGTCGGGCAACGGCGCGGACTGGCTGTTCGCGGCGCCGGGCCAGGAGTACCTGTGGCTGGGGCTGCCGGTAGTGCTGGGGGCGATCGTCCACGACATCGGGGACGCGCTGACCGTGTCCGGGTGCCCGATCCTGTGGCCCATACCCGTGGGGCGCAAGCGCTGGTACCCGCTCGGGCCGCCGAAGGCCCTGCGGTTCCGTGCGGGCAGCTGGGTGGAGCTCAGGGTGCTGATGCCGGTGTTCATGCTGCTCGGCGGGGTGGGCTGCGCGGCGGCGCTCAACGTCATCTGAGCGCGCCCCGGGCCCGGAAGGCGCGCCCCGGGCCTGGATGACGGGGCTCAGGTGCCGCCGTACCGCCGCTCGAACCGGGCGACCCGGCCCTCCGAGTCCACCGTGCGGGCCTTGCCGGTGTAGAAGGGGTGGCTCTCCGAGGAGATCTCCACGTCCACGACCGGGTAGGTCTCGCCGTCGTCCCACTCGATGCGTTCGCCGCTGGTCGCGGTGGACCGGGTCAGGAAGGCGTATCCGGCGGTCCGGTCGCGGAAGACGACCGGGTGGTAGTCGGGGTGCTTGTCCTGCTGCATGGATGCTCCTTGCCTCAGCCGGACAGGGTGTCCTCGTCGACGACGTGCACGGCGGCCTCCTCGGCCGACGCCGCCGCGCCGTCGATGCCCACGTCCATGGCGACCAGCGCGCTCTCCTCGTCCTCGTGCGCGCCCTCGTCGGGTGCCACGAGCCGGCCGGAGCGGGCGTCGCCGACCTCGTTGTCCAGGAGTTCCCCGTCGGTGCCCTGGCAGTCCCCGAGACCGTCACCGTCCGGGGCGGCGGCATCCGGCAGCTCCTCGGCGAGCCGCTGGTCCAGCGTCTCGCCCGCGCGCCGCTCGGCCGCCGTCACACCGAGGTGCTCGACGGCCCAGGGCCGCTCGGGAGGTGACCAGCCCCGGTCCAGGGGATCGTCGACGCCGTCGTCCACCAGGGTGTCCTCGGCGTCGAGCAGCCCCGTGTCCTCTCGCTGCTCGTCTTGATCCGGTTGGTAGACATCGTCTCCCCAACCGTCGGACCTGTTCACGGGTACCTCCAGGGGGTGGGGACGGGCCCGTTCCCCGAGCCGGTGCCTCCTTCCAGCCTTCCACCCGGCCTCGACACCGCGCAACGCCACGGACCCCTGCCGGGGGCTCGGCCGAGGCCCTGAGGCTTCCGGCCTGTCTCAGACACCGGGCCCCACCGTCTGGCGGGCAGCAGCCGGAGCCGCCGACGGCCCTGGGTCACACGGTCCTGGCCGCCCGGCTCGGCCGGTCGAGGTCCGTCGGTTCAGGTACCGCCGGGGCGGTGCGTCACCCGTGCCAGGACCTCCACAGCGCCGCGTACGCCCCCTCCGCCGCCACCAACTCGTCGTGGCTGCCCAGCTCGCTGATCCGGCCGTTCTCGACGACGGCGATGACGTCCGCGTCGTGGGCGGTGTGGAGGCGGTGGGCGATGGCGACGACGGTGCGGCCGTCGAGGACCCGGGCCAGGGAGCGTTCCAGGTTGCGGGCGGCCCGGGGGTCGAGCAGGGACGTGGCCTCGTCCAGGACCAGGGTGTGCGGGTCCGCGAGGACCAGGCGGGCCAGGGCGATCTGCTGGGCCTGGGCCGGGGTGAGCGCCAGGCCGCCGGAGCCGACCTCGGTGTCCAGGCCGTCGTCGAGCGCCCGGGCCCAGCCGTCCGCGTCGACCGCGCCCAGCGCCGCCCAGAGCTCGGCTTCGACCGCCTCGGTCCGGGCGAGGCGCAGGTTGTCGCGCAGGGAACCGACGAACACGTGGTGCTCCTGGTTGACCAGCGCGACATGGGCGCGGACGCGTTCCGCCGGCATCCGGGACAGCTCGGCGTCGCCCAGGGTGATCCGGCCGTCCCGGGGCGCGTAGATCCCGGCGAGCAGCCGGCCCAGCGTCGACTTGCCCGCCCCCGAGGGCCCGACCAGGGCCAGCCGGGTGCCGGGGGAGACCTCCAGGGACACCTTGCGCAGGACGTCCACGCCCTCCAGATAGCCGAAGTGCACCCGGTCGGCCCGTACCTGGCGTCCCTCGGGCGCCACGGAGGAGTCGCCGGCCTCCGGTTCGATGTCCCGGACCCCGACCAGCCGGGCCAGCGACACCTGGGCCACCTGCAGCTCGTCGTACCAGCGCAGGATCATGCCCACCGGGTCGACGAGCATCTGGGCGATCAGCGCGCCCGTCGTGAGCTGGCCGACGTCGATCCAGCCCCGGAGGGCGAACACACCGCCGACCATCAGGACCGAGGCGAGGACGGTCACGTGGGTGACGTTGATGACCGGGAAGAGCACCGACCGCAGCCACAGCGTGTAGCGCTCCCAGGCCGTCCACTCCTTGATCCGCTGCTCGGAGAGGGCCACCCGGCGGGCACCGAGGCGGTGCGCCTCGACCGTACGGCCGGCGTCCACGGTCTCGGCGAGCGCGGCGGCCACCGCGGCGTACCCGGCGGACTCCGAGCGGTAGGCGGCCGGCGCCCGCCGGAAGTACCAGCGGCAGCCGGCCACCAGCAGCGGCAGGGCGAGCAGCACGGCGAGCGCCAGTGGCGGCGCCGTGACCACCAGCCCGCCCATCAGCAGCACCACCCACACCACGCCGATCGACAGCTGCGGCACGGCCTCGCGCATGGCGTTGCCCAGCCGGTCGATGTCCGTGGTGATCCGCGACAGCAGATCCCCGGTCCCGGCCCGCTCCAGCACGCCCGGCGGCAGCCCGACCGACCGTACGAGGAAGTCCTCGCGCAGGTCCGCCAGCATCCGCTCACCGAGCATCGCGCCGCGCAGCCGCACCTGGCGGACGAACGCCGCCTGGAAGGCCAGCGCGGCCACGAACAGCCCCGCTGTGAGTTCCAGCCGCAGGTCCCGCGCCCCGTCGGACACCCGTTCCACGAGGCCGCCCAGCAGCCACGGACCGGCCATCGAGGCGATGACGGCGACCGTGTTGACGGTGACGAGCAGCAGGAACGCCCTGCGGTGCCGGCGCAGCAGCTCGGCCGCGTAGGCGCGGACGGTCGCGGGGGCGCCGACCGGCAGGGTGTTCGCCGTCGTCGGGGCCGCCGGGTCGTACGCCGGTGGCGCCACGCCGATCATGCCTTCTCCTCGATCTCTTCCAGTTCCGCCAGTACGTCGGTCAGGTCGGCCACACCGTTCGGGGCGGCCTCGTCCTCGGTCTCGCGTGTGACCACCGCCCGGTAGCGGGGCTCGGTGCGCACCAGCTCGCGGTGGGCGCCGACCGCGGCGACCTCGCCGTCGTCCAGGAACACGACCCGGTCGGCGCGGTCCAGCAGCAGCGGGGAGGAGGTGAACACCACGGTCGTGCGCCCCGCGCGCAGCTCCCGCACGCCCTGGGCGATCCGTGCCTCGGTGTGCGAGTCGACGGCCGAGGTGGGCTCGTCCAGGACCAGTACCTCCGGGTCCGTGATCAGCGACCGGGCGAGCGCGAGCCGCTGGCGCTGCCCGCCGGACAGGGACCGGCCGCGTTCGGTGATCCGGGCGTCCATGGGGTCGGCGGCGTCCAGCGAGCCCTGCACCAGCGCCGCCAGTACGTCGTCGCACTGCGCGGCGGCCAGCGCCTTCCGCGGCTCCACGGCCCCGGACGCGGGTACGTCGAGCAGTTCGCGCAGCGAGCCGGAGAGCAGCACCGGGTCCTTGTCCTGGACGAGGACGGCCGTACGGGCCGAGTCCAGCGGGAGTTCGTCGAGCGGCACACCGTCCAGCAGCACCGCGGTGCCCTCCTGCGACGGGTGTCCGCCCAGCCGTTCCGCCAGCCGGCCCGCCGCGTCCGGGTCGCCGCACACCACGGCGGTGAGCCGGCCGGTGGACGCGAGCAGCCCGGTCTCCGGGTCGTACAGGTCCCCGGAGGGGGCCTCGGCGGCGCGGGACCCGGCGGTGTCCGTGGCGCGCTCCAGCGACAGCACGCCCGCGGCCCGCTTGGCCGAGGGCCGTGAGAAGGAGTACGCCATGGCGATCTCCTCGAAGTGCCGCAGCGGATAGGTCAGGACCATCACCGAGCTGTAGACGGTGACCAGTTCGCCGACGGTGATCCGGCCCTGGCGGGCCAGCTGCACGCCGTGCCAGACGACGGCGATGAGCAGCAGCCCGGGCAGCAGGACCTGGATCGCGGAGATCAGGGACCACATCCGGGCGCTGCGCACGGCCGCGTGCCGGACCTCCTGGGAGGCGCTGCGGTAGCGGTCGAGGAACAGTTCCTCGCCGCCGATGCCGCGCAGCACGCGCAGCCCGGCGACGGTGTCCGAGGCGAGTTCGGTGGCGCGTCCGGCCTTCTCGCGCTGGGTGTCGGCCCGCCGGGTGGCGCGGGGCAGCAGGGGCAGCACGGCGAGTGCCAGCACGGGCAGTCCGACGGCCACGACCACGCCGAGCGCGGGCTGGTAGACGACCAGGCCCACGCAGACCAGCACGATGGTGACCAGCGCCGCGGTGAACCGCGACCAGGCCTCCACGAACCAGCCGATCTTCTCGACGTCGCCCGTGGACACGGCGACGACCTCACCGGCCGCGACGCGCCGGGTCAGCGCCGAGCCCAGCTGGGCGGCCTTGCGGGCGAGCAGCTGCTGGACGCGGGCGGCGGCTGTGATCCAGTTGGTGATGGCGGTGCGGTGCAGCATGGTGTCGCCGACCGCGTTGCCGACGCAGGCCAGCGCCAGCAGGCCGCCCGCCAGGGCGAGACGCGCGCCGGAGCGGTCGACGACGGCCTGTACGGCGACACCGACGCAGAATGGCAGCGCGGCGACGGCGGCGAAGTGCAGCAGTCCCCAGGCCAGCGACTTGAGCTGTCCGCCCAGCTGATTCCGGAAGAGCCACCAGAGGAATCGGGGACCCGAACGCGCGTCCGGTACGCCGGGGTCGGCGTAGGGAAGGTCTTGAATCTGCATGACGTCCCAGTGGCTCGTGTCAGGGGGATGGGGGTTCGGCCGATGGCAGCAAACCGTGACAGGTTCGCGTCGCGGCGTGGTCGGAGGCAACCGGTTTTCCGCTGCTCGCGTCTCCCACCGACGGGAACCGGCCGACAGGGGTGGGAACGGCGCTGCCTCGACGGGTGGTTGCTCATTGCGGAGGCGGCGGACTCCCCGTAGAACACCGGCCATGAAGAGACGGATAGTCATGTCCATGCTTGCCGGAGCGACCCTCCTGGCGAGCACCCTCCTCGGCACCGGTCCCGCCCGGGCAGCCGACGTCCCCGCCGAGTTCGGCACCGACTGGCACGACCCGGTCACCGCCGCCCCGCCCGTCGGGCGTCCTGCGGGCAAGTCCTGTGAAGTCACCGTCGCCCAGGCCCAGTTCCGCGACTTCACCCCGTACCGGGGCACGTACACCCCGCCCGGCGACTGCGGCGACCGCTGGAGCAAGGTCGTGCTGCGGCTCGACGGGAAGGTCAAGGGGCGCCAGTACGACCGGCTGGGCTATCTGCACGTCGGCGGGGTGGAGATCTTCCGTACGTCGACGCCGCAGCCCTCGCCCGACGGCATCGAGTGGTCCGTGGAGAAGGACGTCACGCGCTACGGCGACACCTTCCGAGGTCGCCAGGACGTCGAGATGCTCATCGGCAACGTCGTCGACGACACCTACACGGGCGTCCTCGACGTCAAGGTCACGCTGACGTTCTACGAGGGCCGCCCGGACGGCAAGAGCCCCGACCGGGTCCTCACCCTCGACGGCGATTCGGCCCTCACCACCCCGCGCAACAGCGAGCGCATCGTCGCCGAGGTGTACGCCACCGGTTCGGGCGGCGGCTGCGAGGAGTACTGGTACCTCTCGGTGCCCGATCCCGCGCCGTACTCCTGCAAGGCCGGCCGGGGCCCCTACCGGGAGGTGCAGATCCGCGTGGACGGGCGGCTCGCGGGCATCGCCACACCGTTCCCGACCGTGTGGACCGGCGGCTGGTCCAACCCGTTTCTCTGGTACGTGACCCCGGGCCCGCGCGCCTTCGACATCAAGCCGATCACCTACGACCTCACCCCCTTCGCCGGGCTCCTCAACGACGGCCGGCCGCACCGCGTCGAGGTCTCGGTCGTCGGTGTGCCGGAGGGACAGGCCGGCTGGAGCACTCCCGTGAACGTCCTCGTCTGGCAGGACGAGCGGCGCGCCCACGTCACCGGGAAGCTCACCCTGCACCGGGAGGGCGACCTCACCGACTCCTCGGCCTACACGCCCGGTCCGGAGCACCGGGTGGACACCGAGGGCGCGCACCGGCTGACCGTCGCCGGATACGTGGACACCTCGCACGGCCGCGTCACGACGACCGTCGGCCGCTCGCTCGCCCACACCTCCCAGCATCGCTGGACCGACGGCGAGACGAGCGACGGGCTCGATGCCGTCTGGACCGACGACGAGTCGGTGACCATCGACGGGCGCGGACCGGCCCGCGTCACCCGCACCCACCGGACCTACTCGATGGACGGCACGACCACCCTCGGGGCGGGCGACCGGCTGCGCACCGTGCTGACCCTCGGCGACCGCGCCACGACGGCCGAGTCGCGGGGCGGCCGGCGCACGGCCTGGTCGCGCCTGGACGACTCCTACACGGGCGACGCCACGTACACGGCGAACGTGCCCCGCGACCAGCGGCACGCGGTCGGCACCACGAGCGAGCGCTACCGGCTGTACGGCTCGCACGGCTGCTACGACCGCACCCTGACCACGGTGCAGGGGGTGCTCACGGGAGACCGCGACCGCTGCTGAGTGGGGGCGGTGTGGTCAGTGTGACATGCGTCACTTAAGTCACTTTTACGTGTCCGAAACATTGCGGTCTTGTGCGCGATCAAGACAGCCTCCAGAGTGTTCGGTTACGGAAGCAATTTTCCGTATCGCAGAAGTCTCCTCCGGCCTCTGTGTAGCCCGTCCCCCCAAGGAGGCCCCGTGCCACCGTCCGTACCGTCTCTGCCGCGACGTGTCGCACGCACACTGCGTACCTCACTTTTCGCGCAGGTTCTCTGCGCGCTCGTTCTCGGAATCGTCGTCGGAAAGCTGTGGCCGGACACGGCCACGGCTCTCCAGCCGCTCGGCGACGGTTTCACCCGCCTCATCAAGACCGTGATCTCGCCGCTGGTGTTCTGCGTGGTCGTCGTCGGCATCGCCAAGGCCGGTGACCTGAAGGCCTTCGGCCGGATCGGGGTCAAGGCCCTGATCTGGTTCGAGGTCGCCTCCACGGTCGCCCTGGTCATCGGTCTCCTCGCCGCCAACCTCGTCGGGCCCGGCAAGGGCATGAACGTCGACCCCGGCTCGCTGGACGCGGCCGCCGTGGAGAAGACGACCGGCGGCGGGCAGCTGCCCTCCACGACCGAGTTCCTCCTCCACGCGCTGCCCGAGAGTTTCGTCGGAGCCTTCGCCGAGAACGAACTGCTCCAGGTCCTGATCCTGGCCTGTCTGGTGGGCGCCGCCCTGCTGCACCTCGGGCACACCAAGGTGCCGAAGATCCTGCCCGCGATCGACCAGGCCCAGGAGGTCATCTTCGCGGTCGTCGGCTTCGTCATGCGACTGGCGCCGATCGCGGTGTTCGGCGCGATGGCCCACCTCGTCGGCAACTACGGGCTGGGCGTGATGAAGACGTACGCCAAGCTCATCGTGCTCTGCTATGTGGCGGCGGCGTTGTTCATCGTGCTGCTCGCCGTCGCGCTGCGCCTGGTGACCGGGCTCAGCTTGTGGAAGTTCCTGCGCTACATCCGCGAGGAGATGCTGCTCGCGCTCGGTACCGCGTCCACCGAGGCGGTCATGCCGCGGGTGATGCAGAAGCTGCGGCGGGCCGGTGCGCGCGATGACGCCGTGGGCCTGGTGCTGCCCACGGGCTACTCCTTCAACCTCGACGGCGCCTCGCTCTACCTGTCCATCGGCACGCTGTTCATCGCCCAGGCGGTCGGCGTGGACCTGACCCTCGGTCAGCAGGTCACCGTGGTACTGGTGCTGATGCTGACCAGCAAGGGCATGGCGGGCATCCCCGGTTCGGCGTTCCTCGCCCTGTCCGCGACCGCCTCCTCCCTGGGTGCGATTCCGGCCGGAGCGGTCGCCCTGCTGCTCGGCGTGGACCGCATCATGGACTCGATGCGCGTCGTCACGAACCTGCTCGGCAACTGCGTCGCCGTGTTCGCGGTGTCCCGCTGGGAGGGCGCCCTGGACGCCGACCGGGCGAAGAAGACGCTCGACGGGGACTACGCGGCTCTGCCGGAGGACGACGAGGGCGATGGTGACAAGGGCGCCAGGGCCGACGCCTCGGCGGTCGAGCCGACGGCGGCCGATGCCCCGGCCTCGGGCATCCCCACCCAGAAACCCAAGGAACCCGCCCCCGAGGTAGGTTGACCCACCCGAGCCGAACGGGCCGCGGCCACCGCTCCAGCAGCACGAGCGGCGGCCGCGGCCCGTTTCGCGAGCCGTGCCGGCCTCCGTCCCCGCTTGATCGGCGCAGGCCTCGGTGTCACCCGACCCGTCCCCGCCTGATCGGCGAAGCCCTCAGCACCCCCGTGCCGGCGCCCCGTCGATCAGCGTGTCCAACAGCCCCCCGAGGGCCGCACGCTGATCCTCCGCCAGCGGGGCGAGGATCTCCTCCGCGGCCGATCTGCGCGCGGCCCGCAGCTCGCGCAGCGCGCCGTGCCCGTCGTCCGTGAGCTCGATGCGGATCACCCGTCGGTTCGCCGGGTCCGGGACCCGCCGTACCTTTCCGCTCGCCTCCAGCGCGTCGACCAGCGTCGTCACGGCCCGGGGCACGACCTCCAGGCGCTCGGCCAGATCGGCCATGCGCGGCGGCGAGCCCCAGTGCGCGAGGGTGCGCAGCAGCCGGGACTGGGCGGGGGTGATACCGAGGTCGCGCTGCTCCAGATGGCGCTTCTGGATGCGATGGACCCGGCGGGTGAGCCGCAGCAACTGCTCGGCGAGCAGGCCGTCGGGATCGGGCGTGGTCATGCGGGAACAATATCAGGATGCAGTTCATTGTGAGTATAGGTAACAATGAGCTACGATCCGACCCGCCCGGCGCCCGCCGGTGCCGTACCGCTCTCGAAGGAGCCCATGCCTCCCGATCACGAAACCCCCTGGACCCCACCCGACGGCTCGAAGGAACAGCCCCGGCAGGTCCGCCGTATCCTCAGGCTCTTCCGGCCCTACCGAGGCCGCCTCGCGATCGTCGGCCTGCTGGTCGGCGCCGCGTCACTCGTCTCGGTCGCCACGCCCTTCATGCTGAAGGAGATCCTCGACGTCGCGATCCCCCAGGGGCGCACCGGCCTGCTCAGCCTGCTCGCCCTCGGCATGATCCTCAGCGCCGTCCTCACCAGCGTCTTCGGCGTGCTGCAGACCCTGATCTCGACGACGGTCGGCCAGCGCGTCATGCACGACCTGCGCACCGCCGTCTACGGCCGGCTCCAGCGCATGTCCCTCGCGTTCTTCACACGTACGCGCACGGGCGAGGTGCAGTCCCGCATCGCCAACGACATCGGCGGTATGCAGGCCACCGTCACCTCCACCGCGACCTCCCTGGTCTCCAACCTGACCAGCGTCGTCGCGACGATCGTCGCGATGGTCGTCCTCGACTGGCGCCTGACCGTCGTCTCGCTGCTGTTGCTCCCGGTGTTCGTGTGGATCAGCCGCCGCGTCGGCAGGGAGCGCCGCAGGATCACCACCCAGCGCCAGAAGCAGATGGCCACCATGGCCGCCACCGTCACCGAGTCGCTCTCCGTCAGCGGCATCCTGCTCGGCCGCACGATGGGCCGCTCCGACTCGCTGACGAAGTCCTTCGCCGACGAGTCCGAGGAACTCGTCGACCTCGAGGTGCGGTCGAACATGGCCGGCCGCTGGCGCATGGCCGTGATCACGATCGTGATGGCCGCCCTGCCCGCCGTCATCTACTGGACCGCCGGCATGGCCCTCCAACTGGGCGGCCCCCAGGTCTCCATCGGCACGATCGTCGCGTTCGTCTCGCTCCAGCAGGGCCTGTTCCGCCCGGCCGTGAGCCTGCTGTCGACCGGTGTGCAGATCCAGACCTCGCTCGCCCTCTTCCAGCGCATCTTCGAGTACCTCGACCTGCCCGTGGACATCACCGAGCGCGCGGACCCGGTCCGCCTCGACCGGGTCAAGGGCGAGGTCCGCTTCGAGAACGTCTCCTTCGGCTACGACGACAAGGGCGGCCCGGTCCTCGACGCCATCGACCTCACCGTCCCGGCCGGGAGCAGCCTCGCCCTCGTCGGCTCCACCGGCGCCGGCAAGTCCACGCTCGGCTATCTGGTGCCCCGGCTCTACGACGTGACCGGCGGCCGCGTCACCCTCGACGGGGCCGACGTCCGCGACCTCGACTTCGACACCCTGGCGCGCGCGGTCGGCGTCGTCTCGCAGGAGACGTACCTCTTCCACGCCTCGGTCGCCGACAACCTGCGCTTCGCCAGGCCCGACGCCACCGACGAGGAGCTGTACCGGGCGGCGAAGGCGGCGCAGATCCACGACCACATCGCGTCCCTGCCCGACGGCTACGACACCGTCGTCGGCGAGCGCGGCCACCGCTTCTCCGGCGGTGAGAAGCAGCGTCTGGCCATCGCGCGCACGATTCTGCGCGACCCGCCGGTCCTCATCCTCGACGAGGCCACCAGCGCCCTGGACACCCGGACCGAGGCCGCCGTCCAGGAGGCCATCGACGCCCTCTCGGCCAACCGCACCACGCTGACCATCGCCCACCGGCTGTCCACGGTGCGGCATGCCGACCAGATCGTGGTGCTCGACTCGGGGCGCGCCGTCGAACGCGGCACGCACGAGGAACTTCTGGAGCGGGACGGGCGGTACGCGGCGCTCGTACGCCGGGATGCCCAACTGGAACCGACAAGCTGAAGATATGCCAGGTTTGTGACGAAATGCGGGTTACCGTGCCCGCATGCAGACGAACACTCCGCCACGGAGCACTCCGCCACGGAGCACCCTGCGACTGACGCGCCGGGGCCGTATCGTCCTCGTCGCGACCGGAGCCGTCCTGGTCGGCACCGCCGTGGCGGTGCCGCTGCTGATTCTGGGGCCCGGGGACGGCGGCGGCCGGACCGCGACCCTGGTGATCCCGGAGGGCTGGCGCGCGAGCCAGGTCTACGCCGCCGTCGACAAGGCCCTCGCCCTGCCCGCCGGCAGTGCGAAGAAGTCCCTCGCGAAGGCCGCCGCGAAACTGCCGGACGACGCCCACGGCAACCCGGAGGGCTACCTCTTCCCGGCGACCTATCCGCTCCCCTGGAAGGCCAAGCCGGAGAAGCTCCTGGCGCGGATGATCGACACCGCGAACGAGAAGTTCAACGGCGCGCCCATCGCCGCGGGGGCGCAGCGCAACGCGATGAACGTCTACCAGGCCGTCACCATCGCGAGCATCGTCCAGGCGGAGGCGGCCACCACGTCCGACATGGGCAAGGTGGCCCGGGTCGTCTTCAACCGCCTTGAACGCGGGATGCCGCTCCAGATGGACTCCACCGTCAACTACGCGCTGGGCCGCTCCACCCTGCGGACGACAGAGAGCGACACCCAAATCGACAACCCCTACAACACGTACCAGCGCATGGGGCTGCCGCCCACACCCATCGCCAACCCGGGCGAGGAGGCGATGCGCGCCGCCGTCACCCCGCCCCCGGGCGACTGGCTGTACTTCGTCACGGTCCGGCCCGGCGACACCCGCTTCACCGCAGACTACGCGGAACACCAGCGCAACGTCGCGGAGTTCAACACCCAGCGGAAGAGCACGGGCACGGCGGCCCCTCAGGGGCCCGGGGAACTGCCCGACCAGCCGTAGACGGCCCGCAGCCGACGTCTCGTCTCGTCGTTGTCACGCCGCGGCCGGCTCGGGCGTCAGCAGCCGCCTGATGTCGCGGACGGCCGCCCGGCCCGCCCGGTTCGCGCCGATCGTGCTGGCCGACGGTCCGTAGCCGACGAGGTGAATCCGCAGGTCGGAGGCCGCGCGCGTGCCCTCGAGACGGATGCCGCCGCCCGGCTCGCGCAGCCGCAGCGGGGTGAGGTGGTCGACGGCGGGCCGGAAGCCGGTGGCCCAGAGGATGACGTCGGCGTCGACGTGCCGGCCGTCCTTCCAGTCCACCCCGGTCGGCGTGACGCGGTCGAACATCGGCTGCCGGTCGAGCACGCCGTCCTCGATGCCCTGCCGGATCGCGTCGTTGAGCGGCAGCCCGGTGACCGAGACGACGCTCCTGGGCGGCAGCCCCTGCCGCACCCGCTCCTCGACGAGCGCGACCGCCGCCCGGCCCGCGTCCTCGTCGAAGGGCCCCTCACGGAAGACGGGCGGACGCCGTGTCACCCAGGTGGTGGAGGCGGCGTACGCGGCGACCTCCAGCAGATGCTGCGTGCCCGACGCACCGCCGCCCACCACGACGACCCGCTGCCCGGCGAACTCCTCGGGCCCGGGATACCGCGCGGTGTGCAACTGCCGTCCCAGGAAGGTCTCCTGCCCGGGATAGCGCGGCCAGAACGGCCGGTCCCAGGTGCCGGTCGCGTTGATCAGCGCCCGCGTCGACCACACACCGTCCGAGGTCTCCACGAGCAGCCGCCCGCCGGAGCCCTCGCGCACCGCGCGTACGTCGACCGGGCGCCGTACCCGCAGGTCGAAGGTCCGCTCGTAGCGATCGAAGTAGTCGCTGATCACCTCGGCGGACGGCCGCGCCGGGTCCGCGCCGGTGAGTTCCATCCCCGGCAGCGCGTGCATGCCGTGCACCTTGCCGTACGTCAGTGACGGCCAGCGGAACTGCCAGGCGCCGCCGGGCCCGGGGGAGTGGTCCAGCACGACGAAGTCGCGGTCCGGCTCGAAACCGGCCCGCCGCAGGTGAAAGGCGCCGGCCAGACCGGCCTGACCTGCGCCTATGACGACCACCGCGACCTCGTGCGTGTTGTTCACGCTTCTACCAACCGCGCCGGAGACAGGGATCTTCCCGCACGGTCAGGTCAGGTCACGAGCCTTCCGAGGGCCGGGGCGCGGTGGTCGACGGCGGCAGGTCGCCGTTGAACCGGGTGTCGGTGAAGTCGGCGAAGTCGACCTTGCGCGGGATGAGCTTCAACGCCGTGAACGTGTCGGCGATCTCCTGCTCGGAGGCGATCAACGGCTTGTCGACCGCGACCTCGACCCGGGTGGTGTAGGTGCGCTTCACCGCCGCCAGTGCCACGTCCTCGGGGAGCCCGGTGTCCTTCGCCCAGACCTTCGCCCACTCCTCCTCGTGCTCGTACACCCAGGTGTAGGCGCGCCGCAGCCGTTCCAGGTAGTCCTTGACGGCGGCGGCCTTCTTCTTGTCCTTCAGCGCGTCCGGTGCCGCGACCTGGAAGGTGAGCCCGTTGGTCACCCCGTCGCCGTCGCTCAGCACGCGGCCCTGCTCGGCCTTGAGCACCTGCGAGGTGTACGGGTCCCACACCGCCCACGCGTCGACCTTGCCGGCGGTGAACGCGGCGAGCGCGTCGGCCGGCTGGAGGTACTTGACCTTGACGTCGCTCAGCTTCAGCCCGACCTTCTTTAGGTTCGCGACCAACTGGAAGTGCGCGGAGGATCCCTGGGCGACGGCGACCGACTTGCCCTTGAGCTGGGCGGGGTTCCTCAGGGACGAGTCGTTCGGGACGAGGATGGTGTCGCCCTTGGAGGTGCCGTGCCACGCGGCCACGACCTTGATCTTCGAACCCGCCCCCGCGGCGAACACCGGCGGGGTGTTGCCGACGCCGCCGATGTCGACGGCCTTGGCGTTGACGGCCTCCAGCAGGGGCGGGCCGGAGGTGAACGTCGACCACTTGATCTTGTAGTCGAGGTTCTTCAGTTCCCCGGCGGCCCGCAGGATGGCCTCCGAACCGCCCTTCTGGTCACCGACGTCGATCGTGACGTCGCCTTGGCCGTCGGTGCCGCCGTCCGAGGTACTGGCGGCCGAATTTCCGCCGCAGGCGGAGAGCAGCAGGGCGAGGGGGAGTAGCAGGGCGGCGGGCGGGAGAAGCAGAGCGGCGGGAGCGAGGCGTCGTCGCATGGCGGTTCCGTTCGTGTGGGTCGTACGTGTCGTACGTGTCGTGCGTGAAGTTCGCGGGGTGGGTCAGGCGGCTTCGGCGGCCGTCGCCTCGACGCCCAGGCGTTCGAGGAGTCCGGCGCGCAGCGCGGCGAAGCGCGGGTCGGCGATGTCGCGGGGACGGTCGAGGTCGATGTGCTGCTCGTGGGCGATGACGCCGTCGTCCATCACCAGGACGCGGTCGGCGAGCAGCACGGCCTCCTCCACGTCATGGGTGACGAGGAGCACCGCGCATCCCCTGCGCTGCCACAACTCGCCCACGAGCCGCTGGGCCTTGATGCGGGTGAGCGCGTCGAGCGCGCCGAACGGCTCGTCGAGCAGCAGCAGATCCGGCTCGCGCACCAACGCCCGTGCCAGGGAAGCGCGTTGGGCCTCACCGCCGGAGAGGGTCTTGGGCCAGGCGTCCGAGCGGTGACCGAGGCCGACCTCGTCGAGGGCCTGCTCGGCGACGGTCCGCTCGGGCTTGCCCGGCAGACCGAGCAGGACGTTGCGCCACACCTTCTTCCACGGCATCAGCCGCGGTGCCTGGAAGGCGACGGCCTTGCGGCGCGGCACCAGGACGCTGCCCTCGATGTCGCGGTCGAGCCCGGCGAGGATGCGCAGCAGCGTCGACTTGCCGCAGCCGCTGCGGCCGAGCAGGGCCACGAACTCGCCCGGCTCGACGTCCAGTCGCAGGTCGTCGATGACGGCACGGCCGTCGAAGGAACGGGTGAGCCCGTCGACATGGACGGCCTGGGGGGTCACCGGCCGGTGAACGTCGGTCGCCATTGCAGCAGCACCTTTTCGAGAGAGCGGACGATGAAGTCGGCGAGCAGGCCGAGGAAGGCGTAGACGACCAGGCAGACCACGATCACGTCGGTCCGCAGGAAGTCCCGTGCCTGCACCATGAGGAATCCGATGCCGGAGTCGGCGTTGACCTGCTCGGCGAAGACCAGCGCGAGCCAGGCGATGCCGAGCGAGTAGCGCAGACCGGTCATCGCGCTCGGCAGCGCACCGGGCAGCACGACATGCCGTACGAGGCCCCATCGCGACAGTCCGAGGGACTCCCCGGCCTCGATCAACTGGGAGTCCACGCCACGGATCCCGGCGTAGACGTTGAGGTAGAGGGGGAAGGTCACGCCGAGCGTGATGATGGCGACCTTGGGGGCCTCGCCGATGCCGAACCAGATGATGAACAGCGGGATGAGCCCCACGAACGGCACGGTCCGCAGCATCTGCAAGGGCGCGTCGACCAGGTCCTCGCCGATCCGGAACAGGCCCGAGAGCAGGGCGAGTCCGGTGCCGACGACCAGGCCGAACAGCAGCCCGAACGCGACGCGCTGGAGCGAGGTGCCCATGGCCGCGGGCAGTGAACCGTCGGCGACCATGTCCCCGCCGACCTGGGCGATACGGCCGGGCGAGGCGAGCACGTCCGGCGGCAACGAGCCTGTGCTGCTGAGGAGTTGCCACAACACCAGCAGCAGGACCGGGCCGGTGGTGCGGCGCAGCCAGCGGGGGACGCGGGTGCGGCGGGAGGAGGCGGGGACGAGGGGTTGGAGGTCGGGATCAGAAGCCGATACAGGCGAAATTTCGGGCGCCGATGACTTCGGCGGGGCATGGCTGATGCTCATGAAGGGGCTCCACAGGGGGAGAGCGAGGGCCGTTGACGGCACGCCTCGTCATCACCGCGCCCACGGGATCAGGGGAGATCGGCGGGCAAGCGCGACGAAGGCGAGGTGAGCGGAGAGGGGAGGAGAGAAAAGGGCGTCAGCAGCCGCGGCGACACGCGGCGGAGGCCACCCGCAGCAGGTCGATGTGACCGCGCGTGGTGAGCAGGGCTGAACGCAACATGCTGCTGAACCTAGCCAGGTGGCATGCGCACGGTCAACGGCGTCTCGTCCAGTGGACGCCGGTATCGCCACTCGGTCCGGCGTGACCCGGTGAAACGCGGCGGGTGCGTCAGGATGGAGGGTATGTCAGATGTCTTCACCACCCACGTTCTGAACATCACCTCCGGGTCCACGGAGAGGGTCGTCGACATCACCGGCGACTGCGCGTCCTTCCTGCGCGAGGAGGCTGCCGGCCGCGACGGCCTCCTCAATGTCTTCGTGCCCCACGCGACAGCCGGGATCGCCGTTCTCGAGACCGGCGCCGGCAGCGACGACGATCTCCTGGCCACGCTGCACACGCTGCTGCCGGCCGACGACCGCTGGCAGCACCGGCACGGCAGCCCCGGCCACGGACGCGACCACGTCCTGCCCGCCCTCGTCCCGCCCCACGCGACCCTGCCGGTGCTGGACGGCCGGCTGCAGCTCGGCACGTGGCAGTCGGTCTGCCTGGTGGACACCAACAAGGACAATCCCAACCGTCAGGTTCGACTGAGTTTCCTGGGCTGAGCGAGATCGTCCTGGGCGTGGCCGCCGATTCTCCGTACCTTGCGTGTTCGAAATGGAGAAGCCTTGCGCGGTACGGACCTGAACATGATCGAACGCCCCTACGCCGGATGCGGGAAGTGCCTGCTCGGCGTGCGACGGCTGTCGCGAATGAAGCTCGCCACATCGTCTCCGGAGCGGCAACGCGAGGACGTGCTGACCGCCGCCGCGTCTGTCGGGGGCCACATCATCGGCTGGGCCGACGACTGGGAGGTGTCGGGCGCCACCGACCCGATGACCCGGCCACAACTGGGCCCTTGGCTTCGCGATGAGAGGGGGCTGTACGACGGGTTGGTGGCTGCAGCCGTGGACCTCGTCACCTCTCACGTCGTGCTGCATCCGCGTGCCTCGGCCGTCATCCGTACGGCCGCCGCCTGCGGACCCTCACCGTCGACCAGGTGGTGAACCGGCTGTAGGACCGCTTCGGAACTGCAGGCCCATGGCTGCCGCGCTGCCCGCCCGCGTCAGCGGACTCCTTACACAAGTGCGGGCCTGCCCGCAGTGTGTCCTGTTGCGGACAGGCCCGGACGGGTGTCTCAACCCGTCAGGTCACTCGCACTGCCGGCCGGTGTTGATGCACTTGACCATCCGATTCATCAGCCGCTCGTCGAAGACGTTGACGAAGTCGCCGTGGTCGGTGATCGGCTTGTGCATCTGCTCCGGGAAGCCGTCCACGGCGAAGAAGGGACTGGACTGGCCATTGTCGTTCAGGCTCGGCGCGTCCACGTCGTACACCAGGCGCTGAACCAGTTGCGGAATGGCCTTGAAGCCGTTGGGGCAGGCACCGGTCCTCGGGTCGGTGAACGCTACGTGAGTACGGTGGTTGGCGCTGTCGATGTTCTGGCCGTCCCAGCAGCTCTGGAACTTGGACGTCCGTACCACGCTGCTGTCCTCGGGACAGACCGGGTACTTGTCCGTCAGCTGCCGGTCCTCGAAGCCGGTGCAGCTCCACGCGGCGTTGGCATTGGCCGTTCCGTTGGTGAACGCCTTGGCGTCTCCGGTGATGATGCGCAGGAACTTCGGCATCGCCACGACCTTGCCGCGCGGGTTGCCCACATACTCCAGAGTCACCTCCGAGGCGGTGAGGATCCTGCCGATGTTGCCCTCGGCGCCACCGCCCGGCTGGCCGGCGTCGAACTCCTGGGTGCCGTCCTGTAGGCGGAGGACCGGCCAGTAGTACGACGACTTGTCACCCTGGTTCTGGCAGGTGGTCTCTCCGGCCGCGAAGTCCTCGTTGTCGGCGAACGCGTCGTTCGCTTGGTTGCCCACGTAGTCGTGTGTGTGGTGCGCCCCGTTGCCCACACCGGGAGCGACGATGATGTTGTCGGAGTTGTACAGCTTGTTCTCGTTCACGCCGCAGTCGGTGGTGAACCTTCCTCTCGAGGCGTTGCGTTGCTTCTTGGCGTTGGGGACGTTGGGCTGGACGGTGGTGATGTCCACGAAATCGGAGGCGACGGGGCCGTTGCCGACCTGCCCAGCGTTGCCGTTCTGGCCCTGGCCGCTCTGGTCCTCGCCGGTAGCGCCGTTGTCGGCCTGGTTGCCGGAGGCGCGGAGGGTGCAGGCGGCAAGGGAGTCCAGGCCCTGCGGCTGGTCGGCCACACGGCCGATGGCGATCGCGATGCGGTCGATGGTCGCGACCCGCTTGGCCTTCAGCGGGCCCGTGATCGCGTTGCTGGCGAAGTTGCTGTCCTGCTGTATGGCTCGGGTCGAGCTCCGCAACCTCTGGTAGGCCTCCGAAACCTGCTGGTCCAGCAGTGCGAGTTCCCTGTCGACCTCCGCCCTTGCCTGGTCGGGCACCTGCTGCAGCCGGGTACCGACATCGGGACAGTCGATGGTTGCGGTCCCCGCCGCCATGGCCTGGGGGATTCGCCCCTGGGTCGAGCTCTTGGTGGTGTGGCCGCCTCCGCTCTCGCCAGCCGAGGCGTACACGTTCGCGGCTATCAGCCCTCCAGCTCCCAGGGCTGTCGCCGCCACGGCGGCGATGGCCCGGCGGGTCGTCTTCGATCGCTTGCGCGTGTTGCGTCGCATGGGACTCCTCATAGATCTCTGGGTCAAGTGCGCTGTGGTGCCGCTTCTGGTCACCGTGTGGCCGAGCATGAGATGCCGGACTCGGCGAAGCCGGACAGAGGGGAGGGCCTGTGACTTTGGGATGTGCCGGCCCTCCGAACCGTGGTAGGCAGCCTGTTTCCCGCGTCCCGGTCCAGTCGTACGGGAACCCGTCGTACTCGGGATTCCGGGCCCGACCGCCCTTGGCGGAAGACGCCGAGCTGGCTCGATGTCGACGTCGTTCGTGTGGGAACGGCTGCCGCGCCCGATACCGACCCTCTGCCGCGCGTGATCACCATTGACTCCTGGACTGCTTCAAGCTCCGCCAACTGGCGGGGACTTCGTGTCCAGATCTACGGGTGGGGCGAGCACGTTGATGAAGGATCGAACGCCTCGTCAGGCTCTCGTAAGAAATCGCGGTACAGGGCTCTTGCCCTCGCCTCTGCTGCTGGCTGGAGGCGCGCGTCGGTGATTCCCAACCGTGCTCCGGAGCGGGAACGTTCTGGCAGCGCTTCTGTACGCCGGACTTGCCAGGGATGGACGGGTGCACCTGCCACTGCCTCCCACCGCCTACCCGGCGCTGTCCGGAGCTGTCCCGCGACCGCGGTTCGAACTGCGGTACGCAGCCGGTTGCCGAGAACCTGCCGCTGAAAGCCGCTGAGATGCCCTGGCTACCTGCCGTCCATGTGAACGGTCTTGCCCGGACGCAGACCTTCGGGGCTTGCTTGGATGGCAACCGGCGCAGAGCGCGGCGCACCGGGTGTGCAAGCTGACCGGCTTCTACCAGGTTTGGCTGTCGAGCCAGGTGTCGATGCGCTGAGCCGTCTCGAGCCAGCCGGGTTCGAGGAGCACGTTGTGGGTCTTACCGGGAAGGAACAGGTAGTCGGAGCCGAAGTGGGCAGCGCTTCGGCGGACCGCTTCCGCGGGCACGACGACGTCGTGTTCTGCCGCGATCACCAGTGACGGTCCGCTGATGCGTGTGCGGTCCACGCTGAGGGAGCTGGAGATGGTTTCCTCGATAGCGACAGCTGATTCCCTCGACAGCAGGGAGTGATAGCGGCGGGCGTCATCTTCTGAACAGCCCTCGAATACCCGAGGCCATTCGGTTTCGAAAGAGGCAGGTTCGACCGGCGTCGAGAGATCGATCTCGGTCTTGGGATGGAGGCCCACCTCGGCACAGATGGCGGGGGTGATGTGTACCTGCGCGACAACGGGGTGCTTCTCGGCGTACCTCTGCCCAACCAGTGACCCCATGCTGTGGGTCACCAGTACCGGTACCTGCCCGATGTGATTGACCACGGTCTCCAGCTCTTCCACGGTGTCGGCCATAGAACGTGCCGCGAACTGATCGTCCGGCAACTCACGGGACCCGTGGTGGTTGAACCAGCTGAACGCATAGCAGTCCCGGCCGGTCGCAGCGAAGTAGGGGAGGTAGTTCTCCCATGCCCAGCTGCCCTGCAGACCGCCGTGAACGAAGACGATGGGCGGACCGGAGGGACTGCCTTCTGACGGCGTGTGCTCGATGAAGACACCATCAACCGTCTTGCGTTCGACCTTCACAGTGATTCCTTTCCTAGGGACGTGAGGGCGGTGAGGAGGGCCAGAACCCCCGGCCGCCTTCCGGGGCGGGCAGGGCGTTCAGCGCGTCTAGGTCGGCCTCGCTCAGCCGGATGCCGGTGGCACCGGCGTTGTCGCGCAGATACTTCGGAGTCTTGGTGCCGGGGATCGGGATGACGTACTCGCCCCGGGCCAGGGCGAGGTGAACGGGTGTACCGACCGGGCGCGCCTGATCTGCTCGACGGTCACCTCGGACAGGCCGATGGCGCGGGCCTTGCCCGCCACAACCGCTGGGCCAGCGTGCCGACACTCTCCTCGATCGGCACGTGGTCGGTGCCCAGGCGCCGCAGGTTCTCGTCGATCGAGCGGCGGATGTGCTCCGGACGGCCGTTCTCGGCACGGATCGGGTGGCCCTCGGCATCCCGGGACAGTGCGCCGACCTTCGTGGCCAGAACCGCCTGGTCGCGGTAGCCGCCGGACAGCGACCGACCGACCAGTTCCTCGTTGGTGAACGGTCCGTACACATCCGCAGTGTCGATCAGGGTCTACCCAGATCCAGGGCCCTGCGGATCACCGAGAGCGCCGTCCTCATCGCGAGCCGCCGCCATGTCGTAGGCGTAGCTCATGCCCATGCGCCCCAGGCCGAGCACGCCCACCTCGGGACCGTCGAGCCTCAAGGTCGTCGTACGCATGCGATTCCTTTCTGAGTGAGGCAGCACAGCGTCAGGCAACCGGCTCTGGCCCGGTCGAGGGAGTCTGTGCTGTGAGGGGTAATGACAGGGACCCCCAGCGGCGGCGGGGTCTTTCCTACGCTGGAGCCATGGACAATCGGGCCGAAGTCAGTGCATTCCTCAAGTCCCGCCGTGGCAAGATCACGCCTGAGCAGGCGGGTCTGCCGGTGTACGGGCAGCGGCGGGTGCCCGGGCTGCGCCGAAACGAGGTCGCGATGCTCGCCGGGGTGAGCGTCGAGTACTACACGCGCCTGGAGCGCGGCAACCTCGGCGGGGTCTCCGACAGCGTCCTGGACGCCCTCGCCCAGGCCCTGCGGCTCAGCGACATCGAGCGTGATCACCTGTACGCGCTGGCACGCGCGGCAGGCACCAGCCCGGCCCGCGTCCGGCGCCGCCCGAAGAAGGCTGTGGTGCGGCCGAGTGTGCTGCGCCTTATCGAGGGCCTGCACGATCAGCCGGCGTATCTGCGTAACAACCGCATGGACATCCTGGCGGCCAATCCGCTCGCCCGCGCCCTGCACTGTGAGGTGTTCCAGGTGGAGCCGGTCAACACGATGCGGTTCGCCTTCCTCGACCCGCGGGCCACCCGGCTGTATCCCGACTGGGAACGCGTGGCCCACGACGGAGTGGGCGCGCTGCGGGTCGAGGTCGCCAAGAACCCCTACGACCGAGACCTGCAAAACCTGATCGGTGAGCTGTCAGCCCGCAGTGACGCCTTCCGCACCATGTGGGGCGCGCGCGACGTACACGTCTACACCGACGGAACGAAGCGGTTCCACCATCCGGCGGTGGGCGAGCTCGAACTGGTCCACGAGATGCTGGACCTGCCCGGTGAGGACGGGCTGTCCATCACCGTCTACAGCGCAGATCCCGGCACACCGGCCGCGGACGCCCTGAAGCTCCTGGCCGCCTGGGCAGCCACCCAGCACCAGGACCAGGCCGCCGCGCAGGCCGACGGCGAGCGCTGAGGCCGGCTCCGGCTGACTCCACGCGCGCCGGTCAGCCTGCCGACGCCCTCTCTGTGACCGCGTTTGCGGCACGCTCCTGCCCGCCGCCGTACGTCTTCGTGCGGCGGCGGGCTTCCGTCTTCCCCGCTGTCGACCCCGCACACTCGGCTTCCCGGGCACGAGGGGGTCCCTGCCATTACCCCTCACGAGCGTGACTGTTTGCCGTCGGCGGCGGCTGGTTTCGTGGATCGCGTCGGAGTCCGAACGGCTCCGCTCGCACGTCCCCTCGGCGCGTTCCCCATCCCCCGGCTGACCGTCGTCTCCGGGCAGCCGTGGCATGCGCCGCACGCTCGAAAGGACCTTTGGTGAATCCCCCCGCCTCCCCGTCATCCACCCAACCGGATACCTCGGTCACCGGATCGCCCGGGCGACACCGCGGTATGGCCGGTGCCGCCGGGAAGACCAAGCTGCCACCGGTGGTGTGGCTGCTGGGCGCCGTCGCGTTCATCATGGGCACCAGTGAGCTGATCGTCGCCGGTCTGCTGCCGGAGATCTCCGGTGCCCTGAACGTGAGCGTGTCCAGCGCGGGGCTGCTGATCACCGTCTTCGCCATCGGCATGATGGTCGGCGCGCCCGCGATGTCCATCGCGACCCTGCGCCTGCCGCGCCGCTCGGCGATGATCGCCGCGCTGATCGTCTTCGCCGCCGGCCACGTCATCGGCGCGCTCAGCTCCGACCTGGCCCTTGCGCTCGTCGGCCGGTTCGCCGCGGCGCTGGGCAACGGCACGTTCTGGGCCGTTGGCGCGGCGGTGGCGACCGCCGCTGCCGGGCCGGCCGCCAGCACCCGCGCCATGGGTGTGATGGTCGGCGGCGTGACCGTCGCCAACATCGTCGGCGTCCCCCTCGGTACGGCAGCCGGGCAACTGTCCGGCTGGCAAGGCCCCTTCTGGGTGCTCGCCGTGCTCGCCCTGGCCGCCGCCGCGGTGATCGCCCGCCGGCTGCCCGCCGACACCGGCGGCGGCGACAGCTCCCTGCGCGGCGAGTTGGGCGCGCTCAAGCAGCCCCGCCTGTGGCTCGTCTATCTGGCCATCGCTCTGGTGCAGGCCGGCATGCTGGCGGTATACAGCTACGTCGCCCCGTTGCTGACCGAGCGGGCCCACCTCGCCGAGGCCGTCGTCCCGCTGGTGCTGCTCGGCTACGGCGTCGGCGCTCTGGCCGGAACCACGGTCGGCGGGCGTCTCGGTGACCGCAGGCCCTATGCCACCCTCATCCCGGCCACCGCCCTCATGGCCGTGATCCTGGCCGCCATCACCCTGTGGGCGACCAACAGCGTCGTGGCCGTGGCCCTCGTGGTGCTGCTCGGCGCGGCCGGCTTCTCCACCAACCCGATCGTGGTCGGCCAGGTCGTCCGCATCGCCGGAGCCGGGCGGTCCCTGCCCATGGCCTTCGCCAACTCCGCGTTCCAGGTCGGGATCGCCGCGGGCTCCTGGCTCGGCGGCATGGCCATCATCTCCAGCCCGGGTCTGAAGGGCCCGTCGCTGACCGGCCTGGCGTTCGCCCTGGCAGCCCTGCTGCCCCTCGGCCTCCTGGCCGCCTCAGAGCGCACGGCCGCATCAGCGCAGAACTGAGCCGCACCGTGTCCAGCTCCGCAGCGCGGGGACTTTTGCGATCACGACACGTCCCGCGCCCAGCCACTGCGCGACGGGAGATGGCTGGGGCCCTGCTGGTACCCCTCACCGCGAAGACTCCCACGTCGGACGCGCTTTCGTTTGCATCGATGAGTGCCCCGACGCGGGGGCGGCCGGGTGCCGCTGCCCGGCATCGAACGGTCTCCTGAAATGAAAGGACCACCAATGACTGGCAAGAGCCCGATGATCACGCTGAACAACGGCATCGACATGCCCGCGCTCGGCCTCGGCGTCTTCCAGAGCACGCCCGAGGAGACCACCCCCGCGGTGGTGAGCGCGTTGCGGCAGGGTTACCGCCTGATCGACACCGCTGCCGCCTACGGTAACGAGAGGGAAGTCGGCGAGGGCATCGCCGCTTCCGGCATCGCGCGCAGCGAGGTCTTCGTCACCACCAAGCTGTGGCTGGACGACTACGGATACGACTCCGCGCTGCGCGCCTTCGACACCAGCCTGGGCAAGCTCGGTCTGGACTACCTGGACCTGTATCTCCTGCACTGGCCGGTTCCCTCCGCATTCGATGCCACGGTCGCCTCCTACAAGGCCGTCGAGAAGCTCCTGACAGAGGGTCGCGTGCGGGCCATCGGCGTGTGCAACCACGCCCCCGCCCACCTGCGCAGCCTGATCGAGCGCACGGACGCGGCACCGTCGGTGAACCAGGTGGAGCTGCACCCGTACTTCATTCAGCGCGAGGTGCGGGCGGCCGATGCCGAACACGGCGTTGTCACCCAGTCCTGGTCGCCGCTCGGCGGGGTGAACGTCTACTGGGAAGGCGGCCGGAACAAGGCCAGGAACCCCCTCGAGCACCCGGCCATCACCGAGCTCGCCGCCCGGCACGGCAAGACTCCGGCCCAGGTCATCCTGCGCTGGCACCTCGAACACGGCCTGTCCGCCATCCCGAAGTCCGTCAAGGCGCACCGCATCGCGGAGAACTTCGACGTCTTCGACTTCCAGCTATCGGCCGACGAGGTCACCGCGATCGACGCAATCGACAGCGGGGAACGCGGCGGTCCCGACCCCGACTTCCGCCTCAGCGGCTCGGACAGCTGAGCGCAGACCCCCGCCTGCTCCCGAGCCGGACCGACACCTACGACTTGGCACCCGGCAAAAGCCCCTGACCAGGAGTTACTTCCATGAACAAGCGGTTCACCACCTATGCCGTAGCGGTCGCCGTGACGGCGGCCACCCTCATTTCGGTCCCGTCCGCATCCGCCACCACCGGCCACGCACCGACACAGCCGGTCGTCACCCATGTGAAGACGGTGTCCGCGTTCGACTACGCCTCCGGCGACGCGCCCGAGAACATCACCGCCAACCCGGACAACACCGTGACGCTCTCCATGCTGGGATCCGTGGCAAACAAGGCGCCGACCCTGGTGAAGCTCACGCCGTCCGGACACCGCACCACGCTCGCCACCGGCCATGCAGGCGATCGCATCACCGGCAACACACGCGGCAGCGACGGCACCGCCTACTACAACGTGCAGTCCGAGAACGCCTCCCGCTCCGGCGTGTGGAGGCTTCCCGCGGGCGGCAGCCCCCAGCGACTGGCCGCACTGCCCACTGACGGGCTCCCCAACGGCCTGGCCCTCGACGCGGCCGGCCGGACCCTGTACGCCGCCGACAGCCTCAGCAAGACCATCTGGGCCGTGCCCGCCTCCGGCGGCCGGGCCACCGTGTGGCTGAACGACCCGGCCCTCGACTCCGACGCGGACGCCACCCTCAAGCTGGGCGTGAACGGCGTGCGCTTCCACAACGGCGCGGTCTGGGTCACCAACTTCAACAAGGCAACGCTGTTGAGGATCCCGGTCACCGCCGACGGCACCCCCGGCCGGATCCACACCATGACTCACGCTCTCGCCAACGTCGACGACTTCAGCTTCCTCAACGAGCACTCCGACGTGGTATTCGCCGCGCAGAACGACCCGGCAGACAAGATCACCGTGGTCTACCCCAACGGCACCACCAAGACCGTTCTGACCGTCTCGAACGGCCTGGCCTCGCCCACCTCCACCGCGGTGCGCGGGAAGCAGCTCTACGTCACCAACGCCGGCCTCAACCCGCCCCACGATGCGAAGCTCCAGCGCGCGACGATCAACCTGGGCCGCCTGCTTACGCATCAGACTCCTGGGCACTGCTGATCCGCAACCACCTGCATGATGGTTGGCCTGGCTTCGATGCACAGCGCCTGCTGGCTCGCCCGGCGCGCGAACCAGGTCACCACCGGGCGTGCAGTACGCCGTCGCTGTCCGGGAGGGCAGCACAGAGCAGCGGGTGGCGTTCGGCGAGGGACCGGGGCACCATGCGCCGAAGCGTCCGCTCGCTGATCGACTCCAGCCCCAGCTGCTTCGCCTCCTTCGGACCCAGCTCTCGAAGCTCCCGGACCTTCGCCAGGGCGCCGCTCGGTCAACGTGGTCTGCGTGGGATCGAACGCGGTACGCGGCTCGTCCGGCCGGGCCCAGAACGGGCTTCCGCTCCGGTAGCCGGTCTTCACCTCCTTGATCGACCATCGCCTGGAGCGCATGCGGCGGTTCTGGGACCCGGACAAGCACGTCGGACGGCGCGCGCGATCGGTATCGGCCGTCCCTTCCGCGTTGGTCGCCCAGAGTGCAGTTCCAGCTCAATCCCCATGACCCTCCTCCGGCCTCGGACACCGTGCAAGATCGTCCTGAGCGTGGCTGCTGATTCTCCCTACCTTGCGTGTTGTCTGACGCCCAAACCGCCCAGCGGTCTGCTGCACTCCACTGCCTCCATGGGGCGCGAAGAAGCCGGCCTCGCGCGAAGTCTTGACGCGGTGCGCTCGACTGCGTAGATATGTCTGCGCAGTCATGACAGCGCAGTCACCCGGCGAACCGGCGGGCGACCGAGGCCGTCCCCACGATCCGATCCGTCCACCGCACACCGGGAGACGCCATGACGCGAGCAAGGGGGCGGGACGGCGGTCCCGCCGCGCCGCGAGGCGTCGACGTGGCCAGAGCTGCGGGCGTCTCCCAGAAGACGGTGTCACGGGTCCTCAACGGCGAGCGATACGTCTCGGTGGACGTGCAACGCCGTGTGCTGGAGGCGGCCGACCGTCTCGGCTACCGGCTGAACAACGCGGCGCGGGCCCTCGCCTCGGGGCGGTCCCGGACCATCGGCGTGGTGGCGTTGGGAACCGCCCTGTACGGTCCCGCCTCGTTGCTCCTCGGTGTCGAGCGGGCGGCGCGGGACGCCGGATACGCGTTGAGCGTGGTCAATACCCTCGAAGGTGATCAGGGCGGCGTCGGTGGCGCCGTGCAGTCACTCTTGGAGCGAGGTGTGGACGGCATCGTCGTGTCGGAGCCCATCGACGAGGGTGCCGAGCCGCTCGCGTCGGAGGTTCCGCTGCTCGTCCTCGGGGCGCCGGCCGGTGCCCGCACGGGGGAGCGGACCATCGCCGCGGGGGTCGACTCCGAGGCGCTGGCCAGAGCCGCCACCGATCACTTGCTGGACCTGGGACACCAGACGGTCCATCACCTCGCGGGCCCCGAGCGGTGGTTCGCCGCCCGGGACCGGCTGGCGGGCTGGCGGCAGGCGCTCGCGGCGCGTGGCCGTGAGCAGCCCCCGGTGGCCAAGGGCGACTGGTCCGCCGCGTCCGGGTACGCGGCGGGACGTGGACTGGCAGCCAGGGACTACCTCACTGCGGTTTTCGCCGCCAATGACGACATGGCCGTCGGCCTGATCAGCGCCCTCACCGAGGCCGGATTGCGGGTGCCCCAGGACGTCAGCGTGGTGGGCTTCGACGACATCCCGCTGGCCGCCTACGTCCGACCGCCCCTGACGACGGTGCGCCAGCCGTTCGACGCGGTGGCCGACGAGGGCCTGCGGCTGCTCGTCCACGCCATCGAGAATCCGGAGGCGGCGCTGCCGATGGCACAAGGGCAACCCGTCGACCTCGTCGTCCGTTCCTCCACCGCGCCGCCACCGGCCCGGGCCGGGTCGGGCCCGGCGGTGCACCATACCGAGCACCCCCCGACCGGCGAGGCGCACGCCCCTCCGGCTGCCTGAGGGCGAGGCCACGCGCCCGTTTCCCGGCTCGGTCACCCTGACGTCCGCGGTCACCGGTCCCCACGCTTCGTTCTGTTCGCGTTTCCCCCGGCATGCCGCTGCCGGCCTCTGCCTCCCCTCGTCCTTCGCCTGGGCGGGAGTCCAGCAGGTCCAGAACCTTCCCGGCCGGTGCGTCCGTTCAACTCGGCGCGTGGGACGTGCGCGTCTTCGTCGCAGCAACCGATGAGAAGGAGGCACACCACCGATGAACCGAGCCGCACCGTGGTCGTCCCCGAAAGGGGTCACCAGAAGAACCAGGACGGCCAGAGCCCTGGGGACCTTCGCCGCGGCCTCCGCGCTGTTGGCGATACCCGCCGGAAGCGCGCAGGCGTACAACCCGACGGGCGGGACCCTTTACCAGCTCGGCAGCGAGCCGTGCCTGAAGAGCCGGGGCAACTGCGCGGTCTACCCGAAGACGGCACAGCTGCCCGGCGGGCGTCTGGTCGCCTCGTTCGAGAAATCCACCGTGGTGCCCGAGTCGGGGAGCGCGGACGGCCAGACCCTGCCCGTCTACAAGAGCGACGACCACGGTACGAGCTGGCAGACGCTGTCCGAGGTCAAGGCACCCGCGTACCTGTCGAAGGACCCCAAGTACGCCAAGTACACGAGCAACTGGACGAACCCGTACCTCTACGCGCTTCCGCAGAAGGTCGGAAAGCTCAAGTCGGGCACCCTGCTCCTGGCGAGCGTCGTGTCAGGAGATGACGCCTACTACACGGAGCACAAGGCGGCCGACCCCGGCTGGGCGCCGAACAACGACGGTGACCGCAGTGACATGGCGATCGCCCTGTACTCCAGCACCGACGAGGGCAGGACCTGGAAGGTCCTCAACATCGTCGCGACGGGCGGCTGGCAGGGCGGCAGCGCGGGTGCCATCGGCCGGAACATCGCCGACGCGAACAAGGCCAAGCAGGTCGATCCTCTTTGGGAGCCGTACCTGATGCTCCACAAGGGCAAGCTGGTCTGCTACTACTCCGACGAGAACGACTACGTCGGCTTCAACCGGAACACCGGCGTCCCGAAGCCGGACCCCGCGAACGGCACCGCCACCGACTCGCACGGCCAGATCCTCGCGCACCGCACGTGGGACGGCAGCGCCGCGAAGTGGAGCGACGCCGTCGTCGACGTCGCCGGATCGGTCCAGGACATGGGAGACGGCAAGACGGAGATCGGCGGCGGCCGGCCCGGCATGACCAACGTCGTCCGCACGACCGACGGCAAGTGGATGCTCACGTTCGAGTACTGGGGCGGCGGGGCCAACACCAGGTACGTGATCGCCGACGACCCGCTGAAGTTCTTCCGCGGCACCCAGACCGGCATGTCCGTCGGCTCACTGCCCGTCACGGCCGGTTCCCGTCCGCTCTCGGGCGGCGGCAGCCCGGTCCTCATCCGACTGCCCGACGGACGCCTGGTCTACAACGCGGCGAACAGCGGCAACGTCTGGGTCAACGAGAGCGGACGCAGCGACGGCGTGTGGACGGAGTACCAGACGACCTCGCAGCCCGGCTACAGCCGCAACCTCCAGTACGTCGAGGGCACCGGCCGCGTCGCGATCCTCAACAACCATGGCACGTCCCAGATCGCCTACGCCGAGGTCGACCGCGGCGACTCGGACGGCGCCTACTACCGGCTGGTGAACCGCAAGTCCGGCCAGGTGATCGGCACCGGCAACAGGACCAACGACGCGAACATCGGCAACGGGAACGTCCCCGACGTGGTCCTGGAGGACACCGGCGCCGCGGCGAACCCGGACACCCAGTACTGGCACGTGGTGACCGAGCCGAAGGGCGGTACGACGCTGATCAACAAGTCGGGCGGACGCGCGGCGGCCATCTGGACGGGCAGCGCCACCGCCGGCCAGCGGATCGGTCAGTGGGTCGACGACAGCCCCACGGGCAGCTGGAACCTCGTCAAGAACGCCGACGGCTCCTACAAGCTCCAGTCGGTCAAGAACACCGGTCTGTATCTCACCGGCGCGACCGCGGGAGGGCCGCTGACCCTCCAGAGCGCGGCCGGAGACGGCTCGCAGGACTGGCGACTCGTCCGGGACACCCCGCACCGCGGCTCGTGATGCCTGCCCCAGCGGCTCGTTGACACGCTCGGACGCGGCGCCTACGTCCCGCCGGGGCACCGCGTCCCTGCTGTCGAGCAAGTTGGCGTGCGGTCTCCAGCCCGTGCACACAGCCGCACCGAGCCGCGGCTCGCGGGCCGTGCGACGTAAGGACGAACGACATTCCGGGCTCGAGCGGCGCGGCCAGACCCTCGTCACGGACGATGCCCAGTGCGGCATGGACCTGGATGTCCGGGGCGGGGACGTCATCGCTGGAGCTGAAGAAGCTGATGAAGCACCCGGTGTGGTCCTGCATGTTCCTGCCGAGGTCCGGCAGGTCGTGCAAGGGGGTGACCCCTCCCGCGGTCAGTTCGTCGGTCGGTCCGACGCCGGACTGGAGGAGCAGGTGGGGTGAGCTTCCCGATCCCCGCGTACATCACGGACGAGCGAGAGGACGAGTACCACCGGTCTGTCAGACGGTCTGGACGATGGTGCCGCCGTCTTGGAGTGCGGTGACTTCCCCGGCGGCGGCGGTGATATCCGTGACCAGGGTGTGCAGGAGGGCGGCGGGGCCGACGTAGGCGTAGGCGGTGTGGCCGAGTTTGCTTCCGTCGGCGGCGGCGATGACGCGGCGGGCGGAGGCGATGCCCGCCTTCTTCACCGCGGCGTCGTCGAGGTCGTAGGCGGTCAGCCCGTCGGCCGCGGTCAGCCCGCAGCAGCCGATGACGGCGGTGTCGAAGCGCAGGGCGGCCAGGGAGGCGAGGGTGAGGGGGCCGGTGAGGGCTCCTTCGGCGGCGCGGGGCTGTCCGCCGGGCACGACCAGGGTGGCCGGGCCGGGAGTCTCGCCGAGCAGACGGACGGCCTGCAGCGACAGGGGCATCACGGTGACGGGCCGCTCGCGCAGGAGGCGGGCTACCTCCAGGCACGTGGTGCCGCTGTCCAGCAGGACGCACTCGCCGTCGGTGATGAGTGCGGAGATCGCGGCGGCGATCCGGCGTTTGGCGTCGACACCCTCACGGGCGCGCAGCGCGAAGGGGGGCTCCTCACCCCGCAGCAGCAGGGTGCGTGCCCCTCCGCGGACGCGTTCGAGGACGCCCTGGGCGGCGAGGGTGTCGAGGTCGCGCCGGATGGTCATCTCCGAGGCGCCGGTCAGTTCCGCGAGTTCCTGGACCGTGGCACCTCCGGAGTCCCTGACGGCCTTCGCGATCAGCCCGTGCCGGTCTGCGTTGCTCATACCGCGATTGAACACCACCGGAAAATGAACAGCAAAGCTGTCCGTTATCCCGGTTTTCGAACATGAAAAATGTTCGTTAGGCTGGTCGGCATGGACCATCCCCTGCGATCCGCCCGTGTGGCGACCTATGTCTACTTCATCCTGTACGGCACCTTGCTGGGCACCTGGGTGGTGCACATCCCCGCGATCCAGGAACGCGTGGGCATCAGCCACGCCGCGCTCGGCGGCCTGCTGGTGGTGCTCGGGCTCGGGGCCTTCACAGGCATGCGGGTAGCGGGGCCTCTGACCGACCGCCTCGGCACCCGAGTCGTGGTACCCGTCGGCGGAGTACTCTGCGGCGCCACGCTGTTCCTGCCCGGTCTCGCACACGATCCGTGGACGCTGGCCGGCGCGCTGCTGGTCTTCGGGCTCTGCAACGGCTGCCTGGACGTGAGCATGAACGCCCACGCCGTGCATGTGGAGAAGGCGTACGGCCGGCCCGTCATGTCCGGCTTCCACGCCACGTTCTCCGTGGGCGGTGTCCTCGCCGCGCTCGCCGGAGCGGGCGCGGCGAGCGTCGGGCTGAACCCGGCGGCGGCCATGGCCGCGATGGGTGCCGTGGGCGTCGTGATCGCCCTGGCCTCGGCGCGTGCCCTGCTGCCTGCCGCTCCCGCCGTCGAGAGCCCGGGCTCCGCGCCGGAGACCGGGACGTCATCGGCCGTCGAGCCCGGCGACACCACGGGCCGGGTCTGGCTGCTGGCCGTCCTGGCGCTGATGGCCATGCTGTGCGAAGGCGCCGCCCACGACTGGAGCGTCCTGCACATGAAGGACGTCCTGGGTGCGCCCGCCGGCACGGCGGTCTTCGCGTACGGCACCTTCGCCGCGACCATGACCATCGGCCGGCTGCTCGCCGACCGCTGCGTCACCCGGTTCGGTTCCCTGGCGATCCTGCGCTACGGCGCGGCCATGGCCGCCGTCGGCATCACACTCGTGGCCCTCGGCCCGTGGATGTGGGCCGCGTTCACCGGCTGGGCACTGTTCGGCCTGGGCCTGTCCGGCTGCGTCCCGCAGCTGTTCAGTGCGGCCGGGCACGTGGACCCCTCCGCTGCCGGCGCCAACGTCTCCCGCGTCGCAGGACTCGGCTACGTCGGCATGCTCGCCGGCCCCGCCGTGATCGGCTGGCTGACCCGACTCGTCGCCCTCAACCACGCCTTCGTGCTGTTGACCCTGCTGTGCGTGACGACCGCCGTGGGCGCCCGCGTCCTGCGCACGGAATCCGATCGCGCCCGCCGGCGCGAGATGGCTGCCGGCGTTCACTGACCGCTTGTGCGGCACGGTCCCTGACAACCGTGCCGCACAAGCTCCTTGCTCCCCGGTCGTCATGGCCGGGGGCCCTCAGCCGACCGAAGGAGCCCCCGATGTCCGAGTCCCACACGCACCCCGCCCGCGGCCGTGTCGGTGTCATGCTGCCCCGCGATCTCTCCGTCCGCGAGGTGCTGCCCTTTGCCCGGCGGGCCGAGGAGTTGGGGTTCGACCAGGTCTGGGTGGTGGAGGACCTCGGCTGGCGCGGTGGTGTCGCCCAGGCTGCCACCGTCCTGGCCTCCACCACGAACCTCACCGTCGGGATCGGCATCATGCCCGCCGGCGCCCGCAACGTTGGTTTCGCCGCGATGGAACTGGCCACCCTCGCCCAGCTCCACCCCGGCCGACTCATCGCGGGCATCGGCCACGGCATGCCGGGCTGGATGCGCCAGGCCGGATCCTGGCCCGCCAGCCCTCTGACGCTGATCAAGGAGTACGCGACCGCGCTGCGCCTGCTCATCGCCGGTGAGCCCGGCCCCGAGAACGGCCGGTACGTGCGCTGCGAAGGCGTCGTCCTCACCGAGACCCCTGACACCGTGCCCCCGGTCGTCCTCGGTGTCCGCGGCCCCAAGTCGCAGGAAGCCGCGGGCGAGGTCGCCGACGGACTCCTCCTGGCCGAGCCCGCCGCGCCCGCCTACATCACCGCTTCCCTGCGCAACCTGGGCCCCGCCGCCTCCGCGAACCCCCGGGAGATCGTCGTCTACGATGCCGCCGCCGTGGACGACGACGAGGAAGCCGCCCTCGCCCGCGTCCGCGCCGCCCTGGAGTCGGTCGGCGAGCCGGAATGGGCCGCGCACATCGTTCCCCTGTCCTTCGTCGACGAACTGCGCGCACACCGTGACGCCAGCTCCGACGCCCGGCAGTTCGCCAGGACGATGCCCGCCGAGTGGGTCCGTGAGCTGACCGTCGCCGGTACCCCGGCCCAGGCTCGCGCGGCGATCGACGCCCGCCACGCGGCGGGCGCGACCAGCGTCGTCCTCGCCCCGGCGGGTCCCGACGCCCTGGCCGCACTCGACTCACTCGCCCGCGCCCTGCCCCACCGGCACTGAACCGAACGCCCTCGAGACCCCCAGGGATCCGCCCCTCATGTCCACCGACAGCCGCCGCATCGTGCTCTTCGACCTCTTCGGGGTCATCGCCCGCCACCAACGCCCGGGCGCCCTGGAGAAGATGGCCGCTCGCTGCCATACCTCCCTCGACGCCTTCACCACGGCCTATTGGACCCATCGCCCGCCCTACGACGCCGGCCGGCACACCGCGTCCGCGTACTGGACCGACGTACTGCAAGCGCTGTCCCACTCCGCCGACGCCGACACGATCGAAGAGCTACGGCTCACCGACATCGACAGCTGGTCCCGCGTCGACGAACGCATGGTCACCTACGTGCAGAACCTGCGAGACCGCGCCCGGGTCGCCCTGCTGTCCAACATCCCCGCGGACCACGCGGACGTCTTCCTCGCCGCCCAGTCCTGGCTGCACGACCTCGACCATGTCGCCTTCTCCGGCAAGATCGGTGCGGCCAAGCCCGACCCGGCCGCCTTCCGACGCTGCGTCACCGCCCTGCACGCCGAACCCGCCGACTTCCTCTTCATCGACGACCGCGAGGAGAACGTCCGCGCGGCGCAAGCCGTCGGCATGAACGGGCACATCTTCAACGGCCAAGAGGAACTCGCGGGCGTCATCGACGTGTGGCTGCCCGGGTTCGCCGGCGAATGACTCGGTTGCCTGTCGACGGACGGCACGTCTCACGAGCACTCTGGTCCATGATCTTCCTGATGGATCGATGCCAAGCCTCACTCGCGCGGAGCGCTTGCGCTGGTGAGTCGGGGCGGGGTTGTCCTTGCGGAGGTTGGCGGACACCGATAAGGACAATCCCAACCGTCAGGTTCGACTGAGTTTCCTGGGCTGAGCAAGATCGTCCTGGGCGGTGCCTCAGCTGTGCCGTTCCCCCGTGCGCACCAGGCCGGTCTCGTAGGCGATGACGACCAGCTGGGCCCGGTCGCGGGCGCCGAGTTTGGCCATGGCGCGGTTGGCGTGGGTCTTGACGGTGACGGGCGTGACGAAGAGGCGTTCGGCGATCTCGTCGTTGGCGAGGCCGGAGCCCACCAGTGTCAGCACCTCCCGTTCCCGGGGGGTCAGGGTGGCCAGCCGCGTGGCGTCGACGAGGTCGCCGGGGGAGGGCTGGGCGAGGACACGGGAGATGAGGCCCTTGGTGGCCGTCGGGGAGAGCAGCGCCTCTCCGGCGGCCACCAGGCGGACGGCGTCGAGCAGTTGTGCCGGTTCGACTCCCTTGCCCAGGAATCCGCTCGCCCCGGCCCGCAGGGCCTCGATGACGAGGTCGTCCTCCTCGAAGGTGGTCAGGACGAGGACCTTGACCCCGGCCAGGTCCTCGTCCTGGGCGATCAGCCGGGTCGCCTCGATGCCGTCGACCTCGGGCATCCGGATGTCCATCACCACGACGTCGGCGCGCTCGGACCGGGCCAGCCGGGCCGCCTCCCGCCCGTTGGAGGCCTCCGCGACGACGTCCATGTCGGGCTGTGCGTCGATGAGCAGCCGGAAGGTGCCGCGGAGCAGGGCCTGGTCGTCGGCGAGCAGGATGCGAACGGTCATGTGCGGTGGTTCCTCACGGGGGTGTCAGGCGGTTGCGGGGGAGAGCGAGAGCGGCAGCTCGGCGATGACCTGGAAGCCGCCTCGGGGACGCGGGCCGGCGGTGACGGTACCGCCGATGGCGACGGCCCGTTCGCGCATACCGATCAGACCGTGGCCGGTGCCCGCGCCCTTGGTGGCGCCGGGGCGTCCGTCGTCCGTCACGGTGACCCGGAGCGCGTGCGCGCCGTAGTCGAGGACGACTTCGGTCCGGGTCGCCGAGGCGTGCTTGTGGGTGTTGGTGAGCGCTTCCTGGATGATCCGGTAGGCGGTCAGCTCGGTGGCCGGCGCCAGTGCGCAGGGATCTCCGGTCCGCGTCACGCACACGGAAAGCCCGCTCGCCTCGAACCCGCCGACGAGGGCGTCGAGATCGACCAGGCGCGGAATGGGGGCCCGCGAGCCCGGCGCGTCATCAGGCTGACGCAACAGGCCGACGGTGGCGCGCAGTTCGTCGAGCGCGGCGCGGCTGTTGTCCTTGATGTGGGCCAGCGCCTCGTACGCCTGCTCGGGGTTGGCGCGCATCAGATGGTGCGCCACGCCGGCCTGGGCGTTGACGAGGGTGATGTGGTGGGCGACGACGTCGTGCAGATCGCGCGCGATGCGCACGCGTTCCTCGGTGACCCGGCGCCTGGCCTCCACTTCCTGCATGCGCTCGGCGCGCTCCACGCGTGCCCTGGCCGCCGTGAGGTTCTCACGGCGGCTGCGCACGGCACGGCCCAGCGTGGTGGCCGCGATCGCGAAGTCCAGCCGCAGCAGACTGGCCCCCGCCACCACGGACTCCGCGTGAGTGGCGGCGTAGACACCGGTGATGGCCACGGCCGCAGCCACCCCGACAGTCCACGCGGTGCGTCGGCTGCCGAGGAGGGCGAGGGTGTACAGGGCGATCAGGCTCGCCGCCGGGGTCGGCGCGATGTGCGAGGCGACGGCCATCAGCGTGAGGTCGCCCGCCACCGTGAACAGGGCGATCCCCAGTGGCCAGCGGCTCCGGAACGCCAGCGGAACACAGGACAGCGCCGTCCACACCACTTCGTCCCAACGCGGCTCGTGCCAGGAGGACTTGCCGACAGCGGTGGCCGCCGCGGCGATCACGACCAGAGGCACCGCGGGCAGCGCGTCTCGGATCCGGTCATGACGGGCCAGCCACTGTTGCCACACCATGGGCAGTTCCATCCCCTCACTCTAAGCAGCGGCGGCCGGTGGAAGGCGAGGTCACCCGCCTTCCACCGGCCCGCGTGCGATGTCGGTCCGTCGTGCTGACGGTCAGCGGGCCAGGCCGGAGGTCTCCGGCTCCCGCACGGTGTGCGGCGGGGGCACGGGCTCGTCGGCGGGGCCTTCCACGGACACGTTGGGCAGCGCCCGGTCCAGGCGGCGGGGCAGCCACCAGTTGGCGCGCCCGCACAGGTGCATCAGCGCCGGCACCACGACCATGCGGATCAGCAGGGCGTCCACGGCGACGGCGACGGCGAGGCTGACGCCGAACTCGGAGATGACCCGCATGCCGCCGAACACGAAGGAACCGAAGACACAGACCATGATGGTGGCGGCGACGACGATCACCTTGCCCGTCTCGGCCTGCCCGACCCGGACCGCGCGGTGGCTGTCGCCGGTGTGCGCCCACTCCTCGCGCATCCGGCTGACCAGGAAGACCTGGTAGTCCATGGACAGGCCGAACATGATGCCGACGACCAGGATCGGCACGAACGACTCGATCGGTCCGGCTGCGCCGAGCCCGAGCAGTCCGGCGCCGAAGCCGTACTGGAAGACGACGACGATCGCGCCGAAGGCCACGCCGATGCTGAGGATGTTCAGCAGCGCGCCGACCGCCGGGATGAGCAGACTGCGGAAGGCGACGGTCAGCAGCAGGAATCCGAGGGCGGCGATCACCAGCACGAAGATCGGGAGCTTGCCCATCAGGACCGAGGCGAAGTCGTCGTTGCTCGCGGTGACACCACCCACGTAGACCTTCATCGACGTGCTCTGTACCGCTGCGGGGATCACGTCGTCACGCAGGTGGTGGATCAGGTCGGAGGTGGCCTCCGACTGCGGCGAGGTGGTCGGGACGACCTGGATCACACCGACGGTCTGCCCCTCCTTCATGGGCGCGGCTCCGGCACTGGCGACGCCGTCGACCTGCTGGAGAGCGGTGACCAGTTTCGCCTCGGCGGCCTTGTCGGCGGCGGTGGGCGCCTGGACGGCGAGGACGAGGGGGCCGTTGAAGCCGGGTCCGAACCCGTCCGCGATCATGTCGTAGGCCTGGCGGTTCGTCGAGGTCGTCGGCAGGTTGCCGTCGTCGGACGCGCCCAGACGCAGCGACAGCGTCGGCAGCGCGAGCGCCGCGAGCACGGCCAGCGCGATGACACCCACGGTCTTGGGCCGAGCCTGGACGCGCTCGGCCCACCGGGGCCACAGCCCCGTATGCCCGGAGGACGGGCGGCGCGCCTGCCCGGTCATGTCGTGGCGCTCCTTCTTGCTGAGGACGCGCGGGCCGATCATGCCCAGCAGCGCGGGCAGCAGGGTGATGGCGGCCAGCACGGTCAGGACGACGGTGACGGCCGCGCCGATCGCCATGCCGTTGATGATGCCGACGTTCAGGGTGAGCATGCCCAGCAGCGCGACCACGACGGTCAGTCCGGCGAACACCACGGCCCGGCCCGAGGTGTTGAGGGCCTTCGCGACCGACTCGGTGACACCCATGCCCGCCATGAGGTTGGCGCGGTGCCGGTTGACGATGAACAGGGCGTAGTCGATGCCCACGCCCAGACCGATCAGCGAACCCAGTGTCAGCGTGGTGTCGGAGAGCGTGATGACGTGGCTGAGCAGCATCACCGCGACCGCGGAGGTGCCGACGCCGACGATGGCCGTGATGATGGGCAGCGCCGCCACCCAGACCGCCCGGAAGACGAACAGCAGCACGATGAAGGCGAGCACGATGCCCATGGCGTCGGCGACCGCGTTCGGCTCCGGGTTGACGGTGAAGGCCTGCCCGTTCAGTGCGATGTGCAGGGCCTCCGACTCCGGGTCGGTGGCGAGTTCCTTCACGTGGTCGACCTGGGCGTCCTCCACATCCTGGTCGAACGCGACCGAGGCGTAGGCCGTCCGGCCGTCCTTGCTGATCTGCCCCTTGCCGACCGGCGTGTAGGGGCTGGTCACCGCGGCGACACCCGGTGCCCCGGCTATCTGCCTCAATGTCTGGGTCATCGCCTGCTCGGCGGCGGGCTCGGTGACCTCACCGCCGTTCACCTGCCAGACCACCCGGCCGCTCTTGCCCGCCGCACTGTCGGAGGCCTGCTGGAGCAGTGCCGTCGCCTTGGCCGAGTCGGTGTCCTGCGAGATCGGGCTGTTGCCGAAGGCGCTGCCGGCCGCACCGACTCCGGCGCCGAGAGCGAGCAACAGGCCCACCCAGACCAGGATGACGGCGAGCCGGTGCCGGTGGCACCAGCGGGCGAGAGGGGACATCGACGAGCCTTTCGAGGGGACTGCCATGTGCGTGTGGGCCGACGATCTCGGCCCACACGAACGCTCGCAGTCCTCCCGTCTCTCGTCGTTGGCCGTACGCAGACTCTTTCGTCTACTGCGATCGCAGCAGACAGGGCGGCGACGGCCTGTCGCACAAGGACCGCACCGGCCGTATGAGGCCCCCCGGCGGCGCGAGACAGCGCGAGTGAGCACCGGCTTGCCGAGCTGCGTCGCCAAGAGATCCGCGAACAGGCGGGAACCTTGAACTCCATAACGACTGGGGGGAAGGGCGGGTCATTCTGGAGGCCCCCACCTTGACGGGGTACTTCAGCGTCGCCCCTGGTGCCCTGGGGGAACCACTCTGTTCCCGCCGCTGACCGGCACCCCCGCCGCTCCCGCAGGAAGGAAGCCCGCGAGATCCTGGACTGCCGACTTCCTGGGCCAGGTGCCGCCCGCCCTGACGGGCCAAGCGAATCGTGACTCATGCCCGCAATGCCCGTATCCTCATCAATGCACGATTCTTTCCGATGAGCGGATTCATCGCAGGCGCAGGTGAGGCGAAGCGTGGTTCGGTCCGGCGAGGAACCCAAGCCGGCGGGGCGTGCGACTGACGGCACGGGGCCCGCCCGCCCTCGCGAGCGGTTTCTCCAGGGCGAGTCCGTCGAGGCGGGCGTACGGACGTCCATCCTGAACTCGTGGCAGCGCTGCCGGTCCCTGGGCCTGTCGCCGGACGAGTCCGACCTCCCCTACCGGGAGGACTTCGACCTGGGGGGCCGTATCGTCCGCGCGGCCGTTCCCGTGCTGGACCGGCTGCAGTCCGTCTTCTCCGGCAGCAAGGTCAACATCTCGGTCGCGGATGGGAACGGGACGGTTCTGCTGCGCCGCTTCGGGGATCCGGCGATGGCCAGGGACCTGCCGGCGATCCAGCGGGTGCCCGGGTTCGTGTTCGCCGAGCAGGTCGCCGGCACGAACGGCATCGGTCTGGCCCTCGCGGAGCGGCAGCTCATCCGCGTCCATGGCGCCGAGCACTTCGCGGAACGCGCCCAGCAGAGCGCCTGCGTCGCGCTGCCCGTCCGCGATCCGCTCAGCGGGCGCATCGAGGGCGTCCTGTGCTTCGGCTACCCGCGCGGTTTCGACCGCCCCGCGCTGGCCGCGGCGATCCGCCGGGCGGCCGAGATCATCGAGCGGCGGCTGCTGGGGCAGAGCTCCGCGCACGAGCGCGCGCTGCTGCGGGCGTATCTGGCGACCGGGGCCGGGGCCGGGGCCGGGGCCGGAGCGGGAGCTGGAGCCGGGGCCGTCGGCCTGCGCGGCGGCCCCGTGACGAGTGCGCCGGTGCGCGACTTCCACCCCCGTGACCAGGAGGTCCTGCGGGAGAAGGCCGCCGAGCTGATCTCCCGTGCGCAGCGGGCCGCCGTAGACGTGACCCTGCCCGACGGCCGGCGGGTGACGCTCGTGAGCCGCCCGATGACGAGTGCGTCCGGGGTGCAGGGCGTCGCCATCGAGGCAGTGCCGCACGACTCCTCGGCGAGCGGGTCCCTCCTGCTCCCGCAGCGGGTCGACGAGCTGCCGGGCCTTGCCGCCCTCCCGGCCGCCCCGCTGCCCGCCCGGCCCTCGATCACCCTCCCGTCCGGCCACCCCGCCGCCGTGCCCGGCCCGGTTCTCGCGGCCGACGGCGGCCGGGGAGCCGGGAAGCCCGGCGGGGGTGTCACTGCCGACGGTGATCGGGGCGCCGCCGCCCGGTTCGAGGAGACCGGCATGGCCGGGCCTGGCGAGGCCGTCGCGGGCGGGCTGGGCGATGCTGGGGTGGCTGACGGTGGTCGGGGCGCCGCGGGGCTCGGGGAGACCGGTACGGCTGGAGCTGGCGAGGCCGTCGCGGGCGGGCTGGGCGATGCTGCGGTGGCTGACGGTGATCGGGGCGCCGCGGGGCTCGGGGAGACCGGTATGGCCGAACCCGGCAGGACCGGCACTGGCGAGCCGGGCGACGCCGTCGCGGCCGACGGGGACCGCAACGCCAGGGCTGACGGCGGCCGCGACGCCGGCGTCGACTGGCACCGCGACGCCGGGGACGATCGCGCCGAAGCACCCTTCCCGGCCCGAGGGCTCGTGATGCTGGGGGAGCCGCATGTCGGGGCCTATGCCCTGGCGGCGCGTCGGCGGCTGGAGCTGTTGTCCGAGGCCAGTGCCCGCATCGGCACGACCCTGGACGTGCGCCGCACGGCCGAGGAACTGGCCGAGACGGCGGTCCCGCGACTGGCCGACTTCGTCACCATCGACCTGCCCGACGCCGTCCTGCGCGGCGAGGAGTCCGCCGACCCCCTCACCGACCTGCGCCGCACGGTGCTCCACGGCGTACGCGAGGGCCTGCCCTTCACCCCGCCCGGCAAGCGCGTCGACTTCGGCCCGACCTCGCCCCAGCTGCGCTGCCTGAACAGCGGCGAGGCGGTGCTGGAACCGGACCTGAAGGCCGCCGCGGGCTGGCTCGCCCAGGACCCCGAGCACACCGCGCGCCTGCTGGCCCACGTCCACTCCCTCATCGCGGTGCCGCTGCTCGCCCGCGGTGTCCTCCTGGGCATCGCCAGTTTCTACCGCGCCGGGAATTCCTTCGGCGACGACGACTGTTCGCTGGCCCAGGAGCTCGCCACCCGCGCCGCCCTGTCCATCGACAACGCTCGCCGCTACACCCATGAACGCACCATGGTCCTGGCCCTCCAGCGCCGCCTCCTCCCGCACGGTCTGCCCGACCAGGACGCCGTCGAGGTCGCCCACCGCTATCTGCCCGCCGAGTCCGACGTGGGCGGGGACTGGTACGACGTCATCCCCCTCTCCGGTGCCCGCGTGGGGCTCCTCGTCGGCGACGTCGTCGGCCACGGCATGCTCTCCGCGGCCACCATGGGCCGGCTGCGCACCGCCGCGCGCAGCTTCGCCGAGCTGGACTTCCCCCCGGACGAGGTCCTCGTCCACCTCGACAACCTCGTGGGGCGCCTGGACCGGGAGGACCCCGACGGCAAGGGCGCCGGCGTCATCGGCGCGACCTGCCTCTACGCCGTCTACGACCCCACCTCGCAGCGGTGCCTGATGGCCCGCGCCGGGCACCCGCCGCCCGCGCTCGTCCACCCCGACGGCACCGTGTCCTACCCCGACCTCCCGGCCGGGCCCCCACTCGGACTCGGCGGCCTGCCCTTCGACGCGGTCGAGGTCGACCTCCCCGCGGGCAGTCAGCTGGTCCTCTACACCGACGGCCTCATCGAGGACCGCAACCGTGACGTCGACGTGGTCCTGGAGCAGCTGCGCACCGCCCTGGCCCACCCGGAGCGCGCACCCGAGGACACCTGCCAGGCGGTCCTCGACACCGTGGCGCCCGCGCACCCGCACGACGACATCGCCCTGCTCGTGGCCCGCGTCCACGCACTGGACGCCGACCGGATCGCCACCTGGGAGCTGCCCGCCGACCCGGCACTCGTCGGGGAGGTGCGCGCGGACGCGACGCGACGGCTGACCGAGTGGGGGCTCGAGGAGACCGCGTTCGCCGCGGAGCTGATCCTCAGCGAGCTGATCACCAATGCCATCCGGCACGGCGCCGGGCCCATCCGGGTACGGCTGCTGTACGGCCACGCCCTGATCTGCGAGGTCTCCGACGCCAGCAACACCGCTCCGCATCTGCGCCGGGCGGCCGGCACCGACGAGGGCGGACGCGGACTGTTCCTCGTCGCGCAGCTCTCGCAGAGCTGGGGTACGCGCTACCTTCCGGAGGGCAAGGTCATCTGGGCCGAATGCGGGCTCGACGCCGCGTGACGCGTCCGCGGCCCCTTGAGCCGCAGAGCCCCGTCGGAGCCCCAGCACCCCGTCGGAGCCCCAGCACCTCGTGAAATGCCCGAAATGCTGTAATTTGATCGAGTGCGCGACGCTCCCGACAGGCCGGCGAAGGCGGCTTCGCCCTTCGGACCGGAGCCCTTGGTCCGTATCCGCGGGCTCAGCAAGAGGTTCGGCGGGACCGTCGCGCTGGCCGGGGTCGACCTCGATGTGTACGCGGGCAGTGTGCTCGCCTTCCTCGGTCCCAACGGGGCCGGAAAGTCCACGCTCATCAAGGTGCTCGCCGGAGTCCATCACGCCGACGCGGGGCAGATCACGGTGGACGGGCAGCCCCTCGGCAGTCCCACCGCCTCCCGCGACATGTCCTTCATCCATCAGGATCTCGGTCTCGTGGAGTGGATGACGGTCGCCGAGAACATCGCCCTGACCACCGGGTACGGCCGCCGGACCGGGCTGATCTCCTGGCGCCGCACCCGTGCGCGCTGCGTCGACGCCCTGCGCGTCGTCGCAGCCCACCTCGACCCCGACGCCCCGGTCTCCGGGCTCGCGCCCGCCGACCGCTCGCTGGTCGCCATCGCCAGGGCGCTGGCGGCCCGCGCGAAGCTCATCGTCCTCGACGAGCCCACCGCCCGCCTGCCCGCCACGGACAGCGCCCGGCTCTTCCGCGTCCTGCACGACCTGCGCGACCGCGGCCACGCCGTCCTCTACGTCAGCCACCGCCTGGACGAGGTCCACCAGGTCGCCGACACCTTCGCCGTCCTGCGCGACGGCCACCTGGTCAGCCACGGCAGCCTGACGGACCACAGTCCGGCCCGCCTGGTCCAGGACATCGTCGGCGAGGAGAAACCCCTCGCCGCCCGCCCCGCCGGACCTCCGGCCCCGCCCCCGGCGGCAGGCGCACCCCCCGTCCTGACCCTCGACTCGGTACGCACCCCGCTGGCCGGACCCGTCAGTCTGGAACTCGCGGGCGGGGAGGTGCTCGGGCTGGTCGGGCTCTCCGACGCCGGGCACACGGACCTGGGCCGAGCCCTCGCCGGCGCCCGGCCGATCCTGGACGGGCGGGCCGTGCTGTACGGGCGGTCGTATCGCCCCCGTACCGTCGCCGAGGCCGTCGGTCTCGGTGTGGGGTTCGTGCCGGGGGACCGGCTGCGGGAGAGCTGCCTCGCCGAGTTGACCGTGCGGGAGAACCTCCTGGCCAACCCCCGCGCGGGCGGCGTGCCGGCGCCGCGCTGGATCGGCCCCCGGCGCGAACGCGCCACGGCCGCCGCTCTGATCGAACGGTTCTCGGTCCGTCCCCAGGACAGCGAGACCCCCGTCGCCACCCTCTCCGGCGGCAACCAGCAGAAGGTCGTGATCGGCCGCTGGCTGCGCACCGACCTGCGGCTGCTGATCCTGGAGGAGCCGACCGCGAGCGTGGACATCGGCGCCAAGGCCGCGATCCACCGCCTGCTCGACGAGGCCCTGGAGGCAGGTCTGGCGGTCCTGCTCCTGTCCACCGACTTCGAGGAGGTCGCCAGCGTGTGCCGGCGCACCCTGGTCTTCGTCCGCGGGGCGGTGACGGCCGAACTCGGCGGCAGGGCGCTCACCGTCGCCGGGCTCACCCGGGCCGCCTCGGCCATGCCCCCGTCCACCACCGCGACGAACCCATGAAGAGCCCCCGGACCCGACCGCGCAGGCCGGGCGGGCACCACATCGGCGCCTACGGGCTGCTCGCCCTCACCGCCGTGCTCTACCTGGTCTTCTCCCTCGCCCTGCCGAGCACCTTCCCCACGCTGGACACCCTCGACTCCATCCTCTCCAACCAGTCGATCCCCGCCGTCATGGCGCTCGCCGCCATGGTCCCCATCGTCACCGGCGCGTTCGACCTCTCCATCGGCTACGGCCTCGGCCTGGCCCACGTGATGGTGCTGCAGCTCATCGTCAACGAGTCCTGGCCCTGGCCGCTGGCCTGCCTCACGGTGACCGCCGGAGGCCTGGTCGTGGGCGTCCTCAACGGCGTCATCGTCGAGTTCGGCCGCATCGACTCCTTCATCGCCACCCTCGGCACCGGCAGCATGCTGTACGCCGTGACCGGCTGGATCACCGACGGCAGCCGGATCGTCCCCGGCCCGCAGGGCCTCCCGCCCGCGTTCACCGACCTCTACGACTCCACGTTCCTCGGCCTCCCGGTGCCGGCCTTCTACGTACTCGCCCTCGCGGGGGTCCTCTGGCTGGTGCTGGAACGGCTGCCGCTCGGCCGGTACCTGTACGTCGTCGGGTCGAACCCGCGCGCGGCCGACCTGGTCGGCATCCCGACCCGCAAGTACACCGTCTACGCGTTCGCCGCCTCGGGGCTGATCGTCGGCTTCGCCGGTGTGCTGCTCGCGTCCCAGCAGCAGATCGGCAACCCGAGCGTCGGCCTCGACTACCTGCTGCCCGCCTTCGTCGGCGCCCTCCTCGGCTCCACGGCGATCAAGCCGGGCCGGCCCAACGCCCTCGGCACGGTCGTCGCCGTCGCCGTCCTCGCCGTCGGACTCACCGGCATCGCCCAGCTCGGCGCCGACTTCTGGACCGTCCCGCTGTTCCACGGCGGCACCCTGCTCATCGCCGTGGGCCTGGCCGGATACGCCGCCCGGCGCCGGCTGCGCGGCGGGGCCGCGGCCCGCGACTCGCCCGCGGCGCCGCCCCCGCCGCCGTCCTCCCCGACGCCCGAGGCCGGAACGGCGGGCACACCCCCCTGACCCCGGCCCGTCCCGACGCGTCGATCCCCTCACAGGAGTTTCCGTGCACCGCAAGCCCAAGACCGCCGCCGCGGCCCGCACCGCGCGGCTCGCCTCCTGCGCCCTGCTGGCGACGGCGGCCGCCCTCGTCGGCTGCGAACGCGGTTCGTCGGACGGCGCGGACGAGACCGCGACGGGCCCGAGCGGCTGCCCCGCCGTCCAGGCCAGGGCCGAGGAGGCCGTCGACCGTGCCGAGCGGAGCGACACCCCCTGGGGCGGGCCCACCGACGGCCCCTCGGCGGTGTCCGGCAGGACGATCGTCTACGTCGCCCAGACCATGACCAATCCCGGCGTCGCGGGCGCCGCGAAGGGCGTGCGGGAAGCCGCGCGGGTCATCGGATGGGACGTCCGGGTGATCGACGGCGGCGGCACCCCGGCCGGTATCCAGGCGGCCATGAGCGAGGCCGTGGCCCTGCGGCCCGCGGGCATCGTCATCGGCGGGTTCGACCCCGACTCCACGGCACAGCAGGCCGCGCGGGCCAACGCCCAGGGCATCCCGCTCATCGGCTGGCACGCGGTCCCCGAGCCCGGCCCGAGCCGCCGGCCCGACCTCTTCACCAACGTCACCACCCGGGTCCAGGACGTGGCCCGCATCAGCGCGCAGTGGATCATCTCCGACTCGGACGGCCGCGCCGGGGTCGTGGTCATCACCGACGCCTCGATCCCCTTCGCCAGGAACAAGTCCGACCTGATCCGGAAGGAACTCGCCGCCTGCTCCGGCGTGCGGCTGCTCTCGGTCGAGAACATCCCGATCCCCGACGCGAGCAGCCGCACCCCGCGGGAGATCTCCTCCCTGCTCTCCCGGTTCCAGGACCGCTGGACCCACTCCGTCGCCATCAACGACCTGTACTTCGCCGACGCCGCTCCCGCCTTCCGCGCGGCCGGCGAGAAGGGCTCGGGACCGCCCTTCAACATCGGCGCCGGCGACGGCGACCCGTCCGCCTTCCAGCGCATCAACAGCGAGCAGTACCAGGCCGCCACCGTGCCCGAGCCGCTCACCCTCCAGGGCTGGCAGATCGTCGACGAGTTCAACCGCGCCTTCGCGGACCGCCCGGCCAGCGGGTACACGGCTCCCGTCCACATCGCCACAGCCGGCAACAGCGAGGGCGCCTCGACCTGGGACCCGTCGGGCTACCAGGAGGCGTACCGGAAGATCTGGGGGAAGTGACGGCCCCTCAGGGTGCCGATCCCTTCACGGAACATGCACGGAACCTCGGAATCCCTTTAATTTTCAAGGGCTAGTCTCACCCTGACTCGCACCCCCCACCAGGCACAGGAGACTCGGTGTGTACGACGGCGACGTAGTGGTGATCGGAGGGGCTACGCCGGAGTCCGGCTGGCGAAGCGGCTGGACGGCCTCGCCCGGGTCACGCTGGTGGACCGCAAGGAGGTCTTCTTCCACCGTGTCGCCTCCCTGCGCGCCGGCATCCGCCCCGAGTGGACCCACACCCCCTTCATCCCGTACGACCGGCTGCTCGGCAACGGCCGGGTGGTCGCGGGCAAGTGCGTCCGCGTCGACACCGCCGAGCGGCAGGTCGTCCTCGCCACCGGCGAGCGGCTGCCCTACGACGTGGCCGTGATCGCCACCGGCGCCGACTACCCCGAGCCGGCCCGCTTCTCGGGCACCACCACCGAGGAGGCGGCCAAGTCCTTCGCCGAGCACCAGCGCAACGTCGCCACGGCCGAACACGTCCTCGTCGTCGGCGGCGGCCCCGGAGGCGTCGAACTCAGCGCCGAGATCCGCCTGGCCCGCCCCGACGCCCGGGTCACGCTCGCCCACTCCGGGCCGGCGCTGCTCGACTCCACGGGCAGCACCCGGCCCGGACGCAAGGCCCTGGCATGGCTGGAGTCCCACGATGTCGAGGTACGGCTCGACGCCTTCATGTCCCCCGGCAACGACTTCGGCACCTACCGCGACGCCCGCGGCGACATCATCGAGGCCGACCTGTCCTTCTGGGCGACCGGCACCACCCCCAACACCCTCTGGCTCCGCCTGGCCGGACACGGCGACTGGCTCAACCGGGACGGACACGTCAAGGTCGACCGGACACTGCGTGTCGACGGGAAGCTCGACGTGTTCGCCGTCGGCGACGTGAACGACGTCAGCGAACTCAAGATCACCCCAGCCGCCCTCGCCCAGGCGGACATCGCCGCCCACAACATCCGCGCCTACCTGCAGAGTTCCGGCAAGCACCGCAAGGAGCCGCGCTTCTACCGGCCGATCCAGCGCACCCCCCTCATCGTGCCGTTCGGCCCGGCCGACGGACTGACCGTGCTGCCCGTACCCGGCGGCGAGTCCGCCGTCCTCGGCAGCCGCACCACCACCCTGGCCAAGGCGAAGACCCTGATGACGCCGTACATGAGGCGCCAACTCGGCTACACCGCCGCCTGATACACGTCCGGGTCACTCCCTCACCCCACCCCCGTCGCTACCCACGAGTTCGCACTGGGGTAGGGTCCCCACGGTTTCCGGCTACCGGCTGATGGTGTGCCGGTACGGGGCGTGTCGGAGGGGTGGCAAGACGATGGAATCCCAGTGGGGTGACGGCGGATCCGTGGACCTGGACGACACGCGGCTGGAGTCCCTGAGTCCCGAACCGCTGCTGACCCGGGACTACGAGACACGTCCCTCGCTCGTCTACGAGCGGCTGCGGCACGAGCACGGCCCGGTCGCGCCGGTCGATCTGCTGGGGGTACCCGCCTGGCTGGTCCTGGGCTACCGCGAGTCCCTCCAGGTGCTCCAGGACAACGACGGCTTCCCGAAGGGGCTGGAGAACTGGCGGGCCCGCTCCGAGGGCAGGGTGCCGGCCGACTGGCCGCTCGGCCCGTCCCTGGAGGTCAACCACATCCTGATCCAGGGCGGCCCCGGCTACCGGCCGCTGCGGTCCGCGTGGGACGTGGCCCTCAAGCCCTTCCAGGACCCGCGCCACCCGCAGGCCAAGCGCCTGAAGTCCGCCGTCACCGCCTACGCCGACGAGCTGATCACCCTGGTGGGGCAGGGCGGCAGGACCGGCGTGGCGGACCTGTCCGCGCAGTTCTCCCGGCCGCTGCCGCTGATGGTGGCGAGCCATCTGCTCGGCTTCCCCGGCTCGCAGGGCGACGACGCGCTGATGGACATGTGGCGCGTGCTCGACGCGGGCCCGGACGCCGAGGCCGCGCTGGAGCGCCTGCTCGCGACCCTGGCGGAACTGGCCGCTGGGAAGCTGCAGAAGCCGGGCGACGACTTCCCCTCGTACCTGCTGGCCGCGCACCCGGACCTCTCGCTCGACCATCTCGCCCGCGAACTGTTCATGCTGCTGGGCATGACCTCCGACCACGTCGGCATCCTCATCTCCAACACCGTCGTCGAGGTCATCTCGGGGGAGAGCAGCGTGCGCGCCAGCCTGTCCGCCGGGATGGTCAGGGAGTCCATGAACCGGGTGGTCATGCGTAAGCCGCCCCTCGTGAACTTCGTCCCGCGCTTCGCGGCCCAGGACACCCCGCTCGGCAACTACACGATCCGGGCCGGCGACCCGGTGTGGGTCTCCCCGGGCGCCGCGCACGCCGACCCGCTCTTCGCCGACCACGTCGCCTCCGGCTCCACCATCAGCACCCGGGCGCATCTGTCCTGGGGGGCCGGGCCGCGCCAGTGCCCGGCCCGGGAACTCGCCTCGGCGGTCGCCGCGGCCGGTGTGGGGCGCCTGTTCGAGCGGTTCGACCACCTCGACCTCGCGCTGCCCGCCGACCAACTGCCCTGGCGCTCCTCCCCGTTCATGCGGGGCCTGCGCTCGCTGCCCGTGCGGTACGAACTCGCCTCGGCGCCCGTGCGGCCCGCGGCGGACGACCCCGCGCCGGGGGTGGCGGAGGAGGTCCTGCCGGACCCGTCCGCCCGGCAGCGCTCCTCGCTGTGGCGCTACCTGACCGGCCTGATCCGCGGCGGCCGCTGACCGCGAGGCGGGTCGGCGCCCCGCCCTGGGATGCCGGACCCGGCCGCGTGTCGCACCGGCGCCCGGCCGCACGCCGACCCGCGCGCGTGCCGCGCACCTCACGCCGTACGGGCGCGCCGGGGCCGGGTGGGAGCGGCAGGGCGACACCGCCACGGTCATGGCGGCCGTCCCGCCCGGCACCACCGCCCTGGTCGAACTCCCCGGCGGCGAGCCGCCGTTCGAGGCCGGGTCGGCCCGCCACGCCTTCGCCGTGGCGGGCCGCACGCCGCTCGGCCGCACGCCGCTGACGCGGCGTACGCCTCAGGAGCCCAGCGCGGCGGCCCGGGCCTCGACCGCCGTGGCCGGGTCCCAGCCCTCGCCGGGGACGGCCGCGAGCAGCAGCTTGGTGTACGGGTGGGCCGGATCGGTGAGCACCTGCCGGGTCAAGCCCTGTTCGACGATCCGGCCCTGGCGCATCACCAGCACGTCGTCGGTGATGTGCTGCACCACCGCCAGGTCGTGCCCGACGAAGACGAGCGCGACCCCGGTGTCCCGGCGGATCTCGTCGAGCAGCCGCAGGATCTGGGCCTGGATCGACACGTCCAGGGCGGCCACGGCCTCGTCCAGGACCAGCACCCGCGGGCCGGGGGCGAGCGCGCGGGCGATCGCGAGGCGCTGGCGCTGGCCGCCAGAGAGCTGCCGGGGCCGGGCCGCTGCCTCCCGTTCGCCGAGGCCGACCCGGTCGAGGAGGTCCTTGGCCAGGTCCTCGTCCCGGCCGTGCAGGCGCAGCGCGGTGCGCAGGCACCGGTCGGCCGTCAGCCGCGGGTCGAGTGAGACGTACGGGTCCTGGAAGACCATCTGGATCTCCCGGGCGCGGGCCAGCCGGGCCGCCTTGCGCCGGGGCGTGCGCGCCTCCCGCGGGCGTCCGTCGACGCTGACGGTGCCGGCGTCGGGCCGCACCAGACCGACCAGCATCCGCGCCACCGTCGTCTTGCCGGACCCGGACTCCCCGACGATCCCGAGCGAGCCGCCCCGGGGCACCTCGAACGACACCTCCTCGGCGGCGGTGATCCGGCCGCGGCCGGGGAGGGAGTAGGACTTGCGCAGGCCGTCGGCGACCAGCAGAGGACCGTCGGTCATGGCGTGCTCCTTTCGGCCGAGGCCGCCGCGGTGGCCACCGCGGCCGGTATCCGGCGGCAGGCTGCCGTTCCGCCGTCCGGGAGTTCCGCCGCCGTAGGCCGCCAGGTGTCGCACTCCGGCTCGGCGTCGGGACAGCGGGCGGCGAACGGGCAGCCGGGGAAGGCGTCGGACAGGGACGGCGGGCGGCCCGGGATGGGCAGCAGGGTGTGGGAGGTGTCGCCCAGAGTGGGCGAGCAGGAGAGCAGCCCGCGGGTGTAGGGATGCGCGGGGTCGGCGAACAGCGCCTCGGCGGTGCGCTCCTCGACGACCCGGCCGGCGTACATGACGTACACGCGGTCGCAGTACGCGGCGGCCAGGTGCAGGTCGTGCGTGATGAACAGCATCCCGGCCCCCTGCTCCGCGCGCAGGGTGCGCAGCAGGGCGAGGATCTCCGCCTGGGTGGTGACGTCGAGCGCGCTGGTGGCCTCGTCGGCGAGCAGCAGCCGGGGCCCTACGGCCAGGGCACCCGCGATGACGACCCGCTGGAGCATGCCGCCGGACAGCTCGTGCGGGCGCTGCCGCAGCCGGCGTTCCGGGTCGGAGAGGCCGACGGCGGCGAGGAGTTCCACGGCCCGGGCACGGTCGGCGCCGCGCTCGCGGAGGAAGTCCCCGATGCGGCGCACGGGGTTGAGGGCGGCGCGCGGATCCTGGTGGATCATGGCGACCGTACGGGCCCGGTGGCGGCGCAGGTCCTCGCCGGTGAGGGCGAGGACGTCCGCGTCGCCGGCCCGGACGGAGCCGGAGGCCGTGGCCCCGTCCGGCAGCAGGCCGAGGGCGGCCTTGGCCGTGGTCGACTTGCCCGAGCCGGACTCGCCGACCAGGCCGACGACCTCGCCCGGGGCCACGCGCAAGGACACCTCGTCGAGGAGCGGCCGGGCCGCGCCCGGGAGCTGGACCGTGAGGTGGTCGAGGGTGAGCAGCATCAGTTCCGCCCTCCGAGCCGGTCGGCCGCCCAGACACCGACGACGTTGAACGAGACGACGACCAGGGCGATAGCCGTGCCGGGCACGAGGGCGGGCAGCAGCGCGCCCTGGACGACGGCGGCCTGGCCCTCCTGCACCATCAGACCCCAGTCGGAGCTGGGCGGCTGGGCGCCGAAGCCGAGGTAGGACAGGGTGGCGAGCGACATGAGCGCCTCACCGAACAGCACCACCAAGTAACCGGCGACCGACCGGCCCAGGTTCGGCACCAGGTACCCCGCGCAGATCCGGGCGCCGCCCATGCCCTGGACGCGGTAGGCGTCGACGTACGGCTTGCGGCACTCGGAAAGGGCCAGTGAGCGCGTGTACTTGGCGACCGTCGGCGTGTAGGCGAGACCGAGGGCCAGGACGGACGTGGTCATGCCGGTGCCGAAGACCGCGATGATCAGGACGGTGAACAGCAGCCCGGGGAAGGCGTACATCACATCCGTCAGCCGGGAGACGAAGGCGTCGACCCAGCCGCCCCGCCAGGCCGCCAGCACCCCGAGGGTGACGCCGAGCAGTGCGGCCACCGCGAGGAGCAGCAGCGGGGCGATGAGGCTGGTGCGGGCGCCGTACAGCACGCGGGAGAGGAGGTCCTGTCCCGAGGAGTCGGTGCCCAGGAGGTGGTCGGGGCTCGTGCCGGCGAGCGAGGCGGACAGGTCGATGGCGTCGGGGGCGTAGGGCGCCAGCAGCGGGGCGAGCACGGCGGCCAGGACCACCAGGCCCAGGAAACCGCCGGCCACCAGCACACCCACCGGGCGGCGGGGGCGTACGCGGACAGGGGCGAGGGTGAGCGCGGTCATGCGGTGCGGGCCTCCTCGCGGACGCGCGGGTCGAGCAGCGGATGGACCAGGTCGACGACGGTGGTGACGACGACGTAGCCGGTGACCATGAGCAGCAGCACGGCCTGGGCCACCGGGAAGTCGTGGGTGTTGATCGCGCCGACCAGCAGCGAGCCGATGCCGCTGATGCCGAAGGCGGTCTCGACGACGACCGTCCCGGCGAGCATCCCGGCCATGACCAGGCCGCACATGGTGACGATCGGGCCGAGCGCGTTGCGCAGCACATGACGGCGGACGATGTCCCGTTCCGGGATGCCGGAGGCCCGGGCCGCCTCGACGTGGTCGGAGGCGGCGGCGTCCGCCATGGCCTGCCGGGTGACCCGGCTGATGAGCGCGAGCGCGCCGAGCGCCAGCGACAGCGCGGGCAGCGTCAGATGGTGCAGGGTCCCGGCGAAGCCGCTGCCGGCGCCCGTCACCGGGAACCAGCCCAGTTGCACGCCGAACAGCGACACGAGGGCGATCGCCGCGACGAACGACGGCACGGACGCGGCGAGCGTCGTCCCGCCGACCACCGCGGAGTCGACCCAGGTGGACTGCCGGATCGCGGCGAGGATGCCGGAGCCCACGCCGAGGACGACGAACAGCACGGTGGCGTAGGCGACCAGTTCGACGGTGGTGGGCAGCCGGGCCGCGATCAGGTCGGCCACCTGGTCGCCGTACTTGAAGGAGCGGCCGAGGTCGAGGTGGACGCAGTCGGCGAGCCAGCGCCCGTACTGCACGACCAGGGGCTCGTCGAGGTGGTACTGGGCGCGGACGGCCGCGAGCCGCTCGGGGGTGAGCTCGTCGCGGCCGCCGGCCAGGAAGACGGCGGGGTCGCCGGGGGCCGCGTAGACGGCCGCGAAGATGACGAAGGAGGCGGCGAGGAGCGTGGCCAGGAAACCGGCCAGGCGCCGTACGATCCGGGCGGCCATGCGCCTCAGCCCTTCCGAGCGCCGAGGCCGGCCGCCCACGGGTAGTACAGATAGGCCTGGGAGGCGGGCGCCCCGGTCAGTTCGCCGTTCATCACCAGCACCGAGGGCACCTGGGCGACGGGGATCCAGACCGCCGCGTCGGTGAACCGCTTCTGCACGTCGATCGCGAGGGCGGCACGCTTCGCGTCGTCCAGCGTGGACAGCGCCTGGTGCACCTTCTTGTCGTAGGTGGCGTCCTTGAACCCGATCCAGTTGTTGGAGGAGTCGGACAGGCCGTTGTCGTAGAAGCCCATCGGGTCCGACTTGGAGATGTACCAGTCGCCCACCAGGACGTCGATGCCGGCGCGGGCCTGCGGGTCGCTGTAGAACTCCTCGAACTGGGTGGTCGGCACCGTCTTGATCTCGCCCTTGAGCCCGATGCGCTGGAGGGCGGCGCGCAGGGCGTTGGCGACGACGGTGCGGCCCTGGCTGGCGTCGGTGCCGATGACGACCGGGGCCGACGGCGCTCCGGCCTCCTTCACGAGCTTCTTGGCCTCGGCGATGTCGTCGGCGTCGGGTGCGGCGGGCGCGCCCGCCGCCAGCTGCTTCTGCGCGGCGGCGAACTCCGGCTTCGCGTAGCCCCAGGCGCCGGAACCGACCGGGCTCGCCCACGGCTCGACCAGGCCGCCGTAGCCGGACTTGGCGATGCCGGCGCGGTCCAGGGCGAGGGAGACGGCGCGCCGGACGCGCGGGTCCTTCAGGCCGCCGCGTTCGGTGGGGATGAGGTCGAGGGTGGCCGTGGAGGGGCCGTAGTGCTGGCTGAGGCCCTTGACGTCGCGCAGCGCGGAGGCGGTGTTGGGCGACTCGGCGTAGGTGCCGTCGGCGGCGCCGGTCTTCAGCGCGTTGACCAGGGCGCTGTCGGAGGCCCAGCGGAAGACGACCTCCTTGGTCAGCGGCTGCTCGCCCCAGTAGCCGTCGAAGGCGCGGATGGTGATCGAGTCACCGGACTTCCAGCCCGTCAGCTGGTACGGGCCCGAGCAGGCGTCGCCCTGGCCCGGGGTGCCGAACTCCTTGCCCGCCTTCTCCACCTGCTCCTTGTTCCAGACGATGCCGGCGTCGCCCGCGAGGGACTTGGTGAACAGGGCGTCGGGCTGCTCGAAGCGGACGGTGATCTCGTCGGGGCCCGTCTTCGTCATGGCGGAGACGTTGGTGAACTCGTCGCTCTGTTCCATGTCCGGGTCGGCGTGCCGCTTCAGGCTCCACAGGACGTCGTCGGCGGTGAGCTTCGAGCCGTCGTGGAAGGTGACGCCGGAGCGGATCTTCAGGACCAGGGTCCTGTCGTCGGGCGTCGTCGCCTTCTCGGCGAGGAACGGCTTGACGGTCATGTCGGGCTGGAGCTGGTAGAGCCGCTCGCAGACGTTGGTGAGGACGACCCGGCCGGCGCTGGAACCCTGGCTGTCGAGGTCGAGGGAGTCGGGCTCGTCCTCCAGCAGCCAGTTCACCTTGTCGACCGGGCCCTGGGCGGCGGGGGTGGTCGGGGTGAGCTTCAGCCGCGCGGCGTCGACCGGGCTGCCGCCGGTCGTGGCGGTGTCGGCGCCGCTGCATCCGACGGCGGCGAGGAGACCGGTGACGACCAGGCCGCAGGTCACCGTCCCGCGTGAGTTTCTGTTCATCGGCGTTTCTCTTTCAGCTGGTGCGGCGGGCCGGGGAGCCGTCGGGGCCGTCGTAGAGGTTCCAGGGAAGGTGCTGGTAGTCGCGGTCGCAAGGGGTGCCGGCTGTGACGTGGTAGTCGCCGGTGGTCAGGTCCACGCAGGAGGAGACGAGCGTGGCCCAGTGCTCCACGGCGGGCCTGCGGGTGTCGGGGTGTGTGCACAGCGACTCGGGCAGCCCGAGGTGGTCGGAGAGGGCCTGCTTGATCAGCTTGCGGGACTCGTCGGGGCCGGTGGAGCCGCGCAGCGCCCGCAGGCCCTCCTCGGCGCGGGGGACGCGGACCAGCGAGTCCGGGGAGAGCGGGCGGTAGTCGGCGGCGATGGCCGCGGGGACGCCCGCCTGGTAGTGGTTGCCGTGCACCAGCAGACCGTCGGTCGGATACATCCAGCCGTAGCCCGCGGGGGTCGTCTCCAGGTCGACGGCGAAGCCCTCGCGGCAGGTGAGCAGTGCGTTGGAGGCGATATGGGCCCGGGTGCGGCACAGCACGTCGAGGGCGTCGGTGATCGCGTGCTGGTCGAGGACGCTGCGGCGGACCACGGTCTGCGGCAGGCCGACCGCGTCGTCGAAGCGACCGCCGAGCCCGTTGGCGTTGAGGGCGATCCCGGCGGAGTTCGCGCCCTGGCGGCCGATCTGCCCCGCCTCGACCTGCATGATCAGGGTCGGCGCGGGCGGCTGCACGATCCGCAGCATGACGACGGTGCCGGCGGCCGCGGCCCGCCAGTCCCAGTTCTGGCCCGCCCAGACGTGCCCGTCGCCGCTGGCGGGGCCGTAGGCGGCGAAGGAGGTGCAGCCCTCGGCGGGCTCCTCCTCGACGACAGCGGCTTCGGGGCCCGGGTCCGCCTCCATGGTCGCGAACGACTGGTCGTAGAGCACCTCGCCGCGTGCGTTGAGGGCGAGCACGTCGAGCAGCGAGACCCCGGCGCCCTCGGCGGTGCCGCGCATCTCCTCCAGCAGGTGCGGGGCGTAGGAGGCGACCGGCTCCTGCCAGCGGGCGGCGCGGGCGGTGACCTGCTCCCAGGTCAGGCCGGCGGAGTGGCCGAAGGCCTCCTCGTAGTAGGCGAGCGCACTGTGCAGCCGGTCGCGGACGGCCTCGCCGTACTGGCGTCCGCGTTCGAGGGGAGTGCCGGAGATCTCGACGAGAGGGAGGGACGGGGATGCAGGGGGTGCCATTGTTCTCCTCGCAGTGGAGGGCTGTCCGCCGCACCGACGTGCTGTAACGTCGATTACGAAAACCGCTCCTCTTGGAATGCGTTGTCCAGGAGAGTAACGGCCGACACGAGGAAGTCAATGCCTGTAACGGAGATTTCAGAGCCCGGGGATCTGGGAGAGGGCGTGGCCCGCCTCCGCGCGGCCGTCCGCGACCACTGGGAGGCCCTGTCGGCCTCCGAGCGCGCGGTCGCCCAGTACCTGGCGAGCGCCCCGGTGGAACAACTGCTGTTCGCCAGCGCCCAGGAACTGGGCACGGCCAGCGGCACCAGCAACGCCACCGTCGTCCGCGCCCTGCAGCGCCTCGGGTACGGGGGACTCCCCGCCCTCAAGCGTGAGCTGGCCACCGGCTTCACCTCGGCGGTCGCCCCCGAGGTGCGGCTGAAGCAGCGCATCGCCCACGTCGGGCGGGACCTGGACGGCATCTGGGGCGATGTGCTCGACGAGGCCCAGGAGCGGATCGAGCAGACCCGGCGGCTGACCGACCAGGAGTCGCTGCGGGCGGCCGTGGCGGCGCTGGCGGACGCCGGGGAGGTCCACTGCTTCGGCATCGCCGCCTCCGAGGCGGCCGCCCGGTACCTGGCCCTCGCGCTCGGCCGCATCGGCCGCCGCTCCCGGTTCCTCGACGCGACCGGCTTCGCCCTCGCCGACCATCTGCTCGGCCTGCGCCAGGGCGACGCCGTGGTGATCTTCCAGCCCGGACGCGCCCTCACCGAGCTGACCGTGCTCGTCGAGCGGGCCCGCGCGGTCGGGGCACGCGTCGTGCTCGTCACGGACGAGTTGGGCGAGGAGTTCGGCGACCGCGTCGACGCCGTCCTCACCGCCCCTCACACCCCGACCGGCATCACCTCGGAGGCGCTCACCGCGCTGGTCGTGGCCGATGTCCTGCTGCTGGCCCTGACCACCCTGGACGAGGAACGGGCGGTGGACACGTCGCACCAACTGACCGTCCTGCGCGAGCAACTGCTGTCACCGAAGGGCCCCCGCAAGGGCTGACGGTGATCGAGTGGTGAGGTCCAGGGGGCGGGCGTACCGTCGAACGGTGGACACCGCAGGCAGCGGCCCGCAGCCGGCTTCACCACAGGCGACCACCACCAAGGACACCGGTGGTGGCGGAAACGCGATGGCGCTGCTCGTCATCGCCTCCTGCCAGCTGATGGTGGTCCTCGACATCACCATCGTGAACATCGCGCTGCCGCACATCCAGAGCTCGCTGGACTTCTCCACCACCAGCCTGTCGTGGGTGGTCAACGCCTACACCCTCACCTTCGGCGGCCTGCTGCTGCTCGGCGGCCGGGCCGGCGACATCCTGGGCCGGCGGCGCGTCTTCGTCTTCGGCGTGCTGCTCTTCGTGCTCGCCTCCCTGCTCGGCGGGTTCGCCCAGAACTCCGGCCAACTCCTCGGCGCACGCGCCCTCCAGGGCGTCGGCGGCGCCATCGCCTCCCCGACGTCCCTCGCCCTGATCAGCACCACCTTCCGCGAAGGTCCCGAACGCAACCGCGCCTTCGGCGTCTTCGCCGCGGTCTCCGCCGGCGGCGGCGCGATCGGCCTCCTCGCCGGCGGCATGCTGGTGGAGTGGCTGAACTGGCGGTGGGTGCTGTTCGTCAACGTGCCCATCGGCCTGCTCATCGTGCTCGCCACGCCCCGTTACATCAGGGAGTCCGAGCGCCACCCCGGGCGCTTCGACGTCGCCGGCGCGCTCACCTCCACCGCGGGCATGGTGCTGCTCGTCTACGGGTTCATCAGAGCCGCGCAGGACGGCTGGCGGGATCCGCTCACGGTGGCCTCGTTCGTCGGGGCGGTCGTCGTCCTGGCGGCCTTCATCCTGATCGAGCGGCGCTCCAGACAGCCCATCACGCCCCTGCACATGTTCGCCGACCGCAACCGCGCGGGCACCTACGGCATCATGCTGTGCCTCGCCGCCGCGATCTTCGGCATGTTCTTCTTCCTGACGCTCTTCGTGCAGAACGTGCTGGGCTTCAGCCCGCTCGCGGCCGGACTGGCCTTCCTGCCGGTCAGCGCGGTCATCGCCGTCGGTGCCGGACTGGCGTCGCGGTTCCTGCCCGTCTACGGGCCCAAACCGTTCATGGTGGTGGGCGCGATCCTGGCCGCCGCGGGCCTCGCCTGGCTCACTCTGACCGACGTGCACTCCACCTACGCGGGCAGTGTCCTCGGCCCGATGCTCGTCTTCAGCCTCGGCATGGGCATGGAGTTCGTGTCGCTGACCCTCATGGCGCTGTCCAACGTGGCCACGCCGGAGACCGGCGCGGCGTCCGGACTCCTCAACGCCACCCAGCAGGTCGGCGGCTCGCTCGGACTGTCCATCCTGGTCACGATGTACGGCACGGCCAGCACCAACGAGGCGGAGAAACAGATCCCGGACTTCCTCCGGCAGGCGACCCCCAGCGAGCGCCTGCGGTTCGAACAGACCGGGCAGCTGCCGAAACCCTGGTCCGACGAGATCCTCACCGCCGGCGTCTCGGCCGCCTTCATCATGGCGGCGATCTTCACCGCCGTCGCCGCGCTGATCGCCCTCGTCGTCATCCAGGTCCGCCCCTCCGACCTGGAACGTCTCAAGGGCGGGACGGGCCCCGGCCCGATGTGAGGCCCGCCCGGCCCGCTACCGCCCCGGCCGGTGACAGTTCTCCAGGGCGTCGGCGAGGCCCGCCGTGTCCGTGCCGAGCTTGCGGTACACGGAGGACAGCAGATGCCGCACGCCCTGCTCGGTGATCCGCAGGTCCTGCGCGACCGCCGGCGCCGGGTGGCCCTGGGCCGTCTTCTCGGCGGCCCGGCGTTCCGGGCCGGTCAGCATGTCCGTCTGCGCGTAGCGCAGGGGCAGCGGGCGCAGTCCCGCGGCGGAGAGTTCCCGCCTGGCCCGGTCGGCCAGACCCTCGGCGCCGCAGTGCACCGCCCCCTCCAGCCCCTGGTAGAGCCGGTCGGCGGCGTCGTGCAGGCGGCCGTTGCGGACCAGCGCGGCGCCATGGCCCACCAGGGCGCGGGCCAGTTCGTACGCCGCGGGCGACCGCTCCAGATGATCGACGGCCTGCGTGTGCAGATCGAGCGCCGCCTGCCCGCCCGTCACCTCTGCCTGGACCCGCAGCGCCTGGCCGATCGCCGACGCCGCACCGAAGTCCCGGGCTCGCTTGGCGGCGTCCTGGGCGTGCAGCACCGCCTGGTCGGGAGCGGTGCGGGCGAGTGCCGAGGCCAGTCCCAGCTGCCAGGGGCACCACGAGGGGTTGTGCCAGTCCCGTGAATCCAGCCAGTCCCCGACCCTGGACAACAGACGTGCCGCCTCGGCGAGTCGCCCCTCCGCCAGGAGCAGTTCGGCGTACACCGTGCGGGGGTCGGGGAAGATGACGGCGTTGGGGACCACATCGCCGTAGTCGTAGGTGTCGGCGAGCCGCCGCGCGTCGGTGGTGCGCCCGCGGGCCAGCAGGATCTGGATGAGAATGCCGATGGCGAACCACTGGGCGGGCACCGCCCCTTCGACGCGCTCGGCGGTGTGCAGCCCGGCCCGGACGAGTTCCTCGGCCTCGGGCAGGCAGCCCCGGCGGTAGCGGATGTAGCCCAGGAGCGTCTGGCCCTGCGCCAGATGGGAGCCGCGCCACCCCCGGTGCTCGCACTCGGCCATCCCGTCGGCGAACAGCTCCTCGGCCCGACGCGGCTGGTCGCAGTACATGAACAGCAGGGCGACCGCGGCGGGCACCTCGAAGCCGCGGTTCTCGTCGGTCCAGCTCATCCCTCCGCTCAGGGCCTCCTCGGCATACCCGAGGGCGCTCCGCCGAGGCTCGCCGCGCACCAGGGCGTCCCACGCCCGCAGACCGAGGATGTAGCGCTCCTCCAGACCCCGGCCGGTCAGCTTCCCGGCCAGCTTCGCCAGCCGGCGCGAGCGCGCGGACGAGTCCGGCTCGTCGGCGCGGAAGGCGCTCCACACGAAGTGATCCGCCTGCATGCGCAGTCGGACGCGCGGATTGGTGGCGCGCCGCGCCTCGTCGGCGGCCACGGTCGCGGCCTCGGTCAGCCGGTCGGTGTGGGCCAGCGCCTGGGTCAGCCGGTAGACGATGGAGGCGCGCAGGTCGGGGTCGATTCCGGGTTCCTTCAGCGCCTCCTGGAGGTGGCTCACCGTGGCCGTGGGCTCGAGGAGGAACGTCGAGCCGGCCAGCTCGTGGAGCAGGGCGGCGCGGTCCTCGGCGGGAGGCGGTTCCCGCAACGCCCGGGTCAGCACGCGCCGGGCGGCCTCCGGGGCCCCGGCACGGAGGTACTCACGCGCGGCGGCGCGCAGGCACGCGACCGTCTCGGGCCGGCCGTCGCAGGGCACCTCCAGCAGGTGACGGGCGGCGGCGGTGGGGTCGGACTCGACCGTCTGGGCGGCGTTGGCGGCAGCGTCGTGCATGCCGACGCGCAGGCCCGAGGGGATGTCGCGGTAGACCGTCGTGGCGATCAGCGGATGGACGAAATCCAGGGCGCCCGCGGCCTCGTCGGCGTTCGTGAGGATGCGGCAGGCGCGCAGTTTCTCGGTCGCCTCGACGGCCTCCTCGCTGCCGACCACCGCGAGGTCGGCTGCGGCCTCCGGTGAGAAGGGCCCGCCCAGGACGGCGCCGGCCCACGCGAAGCGGACCGTGCTCGGGCCGAGCCGCTTGAGGCGCTCGATCAGGCCGGGGCCCTTGACCGCGGCGGCGAGGTCCCGCATCACGGGCACCTCGTCCCGCGTTCCCCTCAGCCGCCGCTGGCGGAGTCTGATGGCCAGTTCGACGGCCTCGAAGGGGATTCCGTTGGTGGCCGTCCAGCACGCGCCGCAGAACTCGTCCTCGGCTTCCTCGCCCACTTCCTCCCTGATGATCCGCGCCACACCGGCCTCGCCGAGCGGGGACAGGACGTGCGGGCGCTCCTCGTGGCGTTCGACGAGCGTGCGGAAGGAGGTCGCGTCGGACGGGAGTTCGTCCGGCCGGTAGCCGACGGTGATCAGGAGCGGGAGGTCCGCCACCCGGGGCGCGAAGGAGGCGAGCCACTCGAGGGATTCGGTATCGGCCCAGTGCAGGTCGTCCAGGAGCAGAACGACAGGGGCGTTCAGCATCGTCAGACGCGTCATGACCCAGTCGAGGCCGTCGCGCACTCCGGTCGGGTCCGGCACCCGGGCGGGGTCCGTCGCCTCGAGGCCGAGCGCGGCGCCGACGATGTCGTACCAACTGCCCAGGAAATCCCGGCGCTCCGTCCCGCTCATGCCGGCCAGCACGGGCTGCATGACCTGGCGGACGACGCGGAACGCCAGCCCCTGCTCGTTCTCGCCGCCCTTGCCCGAGAACACCGTGAAGCCCTGCGCGGCGGCGCGGGCGCGCACCGTCGCGATCAGGGTCGTCTTGCCCAGCCCGGCCTCACCCGTGAAGGCGAGCAGCCCGCCGCGCGGGACCCGGGGCACGCCGTCGGCGGTGTCCCGCAGCCCCGCCAGCGCGCGGTCGATGGCCCGGAGTTCCTCGTCGCGTTCGAGCAGAGGCCGGTGTTCGGTGATCGGTTGCCGCAGCCCGTGGGCCATGTGGTCTACCGCTTCCTGTCGTTGCTCCCCGCCGGACCGGGCGAGCGTACGCCCAGAAACAGGTCGTTTGGCCCGGACGTCACAGGAGGTAGACAGGGTGAGTGAATTTCTCGCAGGAGCGCTTTGCGTGCCCGCCTTTCGGGGTAGCGTGGTCCGTTTCCGCCCCTTTCGGGAGCCCGGCGGGGAGACGGCCGGTCGGCCGGCCGGTCAGAGCCCCGCTGGTGCCGCCATCGTGTCGGCGTACCGCGGCACGGTACGGGACCAGAAGTAGCATCCGCGGATCCAGCCGGCCATGCCCTCCACGTAGCCGACGCCGGACGGGCTCAGCTCCGGCCTGATCTCACCGAAGAGCTCCTCGAACTCGCGGATCGTGCGGTTGATGTGCCGTACGGCCAGGGTCACGGCCACCGGCAGGGAGCACCGGTGTGTCCGCCGGTAGGCGAGGGCCAGGTTGATCAGGCCGCCCGCGCGCTGTTCCTTCACCGCGGAGAAGAGGTCGGGTATCCACACCGCCGCGTCGGCCGACAGCCGGCTCAGGCGTCGCATGGCGGGGTGATGGATCTCCTCTGGGGTCAGTTCGCACCGCTGCGCGGCCTCGCACAGCGGATAGAACGGCTCGACGCCGGCGATGAGGGACCGTACGGACCGGCACAGCCCGCTGTTCACCGGGTCGGAATCACCCTGTGCCACCGCCTCGTACAGGAGGCCGTGCACGTACTCACGGCTGTTCCAGGCCCATCGGGCGGCCTGATCGGGTGTGCACCGCTCCCGGACCTGTCGATGGAGGTCGGCCAGGGCCGCGCCGAGCGGGGTGGCGGGCGGCTGGCCGTCCCGCAGGATGGCGACGCTCTCGCACAGCATGGGCAGCAGCCGTCCCGGGGAGCGCCGGCCGACGTCCTCCGCCCGGTCGTCGAAGACGAACTGGTAGGCGATCTGGTTGGCCACGATCTGGAGGAGCCCGGAATCCATGGACGGACTGTTGCAGGCCGCGAGTTCGGCGGGGCGGGTATAGGAGATCATGGCCGCCACCGCCGGGTCGTCGGTCAGCCCCCACGTACTCAGCCAGGTGTCGACGCCGGCCGATGCCTCGGACGCGTGGGGATTGCGCTCGTACGGGAACGGCATGTAGAGGCTCGCGTCGATCAGGTCCCGCAGATTGACCGCCGGTATCGCGTCCTGCGCGGCGAGCGCGATTTCCTCATGCGTCGTGGACATCGTTGCCACCTGCCGTTCGGGAGTTGTGGGCGACGGGCACGACAGCCGCGCCCGCCGGCCTCCTGACGCGCTGTTCGCAGGTCATGACCAGTCCCCGCGGCCCCAGCGACGCCGCCGGACGCAGCCGTTCCTCGTCGCCGGGCAGCTGACGCAGCCGCCAGTGGCGGGTGATGTACGAGACGGCGACCACGGCCTCCGTCAGGGCGAGTGCCTCTCCGATGCATTTCCGGCGGCCGGCCCCGAACGGGATCATCGCTCCGGGGCGGACGACGTCCTGCCCGGGCAGCCAGCGGCCGGGGAGGAAGCGGTCGGGGTCGGGGAACAGGGTGGGGTCGTGGTGCAGGAGGTACGGGCTGAACACGACCGTGGCGCCTTGCGGGAGACGGTGCCCGGCGAGTTCCGTCTCCTTGGTGGCGACGCGGGTGAAGAGCCAGCCGGGCGGGCGATGGCGAAGCGTCTCGGTGAGGACGGACCGTGTGTGGACGAGGCGCGGCAGTTCGTCGGGGCCGGGCGGCCGCCCTGAGGCGAGCACGGCGTCGACCTCGGAGTGCAGACGGCGTTCCTCCTCGGGATGCCGCCCCACGAGGTCCAGGGCCGAGGAGAGACACAGGGCGGTGCTCTCGGCGCCGGCGAACATCAGCGTGATCACCTGGCCGTGGACTTCCCTGTCGGTGATCGCCGACTCCACGCCGTCACCCCGTGCCGCCGCCAGCAGGGTCCCCAGCAGATCGTCCCGGTCGTCGCGGCCGGCGCCTCGCCGGCGTTCGGCGACAGCCGCGTCGACGATCGCACGCAGGCGCTCGGACGCGTGCCGGTAGCGCCGGTTCGCCGGAGTGGGAACACGGAACAGGGCGTCGACGGGCATCACCGTCCGGACGAACATGCCCCGGACCACGGTGGCCAGGCACCCGCGCAGCTCGTCGGCCGTGGCGGCGTCGAGCGAGTCGGAGAAGAGGACGCGGCTGATCACGCGGGTCGACAGGTCCATCATGGCCGCGCTGATGTCGACCGTCTGCCCGCTCCGCCATGTGCGGCAGACCGACTCCACTTCCTCGCCCATCAGTTGCACCTGGCCGGCGACGCGGGCCTTGCGGAAGCCGGGCTGGAGCAGCCTGCGCTGGCGGCGGTGATCCGCGTGCCGGCAGGTGCCGACGCCGTCCCCCAGCAGTATCCGCAGCCGGTCGTAGAGCGGGCCGCCCTTGTCGAACGTCTCCGGGTCCCCGAGTACCTGGTGGACGAGATCCGGGTGACAGGCCATCCAGGCACGCTGCGGACCCAGGCGTATTTCGACCAGATCCCCGTGCGCGGGCAGAGATTCCAGAAATGCCAGCGGGCGACGGACCAAGTCGATACCGTGGCCCAGGAATGGGAATATGCCTGGAGCAGTGCCCACTGTCCAATTTCGGGCCGGTCCGGGAACGGAGCCGCTCATCGAAAACCACCTGCCTCGGTCGGCACACGGGATTGTGGTGCGATCGCCTCGATTTGACGCTCGCCTCAGTCCTGCCCAGTGAAATCTGCCGACGGCTCGCCGAATCCTTTCTCCATAGGGGCGCACAGAAGCACGAAGGGGCGTCGAACACGCCACGATTGCTGCATGCATTCAGTTGGTCAATGTGTTTCTGTGCACGGAGAAATCCGTGTTCCGTCTGTGCTCCTGAAGGGCACGGCAGCCGAGTTGCGCGCCTGGCATGAACATGGAGACCGTGCCTCAGGCGACGTCCGGGCCGGTCTCGACGAACCGGGCCAGATTCGCCAGGGCCATGCGGGTGCCCGTCTCGTTGTCCGCGGCGGGTACCACGTCGGGGATGCCCTCGTGGGTCACCAGGACGTCGGTGCCGCCGCCCTCCGCGTCGGTGAGCGTCGTCGTCATGGTCATCGTGCCGGCCAGCGCCGGGTCGGCGGTCTCGAACGCGAGTACCTCGACCACCTGCTCGTCGGGCACGAGCCGCGCGAAGTGGCCGTGGTACGTGTCGGTGCGCGCGGCCGACTTCCCGGCGGCGTCCGGTGCGTCGTACGTCAGCGAGACACGGAACCGGCCGCCCTCGCGGGCGTCGAACTCGTGCACCTCGCCGCGCATGTCGTCCGGCACCCGCCAGCGCGCGATCGCCTCCGCGCTCACCAGCGCCCGGTAGACGGCCGGACGCGGCGCGTCGACATGGCCGGAGACCCGCGTCGTGTACATGCGCCCACCCTACGGCGACGCGCGCACCGAGCCGTTCAGGCCCGGCCGGGCTCGTCCGCCCCGGTCGGCAGCGGTGGCTCCGCCTCGATGTGCCGCAGCTCCTCGTCGGTGAGCAGCCGGGAGCGGATCAGGAAACGGACGCCCTCCGGGGCCTCCAGGGAGAAGCCGCTGCCCCGGCCGGGGACGACGTCCACGGTGAGATGGGTGTGCGACCAGTACCGGTGCTGGTCCGCGCTCATCCAGAACGGGGTGTCCCCGGCCACCTGCCCCAGCAGCACGTCCGAGGCGCCGACCCGGAACTCACCGCGCGGGTAGCACATCGGGGCGCTGCCGTCACAGCAGCCGCCGGACTGGTGGAACATCACCGGCCCGTGCGTCCCGCTCAGCCGCCGCAGCAGTTCCTCGGCGGCCGGCGTCAGTTCGACACGTTCCGTGCGGGTGGGGTGGTTCGTCATGCGATCCCTCCTGGCCGGTCGGTCCGTCTATCTTGGCAATCGGCACGAGCATGTCGTTCCGAGCATGAGAAGTCGTTCCGAGCATGAGAACAGGAAGGCCCCATGACCGCCACCGATCCGTGGATACGACGCTTCTTCCCGAGCCCCGACGCCCCCGTACAACTGGTCTGTCTGCCCCACGCGGGCGGTTCGGCGTCCTTCTTCCGGCCGGTGGCCCAGGCGTTGAACCCCGGCGTCGAGGTGCTCTCCGTCCAGTACCCGGGCCGCCAGGACCGGCACAACGAGCCCATGATCGACACCATCGACGGTCTCGCGGACCATGTCAGCCGGGCCGTGACGCGCACGGTGGACCGCCCCTTCGCCCTGTTCGGGCACAGCATGGGAGCGACCCTGGCCTTCGAGGTCGCCGTACGGCTGGAGCGGGCCGGGCGATTCGCCGAGCGGGTCTTCGTCTCGGGACGCCGCGCACCGTCGTGCCACCGCGACGAGCGGGTGCACCGGCGTGACGACGCCGGGATCATCGCCGAACTGCGCGGGCTCAGCGGCACCGACCAGCGCGTCTTCGGGGACGAGGAACTGATGCGCATGATCCTGCCGGCCCTGCGCAACGACTACCGCGCGGTGGAGACCTATGTGTGGGCGTCGGATCACCGGCTCCACAGCCCCCTCACCGCCCTGACCGGAGACGACGACCCCAAGGCGAGCCACGACGAGGTACGCGCCTGGAGCGCCCACACCACGGGCGACTTCGAGATGAAGCGCTACCCCGGCGGGCACTTCTTCCTCATCGACCACGCGCCGGACGTGATCGGCGTCATCGGCGAGCGTCTGGCCCGGCCGGCCGCGACCCCGCGCTGACTCACCGGCCGTTCAGACAGGCCAGTACCGCCAGCACCCTGCGGTGGCCGCTGTCGCTGGGCGGGAGGCCGAGCTTCAGGAACACGTTGCCGATGTGCTTGCTGACGGCGCGTTCGGTGACGACGAGGGTCTGCGCGATGGTGGTGTTGTCATGGCCCTCCGCCATCAGCTTCAGCACCTCGCGCTCGCGCGGCGTCAGCGAGTCCAGGGGAGAGTCGCGGCGCCGGGTGAGCAACTCCGTGACCACCTCCGGGTCCAGGGCCGTACCACCGCCCGCGACCCGGTCGAGCGCCTCCAGGAACTCGTCCACCCGGCCCACCCGGTCCTTGAGCAGATAGCCGACCCCGCTCGCCCCGCCGCCCAGCAACTCGGCGGCGTACGACTCCTCCACGTACTGCGAGAGCACCAGCACGGGCAGCCCGGGAATCCTCTCGCGAGCCTCCAGGGCGGCGCGCAGGCCCTCGTCCCGGAAGCCCGGCGGCATCCGGACGTCGAGCACGGCCACGTCCGGACGGTGTTCCAGCAGCGCCGGGAGGACCTCGGGGCCGGTGCCGGCGACGGCCGCCACCTCATGCCCGGCCGAGGTCAGCAGCAGCACGAGCCCTTCTCTGAGCAGGGCGTTGTCCTCGGCTATCACCACACGCACGGCAGCTCCACTTCGATCACGGTCGGCCCCCCGACGGGGCTGGTCACGGTCACGGTCCCGTCCAGGGCGGCGACGCGGCGGCGGATGCCCAGCAGCCCGGAACCGTCACCGGACTCGTCCGCGCCGCCCACGCCCTCGTCCCGGACGACGGCGCGCAGCCCGGTGCGCAGGCGTTCCAGGACGACCGACGCCCGGTCGGCGCTGCTGTACTTGGCGGCGTTGGTGAGCGCCTCCGCCACGGCGAAGTAGGTGGCCGCCTCGACCGCGGCCGGGGCCCGGACCCCCTCGCCCTCCAGGCCGTCCACCCGCACGGTCACCTCGAGCCCGCTGACCGCGGCCAGCGCCCGCACCGCACCGGCCAGGCCCCGGTCGGTGAGGACCGGCGGATGGATGCCGCGGACCACGTGCCGCAGCTCGGTCAGCGCCTCCTCGGCCTGGTCCTGCGCGCCCGCCAGCAGCCGGTGCGCGGCCCCCGGGTCACGGTCGTAGGCGCGTACCGCCAGCCCGATCCGCATGGACAGCGCCACCAGCCGGGCCTGCGCCCCGTCGTGCAGATCCCGCTCGATGCGGCGCAGTTCGGCCCCGTGCGCCGCGATCGCGTCCGTCCGGGTGGCGGCCAGCTCCTCGACCCGGGCGGCCAGTCGCGCCCTGGGCGAGGGCTTGAGCAGGGTCTCCGACCAGCCCGCCTCCACATCGGCGAGGCGGGTGATCAACGGCAGGACGAGCGCCGCACGGCGCCACAGCCCGCACCGCACGCCGTCGACGAGCAGTCCCAGCGGCCACAGGGGCAGCGCCAGGGCGAGCATGGCTCCGTAGACGTAGGAGGCCGCCATCCAGCGCAGGTCGGTCAGGGTGCCGGGGTCCCGGACCGCGATCCGCAGCCGCTCCCGCAGCGGGCCGGTGACCGGCTCGTACGCCTCGGGGATCTCCCGGCCCGTCCGGGCCGCCACCAGGCTGCGCTTCGCCCCGGCGATCCGGCGGATCAGCAGCACCGTCTCGGGCAGCAGCCACGCCCCCACGACGGAGACCGTGGCGATCGCCGTGATCAGCAGCACGGTGATGAACAGGTACAGGCCGAAGGCCAGCAGCGCGGCAACGAACAGGTGGAGCGTGGCCCGCCCGGCCTGCCGCAACTCCCCGCCCAGGTGGGGAGGGCCGGCGACCGGGCGGGCCGGTGGGGCCACCGTCATCCGGGGCGTCGCATGTGGCGGCGGATCCAGGCCGCCTGCCCGCCGTCGACGAGCAGATCGGTGCCGGTGACATACCGCGCCTCGGGGCCGGTGAGGAAGGCCACGGCGTCGGCGATCTCGCCCGGTGTGCCCGGGCGGCCCGCGCCGCACGCGTCGAGCATCCCGAGCATGTGCCCGTCGGCGTCCGAGTCGGCCTCCGCCTTCGCCATGGCGGTGGCGATGACTCCGGGGCTGAGGGTGTTGACGCGGGCGCCGAGCCGGTTCCAGGCGAGGGCGGCGGCCTGCACACGGACGTGGTTGGCGTGCTTGGCGAGGATGTAGGCGGCGGTCGCGTCGTCGCCGAGGGCCGTGACCGCGTCGAGCCCGAGCAGTTCCTCGGCGGGAGCCGTCGCCAGGGCGGCCTCGTCCTCGGCGCCGATCGAGGCCATGTGCCCGGCCAGACTGGCGACACAGACGAGCGAGGTGCCTCTGACGGCCACCTTCTCGAACGCCTCGATCACGTACACCGTGCCGAGCAGGTCCACATCGAGGATCCTGCGGACCGAGGCGGTCGCGGCGGCCACTCCGGCGGTGTGCACCACGGCGCTGATCCGCCCCTGCTCCGCCGCGACTCTCGCGAGTTCCTCGACCGAGGCACGGTCGGAGACGTCGGTCGGCACGCCCCGCACCGCGTATCCCTCGGCGCTCAGCTCCGCCACGACCTGATCGAGCCGTTCGCGCGAGTGGTCGGCGAGGATCAGCGTCCGCCCGCTGCCCAGACGGCGCGCTACCGCCGTTCCCATCCCGCCCGCTCCGGTGACGACGACCACGTCGCGCGGGTCGTCCGTACGGTTCTGCATTGCGCTCTCCTTCACTTGAAAGGGCGGGGGCGACAACGGGGCCGCCCCCGCCGGGAGTCGGGACACCTGGGGTCAGGCCGCCTCGGTGCCGGCGGCCGGAACGGCGTCGCTCCAGGCCGTCCCGCCCGCGATGGCCTGCCGCCAGCCGCGGACGGCCTTGGGCGGCATGCCGACCGCCAGGGCGCCGGTCAGCCGCTCGCCCGTGCGATAGGCGGCCACGAACCTGCGCTCGGCCAAGTCCCCGTCCACGACGGCGACTTCGTCGTGCCCGCGCAGATGGCCGTACGCCTGGATCCTCATGTCGTACTGGTCGGACCAGAAGTACGGCACCGGTGCGAACGGCCTGCGCGCATCCGGTGCGGCGAGCAGGTTGCGGGCGGCGGCCATGCCCTGCTCGGCGGCGTTCGTACGGTGCTCGATCCGCATCGACGTCCCGAACAGCGGGTTGTCCCAGCGGGCCACGTCACCGGCCGCGTACACCCCCGGCGCGGCCGCGCAGTACGCGTCGCAGAGCACCCCGTCGCCGACCGGGAGCCCGCTGCCCGCCAGCCACTCGGTGTTGGGCAGCGAGCCGATGGCGACCAGCACCTCGTCGGCCTCGACGAGTTCGCCGTCCGCGAGCCGTACGCCCCCGTCGGTCACCTCGGTCACGGTGACGCCGGTGCGCAGCCGCACGCCGTGGTCGAGGTGGGCCTGCGAGAGCACCTGGCCGACCTCGGTCCCGACGGCGTGCGCCAGCGGCACGGGAGCCGGTTCCAGCAGGGTCACCCGGGCGCCGAGACCCCAGGCCACCGCGGCGGCCTCGGCGCCGAGGAACCCGGCGCCCACCACGACCAGCCGGCAGCCCGGCCTCAGCCGCTCGCGCAGCGCGAGGGCGTCGTCCAGGGTGCGCAGCACATGGGCGCCGCCGGCACCGGGCAGCCGCCGGGGACGCACCCCGGTGGCCACGATCAGCCCGTCGTACGGCACGTGCTCCCCGTCGGCCAGACACACCGTACGGTCCGTCATGTCCAGCCCGGTCGCCGCCGCTCCCAGCCGCAGGTCGAGGCCGAGGGCGTCGAGGTCGGCCTGCGGGCGCAGCGGCAGCCGCTCGGTGCTCCAGTCGCCGGAGAGGATCTGCTTGGACAGCGGGGGACGGTCGTAGGGGGCCCGCGGCTCGTCACCGACGAGGGTGAGCGTGCCGTCGTAGCCCGACCGGCGCAGGGTCTCCGCCGCCGCGAGCCCGGCCGCGGAGGCGCCGACGACCACGACGCGCCTCACGACTCCACCAGCCGGATCGCGGCGGCCGGGCAGATCGCCACGGCCTCCTCCACCTCGCCGCGCAGTTCCTCGCCGGGCCGCTCCTCCAGCAGGATCGCGACACCGTCGTCGTCCCGCTGGTCGAAGACGTCAGGGGCGGCCATCACGCACTGCCCCGACGCCACGCACTTCGGTACGTCCAGTTCCACACGCATGCTTGTCATCTCTTGTTCCTTCAGTGGGGGAGGGAGGGGTGTCACCAGGCCACGGGCAGGCTGTGCACGCCGTAGGTGGTCCCGGTGTGGTCGAACTCCAGGTCCTCGACGGCCGCGTCCAGCCGCAGGGTCGGGACGCGGCGGTAGAGGGTGCCGTAGACGACCTGCAGCTCCAGGCGGGCCAGGTTCTGGCCCAGGCACTGGTGGGGGCCGTAGCCGAACGCCTGGTGGATACGGGCGGGGCGGGTGATGTCGAGGCGCCCGGCCTCGGGGAAGACCTGCGGGTCCCAGTTCGCGGCGTGCAGGTCGAAGATGATGCCGTCGCCCTTGCGGATGACGACGTCACCGATCTCGATGTCGTCCTTGGCGACCCTGCGTACGCCGGTCTGGACGATGGACAGATAGCGCAGCACCTCGTCCACCGCGTTCGCGACCAGCTTCGGGTCGTCGGTCTCGCGCAGCAGGGCCAGTTGGTCGGGGTGCTGGAGCAGGGCGAGGGTGCCGAGGCTGATCATCGTCGCGGTGGTCTCGTGACCGGCGATCAGCATCGCGACGCCCATGTGCACGGCCTCGGTGTGCGTCATCTCGCCGGCCTGGACGCGGCCGGCCATCTCCGACAGCACGTCGTCGTCCGGGTCGGCCGTCTTCGCCTGGATGAGGTTGTCCAGGTAGGCGGCCAGTGCGCCACTGGCCTTCCTGGCCTCCTCCGGTGCCGCCGAACCGTCCAGGACCAGGCTGCTGCTGCGCTGGAAGAAGTCGTGGTCCTCGTACGGCACTCCGAGCAGTTCGGCGATGACCAGTGACGGCACCGGCAGCGCGATCGCCTTGAGCAGATCGACCGGGTTGGGGCCGGCGAGCATCCGGTCGATCAGGTCGTCGACGATCTTCTGGACCGGCTCCCGCATCTTCTCGATCCGCTTGACCACGAACGGCCCGTTGACGGTCCGCCGCAGCCGTGTGTGCTCCGGGGCGTCCGTGTTGGTGATCAGCCGCGGTGTGATCGGCGCGATCTCCGCCCGGTGCGCGTTGACGTACGGGAAGCCGGGGTCGAGGTCGTCGTCGCTGACGCGGGAGTCGGGCAGCAGGGCCCGCTGGTCGGCGTGGCGGGTGACCAGCCACGGCGTGCTGCCGTTCCAGATCCGCACCTTGGTGATCGGCTTCTCGTCCCGCAGTTCCTGTGCGACCGGGGCCGGGGCCAGCGGGCACTGGGCCGCGCGCGGCAGCGGGTACTCGGGCAGCGGGCCGGTGGCGCCGGTGACGGGGCAGGACAGGGCATCGGACATGACGTCTCCTCAGTGGTGTGCAGTGGGGGAGGGGAAGAGATCGGGCATCGGTATGGAAGCGGAGCGGGCTGACAGCTTCCGGTCAGCTCCCTGATCTCAAGCTGACGTGACTCACGTCACTCGCCGGTGGGTCGCGGTGTCTCAGGCGTGGGCCGCGTTCCGGTAGCCGGCGACGATCCCGCCGGCCGCGCCGAGCGAGACCAGCCCCATGGCGGCAGCGGCGGCGATGCCCTTCACACCGTCCAGGGCGAAGTACATCGCCGCGGCCGCACCGCCGTTGAACAGGAACAGGAACCACAGCGTGCCGGGCCTGGACAGGAAGCCCTTGATCTTCGGCTTCTTCGCGAGCCGCAGACCGGTGACGAGCGCGACGGCGGACCCGGCGACGGTGGCCACGTCCTTCTGGGTGCCGTCGAGGACGGCGCCGGCACCCAGGGCGGCGCCGAGGCCGACGGTGAAGAAGCTCCAGAGGAGCAGGTCGGCGAGGAACGACTTGACGGTGGCGAGCAGCGAAGACATGGAGGTGCCTCTCGGGGTGGAATGCGGGGGAGGGAGGGGTGGGTTCGGTGTTTCCGGCCCGCTCACCACGATCCCGTCCGCCGTGTGCCGCGACGAGGGAGCGCGCTCCCGAACGGGGGGTGCAGCCTGCTGCACCACGGCCGTTCAGGGGCCGGCGCCGCAGCGGGCGCGCACTAGGAGCGCGCCCCGGAGATCTCCGTCGGTTCAGTGAGGGCTCCGGCCGGCTCGGCCGGTTCGTCGGCGGCCTGCCGGCGGGGGAGGAACGAGGCGAGGAAGAAGGCCAGAAGGGCGGCGCCGGCACCGATGGCCATGACCGTCTTGAAGCCGTTCTCGGAGGGCAGGGCGTGGCCCCCGAAGCCGGTGGTCATCTGCGCCAGGATGACGCCCGCGAGGGCACTGGCGAACGACGTTCCCATGGAGCGCATCAGGGTGTTGAGGCTGTTGGCCGCCGCCGTCTCGGAGGCCGGCACCGCGCCCATGATCAGGGCGGGCATGGCCCCGTAGGCGAAGCCGACACCGCCGCCGATGACACAGGCGACCAGGACGATGTGCCAGACCTCGGACATCAGCACCAGGCTCAGGCCGTAGCCGGCGGCCACGACGACCGCGCCGATCATCAGGGTGACCTTGGGGCCCTTGGCCTTGGTGAGACCGGCGGACACGGCGGACATGGCCATCATCACCAGCCCTTGCGGGGCCAGGATCAGACCGACGGCCAGCATGGACTTGCCCAGTCCGTAGCCGGTCTGCTCGGGCAGCTGGAGGACCTGCGGCAGGACGAGCGACATGGCGAACATCGAGAAGCCGAGCGCGACCGAGGCGAGGTTGGTGAACAGCACCTGGCGGCGGGCGGTGGTGCGAAGGTCCACCAGCGGCTGGGAGGTGCGCAGTTCGTACCGTCCCCACAGCAGGAAGACCAGCACCGCGGCGGCGAACAGACCCAGCGTCGTGCCGCTGGACCAGCCCCAGTCGCCGCCCTTGGAGACGGCCAGCAGCAGGGACACCAGCGCGGCGGACAGGCCGAGGGAGCCGAGCAGGTCGAAGCTGCCGCCGGTGCGGACCTTCGACTCGGGCACGATCAGCACCAGGAGCGCCAGGGCCACGACACCGAGCGCGGCGGAGATCCAGAACAGCATGTGCCAGTCGTAGCGGTCGGCGATGAAGGCTGCCGCGGGCAGGCCGAGGGCGCCGCCGACGCCCAGGGAGGCGCTCATCAGGGCGGTGGAGCCGGCGAGCCGCTCGGCGGGCAGGACGTCCCGCATGATGCTGATGCCGAGCGGGACGACGGCCGCCGCCAGGCCCTGGAGGGTCCGGCCGACGATCATCGGGACGAGCGAGTCGCTCAGGGCGCAGACGACCGAGCCGGACACCAGCAGCACGACGCTGACGAGCAGCATCCGGCGCTTGCCGAACATGTCACCGAGCCGGCCGACGACCGGAGTGGCGACGGCGGCGGCCAGCAGGGTGGCGGTGATCGCCCAGGCGGCGTTCGACGGCGAGGCGTTCAGGAATCTCGGCAGTTCGGGAACGATCGGGATGACCAGGGTCTGCATCAGCGAGACCACGATGCCGGCGAAGGCCAGTACCCCGACCATGGCGTTCGAGCTGGGCCGGGCGGACGATCCGCCCTTCGCGCGGCGGGCGAGGGGGTGGGACATGGAAGCCTCCGTGACGACGGGGAGTGAGGTTGCTTGACTTAGGCAAGCAGGTTTCCCTTGTCTAAGTCAAGCAACTTTTACATTGCTTAACTCAGGCAAATATGTCTACGCTGCGTGCATGCCCACAACGCGTCCAGTGGCGGAGCCCGCCTCGACGGCCCTGGCCGAGATCGAGCAAGCCCTCACCCGCATCACGTACCTGGCCGGCCGGACCCGGCAGCACGAGCGGCTGATGGCCGAGTCGGGACTGACCCTGGACCGGGCCGCCGCGACGATCCTGACGCACATCGCCGGGAGCGACCCGCCACGCCCCGGCGTGCTGGCCGCCCGGCTGTCGGTGGAGGCCTCCCACGTGACCCGGCAGCTGAGGCAGCTGGAGCGGGCCGGCTACGTCGTACGGATCCCCGACCCGGACGACCGGCGCGCCCAGCGCGTCCGGCTCACCGAGGCCGGCCTGGTCGCCGCCGAGCGCATGCGGGAGGTCCGCCGGCGGGGCATGGAGATGGCGCTGTCCGACTGGCCCGCCGGGGAGCTGAGGCAGCTCGCCGGGTTCCTCCGCCGGCTCCTCGACGACTTCGTCACGCACACCGAGAGCGCCCTCGACGCCGGAGCCCCGGCACACGACGCGGGGGAGCGGCGGACTTAGGGCTCCTTTCACTTAGGACACAGGACCGTCCGGGTCAGCCGGACATCTCGGCGGGCAGGGGCTGTTCCGCCCAGATCGTCTTGCCCGTGGGCGTCTGGCGGGTGCCCCAGCGGTCGGAGAGCTGGGCGACCAGGAGCAGTCCGCGTCCGCCCTCGTCGAAGACGCGGGCCCGGCGCAGGTGGGGTGCGGTGTTGCTGCCGTCGGACACCTCGCAGATGAGGGTCGAGTCGCGGATCAGCCGCAGCTCGATCGGGGCGCCGCCGTAGCGCAGGGCGTTGGTGACCAGTTCGCTGACGATCAGTTCCGTGGTGAACGCCGCCTCCGTCAGCCCCCAGGAGGCCAGCTGTCCGCCCGCCAGCTTGCGGGCCCGGGCCACGGCGGCGGGGTCCGGTGGCAGCTGCCAGGTGTGTACCTGCCCGGCGCCGAGCGCGGCGGTCCGGGCCAGCATCAGCACGATGTCGTCGGCGGAACGGCCCGCCAGCACGGTGTGCAGTACCTGGTCACAGGTCTCCTCCAGCGCCTCGGCGGGGCTGCTCAGCGCCTGGCGCAGCAGACCGAGCCCGACCTCGATGTCGTGGTCGGCGGCCTCGATCAGCCCGTCGGTGTAGAGGGCGAGCAGGCTGTTCTCCTCCAGTCGCACCTCGGCCGCCTCGAACGGCAGGCCGCCCAGGCCCAGTGGCGGCCCGGCCGGCAGGTCGAGGAAGCGCACCCGGCCGTCGGGCGTGACCAGCGCGGGCTGCGGATGCCCGGCGCGGGCCATGGCGCAGCGACGGGACACCGGGTCGTACACGGCGTACAGACAGGTCGCTCCGACCTGCCCCGACGCCTCCGCCGACCGCCCGCGCACCTCCGGTCCCTCTTCCCGGTCGAGCCTCAGGACGAGATCGTCCAGCTGGGTGAGCAGCTCGTCGGGGGCGAGATCGACATCCGCGAGCGTCCGTACGGCCGTCCGCAGCCGGCCCATCGTGGCCGAGGCGTGGATGCCGTGGCCCACCACGTCACCCACCACCAGGGCGACCCGGGCGCCGGACAGCGGGATCACGTCGAACCAGTCGCCGCCGATCTCCGCCCCGGAACCGGTCGGCAGATAGCGGTAGGCGACCTCCATCGCCGCCAGCTCCGGAGGCCGGTCGGGCAGCAGGCTGCGCTGGAGTGCCAGTGCCGTACGGCGTTCCCGGGTGTAGCGGCGGGCGTTGTCCACGCTCACCGCCGCCCTGGCGACGATCTCCTCCGCGAGCAGCAGGTCGTCCTCGCTGAACGGCTCCGGCGTCCGGTGCCGCAGGAAGTGCACCAGCCCCAGCGTCACCCCTCGGGCGCGCAGCGGGACCATCATCACCGAGTGGATCATGTGCTTGGCCACGGACTCCACGCGGGCGGGCGAGGACCTGATCCACTCCCGCATCCCCGGATCCCCCGGCCGGTGCCGGGTGCCCCGGCCGCCGACCAGCGTCCGCACCGGCAGCGTGCCCACGGGGTAGCGCATCGTCTCGCCGGAGGGGACCACCGACTCGGGGCAGCCCTCCAGCACCGAGCGCTGCGCGGTGCGCCGCACGGTGACCGGCGCGGCCGGCGGCAGCGGATCCGGCTCGTCGCCCAGGGCGACGGACTCCAGCAGGTCCACGGTGACGAAGTCCGCGAACCCGCTCACGGCCACCTCGGCCAGTTCGTCCGCCGTCCGGGCCACGTCCAGGGTGCTCCCGATGCGGAGACTGGCGTCGTTGAGCACCGCCAGCCGGCGGCGGGCCCAGGACTGCTCCGTGGTGTCGAACACGGTCGCGGACAGTCCCTGCACGGCGCCGGTCTCGTCCTTGAGCGGCGCCATGAACATCGACCAGGCATGCGTCCGGGTCTCCCCCGGGGCCCGGCCGTGCTCCTCGTGGAAGATCGTCTCGCCGGTGCGCAGGGCCTCCCGCTGGAGGCGGTCGTACTCGTCGAAGGGCCAGGCGGGCTGGATCTCCCACAGCGTCAGGCCCTTCATCTCCTCCTCGGTCCGGCCCATCACCTGCGCCATGGCCGCGTTGGCGGCCACCAGCCGGGCCTCGCGGTCGTAGACGGCCACCGGCACCGGGAGCTGGGAGAGCGTGAGGTCCCACAGGGGCACGGTCCCGTGCTCGCTCCGCCGCGCCGTGTGCGCCGGTGCGGCGCCGGTCACCAGCCAGAGCCGCCGGTGGCCGGCGTCCGTCAGGGGCGTGCCCTGCAGCCGGACCACGACACGGTCGCCGTCCCGGTGCCGGAGTGCCACCTCACCGGTCCACCGCTGCCCGTCGGCCACATGGCGCCGCGTGGATTCCGGGAGGTCGGCGGCGAGCAGTCCGCCGACGGCCCTGCCCACGACCTCGGCTGCGTCGTATCCGACCAGGCGGCGAGCGCCGTCGCTCCACACCATGATCGCCCCGCGGGCGTCGACGACGACCGCGAGATCCTCCGGTACGCGTCCCTCCACGGTGCCTCCGCAGGTGACCCCGACCTGATTCCTGCCCTTTCTGTTCGTGTCTGACCCGTATTCGGAGGCGGGTACCCCGTCAGGCCGCCCGCTATCGCGGCTGCCGGTGGGGTGGATCAGCGCTCGTGGTTGTGCATGACGTGCTTGGTGCGCGCATAGTCGTCCAGGGCGTAGACCGACAGGTCCCGGCCGTAGCCGGAGCCCTTGAACCCGCCCCAGGGGACCTCGCTCGCGAGCACGAGGTGGGAGTTGACCCAGACGGTTCCGAAGTCGAGGCGCGCGGCGACGGCGTGAGCGCGGCGGGCGTTCTCGGTCCAGACGGAGGCCGACAGTCCCAGGGGCACGTCGTTGGCGCGCCGGACCGCTTCCTCCTCGTCGCTGAACGTCTCGACCGTGATGACCGGGCCGAAGATCTCCTCGCGGGCGGCTTCGGCCCCCTCGGGGACGTCGGCCAGCACGGTCGGCGCCACGAAAAAGCCCGGCCCGTCCAGTGCCCCGCCTCCGGCCGCCACGCGGACGCCTTCGGCCTTGGCACGCTCCAGGAAGCCGGTGACCCGGTCGAAGTGGGCCCTGGAGACCATGGGACCGACCTCGATGTCCTCACCGGCGCGCGGTTCGCCGACCGCCAGGGTCCGGACCTCGCCGACGAGCCGCTCGGTGAACTCCCCGGCGATCGATTCGTGGACGAGGACGCGGCACGCGGCCCCGCATTCCTGGCCCGAGTTCCAGAAGCCCGCGACGCGCAGCGCCGACGCGGCGGCGGCCGGGTCGGCGTCCGGGAAGATCACGACCGGGGCCTTGCCGCCGAGTTCGAGATGCACCCGCTTCAGGCTGCCGGCGGCGGCCCGGGCCACCGCACGGCCGCTGGCGACCGAGCCGGTCAGTGCGATCATGTCCACGTCCGGGTGCTCGGCGAGCCGGGCTCCGGCGACCGCGCCGTGGCCGTTCACGACGTTCAGCACACCGGGCGGCAGCAGATCGGCGACGAGTTCGGCGAACTTCAGGGTGGTCAGCGGGGTCTGCTCGGACGGCTTGATGACCAGGGTGTTGCCGGCCGCGAGAACGGGCGCGAGCTTCCAGGCCGCCATGAGCAGCGGGTAGTTCCACGGCGTGATCACGCCGACCACGCCGAGCGGTTCCCGCAGGATGACCGACAGATGGTGCTCGGCGTACTCCCCGGCCGCCATGGAGGTGCTCGCGCGCACGGCCCCGGCCATGAAGCGGAAGGTGTCGATCGTCATCCCGACGTCGTCCCTGGACACCGCGAGGGGCTTGCCGGTGTTCGCCGACTCCAGCCGGGCCAGCAGGTCGGTGTGCCCGGCCAGCCGGTCCGCGACGGCGTGCAGCACCTCGGAGCGCTCCTTGGGGACCAGCCGGGCCCAGCGCTCCTTGCCCGCCACCGCGGCGGCGACCGCGCGGTCGATGTCCTCGGCGGTTCCCTCGGGAACCCGGGCGATGACCTCCTCCGTGCTCGGGTCGATGACGTCGATGAGCCGCTCGGGCGAGCCGTCGGGGAACGCGCCGTCGACGAAGTGCCGGGCCGGAGGGAGGTCGGCCGAGGTGATCAGGGGCGGTGCGTCCGCTGCGCGCCGGACCCCGGCTCCTGTGCGGTGGATGGTGGTCATGGTCAGTTGCCCCCTTCGGACAGCCGCGGAAGTTCCTGGACGAGAGCGGAGATCCGCGCGGTCGTGGCCGCGTCGAGGCCGAGCAGCGGCTCCCGGGGAGCTCCGGCCGGGAAACCGGTGGCGTCCAGAGCGGCCTTGATCGCCGGGATGAACGGCGCGGACATGATCGCGTCCATCAGCGGGTAGATCCGGGCCCACTCCGCCCGTGCCCGGCCCAGGTCGCCGGCTCGCAACGCGCGGTGGACCGAGACGAGTTCGGCCGGCATCACGTTCGCGGTCCCGGCCATCACACCGGCGGCGCCCTCGGAGACGGCGGTCAGCAGCAGGCTGTCCCAGCCGACGAAGGTGGAGATGACGTCGCCGTGGCGGTGGATCAGCTGCCCGGCCTGGGCCATGTCGGCGCTGGTGTCCTTGATGTACCGGATGTTGTCGACCTCGCGGGCGAGCTGCCCGACGGTGTCCGGCGAGAGGTTGACCCCGGTGGCGCCCGGCAGGTTGTAGAGCATGACCGGAATATCCACGGCGTCGGCGACCGTGCGCAGATAGCGCAGCGTCTCCTCCGGCGTGAGCGGCTCGTAGTACGGGGCGACGACCATGAGGACGGAGGCGCCGGCGGACTGGGCGTGCCGGGACAGCGCGACCGCTTCCCTGGTGCTCAGCGCGCCGGTCTGGGCGATCACGGGCACGCGCCCGGCCGTCTGGTCGATGACGGTCTCCACCAGGTGGCGGCGTTCCGCCCCGCTCAGCGCGGCGAACTCGCCGGTCGATCCGCAGGCGACGACGCCGTCGACCCCGCCGTCGACACTGCGGTCGACCAGGCGGCGCAACGTCTTCTCGTCGATCTCCCCGTCCGGCGCGAACGGGGTGGCCAGGGCGGTCAGGACACCGCTCAGCTGTGACGACATGCTGGAAACTCCTCAGGTGAGGCTGGGGGCGGGACGGGGGGCGGACTGCCGGTCGGTGGCCAGCAGGCTCTGTGCCTCCTGCGCGGCGGACAGACCGGTCTGGATCGCGGTCTCGGTGTAGAGGGTGCCGAGGTAGTCACCGGCCAGGAGGACCCTGCCGGTGCGGCGGGTCAGGGTCTGCTGGAGCTTCCCGCGGCCGGGGAAGCAGTAGGGCGCTCCGGTGGGCCAGCGCTGCACCTCGGCCTCGACGACCCGGTCGGCGAAGCCGGGCAGGACCTGGTCCAGGTCGTCGAGATAGATCTGGCGGATCTTGTCGTCGTCGTGCTGGAGCAGATCGCGCGCCAGGCTGCCCGGCGAGAAGGTCATGATGCTGCTGCCGGGCCGACGGTCGCGCTCGTAACCGTGCACGACGTTCGACATGTTCAGCGCGACGTTGAAGGACCGCTTCGGCGTCGCGATGCCGTAGGCGTCGTCCCAGACCTGGCGTCCGGTCTCGTCGCTGAGGAACGCCGCGCTCACATAGGGGCCGTAGACGATCTGCGACAGCGCCTCGCGGACGTCGCGGTCGAGGTCGACCGCGACGCGGTGACTGACGGTCGCGGGCGTGGCCAGGACCACGCAGCGTGCCTCGACCTCCCGCTCGGCGCCGTCCTGCCGGTAACGGACCACGACCGAGCCGTTCTTCCGCACGATCTCGTCGACGGTCGCGTTCAGCCGCACCCGGCCGGCCAGGGACGCGGCGATGCGCTCGGTGAGGGTGGACGGGCCGCCGAGGATGCTCTGCGAGAGACCGCCGCCGATGTTCCACACCAGGCTGAAGTAGCCGACGCCGGCGCCGGCCGAGAGCTGGTCGATGTCGGCGGCGGACCGGGTCACCGTCGGTTTGAACAGGGCCTCGGCGTCCTCGGGCAGGTCGCCGATGAAGTCCTTGAAGGACCGGTCGTTCATGAAGTCGTAGACGCGCTGCTGGCGTTGGGCCGGGCTCTCGCCCCGCCGCCGCTGCACGACCCGGGCGTAGCGGGCCACCGACAGGGCGACCTTGGCGCCCGCCCTGACCATGCCGACGCGTGCCGACATGGGCATCGGGATGCGGAACGGGTAGCTCTCCACCCGGCCCTTGAGCAGCAGCTTGCCGTTCATCGACAGCCCGGCGAGCGAGCCGGGCACCGGGACCGCGTCGACGCCGGTGCTGTTCAGCAGCCAGGTCGTCGCCGAGTTCCCGCCGGCGTAGACGTGCCCGCCCCAGTTGAGCCAGTACGGTCCGCGGCGCTCGGAGCGGATACGGCCGCCGACCCTGCCCTCCGACTCCAGCAGGAGTGTGTCCCAGTGCCGCAGGCGCCAGCCGGCGGCCAGTCCGGCGATGCCGCCGCCCACGATCACTACGTCCTTCATCGGTGCCCTCCAGCACGGTCGCGGGGTGAGGATGCGGGGCCCGCCCGGGCCCTCACCGGCTGGCGAGGGCCCGGGGCGGACGGTCAGGCGTTGGCGGGACGGCCGACGGGCCTGTCGCTCCGCGGTGTGAGCGCGGCGGCCTCGTGCAGGGCCATGCCGCGGGTCTCGGGCGCCCAGAAGACCGAGACGACGGCGCCGAGGAGGCTGATGGCGGCGGCCGCGAGCATGGTGCCGCCGACGCCCCAGCCGGTCAGGGCCATGGGGACGAGGTAGGTGCCGACGGCGGCTCCGATACGGCTGACCGAGGAGGCCAGGCCCACGGCGGAGCCCCGCACCTCCGTCGGGAACAGCTCGTTCGGGTAGATCCACTGGAGGATCTGGGTGCCGCCGATGATGACCGCGTACAGGGCGAACAGCGTCATGATCACGCCCGACGGGGCGTCGGGGAAGATGCCGAGCAGCAGCAGGGCCAGACCCGACCAGACGAAACTGTGGATGACCAGGGGTCGCCGGCCCATACGGTTCACGCCGAGCAGGGCGATCACACAGCCGATGAGGAACATCACGGTGATCATGGCTTCGCCGATGTTGGCGAGCCCGCCTTCCAGCTGGAGCGCGTCGAGGATCTTCGGGCCGAAGGCGTAGATCGCGAAGAGCGGCACGATGGAACAGGTCCAGAAGACGGAGATGTAGAGCATCCGCCCGCCGTAGCCGGACCGCAGGATCGCCTTGATGTCGACGTTCTCGCGCTCCTCCGCCTCGTCCGGCAGATCGGCGATCGTGACGTCCGGTCCGTAGACCTGCTTCAGGACGGCCTCGGCCTCCTCGGTGCGGCCCTTGTTCGCCAGCCAGCGCGGGGACTCGGGCGTTCCGTGGCGCAGCAGCACGATGATCGTGGCGGGCAGCGTGGCGCTGGCCAGCATCCACCGCCAGCCGTCGTCGCCGGCCGACAGCAGGAGTTCGCCCACGATGTAGGCGGTGGCGGCGCCGACGAACCACATGACGACCAGACCGCCCAGCAGCGGGCCCCGGTAGCGGCGCGGGGTGAACTCGGCCAGCAGCGACGTGGCGATGGGGTAGTCCGCGCCGACCGCCATGCCGATCAGCAGCCGCAGGACGAACAGCCACACCGGGTCGGAGGCCCAGAACTGGGCGACGGAGCAGACGATGATGGCGATCAGGTCGATGGTGTAGAGCAACTGCCGGCCGAACCGGTCCGTCAGCCAGCCGCCCAGGAACGCGCCCAGGAAGATCCCGATCAGCGCGGACGCGCCGATCAGCCCCTGGGCGGAGTCGGACAGGTCCAGTTGAGGCGTTATCTGCGTCATGGCGACGCCGATGATGCTCAGGACGTAGCCGTCGAGGAACGGGCCTCCGGAGGAGTACAGCGCGAGTTTCTTGTGGAAGCGCGACAGGGGCGCGTCATCCAGTCGGTTTCCTGCGGTCGGGGTCATCACAGCCTCCGGGAGCGGTTCCCGGACGTGCCTGTGCGAGGCTGCGTCCAGGAGGCCAGGTCGGGGTTGATGTGCGGTTGCCGAGGGCACGAGCGCCGTCCGGCGAGCGTGGTGGCTCGGGTCGCGGCGAACTCGCGGTGTCGTGGGGACGCCGGCAGCGTGGCGGCCGGATGGCAACGAAGTATGTGAAGACCGTGGGCCGCCAACAACGCCCGCATCGATTCCCCGGTCGCGGGGGTGTGTCCGAGTCGGAAGTTCGGCTACGGTTCCCGCCATGCCTGGCCGCCCCCGCGACGCCGTGCTCCTCACCGAGGACGAACGGACCGCGCTGCTGACATGGACCCGCAGCCGCAGCTGCTCACAGGCCCGTGCCCTGCGCGCGCGGATCGTGCTGGCGTGCGAGCGGGAGCCCACCAACACCGCCGTGGCCGAACACCTCGGCATCTCCCGCGACATGGTCGGCAAGTGGCGCGCCCGGTTCCTCGCCGACCGGCTGGCCGGCCTGGACGAGCGGCCCCGCGCCGGGCGGCCTCCCACGGCCGCTGACGACACCCTGGCGCACGTCCTCGTCCGCACGCTCACCCCACCGCCGGCCGGCGCCCGGCCGTTCTGGTCGACGCGTTCCATGGCGGCCGAGACCGGCCTGAGCCAGAGCACGGTGAGCCGCGTCTGGCGGACCTACGGCGTCCGGCCCGGGGCACGCGTCACGGCCGGGCCGCGCCAGGCGTGGTCCCTGCCGGACCGGGCCGGGGAGATGGTCGGCCTGTTCGTCGCCCCGCCGGTGTGCGTGCTGGCCGTGCGGGCCGGACGCGGCTCCTCGATGACCGCAGGACACCGGTTGTTCGGCCAGGACGGGGAAGCAGCCCACGTCCTGGCCGTGGCCTGCGGCTTCGCCGCGCTGCGGGGCGACGGGGACGCGCCCGGCGCGGGCCACGCGGCCCTGCACGCCTTCCTGGAGCAGGTGCGGTCCGCGCCCGGTGCCGGGGCAGCCGTCCATCTGCTCGCACACGGCGTACCGGAGGAGACGTACGCACACCTAGACCCCCAGGACCCGTCCGCGTCCCCGCGCCCACGCTGGCACCGTGCGCCCACCCCGGCGGCCTGGACCGAGGAGACCCGGCGCCTCCTCGCGGGCGACGGGTGCACTTCCCGGGAGGCCGCGCCCGGTCCGCACCGGCTCCGCGACGCGCTGCTCACCTGGTCCACCACCTGGACCCGCGCGGCCGCCCCCTTCTCCCGGGTCGCCGCACCACGCCCGTCGTACGACACTCCGGCGATCCGCGGCCGCGACCGTGACTCGAACACCTCGAAGACGCGCGCGGATCTCCTCGAAGAGACCCGGCCCACACCTTCCGACGCCCCGCCCGGTGCCCCCATCACGACCGATCCCGTCGTCGGCCTGCTGAGGGAAGCGGTCCTGGCCGGTGACCACCGGCCCGGCGAACGCGTCCGGGAGACACCGCTCGCGGCACGCCTCGGCCTCTCCCGCCGAGTCGTCCGCGCGGGTCTGCGGGCCCTGGCCGAGGAGGGCATGCTCGATCCGCTCCCGGGTGGCGCGACCGTCGTCCCGGGCCTCACGGCGAAGGACGTCCTCGACCTCTACGCGCTGCGCGCCAGCCTCGGCGCGCTGCTCATCCGCCGCGTCGCCATGCTCGGCTCCGAGCACCTAGCCCTCGCCTCAGCCGCTCTGGAGGAGGTCCGCGCCGCCGCCCGGGACAAGGACCACATCCGGCTGCGGGAGGTCGACCTGCGGTTTCAGGACGCCCTGGCCCGTACGGCCGACCTCCCGCAGGCGGCCCGTACCTTCGAGCACCTCACGGCCCGGCTGCGGATGTTCGTCACGATGCTGGACATGGACTACAGCCAGGCGTTCGACACCATCACCGACGAGGACACCGCCGTCCACGACGCCCTGCGCGACGCCGACGGGAACGAGGCGGCCCGGCTGTGGCGGGTCAAGATCGAACGCTGTGTCCGCTACATGATCGCCCAGCTCCCCGAGGACGACATCGCCCCGCACCTGTGGGCCACGCTGGCGGGCCGGCCCCGCCTGGGCTGAAACCCCAGGAATCCCGGGGAGCCTCGGGGACCCGGGGCTCCCGACGCGCTGTTCAGATGGCCGCGCGGATCGCCTGCTCGAACCCTTCGACGTGACCGCGGGCGAGCTGTGCCGCCTTCTCCGGTTCACCCGCCACGATCGCCTCGATCAACGGCCCGTGCTCCTCGACGTGGCCGGCCATGTCGGACAGGCGGTCCAGGAACAGGCACCAGATGCGGGTGGCGAGGTTGTCGTGGCGGACGAGGGTGTCCTCCAGATAGGGATTGTGCGCGGCGGCGTAGACGGCGCGGTGGACCTGGAGGTCCAGGTGCATGAGCGCGGTGTCGTCGTGCCGGCCGGAGTCCGCGCTCTCCAGCTCCTGCCGCAGGGCCGTCAGGACCGCCCGGTCCGCGGCGGTGGCGCGGCGCGCGGCCTGGGCGGCGGCCAGCGGCTCCAGCTCCTGGCGCACCTCGGAGATATGGGCCAGGTCCGTGATGTTGACCTCGGTGGCGAAGGTGCCGCGCCGGGGGTAGGTCGTGATCAGCCGCTCGTACTGGAGCCGCTTGAGCGCCTCGCGCACCGGTGTCCGTCCGACACCGAGGGACTGTGCCAGCTGCTCCTCGTGGATCGGCGCGCCCGGGCGGATCTCGAGCATGACGAGCCGGTCGCGGATGGCACGGTAGGCCCGCTCGGCGAGCGACAGCTCCTCGCCCCCGGGCGCTCCGCCGCTCGGCTCTCCGCCTGCGGGCTCGGTCGCCAGCTGCTGCATGAATGCCCCCTTGACCTGTCCGGCGAGCTCCCATACCGTACCGCAGAGTCTGATATATCAGTCGCGCATCAGTCGGCTACCAGGATGGTGCACAGATGGCAACCAGCCCGTCGGCCAGCACACTCACCTCCCCCCTCGCCCTCCCGCTCGGCGAACTCGACCCGGAAGTCGCCGCCGCCGTGAACGCCGAGCTGCACCGCCAGCAGTCCACCCTCGAGATGATCGCCTCGGAGAACTTCGCCCCGGCCGCCGTCATGGAGGCGCAGGGCTCGGTCCTGACCAACAAGTACGCCGAGGGCTACCCGGGCCGCCGCTACTACGGCGGCTGCGCACACGTCGACGCCGTCGAGCGGCTGGCCATCGCCCGGGTGAAGGAGCTGTTCGGCGCCGAGCACGCCAACGTCCAGCCGCACTCCGGCGCCCAGGCCAACGCCGCCGCGATGTCCGCGCTGCTCCAGCCGGGCGACACGATCCTCGGACTCGACCTGGCGCACGGCGGTCACCTGACCCACGGCATGCGCCTCAACTACTCCGGCAAGCTGTACGACGTCGTGCCGTACCACGTGCGCGCGTCCGACCTGCGCGTCGACATGGACGAGGTCGAGCGACTCGCCCTCGCGCACCGGCCCCGGATGATCGTCGCCGGCTGGTCGGCCTACGCCCGGCGGCTGGACTTCGCCGCGTTCCGGCGGATCGCCGACCGGGTGAGCGCGTATCTGCTCGTCGACATGGCGCACTTCGCCGGGCTGGTGGCCGCGGGCCTCCACCCCAGCCCGGTGCCGTACGCCGACGTCGTCACGACCACCACGCACAAGACCCTCGGCGGCCCGCGCGGCGGCGTGATCCTCAGCCGCGCCGGCCTGGCCAAGAAGATCGACTCGGCGGTCTTCCCGGGCCAGCAGGGCGGCCCGCTGCAGCATGTCATCGCGGCGAAGGCGGTCGCCTTCAAGGCGGCGGCGGGGGAGGAGTTCAGGGAACGCCAGCAGCGCACCCTGCACGGCGCCCGCATCCTCGCCGGACGGCTGCTCGCCGACGACGTCGCCGAGGCCGGGATCACCGTGCTCACCGGAGGCACCGAGGTCCACCTGGTCCTCGTCGACCTGCGGAACTCCGCGCTCGACGGGAGGCAGGCCGAGGACCGGCTGCACCGCGTCGGCATCACCGTCAACCGCAACGCGGTGCCGTTCGACCCCCGCCCGCCGATGGTCTCGTCGGGGCTGCGGATCGGCACCCCGGCCCTGGCCACCCGCGGCTTCGGCGCCGCCGGGTTCCGGGAGGCCGCCGACATCATCGCCCAGGCCCTCAAGGGCGAACAGCCCGAGGACGCACTGCGCGACCGGGTCGGCGGGCTCGCCGCCGCCTTCCCCCTCTACCCTCACCTGAAGGGAGACGCGGCATGACCACCCAGCCGCTGCCGGAGCACCCGGACTTCCTCTGGCGCAACCCCGAGCCGCGCTCCTCCTACGACGTCGTCATCGTCGGCGCGGGCGGCCACGGCCTGGCCACCGCCTACTACCTCGCCAAGAACCACGGCATCACCAAGGTCGCCGTCCTGGAGAAGGGCTGGCTGGCCGGCGGCAACATGGCCCGCAACACCACGATCATCCGCTCCAACTACCTGTGGGACGAGAGCGCGGCGATCTACGAACACGCGCTGAAACTCTGGGAGCGGCTCCCCGATGAGCTGGACTACGACTTCCTGTTCAGCCAGCGAGGCGTCCTCAACCTCGCGCACACCCTCCAGGACGTCCGCGAGGGCGTGCGACGGGCCAACGCCAACCGCCTCAACGGAGTCGACGCCCAGTGGCTCGAACCGGACGAGGTCGCCAAGGTCTGCCCCATCCTCAACGTCTCGCCCCGCACCCGCTATCCGGTCCTCGGCGCCACCTTCCAGCCCCGGGCCGGCATCGCCAAGCACGACCACGTCGCCTGGGCGCTGGCCCGCCGCGCCGACGAACTGGGCGTGGACCTGATCCAGGGCTGCGAGGTCACCGGGTTCCTCAAGGACGGCGACCGCGTCGTGGGCGTCGAGACCAACCGCGGACGCATCCACGCCGGCCGGGTCGGACTCGCGGCGGCCGGGCACAGCAGTGTGCTGGCCGAGCGGGCGGGCGTACGGCTGCCGGTGCAGTCGCATCCGCTGCAGGCGCTGGTGTCCGAACTGCACGAGCCGGTGCACCCGACCGTGGTGATGTCGAACCACGTCCACGTCTACGTCTCCCAGGCCCACAAGGGCGAGCTGGTGATGGGCGCGGGCGTCGACTCCTACAACGGCTACGGGCAGCGCGGCTCCTTCCACGTCATCGAGCGGCAGATGGCCGCCGCCGTCGAGCTGTTCCCCGTCTTCGCCCGCGCGCACGTCCTGCGCACCTGGGGCGGGATCGTCGACGTCACCCCGGACGCGTCCCCGATCATCGGCCGGACCCCCGTCGAGAACCTCTACGTCAACTGTGGCTGGGGCACCGGCGGTTTCAAGGCCACCCCCGCCGCCGGCTGGACCTTCGCGCACACCCTCGCCACCGGCGAGCCGCACCCGCTGAACGCCCCCTTCGCCCTCGAACGCTTCACGACGGGCGCCCTGATCGACGAACACGGCGCGGCGGCCGTGGCCCACTGAGGAGGACACCACCGTGCTGCTCATCACCTGCCCCTGGTGCGGTCCGCGCGACGAGACCGAGTACCACTACGGCGGCCAGGCCCACGTCCCCCACCCCGAGAGCCCGGGCGAGCTCACCGACGAGCAGTGGGCCGCGTACGTCTTCTACCGGGACAACCCCAAGGGCCCCTTCGCCGAACGGTGGATGCACGCCGTCGGCTGCCGCCGCTGGTTCAACGTCCTGCGCGACACCGCCACCCACGAGGTGCTGACCTCGTACCGCCTCGACGAGCCCCGTCCCGGAGGGACCCGATGACCGACCAGCGCTTCCGGCTCCCGCGGGGCGGCCGTGTCGACCGCGGCACCGTGCTGCGGTTCACTGTCGACGGCCGGGAACTGACCGGCCACCCCGGCGACACCCTCGCCTCGGCCCTGCTGGCGAACGGCCTCGTCGAGGTCGCCCCGTCCCTCTACCGAGGACGCCCGCGCGGCATCGTCGCCGCGGGCGCCGAGGAACCCAACGCCCTGGTACAGCTCGACGGCCCCTGCTCGGAGGGCATGCTCCCGGCGACCACGGTGGAGCTGTACGACGGCCTGTCCGCCCGCACCCTGTCGGGAATGGGCCGGCTCGACCCGACCCCCGACCCCGCCGTCTACGACAAGAAGTACGTGCACACCGACGTCCTGATCGTCGGCGCCGGACCGGCCGGACTCGCGGCCGCCGCGGCCGCCGCCGGTTCCGGTGCGCGGGTGATCCTCGTCGACGACCGGCCCGAGCCCGGCGGTTCGCTGTTCTCCCGCACCGAGTGGGTCGCCGACGTCCGGGCGGCCCTCGACGCCGCCCCCGAGGTCGTCGTGCTGACCCGCACCACGGCCTTCGGCTCCTACGACGACAACTATGTGCTCGCTCTCCAGCGGCGCACCGACCACCTGGGAACGCTGGAAGGCGTCTCCAGGCAGCGGCTGTGGCACATCCGGGCCCGTCAGGTGGTCCTGGCGACCGGCGCGCACGAGCGACCCCTGGTCTTCGCCGGCAACGACCGGCCCGGGGTGATGCTCGCCGGTGCCGTACGGACGTACCTCAACCGCTATGCCGTGGCACCGGGTTCGCGGGCCGTGGTGAGCACGACCAACGACAGCGCCTACGACACGGTCGCCGAACTGCACGGCGCGGGCATCCCCGTCGCCGCCGTCGTGGACGCGCGCGCCGGGCTGTCCCCCCGGGCCGCCGAGGTCGCCGCGGCGACCGGGGCGCGGGTGCTGACGGGCAGTGCCGTGGTCGGGACCGAGGGGGACGGACGGATCACCGGTGTCACCGTCCGGGCCCTCGACGGGGGTGAACCGGAGTCCTTCGACTGCGACTTGCTCGCCGTGTCGGGCGGGTGGAGCCCGGTGGTGCATCTGCACAGCCAGCGGCAGGGGCGGCTGCGCTGGGACGAGGAGCTGGTGGCGTTCGTCCCCGAGGGCGCCGTACGGGATCAGCAGGTCGTGGGGGCGGCGCGGGGGTCGTACGGCCTCGACGGCTGCCTGGCCGAGGGAGCGCGGGCGGGTGCGCGGGCCGCGACGGAGGCCGGGTTCCCGGTGCGGGTGCCGCAGGCTCCGTCCGAGCCGGCGCGGTCCGAGGTGCGCGCCCTGTGGCTGGTGCCGGGTGACTCCTTGGTACCGGCTGACTCCTGGGACACCCACTTCGTCGACCTGCAACGCGATGTCACCGTCGCCGACGTCCTGCGCTCGACCGGGGCCGGGATGCGGGGCGTTGAGCACGTCAAGCGCTACACCTCGCTCGGTACGGCGGGCGACCAGGGCAAGACGTCCGGTGTCAACGCGATCGGGGTGATCGCCGAGATCCTCGGCGGTGCGCCGGGCGAGATCGGCACCACTGCCTACCGGGCGCCGTACACGCCGATCGCCTTCGCCGCGCTGGCCGGTCGGGAGCGCGGCGAGTTGTTCGACCCGGAGCGCACCACGTCCATCCACAGTTGGCATGTCGCGCACGGCGCGGAGTTCGAGGACGTCGGGCAGTGGAAGCGCCCCCGGTACTACCCGCAGCACGGTGAGGACATGGACACGGCCGTGGCCCGGGAGTGCCGGGCGGCCCGCGAGTCAGTGGCGTTCATGGATGCCTCCACCCTCGGCAAGATCGAGATCCGGGGCGCGGACGCGGGCGAGTTCCTCAACCGCGTCTACACCAACGCCTTCAAGAAGCTGAAGCCCGGCACGGCCCGCTACGGCGTGATGTGCAAGCCCGACGGCATGATCTTCGACGACGGCGTCACGCTCCGCCTCGACGACGACCGCTACTTCATGACCACCACGACCGGCGGTGCCGCCGGAGTCCTGGACTGGCTGGAGGAGTGGCTGCAGACCGAGTGGCCCGAACTCGACGTGCACTGCACCTCGGTGACCGAGCAGTGGGCGACGATCGCCGTCGTGGGCCCGCAGTCGCGCGAGATCGTCGCCCATCTCGCGCCCGACGTCGACCTGTCCAACGAGGCCTTCCCCTTCATGGCCTTCCGCGAGACGACCCTGGCCTCCGGCATCCCGGCCCGCATCTGCCGGATCTCCTTCTCCGGCGAACTCGCCTATGAGATCAACGTCTCCGCGTGGTACGGCCTCGCGGTGTGGGAGGAGGTGGACGCGATCGGCCGGCCGTACGACATCACCCCCTACGGCACCGAGACCATGCACGTCCTGCGCGCCGAGAAGGGGTACATCATCGTCGGCCAGGACACCGACGGCACCGTCACCCCGCAGGACGCGGGCATGTCCTGGGTGGTCTCCAAGCAGAAGGACTTCATCGGAAAACGGTCCTACTCCCGCGCCGACACCTCCCGCACCGACCGCAAGCAACTGGTCGGGCTGCTGCCGGCCGACCGCACGACCCGGCTGCCCGAGGGCACCCAACTGGTCGCGCCGGACGTCTCCTTGGAGACGGTGCCCGTGCCGATGCTCGGCCATGTCACCTCCAGCTACCACAGCCCGGCCCTCGGCCGCCCCTTCGCCCTGGCCCTCGTCGCCGACGGGCGGGCCAGGATCGGCGCGACCCTGCTCGCTCCGGTGGGCGAGGACCTGGTGCCCGTCGAGGTGGCCGACTGCGTCCTCTACGACCCCGAAGGGACCAAGCGAGATGGCTGAGCCGACGAACGACACAGGCCCGGTGGCCCTGCGCAGAAGTCCTCTCGCGCATCTGGAGGACCGGATGCGCGCCGCCGCCGTCACCGGAGCCCGGGGCGTCACCCTCGGGGAGCGGCCGTTCCTCACCATGGTGAACGTGCGCCTCGACCCCGCTTCCGGGACGGCCGGGCGCATCGAGAAGACCCTGGGGGTGCGACTCCCGCGCGAGTGCGGCCACACCACCGCGTCCGGCCCGCACACGGCCGTCTGGCTCGGCCCCGACGAGTGGCTCGTCATCTCCCGGGCCGAGGGGACCGCCCTGACCGCCGAGTTGCGGGAGGCGCTCGGGTCGGACCCGGGCTCGGTCGTGGACGTCTCCGCCAACCGCACCACGCTGGAGCTGCGCGGCCCGTCCGCTCGCCAAGTGCTGGAGAAGGGCTGCCCCCTGGACCTGCATCCCCGGGCCTTCGGACCGGGCCGGGCGGTGTCGACCACGGTGGGCCCGGTCCCGGTGCTGCTCCGGCAGCTAGACGACGCTCCCGCCTACCACCTGCTCCCGCGCTCCTCGTTCGCCGACCACCTGGGGCGCTGGCTCATCGACGCGATGAGCGAGTTCCGTGGCGCGGAGGTGCCCTGATGAGCACGTCACCCCATACCGAGCAGGTCCTGACCCTCGACTGCCCCGAGGCTCCCGGCATCGTCCACGCCGTCTCGAATGCAGGTCCTCTCGGACGGCCGTCGCGCCCGGCCGGCCGGCCGGGCCATGAACATCCAATCCTTCGAGGCTGGTGCCGGGTGCGGTGCGCGGGGTTCGTCAGCCGGCCAGGCGTTCCACGAGCAGGAGACCGCCGATGGCGATCATCATCGCACCGGAGACGCGGGTGACGGCCCGGGCGGCGGAGGGCCTGGTCCTGAGGACGGTGCGGGCGAGGACGCCGACGGCGAGATAGACGACCGCGCAGGCGGTCATGTGCAGTGTGCCGAGGAGGCCGGTCTGCCCGGCGACCGGCCAGCCGCCCGCCGGGTCGATGAACTGCGGGAACAGCGAGAAGTACAGCAGCAGGGCCTTGGGGTTGAGGCCCGAGATCCCGGCCCCCCTGAGCATGGTCCGCAGCCGGGAGGATCCGGAGGGGACCGCCTCCACCTCGGAGGTGGTGAGGACGGCCGGCTGCCGCAGCACGCCCCAGCCGAGCCACACCAGATAGCCGGCCCCCGCCAAGGTCAGCGCGGTCAGCAGCGTCCCCGAGCTCGCCACGATCACCACCAGCCCCGCGACCGCGAGCAGTGTGTACCCGGCGTATCCGGCCACCAGCCCGGCGACCGCCGGCACGACCGACCGGTCCCGAAGACCCGCCGAGATCGCGTAGGCCCAGTCCGCGCCAGGGGTGAATATCAGCAGCAGATCCACTGCCAGGAATGCCGCCAGCGTCGTCGTGTCCATGGATGGGCCCCTCTCACGTGCAGTGTTGCGAGAGGAAGGTTAGGTCGGATCTGCCCGAAAGTGTTCCCTTCTTTACTTCATGATCGCGCGATGTGGGGCAGAATCTTCTCCATGGATGCCCTGGACCGGAAAATTCTTACCGAGCTGCAGTTGGACGGCCGCCTCACGGTCACCGAGCTGGCCGCGCGCGTGAAGCTGAGCGTCTCCCCCTGCCACCGCCGCCTGCGCGATCTCGAACGCGAGGGCGCGATCCGGGGGTATCGCGCGGTCGTCGACCCGGTCGCCGTGGGCCTCAACTTCGAGGCCCTCGTCTTCGTCACCCTGCGCTGGGAGGACGCCGACACCGTCACCGCCTTCGAGGAGGGAGTGGCGGCCGTCCCGCACGTGCTCCAGGCCCAGCGCCTGTTCGGCGACCCCGACTACCTCCTGCGCGTCGCCACCACCGACCTCGCCGCCTTCCAGCAGCTCTACGACCAGCAGCTCGCCCGCCTCCCCGGCATCCAGCGGCTGACGTCCACCCTCGTCATGAAACACGTGGTCGACGACCGGCCCCTGCCGGAGTGAGCAGGGCCTCGGTCACTCAGCGCCCAGACCGCCCGCGAACGGCATCGTCCGCCACTGCTCGACCGCCGGCTTCAGCGCCTCCACGAGCAGGGGCAGCTGCGGGGCGAGGGCGAGGCAGGCCACCGCGCGGGACATGCCCACGGCGTTGACGACGCGCAGCACGCCCTCGTCCAGCCGCCGCAGACCCCGGCGCCCGGCGGCCGTGTTGTACGCGGCCTCGCACTCGGGGCCCAGCGCCGCCAGGTCCCACTCGACCGGGCCGAGCGTGGCCAGCTCGAAGTCGGAGTACAGCTCGCCGTCCGTCGCGGAGACGATGTTGGCGGCGGGGGAGTCCCCGTGGATCGGCTGGAACTCGATGCCGGGGAACGCCGCCTCGAATGCCGCGCGTGAGCTGACGACAGGCTCCAGGACCTCCCACTCGCGCCGCGCCCGGTCGAGGTCGGCCGGCTCCAGGAGGTCGGGCCGCCCTTCGAGCACGGCGAGCCCCTCGGAGACGAACCGCGGTTCCGCCGCCGACAGGAACGGCAGCTCGCCGGGGTACTCGCGCAGGGCGGCGTGCAGATCGGCGACCAGAGCGGAGTTGTGCGCGTAATCCGGCTCGACGCTCTGGTCCAGTTCGACGAACTGCCAGAACGTCATGGAGAAACCGTCGCGCCGCACGGGCTCGCGCGGCACGAGCGGACTCGGCGGAATCACCGGGCGGCCCTGCTCCGCGAGCCACGCCACGACATCGAGTTCCAGTCGCTGCCGCTCCGCCTGGTAGCCGGGGTCGGAGTACGACGGCAGGACGGTCGGTACCCGCACCACCACCGGCGACGGAGCGAGGTGCACCACGACGGAGAACACGTCGTAGATCACCGTCGCGTCCGACACCGTGAGCCCCAGGTCCCGACCCGCGGCGACGGCGGCGGCGAAGGCACGGGACTTGCGGGCCTCGATCTGCTCAGGCGTCAAGAATCCATCCATGCCGCCGATGGTGTCACGCCGGGGACGGACGGGCGGCGCGGTGCGTGTGCGATCAGCCAGAGGAGAGCAAGTCCCGTGTCCGCACCGGGAGTCCGGTCTCGAAGGAGCGGTTCGCGGCCAGGCCGGTGACCAGGGACTGGGCGCCGTCCGCCGCGTCCGCCGCGCGGTGCAGGGGGTCCGGGGCCCGGGTGCCGAACAGGTCCTCCAGCATGCGTACGTCACCGCCGCCGTGTCCGCCCTCGCCGCTCGCCACCTCGATCGCGCGTGGCTCCTCCCAGAAGGGGCGCAGCAGCAGCTCGGTACGTCCGGCGGTGTCCTCGGCCTCGGCACCGTGCAGGACCGGGTCGGAGCCGTTCACGCGCACCCGGGGGCGGGTCCACGTCGACTCCTCCACCAGCAGTTCCAGGCGCCCCCGGCTGCCGTTGAAGGCGACCCGGTAGCCCTCCCACGGGGAGTACGCGGTCAGGTGGTACGTCAGGCTCGCGCCGGTGGCGTACCGGACCAGCACCGCCATGTCGTCCTCGATCGTCACCCCGGGCCCGAACACGTTCTGGTCGCGGTGGTAGCCGTCCTCCGCCTCCGCGTCCAGATACAGCGCGCTGAGCACGGAGGAGTCGGAGAGGTGTACGGCGAACGGGTCCGCCTCGGCGGCCGGGGAACCATGAGCGCGGTCGTACTCCTGGGCGAGGTTGCGTCGCCGGCCCGCTTCGTCGCCGTAGAAGAACAGGCCGCCCTGTGCGAAGACCGTCTCGGGACGGGTGCCCAGCCACCAGTTGACCAGGTCGAAGTGGTGGGTGGACTTGTGCACCATCAGGCCGCCGGAGTTGGCCTTGTCGCGGTGCCAGCGGCGGAAGTAGTCGGCGCCGTGCCGCAGGTCGAGCAGCCACTCGAAGTGCACCGAGCCGACCTCGCCGATCTCGCCCGAGGAGATGACTTCCCGTACGGCCGAATGCGCCGGGTTGTAGCGGTAGTTGAAGGCGACCCGGACCTCGCGCCCGGTGCGCCGCTGCGCTTCCAGGATACGGCGGGCCTTCTCGGCGTCGGTGGTCATGGGCTTCTCGGTGACCACGTCGCAGCCCGCTTCCAGGGCCCGCACGATGTAGTGGTCGTGGGTGTGGTCCACCGTGCAGACCACGACCAGGTCGATCCGCTCGCGGCGCAGCATCTCCTCGAAGTCCTCGGCCGCGTAGGCCGGTACGGGAGGAAGGCCCGGGTGGGCGTCCGCGATCCAGGTGTTGTGGACCGCCATGCGGTGGGAGTTGACATCGCAGAAGCCGGCCAGTTCGAACCGGTCCGCGTAGGGACCGGCCAGCGCCTGGGTGAACAGCCGGGCGCGGGCACCCAGGCCGACCACGGCGGCTCGGCGGCGTGCGGTGTCGGACGACATGCAGGTCTCCTTCGGTTGAGGTGGAAAGGAACGTGCGGGGTGGCTCAGGGAGTCACGGGCCGCCAGGCGTCCGCCGCCGTCGCGGCGAAGGCCAGCGGGCCGAGGACGACGAACAGTACAACCGGAGTCAGGGCCAGCAGCACGACCGCGGCACCGACGGCCCCGGCGAGCAGGCCGGGCGCGAGCGGATGCCGCGGCACCGACCGGAACACGACGGCCAGGGTCGTACGCCAGCGCGTTCCCTCCCGCCAGGCCGCGGCGCAGCGCAGCGCCAGTGCCGCGAGGACCGCCGTGGCCACGGCGAAGGCGAGCCCGGGCCCGGAGCCGCGGGCCTCCAGAGCCAGTGTGTCCAGCCACAGCAGCGCCAGTACGGCGGTGGGCACGGCCCACACGGCGGGGCCCGAGGCCAGCACCGCACGCAACCGCTTCAGGAAGTGCCTGACCGTCACCCCCTCGCCGTCACCGGCCTGTTCGCGCAGCACCGCGCAGCCCGCGACCAGCGCCGGGAACGCGGTGACCACCGGCAGCGAGGCGAGCAGCAGCAGTACTCCGAGCAGCAGACAGTCGGCGAAGCGGGCGAACCACGTACGGGTCATGGCGGGTTGTCCTCTCAGCCCTTCAGGCCGGTGGTCTGCACGCCCTCCACCAGCAGCCGCTGGAAGGCGAGGAAGAACAACAGCACGGGAACCAGCGTGAGGACGGACATCGCGAACATCGGGCCGAACATGGCGCTGCCGTCCATGTCGACGAACATCCGAAGCCCGAGCTGGAGGGTGTAGGTCTCCGGCTCGACCAGGTAGATCACCTGGGAGAAGAAGTCGTTCCAGCTCCAGATGAAGGAGAAGATCGTCGTCGTGACGATCGCCGGCTTGAGCAGCGGCATGATCACATGCCAGAAGGTGCGGTACGGGCCGCAGCCGTCGATCGCCGCCGCCTGGTCGAGCTCGGCCGGCAGGGACCGGATGAACTGGACGACGAGGAAGACGAAGAACGCCTCCGTGGCGAGGAACTTCGGCAGGATCAGCGGCAGATACGTACCGACCATGCCGAGTTCCTGGAAGATCACGTACTGCGGGATCAGCATCAGGTGCGCCGGCAGCATCAGAGTGCCGATCATCAGCGCGAAGTACAGGCCCCGGCCGCGGAAGCGGAGCCGGGCGAAGGCGTAGGCGGCGAGCGAGCAGGACAGGACATTGCCGATCACCGTGCCGACGGAGACGAGCAGCGAGTTGCCGAACAGCCTCCACAGCGTCAGGCCGCTGACACCGTCGACCGCCTCGGTGTAGTTGCCCGGCGTGAACACCTTCGGAATCGGGCTCAGGTTGGAGATGACCTCCTCCCCGGACTTGAACGACGCGGTGAGCAGCCACAGCACCGGGTAGAGCAGGACGAGCCCGATCACCACGCAGACGGCGTGCCAGGCAGCGGTGCGCAGCGGAGCGCGCCCGGCCGGGGCTTGAGCGGGAGCGGGGGATGCCGCGGTCGTCGTCACGACGCGTCCTCCTGTGCGTAGAAGACCCACAGCCGGGCGCTGCGGAAGACGGCGTATGTGATCAGCGCGATGACCGCCAGCAGTACCCATGCCATCGCCGAGGCGTAGCCCATGTGGAAGCTCGCGAAGGCCTGTTGGTAGAGGTAGAGCGAGTACAGCAGCGTCGAGTCCGACGGGCCTCCGGTACCGCCGCTGATCACGAACGCCGGGGTGAAGGCCTGGAAGGAGTGGATGATCTCCAGCACCAGGTTGAAGAACAGCACCGGGGACAGCATCGGCAGCGTGATCGAGAAGAACGTCCGCATCCGGCCCGCGCCGTCCAGCGACGCCGACTCGTACAGCTCCTTCGGGATCTGCTTCAGCCCCGCCAGGAACACCACCATCGGCGCGCCGAACTGCCAGACCGTCAGCAGCACGAGCGGATACAGGGCGTAGTCAGGGTTGTCGGTGAAGCCGCCTACGTGCACGCCGAAGAACGCCAGCGAACGGTCGGTCGCACCGTCCGTGGCGAACAACGCCCGCCACACCAGGGCGACGCTGACGCTCGCGCCGAGCAGCGAGGGCGCGTAGAACGCCGCCCGGTACAGGCCCACCCCACGGCTCGCCCGGTTCAGCAGCAGCGCCACGGCGAGCGCGGCGGCGAGCTTCAACGGGGTACCGACCAGCGCGTACTTGAGGGTGACGCCGGCCGAGCTGAGGAACCGGTCGTCCTCCAGCATGTAGCGGTAGTTCGCCAGACCCACCCAGCGGGGCCGGGAGAACAAGTCGTAGTCGGTGAACGACAGATACAGCGAGATCACCATCGGACCCAGCGTCAGCACCAGGGTGCCGATCAGCCAGGGCGCCAGGAACACATGACCCGACAAGGCTTGTGAACGGCGGCGCCGACCCGGATGCCGCGTGGCGGGGAGGGCGCCGCTCGGCGGCGGCATGGGACGGGGCGGAGCGGTCGCCTGGCTCATCGGAGCCCTCCTGCACGGCGGGGCTGGACAACGGGTGGCAACGATTGCATGCGTTGTTTTCAGTCGGCAAGAGGTCGGGTGAACCTGTCTGCCTCCCTCCGCCGAGCCTTCACTCCGCAGGTCAAATTCGGTCGGCCCGATTGACGGAGTCCTCGCAGGGGGCGTAGCTTCCCGGCCAACCGGAAACAGAGTGGCAACGTTTGCACTCCAGCTGACCGAAGGGCCGCGATGTCTCCAGCACGCCGTTCCCCGTCCCCGCTCCCGACCACGGGGCTGTCGCGCCGACGTCTGCTGGTCTCGCTCGCGGCCCTGCCGGTGGCCTCGGCCGCCGCCGGCTGCGGCGCGCGCGATGTCTCCGCCGACGGCACGGTGACGCTCGACTTCCAGTGGTGGGGCTCCGAGGACCGCAACCTGGCCACCGAGAAGGCCGTGCGACTCTTCGAGCGGCGCCACCCGAAGATCAGGGTGGCCACCTCGTACGCCGGGTACGACGCCTACCTCCAGCGGCTCGCCACCCAGGTCGCGGCCGGCGGCGGCCCCGACGTCATGCAGATGGACGTCGCCTACCTGCGCACCTACGCGGACCGTGACGTCCTCGCGGACCTTGCCGAGCCGCGGTTCTCGGCGATCTCCCGCAGCCGCATCCCCCGTCTCTTCCAGCAGACCGGCCAGGTCGACGGGAAACTGGTCGGCATCCCGACGGGCGTCGCCACCACCGCCCTGTTCATCGACCCCGCGCTGTGGCGCAAGGCCGGTGTCGGTATCCCGAAGTCGGGCTGGACCTGGGACGACCTGCTGACCGACGTCGGCCCGAAGCTGAAGCGGGTCGTGCCCGGCCGTTCACCGCTGACCGACTTCGGCGGCTACGTCGAGTGCTTCCACGTCTGGCTGGTGCAGCGTGGCAAGTCGCTCTACACCGGCGACGGCTCCACCGGTTTCACCGAGGCCGATCTGCGCGGCTACTGGGAGCTCATGGAGCGTTTGCTGGACAAGGGGGTCTTCACGCCGCCGCCCGTCACCGCGTCCTCGCTCAGCGGCGGGGCCGGTGACCGGGCGCTCGTGCGGAAGCTGTCCACCGCCGAGTTCCAGATCACGTCCTCCGGCACGTCGTACTGGGAGACCTACGGCGAGGTCACCCCGATCCCCTTCCCCACGGTGTCGGCCTCGGCGCCGCCGGGGATGGCCGTCGCGGCCTCGTCCTCACTGTGCGTCCGGCGCACCTCCCCGCACCGCCGCGAGGCCGCCCTGCTGATCGACTTCCTGGTCAACGACCCCGGGGCCGCCGAGGTGCTCGGGGTGGTCCGCGGGCTGCCGCCCAACCAGCGCAACCTCGACCGGCTCGCACCGAAACTCACCGGCGGCGACCGGGTCATCGCCCGCTACGTCGACGACGTGCGGGGCGACCTCGCACCGCCCCTGCCCCCGGCCCCCTCCGGCGCGGACGAGGACAAGAACGAGTTCCGGCGCGTCTACCAGGACATCATCTTCGGCAAGTCCGAAGTACGGGCGGCGGCGAGCGAGATGTGGGACAAGTTCCACACGAGCGTGCCGCAGGGCTGAGCAGCGACGCGGCCCGGTTCAGCGTTTCGTCAGTGCCGCCGTCGAACCGCGGACGACGAGGTGGGTCGGCAGTACCCGCTGCATCGGCTGCTCGCCCTGCACCTCGGGTGTCCTGAGGGTGCGGAACAGCAGGTCCACGGCGGCTCGCGCGGCGTGTGCCTTGGGTACCGAGACCGTGGTCAGCGGGGGTGCGGCCATGCCGGACAGGGCGATGTCGTCGCAGCCCACCACGCTCATGTCGTCCGGGACCCGGACCCCGCGCGCGGTGAGGCGGCTGATCAGCCCGAAGGCGACGATGTCGTTGAACGCGACCACCGCGGTCGCCCCACTGGCCAGCACCACGTCCGCCGCACCCGTGATGCCCCCGTCGAAGTGCGGGGCCACGCTGCCCACCCGCACGAGATCGATCGTGCCGCCCTGTGCCATCGCCTCGACCCCGGCCGCCCGCTCCCGCGCCTCCCACGTGCTGCGGGGGCCGCCCACGTAGGCGATCCGGCGGTGGCCGAGCGCGTGCAGATGCGTCAGGGCATCCGTCATCCCCTCGACCAGGTCGGCCGTGACACTCGGGAAGCCGGGCTCCCGGCGATGCAGCAGCACCACCGGCTTGGCGGTGAGCCGGCCCAGCGATCCCAGCTCCTCGTCGCTCAGCTGGGACGCGGTCAGCACGATGCCGTCCACCTGCGGCGCGAGCGTGCGGATGGCGTCCATCTCGAGGCCCTCGTCGCGCTCGGCGTCACTCACGATCAGCGAGTGACCGAGCCCCCGGGCCCGGGCCTGTGCGCCTTTGCAGGCCTCCGCGTAGAACGGGTTCAGCAGATCCGGCACGATCAGGCCCACCGCCCCGGTACGCCCGGTGATCAGCCCCCGGGCCGCGCGGTTCGGCTGGTAGCCGAGACGGTCGGCCGCCGCCTGCACCCGGTCCCGGGTGGCCGCGCTCACGGTCCCGTCCGGCGCCAGCGCCCGGGACACGGTGGAGGGGGAGACGCCTGCCGCCTGTGCGACCTCTCGAATTGTCACCTGCACGCCCCGAGATTTTCACTCCGTGCCATTCCCGTCAATGAGAAGGGCGGACCAGGCCCGTTTCCTGCGGAGTCATGACGGCAAACCTTTCCGCTCCTGTTGCAGACTGACGGGAGTGCGCGCCCGGTCAAGGAGTCGTGCGCTGCACGGCAACCGCCCGCCCGGCCACCGGCCTAGCGTGGCCGCATCCCTTCCACCCGCCCTCCCGAAACGAGGAAGCAGCGCATGCCGTACATCACCGTGGGCCAGGAGAACTCCACCGCCATCGACCTGTACTACGAGGACCACGGATCCGGGCAGCCGGTCGTCCTCATCCACGGCTTCCCGCTCGACGGGCACTCCTGGGAGCGGCAGAGCGCCGTACTGCTCGACGCCGGTTACCGCGTGATCACGTACGACCGGCGCGGCTTCGGGCAGTCCTCCCAGCCGACGACCGGCTACGACTACGACACCTTCGCGGCCGACCTGAACACCGTGATGGAGACCCTCGACCTGCGCGACGCCGTCCTCGTCGGCTTCTCGATGGGCACCGGCGAGGTCGCCCGGTACGTGTCGGCCCACGGCTCCGGCCGGGTCGCCAAGGTCGCCTTCCTCGCGTCGCTGGAGCCCTGCCTGCTCAAGTCGGACGACAACCCGGGCGGGGTCGCCCCGAAGGAGTTCTTCGACGAGATCGTCGCGGCCGTGAAGGCGGACCGGTACGCGTACTACACGAACTTCTACAACGACTTCTACAACCTCGACGAGAACCTCGGCACCAGGATCAGCGAGGAGGCTGTCCGCAACAGCTGGAACGTCGCCGCGGGCGGCGGCTTCTTCGCGGCGTCCGCCGCGCCCTCCACCTGGTACACCGACTTCCGGGCCGACATCCCGGCGATCGACGTGCCCGCCCTGATCCTGCACGGCACCGGCGACCGCATCCTGCCGGTGGACGGGACGGCGCGGCAGTTCCACAAGGCCCTCCCGGCCGCGGACTACGTGGAGATCGAGGGCGCCCCGCACGGTCTGCTCTGGACCCACGCGGAGGAGGTCAACGCGGCACTGCTCGCATTCCTGCAGAAGTGACCGAGCAGGAGTGATCGAATTCTTCCTCCGATTCTTCCTGGACGGCCCTCGGCCGGGGTGGTGACATCGTCAGGGACGGCAGCGGAACCGAGCTGCCGTCCCTTGACCGTGCCCGGAGGGGAATCAGGTGGCCGTCGTCCTTTGCACCGCGTCACTGTCGGCGGCCGACCGCGGGGAGCGCTGGCACCACGCCGTGTCACACACCTTCATCCCGCTCGATGTGCGCCTCCTCGAGAAGGACCCGTCACCCGGAAGGATCGTCAGCAACGAGCTGGGCTCCTTACGGATCGCGCACGTCCAGGCGGGCCCGCAGGTCGTGACGCGCAGCAGACGGCTGATCGCCAGGGACGGCAAGGAGTTCCTCATCCTCACCCTTCAGCAGCGAGGCAGCTCCATCAAAGAGCAGGACGGGAGGGAGGCCCGGATAGGCCCGGGTGACTTCTCCCTCTCGGACTCCTCCCGGCTGTTCCGCAAGAAGGTGCAGGACAGCTTCTCCTTCACCTCCTTCCACTTCCCTCGCGAGGATCTCCGCGTGCGGGACGACGATCTGCGGGCGATGACCGCCACGGCCTTCTCCGGCCGGGAGGGCGGTGCCGCGCTGGTGGCGACCTACTTCGCTCAGCTGGCCCGCGAAGCGGCCGGGTTCGACGCCGTCGCGGGCCGTCAGTTCGCCGCCACCGCGCTCGACCTGCTGGCGCTGCTGATCAACGAGCGCCGCGGCCGCTTCACCCCCCAGGCTCCGGAGACCGCCGCGGCCACCCTCGTGCGCGTCCAGGACCACATCCTGCGCCACCTCTCCGACCCCGGCCTGTCCCCGCCGGGGATCGCCGCCGCGCACTTCATGTCGGTCCGCTACCTGCACAAGCTGTTCCAGCTGGAGGGCGTCACGGTGGGGGAGTGGATCCGGACCCAGCGCCTCGAACGGTGCCGCAAGGACCTACTGCGGTCCCCGGCCCTGGGACACGGGGTCGCGACCGTCGCCCGGCGCTGGGGGTTCGTGAGCCCCAGCCACTTCAGCCGTGCCTTCCGGGCGGCCTACGGTGTGACGCCCCGCGAGTGGCAGCGAAGCGGCCTGTCCGGCCGATCCCCTGCCTGACCCCGGGAACGTACCGGCGGTTCGCCGCGTTGCCTCACTGTTCACGCCGCCGACCCAGGGAGCATCGTGCCCGAGACCACGCCAGGAACCACCGCCGTTCCGCCCGTACTCCCGGCCCTGAGCGCACAGGCAGAGCGACTGATCGAGTCGGGGGTCCACGAGATCGCCGGGCTGCCGGCCGCCGAGATCCGAACGTACGCCGCCGACGCCGAGGCCTCGCTGGGCAGCGAGGGCGCCCTGCTCGCCGTGCACCCGGACCGGGCCCCCGCCTCCGCTCTCGCGCCGCTGCTCCGCCGCGCGGGCAAGCCGGGCTTCGTCGTCGTCGACATGCCCGACGCCGACGAGTTCACCCCCACCGGCGTCGAGCTGCCCGACGCCCCGCTCTACGTCCTCACCGGCCTCGACCGCGGTGACCACATGAGCAACTGGAGCCCGGACGAGGCACTGCCCGCCCTCACCAAGGAGGACCGCACCCCGCTGCTGCTCACCGAGGGCATCCACTGGGTGCTCCAGCAACCGGCGGCCCTGGAGCGCAACCTGTGCTTCATGACCATCGGCTCCCGGCTGCGCAAGCCGAACGGCACGTTCGACGCCCGCACCCCGGCGATCTGGATCAGCAACGGCACCGGCCGCGACGGCCGCGAGCGCCGCGACGCCCCGAAGGTCGGCTGGTGCTGGTGGAACAACCGCCACACCTGGCTGGGCTTCGGCTCCGCCACGGGCCGCAAGCCCTAGCCTCCGGGCGGCGGCGACCCGGCCCTCACTGCACGAGCGGGCCGGCCGGTGCCGGCCGGCCCGTGGCCAGGGCGGCGAGACCCGCCTGGGCCTCGTCCCGTACGTCGGCGGGGACGCGGTCGACGAGGGCGAGCACGGCGCGGTACTCGGCGGCGGCCTCGGCCCTCTCGCCCAGGTGGGCGAGGGCCTGGCCCAGGTGGAGATGGACCTTGCCCGCCTGCTTGTGCCAGCCACGGGCGTCGAACTGCCCCCGTATGGAGCGCAGCGCGTCGGCCGCCTCCTGCCAGCGCCCCTGGCCGAGATGGACGAACGACACCGAGTAGACGGCGGACAGCAGGGTGAACTCCCGTACGTTGGGCGGGATCCGGTCCTGATGACGGGGATCCGCGAGGGTGTCCAGGATGCCCTGGTAGGTCTCGACCGCCGCCCGGGCCCGGCCCGCCCCGCGCAGCACCCTGATCACCCCGCAGGACACCTGCAGATACCCGGTGACGTCGTCCGCCTCGGTGAACAGCTCCAAGGCGCGGTGGTAGTGGTCGGCGGCGGGCGGCATGTCGCCGACGACGTCCCGCAGCCAGCCGAGATAGGCGTGGGCCCAGGCCTGCTGGAGGACGTTCCCGGCCGCTCCCGCCAGCCGCAGCGCGGCCGTGGCCGACTCCACCGCCTCGTCGTGCCGGCGGGCGCAGGCCCAGTACGCCCAGGCGAGGTAGTTGCGGTGGGTCGCCTCCAGACCGGCGTCGTCCAGTGCCGCCCCGGCCGTCGCGGCACGCTCGTAGACCTCGATCCAGTGGCCCCAGGACACCCAGTGGTCGGAGAACCAGTGCATGGCCTCCGCCACCTCGACGACCCGCGTGTGCTCACCCCGTGCCGCGGCCTCGCGGAACGCGGCCAGCCAGGTGTCGCCCTCCGCCTTGATCCAGCGCGCCGCCCGCTCACGGTCGTCTAGGGCGACCAGCCGGCCGGGGTCCGGCGCCGGCATGCCGTAGTCCGGCTCGTACCAGCGGCCCGCGAGGACGGCGGTCTCCAGCAGCCAGTGCCGCAGGCGGGACCGCGCGGCGAGCGACCTCTCCTCCCCGTCCTCCGATCGGTGACGGGAGGCCGCGTACAGCCGCAGCAGGTCGTGCAGGCGGTAGCGGTCCTGACGGGACGTCATCAGCAGCCCCGCCTCCAGCAGTTCCTCCAGGAGGTCCTCGGCGTCGGGCAGCGGGACATCCGCGAGCACCGCGGCCGGTGCCACGCTGAAGTCCCCTCCGGGTACGAGCGACAGCAGCCGGAACATCCGGGCGGCCTCGGGGGCGAGACGGGAGTAGGAGAGCGCGAAGGCGGAGTTGATCCGCAGGTCGCCCGCGCTGAGCGCGTCCAGCCTGTGGTCCTCGTCGGCGAGCCGGTCGGCGAGGCGCCGCAGGCTCCAGTTGGTGCGCGTGGCGGCCCAGTTGGCGGCCACCCTCAGGGCCAGCGGCAGATGACCGCACAGTTCGGTCACGACGTCCGCAGCGTCCGGCTCGGCGGCCACGCGCCCGGTGCCGACGACGGCCCGCAGCAGGGCGGCGGACTCCTGCCTGCTCAGTCCGCCGAGCTCGACGCGCCGTACCCCCTCCAGACCCGCGAGGGCCCGTCGGCTCGTCACCACCACGAGCAGCCGCCCCTCGCGCGGCAGCAGCGGCCTGACCTGGGCCTCGCCGCCCGCGTTGTCCAGGACCAGGACCGCGCGGAGCCCGGCGGTGATCTCCTGGTAGCGGGCGAGTCGCTCCTCGGCGCCGAGCCGGGCCAGCTCGGCGTCCCCCACGCCCCACGAGGCCAGCAGCCCGGACACGGCCTGCCCCGCGGAGAGGGGCTGCTCGTCCAGGCCCCGCATGTCCACCATGAACGCCCCGTCGGGGCAGGACGACGCCAGCTCCTCGGCCAGCCGGACCGCCAGCGTCGTCTTGCCGCTTCCGGGCGGGCCGCACACCACGGCCGCCGGCGGCACGAGCGGTCCCGGGCCACGAGCCGACCCGCTGTCGGTGGCCTCCTGCGCGAGGGCGCGCAGCACCGACAGTTCCGCCTGCCGCCCGACGAAGTCGCGAACCCCCCTCGGCAGCATGTGCGGCGAGGCCTTGACGGACCCGGCGGCCCGCGCGCCGGGACGGGCGGCGCGGGCGGCGCCCAGGAGTTCCGAATGCGCCGCCTCGTCCAGCTCCAGGCCCTGGGCGAGCGCGGTGACGGTGCCACGGTGCGGACGGCGGCTCTTGCCCCGCTCCATGTCACCGATGGCGCGCCCCGACACCCCGGAGGCCTCGGCCAGCTCCTCGATCGTCAGCCGCCTGCTCTGCCGTAACGCGCGCAGCAGCCGTCCGAACGGCGCCGCGGTCCCCACCCCGGTGTCCACCGCGCGATGATACGTGCGGCGGCCACCGGCTGGGCGGGCATCAGCCTGCGGCGTGGGTGCCGATGACGGCCTGCGCGTAGACGATGCCGAGGCCGTAGGCGCCGCCGTACTCCTTCACCACGTCCGTCACCGCGCCGTACGTCTCGGTGCGGGCCCAGTCGCGCTGCAGTTCCAGGAGCACCTGCACCCAGGTGACCGGGACGGCACCGGCCTGGACCATGCGCTGGACCGCGTGGTCGTGGGCCTGCGGGCTGACGCCGCCGGACGCGTCGGTGACGACGTAGACCTCGTAGCCCTGGGCGAGCGCGGAGAGCGCGGGCAGGACGACGCACACCTCGGTCCACAGACCCGCGATGACGAGCTTGCGCCGCCCGGTGGCCTTGACCGCCTCCACGAAGTCCCGGTCCTCCCAGGCGTTCATGGAGGTGCGGTCGACGGGCTTCCGCTCGGGGAAGACCTCCGCCAGCTGCGGCAGGAGCGGGCCGGAGAAGGACTCGGCGGCCACGGTGCTCAGCACCACCGGCACGTCGAAGGTCCGGGCGGCTCTGGCCAGACCGACGGTGGCGTTGATGATGGCGGTGCGGTCGCCGCTGCCGGTGCCGAAGAACATCTGCGGCTGGTGGTCCACGAACAGCACCGCGCAGTTGTCCGGGGTGAGCAGATCGGGGCTGGGGGTGGCGGTGACATCGGCGATGCTGACCATGGTTGCTGTCCTCCGGGGAGCGTGACTCCGGCTCGGATCTCGGCCGGTTCGCCCAACACGCTAGGCACGCCGGATCAGCGCCGGAGGGGTTCGGGGCCGCCCGTGCACGGAGGGGACAGCAGGGGTGCGCCCGGGGGCAACTTCCGGCGTCAGCGCACCCAGCCGGTGTAGCGGTTGCCGCTGCTCCGGGTCGGCTCGGTGGAGCGGGCCCGGACGTCGCCGCTCTCCACGGCCGCGTTCACGGCGCGCACCAGCCAGGCGTTGACCGACAGGCCCTCGCGTGCGGCGGCCTCCTCGGCGCGGCCCTTGAGGTGGGCGGGCAGGCGCAGGTTGATCCGCGCGGTGGTGCCGTCATCGGCGTCGGCGGGCACCGGGGCCGGCGCCGGGGCCCTCGGCGGCTCGGGACGCGTGTCCGGCTCCTCGAAACCGGCGCCCATCGGCGGCGGTGTCACGACGAAGGCGGGGTCGAGCCCGCGCAGCCGCACGTCGACCGAGCCGGGGGCGAGTTCGCGGGTGATCTCGTCCATGGCGGCGGACAGCACGTTCAGCAGTGTCAGGCGGGTCGCCGACTCCAGCGGAGCGGTCAGCCGCTCGGCCAGCTCGCGGGCGTCCTCCCCACCGGCTTCGGCAGCCACCGCGAGTTCCCGGCGGAGTGAGTCGACGTAGGGCGTGAGGTCCATGGCGGCATGATGGCATCAAGGTGGCGCCATGAGAAAACCCCAGGTCGAAGTACCTGGGGTTCATCGTTCTCACGGCCTCACACGAAGGCGCTCTGGCCGGTGATCGACTTGCCGACGATCAGGGTGTTCATCTCGCGGGTGCCCTCGAAGGAGTAGATGGCCTCGGCGTCGGCGAAGAACCGGGCGATGTCATGCTCCAGGAGGATCCCGTTGCCGCCGAAGATCTCCCGGCTCCAGGCCACGACCTCCCGCATCCGGGAGGTGACGAACGCCTTGGCCAGCGCGGAGTGTTCGTCACGGAAGATCCCGGCGTCCTGCAGCCGGGCGAGCTGCACCAGCATGCCCCAGGACGCCGTGATGTTGCCCAGGCTCTTCACCAGCAGGTCCTGCACCAGCTGGAAGCCGCCGATCGGGCGGCCGAACTGGCGGCGCTCCCGGGCGTAGTCCAGGGCGAGTTCGTAGGCGCCGACCATCACGCCCAGCGCCTGCCAGGCGACGCCGCCGCGGGTGGCGCGCAGGATCTCGGCGACGTCCCGGAAGGAGTTGATGTTCTGAAGGCGGTTCGCCTCCGGCACCCGTACGTCGGTCAGGGTGATCTCGGCGTTCTCCACGATCCGGAAGGCGATCTTGCCCTCGATCTTCACCGGCTCGAAGCCGGGCATGCCCTTCTCGACGACGAAGCCCTTGACGTGGTTGTCGTCGACGTCCCGGGCCCAGACCACGACGTAGTCGGCGAAGGTCGCGTTGCCGATCCACTTCTTGGCGCCGTTCAGGACCCAGCTGTCGCCCTCACGCCGGGCGGTGGTGCGCATGCCGCCCGCGACATCGGAGCCGCCGAGCGGCTCGGTCATGGCGAACGCGCCGATCTTGTCCATCGCGGCCATCTCCGGGAGCCAGCGGTCGCGCTGCTCCTGGTCGCCGCCCGAGTGGATCGAGTACATCGCCAGGCCGTTGTGGACGCCGAAGAACGTCGACACGGAGGCGTCGGTGCGGGTCATCTCCAGGGCGAGCATGCCGCTGAGGAGGTTGCTGACGGCGGGGCGGTGTTCGCCGTAGCCCTCGTAGGGCAGTCCGGCGAGGCCGCTGTCGCGGAACAGGGAGATGAGCTCGGTGGGGAACTCGCCCCTGGCCCAGTTCTCGTTCACCAGCGGCTTGACCTCGTCCCGCATGAGGGCGCGGGCCTTGAGGAGGATCTTGCGCTCCTCGTCCGGCAGCAGCGCCTCGTAGGTGTAGAAGTCGGCGGTCAGCTGGTCCTCGAGGGGTTCCATGGGGGTGGTCATCTCAGTTCTCCTCCTTGTCGGCGCTGTCCAGGGCTGACAGCACCGCGAGTTGCCTGCGGTCGCGCGTCTCGGTGAGTTCCGGGTACGTGGAGGAGCCGTAGGCCTTTTCCACGGCTTCGATGAGCCGTTCCTGTTCTTCCTTGTTCTGCGAAGGCGTGCCGAGCTCCATCTGCCGCATCGACGTGCCGATGTGCTCGACGAGGTGCCGGTAGCCGCCGGGGCCGCCGCCCAGGTGCGAGCCGAGGAACGGCCCGACCGTGGCCCAGCGCAGGCCCAGCGAGTTCGTCATCACCTTGTCGAGGTCCTCGGGGGTCACCACGCCCTGCTCGACGAGGTACACCGCCTCGCGGCTGAGCGCGTTCTGCAGCCGGTTCCCGACGAAACCGGGGATCTCCTTGCGCTCGACGACCGGGGTGCGGCCGACCGAGGTGTAGAAGTCCACCGCGTCCTGCACGGCGTCCTCGCCGGTGCGCTCCCCGGGCACGACCTCGACGAGCGGGACCAGGTGCGGAGGGTTGAAGGGGTGGCCGATCAGGACCCGGGCGGCGGCCTCGTCCGGCAGCTCACGCGTGAACGCGCTGGACGGGATCGCCGACGAGGAGCTGAGCAGCAGCGCGTGGTCGGGTGCCTCGCGGACCAGCGTGGCGAAGAGGTCCTGCTTGAACTCGACCCGCTCGGGGCCGTTCTCCTGGACGACGTCCGCGTCCTGGACCGCCTCGGCGACATCGGCCGCGATATGCACCCGGTCGGCGAGGCCCGTCACGTCCAGGCCGCGGGCGGCCAGCTGCGGGGCGTTGTGGTCCAAGGCCTCGGCCACGGCCTCGGCGAGGTCCGGCCGCGGGTCGGTCACCTTGACGGTCAGGCCGTGCGCGGCGAACAGCGTCGCCCAGGACAGTCCGATGGTCCCGGCGCCGATCACGGCGGCCGTGCGGAAGGCGCGGGTCATGACAGGGCTCCCTTCAGGTAGTCGTGGACCGGCTCGACGCCGGCGAGCGTCAGGTCGGTGAGGATGTGGCTGGCGGAGACGACCTCCAGGACCGGCAGGTCGGCCAGCGGGGCCAGCACGTGCTCGAAGAGCTGCAGCCGGGCGGGACCGGTCCAGGCCTCCTTGACGGTGAGGTCGGTGATGCGGGTGCGGACGAGTTCCTGCACACGCGGCAGACCGTCGTAGCCGGGAATGGTCTTGAGCATGTAGGTCGGCACGGTGATCTGCGCCGCCGCCTCGGCCCGGTCCAGCTCGTGGTGCTTGTAGCCCATGGTCGCGGTGGCGACCCGCAGGCTGCCGTGGTCGAGGGTGCCGACGAGCGCGCCGGTGTCGACGCGGAGCGCCGGGGAGCCCATGACCTTGGGGTAGGCGGAGACCTCGCGTCCGGAGGCCGTCGCCGGGAAGTTGTCGAGGTACATCGCGTGCAGGTACTCGCCCCGCTCGCCCTCGAAGCTGACGGGGATCGCCTGGCCGGCCTCGGTGTAGGGGCCGTAGCCGCTGACGTCGCCCATCTTCATGACCTCGAACCGGACCAGTGGCTCATCGATCCGCAGCGGCTCCGGGACGACCGCCCGCAGCGCCCCGGGGTCGGTGCGGTAGACGATGTTGAGGTACTCCCGGTCGGTGAACCGCGGGACGGTCGGCGCGAACGCCGGGCTGGTGAGCGGGGTGGTGACGTGCTGTCGTACGTCCTCGGCCTGCATGGCGCCTCACCGTCCCGTCCACTGCGCGGGGCGGCGCTCGGCGAAGGCCGTCATGCCCTCGCGGACGTCGGCGGAGGTCATCAGGGTCTTCATCTGCTCACGCTGGAAGGCGAAGGCCTCGGCGTCGGGCGCCCCGTCGGCGGCGCGGACGACGCGCTTGACGGTGGCGAGCGCCAGCGGGGCGTTCTCGGCGAGCCGCTCGGCCAGCCGGAGCGCCTCGGCGACGGCCTGCCCGTTGGCGGTGACCCGGTTGGCCAGGCCCAGTTCGCCGGCGCGGCGGCCGTCCACGGGCTCGCCGGTCAGTAGCAGTTCCATGGCGAGGTGGTGCGGGATGCGCTTGGGCAGCCGGATCACGCCGCCGCCCGCCGCGATCAGCCCGCGCTTGACCTCGGGCAGACCGAACCGGGCGTCCTCGGACGCGACGATCAGGTCGCAGGCCAGGGCCAGTTCGAAGCCGCCGCCCATGGCGAAGCCCTCCACGGCGGCGATCAGCGGCTTGGTGGGCTCCGACTCGGTCAGTCCGCCGAACCCGCGGCCCTCGATCTCGGGCGACTCGCCGCGCAGCGCCGCCTTGAGGTCCATACCGGCGCTGAAGGTGCCGCCCTCACCGGTCAGGACACCGGCCCGCAGCGCCGGGTCGGCCTCCAACTCGTCCAGCGCACCGGCCAGTCCGGTGGCCACCGCCGCGTTCACGGCGTTGCGGGCCTCGGGCCGGTCGAGGGTGATCAGCAGGGCGGAGCCGATGCGTTCGGTGCGCACGACGGGAGAAGTAGGGGTGCTCATGACTGTCCTCCTGTGGTGATCAGCGGGTGGTGGCGTCGAGTTCGGCGAAGACGTCCTCGGTGTCCTGGCCCGCGACCGGCGCGAGGCGGCGGATCGAGCCGGGGGTGGCGGAGAAGCGCAGCGGGATGCCGATGGTGCGGACCGTGCCCTCGGTCGGGTGCTCGGCGGTGTCGAGCAGGTGGCCGTCACGGACGTAGGGGTCGTCGTGGGCGCGGTCGAGTTCCAGCACCGGGGCCATCGGGATGCTGTGCTTGGCGCACACCTCGGCCCACTCCTCGGTGGTCAGCGCCGGGGCGCAGGCCGCCAGCAGTTCGGCCAGGTCCTCGTGGTCGGCGCTGTCGATGGCGTCGCCGTTCACACGCGGGTCCTCGGCGAGGTCGGGGCGTCCGGCGGCGGTGAAGAAGTCCCGGTAGTTGGGCGGGTTGTACGGCATGACACAGGCCAGACCGTCCTTGGTGCGTACTGCCTTGTGGCCCTTCAGCATCGACAGCGCGAAGCCGGTGGGGCCGGTCTCGGGCACGTGGGTGTGCCCTGCGAGGTGCTCGACCAGGTTGAACGCGAGCAGGGTGTCGGTCATCGGGATCTCGATGAGCTGGCCCTGGCCGGTGTTGTTCCGGTGCAGCAGGGCGGCCAGCACGCTGTAGGCGATGGTCAGCGAGGAGACCTTGTCACCGATGATGGTCGGCAGGTAGACGGGCTCGCCGAGTGCCCGGTCGGCGATGTCGACCAGGCCGGAGGCGGCCTGCACGGTCTCGTCGTACGCGGCGTTGCCGGCCCGGTCCGAGTCGCTGCGGAAGCCCTGGGCGTGCGCGTAGACGAGGCCGGGGTTACGGGCGGCGATGTCGTCGTGGGAGAGGCCGAGGCGGTGCAGGGCGCCGGGGCGCATGTTGGTGATCAGCACGTCCGCGGTGTCGATCAGCCGCAGTGCGCGCTCGCGGTCGGTGTCGTCCTTGAGGTTGAGGGCGACGCTGCGCTTGTTGCGGTTGACGTTGAGGTTCAGCGGGGTCATGCCCGGAGTGGTCTTGTAGTGACCCACGCGGACGGTGTCGGCCGGCGACTCGATCTTGATCACGTCGGCGCCGAGGTCGCCGAGGATCTGGGCGGCGTACGGGCCCATCACCACGGTCGAGAGGTCGATCACGCGCACGCCGTCCAGAGGACCGGCGGTGGTGTCCGTGATTTCCGTCATCGTTACCTTCACTCCTAGCTTCGCCGCATGTGTGTATCTGGAAACTAAGTTAGCAAGGGCTGGTCCGGAACGGAATGACCAAATAACGAAAGGCGGTATGACCGCAGTGGTCATACCGCCTTTTTTGGGGGGTTCTCAAGAATTCATGCGTGCAGCGGCTCGGCGAATACCTCGCGAGCCGCTGCGACGACTTCTTCCAGGTCGCCGCCGTCTGCTCGGTCCTTGCGCCAGAAAAGGCCGGTCTCCAGCATCGGGTGGAAATCGGAGAAGGGAATCACCGTCACATTGTCCAGACGGTAATTCTGTACGGGGCTTCTGGAATCCAGCATGGAAACGGAGAATGCCAGTCCGCTGGCCACGATCTCGGAAACTCCGTCGAAAGTGACACTGCTCAGTTCGATCCGCTTCTTGATGCCGAGATCGGACAGTTGCTGGTCGAGCCCGCGGAAATACGCGTTGGTCACGGCCGTGGGGGAGCCCGCGTAGGCGAGTTCGGCCAGCTCCGCCAGCGCGACCGACTCCCGCCCCGGGAACCGGTCCCTGGGCACGACCGCGCCGAGCCGCTCCGACATCACCGGCAGCTGTTCCAGGGCGGGGTCGCCGCCGACCGGGAGCCGGGCCAGCGTCAGCGCGAGCCGGCCGTCGCACACCGCGTCGACCAGTCGGTCGGTGCCGCCAGGCCAGCGTTTGATCTCGAACCGCTCGCCGACCCGCTCGGCGAGGGCGTCCATCCGTTCGCGCAGGTCCGGATGGATGCCGCTGGGAACGCCGAGCAGCAACGTGGTCCGCTGCGGCCGGGCCGTCTCGTCCAGCCGCCACCGGATGGAATCGACCTGCTCCAGAACGCCGCGCGCGATCGGCAGCAGCGCCGTGCCGGCCGGAGTGAGCCGCACCCGATGCGTGTCGCGGTCGAACAGCCGGTGCCCGAGTTCGCTCTCGAGATCCTTGACCCGCCGGCTCAGCGGGGACGCCGCCATGTGCAGTTTGCGGGCCGCGGTGGAGAAGTTCAGTTCTTGGGCGACGGCGACGAAATAACGCAGGTGTAGGAGCTCCACCCGGCCCACCCTAGCGACCGCGTATCCGGATGACGGGGCCTCACCCGCCCTCCGGGTGCGTCCCGGGCGCGGAATCCTCGGCCCCGGACCCGCCCCCGCCCCCGGCCCGGGTCCGGCGTGCGTAGGCGCGGGCCGCGCGTGCGCGGTCGCCGCAGCGTGTCGAGCACCAGTGGCGGCGGCCGTGCCGCAGCAGGTAGCGGCCGCAGGGCGGTGAGCCGCAGGCGGTGAGCCGCTCGGCGTCGGGCCCGGTGAGCAGGTCGGCGGCGTCGGCGGCGAGGGTCGCGAGGGCGTGGTCGACGATCTCGGTGGTGGGGTGCGGGGGAGTGCGGTAGGGGCCGTTCTCCTCGTCCCACTGGAGCAGTGCGGCGGTGGGCACCTTGGTCATGGCGTCATTGACGGCGGAGAGGGCGGCGGGCAGGGCCGGTGAGGCCTCGACGCGGGAGGCGAGCAACGACCTGATCTGTTCGCGCAGCGACCGCAGTTGTGCCGTGCACATCTCCCGGAGGCCCGCTTCCACGGGGGCGAGGCCCTGGTCCGCCAGCCACTGGTTCGCCTGCTCCGGTGTGCCGAGGAAGTCGGTGAACCTGCCGCCGGGCGACGCGATGACGCTGTTGGCGAAGGCGAGGGCCGCGTACTGCTCCTCGCCGGGCGCGGGGGGCACGGCGGGTTCGACGAATCCGGCGGGCTCGGCGGCGGCGTTCACATCCATGGCTCTCATGGTACGGCTATCCCCTATCCGTGAGAAGCGTGCTACCGTCTCTCACGGATAAACCGATCTCATCCGTGAGGTGTTTCCCTGTGACTCCTTCAGTGACGACCCGTGAGCAGTTCCCCGTCCGCGTCTTCGGCGGCCCGACCGCTCTCTTCGAGTACGGCGGCCTGCGGTTCCTGACCGACCCCACCTTCGACGCCCCCGGCGACTACCCGGAGTCGGACGGCCCGGTCCTGACCAAGACCGCCCCCGCCTCCGGCAGCCCCGCCGAACTCGGCCCCGTCGACGTGGTTCTGCTGTCCCACGACGAGCACGCCGACAACCTCGACCGGGCCGGCCGGGCCCTGCTCGCCGACATACCGCTGACCCTCACCACCCCCGGTGGCGGCAAGCGCCTCGGCGGCACGGCCAGGGGGCTGGCCGACTGGGAGCCGGTCGAGTTGGACCGCCCTGGCGGCGGCACGGTCACCGTGACCGGCGTTCCCGCCATCCACGGCCCCGGTGCGCGCGAGGAGACCGAGGCGATCACCGGACAGGTCGTCGGATTCGTCCTGACCGGAGACGGACTGCCCACCGTGTACGTCAGCGGTGACAACGCCTCCCTCGACGCGGTCAGGGAGACCGCCGAGCGCCTCGGGCCGGTGGACACCGCCGTCCTCTTCGCGGGCGCGCCCCGCTTCGCCGGCCTCTTCGACGGCGGCGCCCTCGTGCTGGACAGCGCCCAGGCCGCCGAAGCCACCCGGATCCTCGGTGCCCGCCGCGTCGTCCCCGTCCACTACGACAGCTGGACCCACTTCACCGAGGGCCGCGACGCACTCCAGGCCGCCTTTACCGCCGCGGGGCTGGCCGACCGCCTGGACTGGGGACACCCGGGCTGATCCCGGGCATCGCCGCAGCCGGGTTCCGTCGTACCGTGAATGCCGAACGTGAGGGACAGGAGGCCGAGGTGGCCGAGACGACGCAGCCCGGGACGACGGTCGCCGAGGTGATGGCCGAGCTGGCCGCCCTCGAGGACCCCAAGGCGCGCGAGGTGAACGAGCGGCACGGCGACGACCACGGTGTGAACCTCGGCAAGCTGCGCGCGCTCGCGAAGCGGCTGAAGACACAGCAGGAACTCGCGGGCCGGCTCTGGGAGACGGAAGACACCGCGGCGAGACTGCTGGCGCTCCTGATCTGCCGCCCCAAGGCATTCGAGCGTGATCAACTGGACGTCATGCTGCGCGAGGCGCGCACACCCAAGGTGCACGACTGGCTCGTGAACTACGTGGTGAAGAAGAGCCCGCACTCCGAAGAGCTGCGCTCGGCCTGGTCCGCCGATCCGGATCCCGTGGTCGCGAGCGCCGGCTGGGCGCTGACCACCGATCGTGTGGCGAAGAAGCCCGAGGGCCTCGACCTCGCGGGGCTGCTCGACGTCATCGAGGCGGACATGAAGGACGCCCCGGACCGCTTGCAGTGGGCGATGAACCACTGCCTGGCCCAGATCGGGATCGAGCACCCCGAGCACCGCACCCGTGCCATCGGCATCGGCGAGCGCCTGGAAGTGCTCAAGGACTATCCGACGTCCCCCGGCTGCACGTCCCCGTTCGCGCCCGTCTGGATCGCCGAGATGGTGCGCCGACAGCACGGCTAGCGAGTAGGCGCTCCCGCCCAGCACGGGGCCTGGGCGGGAGCGGTGCGGCCCCTTCCGGTCGTTCTTCAGCACGAAGGGGCCGCTCGTCCTTCCAGACTGGAAGGTCCGACGCCCGGGGAGGCGTCCGCGTTCCATGGTGCGCCTTGCCCCCGGTGTCGCGACGAGAAGTACGTTTCCGCCTTCAAAAGCGTTCAATCCGCCATGTTTTGCGCGTGCGGGTGACCGACATGGTCCAGTGAGGCGCGCTGTGGGCACCGGGGTGCCCGGCGGCATTGTTCCGTAACTCCATGATCACGTTGAGTGTCCGGCGGTCGACGCACCATGCTGACGTCCAACTCCTCCGCAGCGCCTCAGCACCGCCGGGGAAGAGCCTTCCAGACGCCTCGAGTTGAGAGACAAGGTGCGATGTCCAGTAAGCAGGTGTTGACCGTCGTCGTGATGGTGGCGGTCTTCGCGTGGAGCACGGTGATGACCGTGCTGGGGCACCTCGCGGCCGTGGCCGCGCTGCTGCCGTCGCTCGGACTGCTCGTCCAGCAGATCGTCGCCGCCCTCCACGCCACGCAGTCCCCGCGCCACACCCCGGTGGACGCCGCCCCGACGGCCATAGCGGCCGGACCCGAGGAGTCGGTGCGATGACCCCGTTCCCCGCGTACGAGCAGCCCGACGGCGAGCCGCCGAGCAGGCGCGGCCGCAAACCGGAGTCGATCGGCGAGCAGGTGGGCCCCTCCCACCGGGCCTGGCTGGAGCCGGTGCGCAACAGGCTCTTCGCCACCGGGCTCACACTCGACGACCTCGTCGGCCGCTCCGGCTACTCCAAGGCCCGCATCAGCGAACTGCTGCGCGGCAAGGGCTACTACCCCGGCTGGGAGATCACCTACAGCGTGGTCCGGGCCCTGGACATCCCCGTCTGGCCGCTGCGCCGGCTGTGGACGGCGGCGGCACGCGAGGCGGCCAAGGACCCCACGTGGATCGAGAGCCGCATACACGCCGTCCAGCCGCTGCCGCCGGAACGGCCCCCGCTCGCGCACCAGGGCTTCACCGAGGCCATGCGCCACCCCTACACCGCCTACGCCCGCGCCTTCCTGCAGAGCGACCGGCGCGCCCACTGGGTCGTCTCGGAGGCCAGCGACATCCTCTGGCTGGGCTGGGACGACGCCGTCGCCGGCCCCAACGTCCCCCGCCACGCCTGGCGGCTGCTGCGCTCCCGCGTCCTGTTACGCGCGCACCTTCACCCGGCCGGACATCCCGACCTGCGCCCGGCGGCGTTCCAGACCGTCGACCAGAGCCGGATCGACGACCTCACCGCCCGGTTCGCCCGCATCGGCCGGCTCGCCGACTTCTTCGACGCCGTCGCCCGGCTGCCCCAGAACCAGCTCGACGTCACCGTCCTGCGCTACCTGTGCGGCATCCACCCCGACGCGATCCCCGACGTCGTCGGTCTGTCCACGGCCATCACCCAGTCCATCGACCACCACGCCCGAGGCGCCCTGGAAGGCACCTACCACCGCCATGACAACCGGGAGTGAGCACCCCGCCATGACCGCCATCGACGATCTCCTCTCCCGCTCGCTCCTGCTGCACGATCCCCAGGTGCCGTCGGACACCGTCCCGTACGAGGACACCGCCTACCCGGCCTTCGCTCCGGACGGCACCCCGCTGTGGGACGTCGGCGGCGGCGACTTGGCCGACGACAACGCCGCCCGGAGCCTGCGGGCCCTGTGCGAGGCGGTCGTCGTCCACTCCACGCCCGGCCAGCTCGCCGACTTCGTCACCGAACAGCTGCCCTCCCCGCGCGGCGCCTGGATCCTGGGCTGCGTCCTGCAACTCGCCGACGAGCGGGACGGCGCGCGCTTCTGGTGGCAGTACGCCGCCGGGGCCGGCGAACCCGCCGCCTCCTACTGCCTCCACCTGCATCACCTCGCGCTCGGCGACAGGCAGGCGGCCGCCCTGTGGCACAAGCAGGCCGGCGACGACGCACCGGCCGACAGCGGCCTCGGCGTCGACACCAGCATCCCCACGGTCCTGCGCATCCTCAGTCGCCTGGCCCCCACCGCCCCCCGCGACCACACCGAGACCTTCACCGCGGTCAAGTCCTACGTCACCCACGCCGTCGCCGCCGGCTACGCCCGCAACCCCGGCTACGAAATCCCGCTCCCCGGCCCTCACTTCGCCGAACAACTCGAGATCATCCTGGCCGCCACGTCAGCGGTCTCCCGGTCCGTACGACAGGCCCAGCCGCCGGCCACCGGCCTGCCCAACCGCACCAGGCCGCGATCCGACGCCGCGGATCGCTCCGGCGAGTCCGTGCACGAGCCGGAACGGGTCCTGGTGGAGACCGCCGCACGCGACGAGTCCGCCTCCAGCTTCTTCCGGGAAGCCCTCGCGGCCTGCTGGGAAACGGCCGTCGCGGACCGCACGGCCAGGGGAGCGGACCGTCGCGATGTGCGGCTGCGCTACCTCCTGGACCGCCGGCCCACCGAACCTACTTCGTGGCGCTGAGCGTCTGCGTCGCCAGTGCCAGGTTCTTGTCCTCGGCGCTGCCCCAGGCGTAGACGACATTGGCCGTCCCGTCCTTGAGGGGCAGGTCGGCCGGGCCGATAGCCACGGTGTCCGTGCCGGCGAGCACGACATCGGCCTTCACGGTCCCTGCCTCGACCTCGGTGGTGTCCTCCTTGGGGTTCTCCAGGCCGGTGAAGAGCGGCTGCCCGTTCGCGCGGACGTCGACGGCCGGCGCCGCGGCGACATGACGCACCGTGAGGCGGGCCTTGCCGTCGTCGACCTGCGAGACATCGTTGGTGTAAGCGGTCAGCTGGGGTTCGCCGGCGGCGGTGAGGTGGGCGGCGATCGTGGCGTTACCGCCCTCGGGCACCTCGATCTCCTTCTCGAGGGCGGGTGTGCCGTCCGGGTTCTGGCCCGCTTCGAAGATCTGTATGTCGTAGGTCCCGGCTTTGAGGGCCTGCGGGTCGGTCACCGTGCCGGGCTTGAAGTCGCCGATCAGCTCGTCACCGTTGGCGTACACATCGACGGTCATCCCGGGGATGCCGTGGAAGACAGACACCATGGCCTCGTTCTGTGAGGCGGCGCCCGCCATGGCGGGCGCGGTGGCGCCCAGCGCCAGGGCACAGGCGGCGGCCGATGCGGCGACAGCGAGAGAGGTCCGGGAAGTCATGGGGTCATCCCTTCGAATGCGCCTCCGCACGTTGCGGGGTCTCGATGTCGTTTCGTGAAGGGCGACCGCCGCGGATGCGCGGGCGGCACCTTTCGTCGGCCGGTTCGGCGACGCGCCTAGACGCTCGTCCAGCGGACCTGGCCCGGTTCGATCGCCCTGCGCAGCCGCTGCAGGCCGCGGCGGGCGTGACTCTTCACCGTGCCGAGGGGCATTCCGGTCCGTTCCGCGATCTGCGCCTGGGTCAGGTCCTCGTAGAAGGCCAGGCACAGCACATGCCGCTGGTGCCACGGCAGACAGGACAACTCGTGCACCAGCAGGACCCGGTCCAGGACGTCCTCCGCCGCCGACTCGTCCCGTCCGAGCGTGTCGTCCGTGTGGGCGAGCGAGTCGGCGAGAGCCAGCCGTCTGGTCCGGGCGGCCAGCGCGTCGACGATCTTGCGCCGGGTGATGCCCACGAGCCAGGCGCCCAGCGGGCCCCGCTCCGGGCGGAAGCCGGCCTGACCGCGCCAGGCGCCGAGGAACACCTGCTGCGTGACGTCGTCGGCCTCGTGCGTGTCGCCGAGCGACCGGGTGGCCATGGTGTGGACCAGGGGCGCCCAGCGCCGGTAGACCGCGGCGAAGGCGTCCTCGTCGGCGGCACGGAATCCAAGGGCCAGCTCGTCCTCGTACCTGGTTTCTTCTCGGGTGTCGGTGATCATGGCCTGGTTCCTCCTGCCATGCGCGAGGTGCGACCATCCGCACGCGTCCCAGTGTTGTGACGCACAAACGACGCAGGCAACATGCGTCGTTTGTGCGTCGTACAGTGGGGCCCGTGAGCAGAGGTGACGGCGATGGCCGGCACGACGAGGAACCGGGGCACGGCGGGCTCACCACCGGAGAAGTGGCGAGGCGCCTCGGGGTGGCGCCCACCACGGTCCGTTCCTGGGACCGCCGCTACGGCATCGGGCCCGACGCGCACACCGGCGGCCGGCACCGCCGCTGGACCGCCGCGGACGTGGCCCGTCTGGAGCGGATGTGCGCCCTGACGGCGACCGGGCTGCCCCCCGCCGAGGCCGCGCGCACGGCACTCGGCGATACGCCGCCGGACGCGGTCCCGCGCACCCGGGCCCCCCTCCCGCCACCGCCGCGCCGCAGCCGGGCCGGGAGCGGCATGCGGCTCGGCGACGTGCGTCAGGAGTCCCGGGGGATAGCCCGTGCCGCCCTGCGTCTCGACGCCGCCGCTCTGGACGAACTGCTGCTGGCGGCGATCGCCGACCACGGGCTGGTCACCGCCTGGACCGAGGTGATCATGCCCACGCTGCAGGCGACCGGACGCAAGTGGGAGAGCTCGGGCGAGAAGTACGTGGAGGTGGAGCACTTCCTGTCCTGGCACGTCTCCGGGGCGCTGCGCCGCAGCGCCCCGCCCGTGGTCGCCGACGGCCCCGGCATCACCACGGTGCTCGCCTGCGTCCCGGGGGAGAACCACACCCTGCCGCTGGAGGTGCTGGCCGCCGCACTGGCCGAACGCGGTCTGCCGGTGCGCATGTTCGGTGCCGCGCTGCCCGTCGAGTCCGTCGTCGCTGCGGTGCGCAGGACCGGACCGGCCGCGGTGGGCCTGTGGGCACAGTCCCGCACCACGGCCAGCCGGCCGCTGGCTCAGCACGTGGCGGCGATGGAATGGGGGGTGCGCGGTGCCCGCAGGAAGCCGGTCGTCCTGACCCTGGGGCCGGGCTGGGCCGGTCAGACCCTTGCCGGGCTGCCCCATCCCCCCGGCCTGGCCGAGGCCCTGGCGGTGCTGGAGTCGGTCGTGTCAGGGCGGTGAGTCACCGCGGGCCCGCTCCTGGCGCCGCACGTCGGCGAGGTCGGCGAGCCGGTCCAGGCCGCGCACCGCCCGTGCCATGCGGTGGTTGCGCTCCAGCCCGGAGCGGTGCCGGTCGAGGAAGGCCCAGTACCCCGCGGTGTAGGGGCACGCCTGTGCGCCGGTCCGGTCCCCGGGCCGGTAGACGCACGAGCCGCACAGATCGCTCATCCGGTTCACATAGGCACCGCCGGACGTGTACGGCTTGGTGGTCATACGGCCGCCGTCGGCGTACTGGGACATGCCGACGACATTGGGCACCATCACCCAGTCGTAGCCGTCGACGAAACAGCGGTGGAACCAGTCGGTGACCGCGGCCGGATCCCAGCCCCGCTGGAGCGCGTAGCTGCCGAGGATCATCAGCCGGGGGATGTGGTGGGTCCATCCCGTGTCGCGCACCTGGGACAGCACCGTGCGCAGACAGCGCGCCGCCACGTCGTCCGCGTCCAGGTCGTTCCACCAGTCCGGCAACGGGGCGGTGTGGCGGAGCACGTTGGAGTTCCGGTAGTCCTCACCGAAGTGCCAGTACAGCTGCCACACGTACTCGCGCCAGCCGGCGATCTGCCGGACGAAGCCCTCGACGCTGTTCAGCGGTGCTTGTCCCTCGCGCCACGCCGCTTCGGCCCGCTCGACGCACTCGGCGGGATCGAGCAGCCCCAGATTGAGCGAGGACGACAGCAGGCTGTGGCTCATGACGGGATCGGCGGCGAGCATGGCGTCCTCGTACGGCCCGAACGCGGTGAGCCTGCGCTCGACGAAGCGCCGCAGGGCCGCCCGGGCCTCGGCGCGGGTCGCGGGGAACAGCCGTGGCCCGTCCCGCCCGACGAAGCGCACGTCGCCGTCCTTCTCCCAGCGGTCGAGGTCGTGGCGGACCCGCTCGTCGATGTCGTCCTCGCGCGGCCGGTAGGGCCGGTCGACCGGCAGGGCGGCCGCGCCACGGGGCGGCGGCTCCCGGTTGTCGTGATCGAGGTTCCACCGGCCGCCCGCGGGCCGTTCGCCGTCCATCAGCAGGTCGTGTCCCCGCCGGACCCAGCGGTAGAAGTCCTCCTGACGCAAGCTCCTGCCGCCCTGACCGTCGGCCCAGGCGGCGAAGTCGTCCATGGGCACCAGGAATCCGCGCGCCGGGCCCGTCGTGACCCGCGGCAGCGAGCGCACCAGCCGCAGCGCGGCGTACGAGGTCGGGTGGTGCACGGTCAGGGCCCGGCCGCGCGCCGCCCGGTCGAGCCCTTCCCGGTAGGTGTCAGCGCGCACATAGGTGACGCGGTCGCCGAGTTCGGCCGCCCGGTGACGCATGGCGGACAGGACCAGGTGCGCCTTGGCACGGTGGAAGCGCCGGCGCCGGAACACCGACCGGGCCTCGATCATCAGCAGCGGCGTGTCGCGGGTGAGGCCGCTGTCCTGCGACGGCCGCAGGAAATGCGGACCCAGCTGATCACCGAAGAGCCAGTGCATGCGGCGCTCCCGCCGTCAGTCCCGGCCGCGCGCGTGCTTGAACCGTGCCAGGCCCTCACCGAGATCGATCAGCGGCTGCGGGTAGTCCACCCGCGCCCGTTCCTCTTCGGGCAGCCGCCAGGGCTCATGGATGCGGGCATCGGGCACCTCCGACAGTTCCGGCACCCAGCGCCGTACGTACCCTCCCGCCGGGTCGAAGCGCTTGCCCTGGACGACCGGGTTGAGGACGCGGTGGGGACGGGTGTCGGTGCCGGTCCCGGCGACCCACTGCCAGTTGAGCTGGTTGTTGACGACGTCGCCGTCCACCAGCAGGTCCAGGAAGTGCCGGGCGCCGATCCGCCAGTCCACGTACAGGGTCTTGGCCAGGAAACTCGCCGTCAGCAGCCGCGCCCGGTTGTGCATCCAGCCCTCGTGGCGCAGCTGGCGCATGGCCGCGTCGACGACCGGGTAGCCGGTGCGGCCCTCCCGCCACGCGGCGATGTCCTCGGCGGCCTCGTCCTCGCTCCGCCACTGGTCGTGCCGGGTCCGGTAGTCCTCCCGTGAGGCGTCCGGGCGCGCCGCCAGCACCTGGTGGTGGAAGTCCCGCCAGCACAGCTGCCGTACGTACGCCTCCGCCCCCGGCCCGCCGCGCTCGCGGGCCCGCTGGACCATTTCCACCGGCGACAGGGCACCGAAGTGCAGATAGGGCGAGAGCCTGGAGGTCGCGTCGCCCGCCAGATCGTCGTGCCCGTCCTCGTACGCGGAGAGGCCGCTGCGTACCCAGCGGGAGAACCGGTCGCGCCCAGCCGCCTCGCCGCCGGTGGGCAGGCCCGGCGAGATGCCGGACACCTCGTCCCGGGAGGGCAGTGGCTCGCCCCGCACGGCGCCAGGGACGCGCACGACGCGCGGCGCCGGACAGATGTCCCTCGGCCGCTCCTGCGACCAGCGGCGGAAGTAGGGGGTGAACACGGCGAAGTGGTCGTTGCCCGCGGGCGTCACGGCGCCGGGTGCGACGGCCGTGATCACGCCGTCGTGCACGTGCAGCGCCACGCCCTGTCCGCGCAGCGCGTCCCGCAACTGCTCCTCCCGCCCATGGGCGTAGCCGGTGACGCCCGCCGCGATGTGCACCTCCGTCGCCTCGCACTCGGCGGCCACCGCGCAGACCTCCTGGACGACCGGGCCCTTGCGTACGACGAGCCGGCCGCCGCGCCGGCGCAGCGAGGCGTCGAGGTCGGTCAGGCAGTCGGCCAGGAAGGCGCTGCGGTTGGGCACGTCGAAGCCCGCCGCGTGGACACCGGGGTCGCGGACGAAGAGCGGCACCACCTCGTCCGCCCACGCCAGTGCGGCGCGCAGCGGCGGATGGTCGTGCACCCGCAGATCCGAGGTGAACAAGACGACCGCGACGGTCATGGCGACTCTCCTGAGGGTGCCGTGCGATGGGGATCGCGAGGTGGATCTCTACTGCCTGACTCTTCGGTCGCGGCGCGTGATCCGGATGCGGCCGGGACGCGGGCCGGCCCGGCGCGCGCTCATGCCCTTGGCGGCGGCCTGGGTGATGTTGCGGGCCATGCCTCCGAAGACGACGGCGTGAAACGGGGAGAGGGACCACCAGTAGGCATGCCCCAGCAGACCCCGGGGATGGAAGAGGGCGCGCTGCCGGTAGCGCGTGCGGCCCGCGTCGTCCGTCTCCGCGTACATCTCCAGCCACGCGAGACCGGGCAGGCGCATCTCCGCGCGCAGTCGCAGCAGCCGGCCCGGCTCGATCTCCTCGACCCGCCAGAAGTCCAGGGAGTCGCCGGCCCGCAGGCGCTCGGCGTCACGTCGCCCGCGCCGCAGACCGACACCGCCGACGAAACGGTCCAGCCAGCCCCGGACCGTCCAGGCGAGCGGGAAGGAGTACCAGCCGTTGTCGCCGCCGATGCCCTCGATCACCCTCCACAGCGACTCCCGGGACGCGTCCACCGAGAGGTGCCGCTCGTCGTCGTAGAGGCTGCCGCCCGCCCAGTCCGGGTCGGTGGGCAGGGGATCGCTGGGCGCTCCGGGCACGGCGGCGGACGACCAGCGGGTGACGACCTGCGCCTCCCGCACCTTGCGCAGTGCCAGTGCCAGCGCCGCGTCGAAGGGCAGCGGCCGGCCCGGCAGGTCGGGCACGTACCGGGCGATGTCGTGCTCGCGGCACACGACCTCGTGGCGCAGCGACTCCGTCAGCGGCCGGGCGAGCGCGGCGGGCACCGGGGTGACCAGACCGACCCAGTGGCTGGACAGCCTCGGGGTGAGCACCGGCACCGGAACGATGAGCCTGCGCCGCAGCCCGGCCACCTTGGCGTACTGGTCCATCATCTCCCGGTACGTGAGGACGTCCGGCCCACCGATGTCGAACGCGCGGTCGACGTCATCCGGCATCGCGGCCGAACCGACGAGGTACCGCAGCACGTCCCGTACACCGATCGGCTGCGTCCGGGTGTGCACCCAACTGGGCGTGACCATGACCGGCAGCCGCTCGGTCAGATAGCGCAGCATCTCGAAGGAGGCCGATCCCGAACCGATGACGACCGCCGCCCGCAACACGGTGGCCGGGACCGGCGCGTCGAGGAAGACGCGTCCCACCTCGGCCCTGGACCGCAGATGCGGGGAGAGGGAGTCTTCCGGAACGTCCCGGGGTGTGAGCCCGCCGAGGTAGACGATCCGCCGCACACCGGCGGCCCGCGCCTGCTCGGCGAAGACCCGGGCCGCCCTGCGGTCGGTGTCCTCGAAGCCCGGACCGGTCCCCAGGGCGTGCACCAGGTAGTACGCGACGTCGACACCTCGCATCGCGGCGGCTACCGAATCGGCGTCCGTGACATCGCCCCGGACCGTCTCGGCGTGCCCCGCCCAGGGGTGATCGCGAAGCTTGCCGGGTGAGCGGGCCAGACACCGGACCCGGTGGCCGGCCTGGAGCAGTTCCGGCACCAGACGCCCGCCGACGTATCCGGACGCTCCGGTCACCAGACAGTGCAGCCGCTGTGCGTCCCGTTGTCCGCCTGTGTCCACGATCGGCTCCTCCACGTGTGCGCTCCGGCGTTGTGGCCCGGCTCCCTCGATCATGGCCGCGACAGCGGGTCCGCGCCTGTCGCGGCGGGCGAGGGGCCGCGTTCGCTCTCACACGACCACTTCGGACGCGTAGCGGCCGACGGATGCACGACACCGCCGAGCGGGCGTTCAACCGGGCGGGGTGTCGACGCCGGCCGCCTGGTCGGCACGGCCTCCGGCACCGAGCAGCCCCGTGGCCGTGAACGGCTCGTGGGCGGCGAGACGCGGCAGTTCACGGCGCGACAGCCGCGTGACGACCGGCGGCATCGCCGCCCGCACCAGCTGGGTGTACCGCAGCCAACGGGGCATGTAGACCGAGGGCCGGCGGCGTTCGGCCGCCGTGACCAGCCGGCCGGCGACATACGAGACGGGATACACCTTGCGCGCCGGCCGCGGCATGTGGCCGCGCAACTCCCGCAGCACCGCGTGCGCGTCGGCGTCGCGGACCATGTCCGTGTCCGTCCAGTTGATGTACGCGATTCCCACGCCCACACCCTGATGGGCGACCTCCGCCTGCAGCGCGTGGGCGAACGACTCGACGCCGGCCTTCGACGCGCAGTAGGCGCTCATCATCGGCGCGGCCCCGATGGACGCGAGCGACGCGACCTGGAGGAAGTAGCCCCGCGTGTCCAGGAGATCCGCCAGGAACGTCCGCGCGGTGACGGCACTGCCCACGAGGTTCACCTCGACGACCCGGCGCCAGACGTCGAGATCGGCCTCGGCGAACGGTCCGCCCTCGGCGACTCCCGCATTGGCGATCACCACCGAGGGCGGCCCGAACCGCGTACGGATCTCGTCGGCGACGCGAGCCATCCTGCGCTCGTCGGTGACATCGGCCTCCCAGCACTCGGACACGCCGTGAAGGCTGTCCCGCACCCGGGCCAGCGTCCGCTCCTCACGGCCGAGCAGCGCCACCCGCGCGCCCCGGCGGCACAGCTGTCGGGCCATCGCCTCCCCGAGGCCGCGCGCCGCACCGGTCACGACGGCGGTCCGACCGTGCAGGGGGCTGTGAGCGACCGGCATGGCACGCTCCTCTCCGCGGCGGCGCTGGCCCGGCCCACGTTAGGCGCGGACCGGGCCGTCGGCACGCCGGGCATCCCGGCCCCGTCGCCGTTCCGGTCAGGATTCGAGAAGCGTGGGTTCCGAAGCCGCTCTAGCGTCGACGTCATGACCTCCATCGCATCCGTCACCCTCGAGGTGTCCGACCCCACCGCCGCCGAACGCTTCCTCACCACCGCCTTCGGCCTGGGCGGGCAGGTACGCCTGCGGGCCTCGGAGGCACCGACCTCCGGCTTCCGCGGATTCACGCTGTCGCTCGTGGTGTCCCAGCCGGCCGACGTGGACGCCCTCGTCGACGCCGCCGCGGACGCCGGTGCCGCGACCCTGAAGCCCGCCGCCAAGTCGCTCTGGGGTTACGGGGGCGTCGTCCGGGCCCCGGACGGGACGATCTGGCAGGTGGCCTCGTCGGCCAAGAAGAACACCGGCCCGGCCACCCGGCGGATCGACGAGATCGTGCTCCTGCTCGGCGTCGAGGATGTGAAGGCCAGCAAGCAGTTCTACGTCGATCACGGCCTCGCCGTGGGGAAGAGCTTCGGCAGCAAGTACGTCGAGTTCGCCACCGGGCCGGGTCCGGTCAAGCTGGCCCTGTACAAGCGCCGGGGCCTCGCCAAGCTCGTCGGCATCTCACCCGACGGCACCGGATCACACCGGCTCACGGTCGACAGCGACGCCGGGACCTTCACCGACCCGGACGGCTTCGCCTGGGCGACGGCGCCGGAGAACGCGTCGCTGTGAACGCCGTGTTGTCCCGGTTCGGCGCACGGCGCGCGACCTTACGGAGTCATGACGTACCGGCGCGGTCCCGTGGCGCCGCACCGGTGCGGGCCTAGCGTGGCCGTATGCGCGTACTGGTCACCGGCGGTGCCGGGTTCATCGGGTCCCATGTCGTCACCGCTCTGCGGGAGCGTGGGCACGAGCCGGTCGTGTTCGACATGCGGGAGGAACCGGGCGCCGACGTGCGGGACCCGGCGGCCGTCCGCCGCGCCCTGGCCGGTGTGGACGCCGTGTGTCACCAGGCCGCGATGGTCGGGCTCGGGGACGGGGTCGCCGACGCGGCGGCGTACGTCTCGCACAACGATCTCGGGACGGCCGTGCTGCTCTCCGCCATGGCGGAGGCAGGCGTACGGCGTCTGGTGCTGGCCGGATCGATGGTGGTCTACGGGGAGGGGCGGTACGAGTGCCCCCGGCACGGGGGCGTACGGCCCGGGCCGCGTGCCGTCGCCGACCTCGACGCGGGCCGGTTCGAACCGCCGTGTCCGCTCTGCGGGGCTGATCTCGTCCCCGGGCTGGTCGGCGAGGACGCTCCGGCCGATCCCCGGAACGTGTACGCGACGACCAAGCTGACCCAGGAGCATCTCGCCGCCGCGTGGGCCCGTTGCACGGGCGGGTCGGCGGTGTCGCTGCGCTACCACAACGTGTACGGGCCCGGCATGCCCCGCGACACCCCGTACGCCGGTGTCGCCTCCTTCTTCCGCTCGGCGCTCGCCCGGGGCGAGGCACCGCGCGTGTTCGAGGACGGGCGGCAGCGGCGGGACTTCGTGCACGTCCGCGACGTGGCGGAGGCGGGCGCGGTGGCGCTGGAGGCCGAGGCGCCCCGGGGCGCGCTGACGGCGTACAACACCGGCAGCGGCGACCCGCACACCGTCGGCGAGATGGCGCGGGCGCTGGCCGCCGCGTACGGCGGGCCCGAGCCGGTCGTCACCGGCGAGTACCGTCTCGGGGACGTACGGCACATCACCGCGGACTCGTCGCGGCTGCGGGACGGGCTGGGGTGGAAGCCGGAGGTCGGCTTCGAGGAGGGCATGGCGGAGTTCGCGCGGGCCCGGCTGCGAAACGCGTAGCGGCCCTGCGGACTCGGCCGGTGAAAGACCGGTGGTGCTGCCCGTGTTCAGGAAGCGGCGGCGGGCAGCACCACCTCGAAACGGCAGCCGCCGGGGACGTTCCGAACGGTGGCCCGGCCCTGGTGAGCCTCCACGATTCCCCGGACGATGGCGAGGCCGAGGCCCGCGCCCGCCGGGGGTGTCCGGGCGTGCGTGCCGCGCCAGCCGGTGTCGAAGACGCGCGGCAGATCCTCCTCGGGGATACCGCCGCAGGCGTCCGTCACCGACAGCACGACGCCCTCGGCGGTACGTTCGGCGGAGATGGCGACCGTGCCGTCGGACGGGGTCCGGCGGATCGCGTTGACCAGCAGGTTGCCCAGCACCCGGCTCATCTCCTTGCCGTCCACCTCCACCGGTACCGGCTCGACACGGCCGCCCACCAGCCGCACTCCGTACTCCCGAGCCAGCGGATCGGCTCCCGCCAGCGCGTCGCCGACCAGGTCGTACAGGGAGATCCGGGTGAGGGCCAGGGGCAGGGTGCCGGCGTGGATGCGGGAGAGTTCGAAGAGGTCGCCGACCATGTCGTTGAGGCGTTCGACCTCCGTGCGCATCTGCTTCAGATAGCGGTCGGGGTCGGCGGCGACGCCGTCCTCCAGGGCCTCCGACATGGCGCGCAGACCGGCCAGCGGGGTGCGCAGGTCGTGCGAGATCCAGGCGACGAGTTCGCGCCGGGAGGTCTCGAGTGCGCGCTCCCGATCCCGGGACTCGGCGAGGCGGGCGCTGGTGGCGGCCAACTCGCGGCTCAGGACGTCCAGTTCCGCGGTCGTCGGTCCGTCGGGAGCGGCGAACTTCCCGCCGTCGCCGAAGGAGCGTGCGGCCACGGCGAGTTCGCGGCTGCGGGCCACGACCCAGCGGCCCAGCAACAGCGCGGTGGCGAGGGACACGACGGCCGCCATGGCGACGACGGTCGTGACGACGGTCAGGTCGTGGGCCGACAGGAACATCGCCCAGGCGACGGCGAGGGTGCCCGCGAGCATCGCGACGACACCGACCGCCGCGACCACGGCCAGCGAGGCGGTGAGCGAGCGGCGCCGGATCAGGCGCAGCGCGCCCGCTCCGGCCAGGCCGGTGGCCGCGGCACCGGCGAAGGCGTACAGGGCGATGAGGAGGGTGTCGTTCACGACCCGGCCTCCTCTCCGGCGGGGTCGAAGCGGTAGCCCACGCCCCACACGGTCTGGATCAGCCGGGGCCGGGCCGGGTCGTCCTCGACCTTGCCCCGCAGACGGCGGATGTGGACCGTGACCGTCGACAGATCGCCGAAGTCCCACCCCCACACCTCCCGCATCAGGTCCTCACGGCCGAAGGCCCGCCCCGGGTGGCGCAGGAAGAAGGAGAGCAGGTCGAACTCTCGGAGGGTGAGGGCGAGTTCGGTGCCGTTCCGGGTGGCCCGGCGGGCCGCCGGGTCGACGGTCAGACCGGCCGCGCCCAGCCGGTGCCCGGGGGCGGCGGGTCTGCTGCGGCGCAGTACCGACTCCACGCGCAGGACCAGCTCGCGAGGGCTGAAGGGCTTGGTGACGTAGTCGTCGGCGCCGACCTCCAGGCCGAGGATGCGGTCGTCCTCGTCGCCGCGCGCGGTGAGCATGATGACCGGCACCGGCCCCTGCGCCCGCATCCGCCGGCACACCTCCAGGCCGTCCATCCCGGGCAGCATCAGGTCGAGGACGACCAGGTCCGGCCAGTGCGCGGCGGCACGCGTGAGGGCCGTCGGGCCGTCGTCCGCGCGGTCGACGGCGTAACCGGCGCGGTCCAGATACCCGGCGACGACCTCGGCGACGGTCGGATCGTCGTCGACGACCAGGATCCGCGGGGGCCCGTCGGGGGTCTCCTCGTGCTGATGGGGCTGCTGCATGCCTCCAGCCTGGCACCGGGCCGCCGACGATGCGGTGCCCGGAGGCCTCCGGGCCGCCGACGTCCGCGTTTCGTAAGGAGCGGCAGTCCGTTATGACCGATTCGCGTTCGTAGGGTGAAACCGTGACGACGACTCCTTCCGACGTCGACGTGGTGCTGCCCTGCCTGAACGAGGCCCAGGCCCTGCCCTGGGTACTCGAACGGATCCCGCCGGGCTGGCGCGCACTCGTCGTCGACAACGGTTCCACCGATGACTCCGCCCAGGTCGCGCGCGCGTTGGGCGCGACCGTCGTGAGCGAGCCGCGCCGGGGCTTCGGCGCGGCCTGCCACGCCGGGCTGACCGCCGCCACCGCCGACGTGGTGTGCTTCTGCGACTGCGACGCCTCCCTCGACCCGTCGCTCCTCGTCCCCTTCGTGCGCGAAGTACGCGAGGGCGAGGCCGACCTCGTGCTCGGCAGGCGGCGCCCGCGGGGCCGGGGCGCGTGGCCCGCGCACGCCCGGGCCGGCAACCTCGCGCTCGCGCGGATGCTGCGCAGCCGCACCGGGCTGCGGCTGCGCGACCTCGGCCCCCTGCGCGCCGCCCGCCGCGAGCCGTTGCTCGCCCTCGGCCTCACCGACCGGCGCAGCGGCTATCCGCTCCAGATGGTGGTCCGCGCGGCCGACGCGGGCTGGCGGATCGCCGAGCACGACGTGCCGTATCTGCCGCGCACCGGGGCCTCGAAGGTGACGGGCACATGGCGCGGCACCTGGCATGCCGTACGGGACATGAGCCGCGTCCTGGCCGAAGCGCCGGGCGAGGCCCCGGCCGTCGGAAGGGAGGCACGGTGACCACACTCCTCGTCATCGCCAAGGAGCCGCGCCCCGGTCGGGTCAAGACGCGGCTCACCCCGCCGTTCACGCCCCGGGAGGCCGCGTCCCTCGCCGAGGCGTCCCTCGCCGACACCCTGGACGCGGTCGTGGCGACCCCGGCCGACCGCAGGCTCCTCGTCCTCGACGGGCAGCCCGGCCCCTGGCTGCCGGCCGGCCTCGAGGTCGTGGGGCAGTGCGCCGGCGGACTGGACGAGCGGCTGGCGGACGCCTTCGCGCGGTGTACCGGACCTGCCCTGCTCATCGGGATGGACACCCCCCAGGTGACGCCCGAGCTGCTCACCGTCGACTTCGGCGAGGGCGACGCCTGGTTCGGCCCGGCGGAGGACGGCGGTTTCTGGGCACTGGGCCTGGCGGAGCCCGACCCCGCCCTGCTGCGCGGCGTCCCGATGTCCACACCGGTGACCGGCGCCGTCCAACGCGAGCGGCTCGTCCTGGCCGGGCTGCGGGTACGTGACCTGCCCCGGCTGCGGGACGTGGACACCGCCGCCGACGCCGAGGCGGTCGCCGCGCTCGCCCCGCACGGCCGGTTCGCGGCGCGGCTGGCCCGGTACGCGGCCGTCCCCCGATGAGCACCGCGCCTGCCACCGCCCTCGCCTGGGCGACCGCCGACCCCTACGCCGCTGCCCTGCGCGCCGGTCGCGGGCCCCTGTTCCTGCGCCGCTCCGACGGCTGGCTGCTGCCGCTGGAGGTGGAACGCTGGTGTGCCCGGGCCGACGCCGTCGACCGGGACGTGCTGGACCGGTGCGAGGGGACCGTGCTGGACGTGGGGTGCGGGCCCGGGCGGCTGGTCGCGGAGCTCGCCGCCCGGGGCCGGGCCGTCCTCGGCATCGACGTCAGCGAGGCCGCCGTGGACCGGACGGCTCGACTCGGCGGTCAGGCGCTGCGGCGTTCGGTGTACGAGCCGCTGCCCGGCGAGGGCCGCTGGGACACCGTCCTGCTCATGGACGGCAACATCGGCATCGGCGGCGACCCACGTGCCCTGCTGGACCGGGTGGCCGAACTCCTGTGCCCCGGCGGCCTGCTGATCGCCGAGACCGCCCCGGCGGACATCGACGAACGAGCCCAGGTACGGGTCGTCGACCTCACGGACCCACACGGTGCCGACGACCCCTTCCCCTGGGCCCGGCTCGGCACGCCCGCCCTGCTCCGGTACGCCCGGGGCTGGACGAGGGCCGGTCAGTGGACGGCCGGCGGACGGCGTTTCAGCGCCCTGCGCTCTCGCAGCAGGCGTGTCCCCAGCAGCAGTGCCGAGCCGCCGAAGAGGACGGCGGTGATCAGCAGCCAGCGGGCGGGGAACACGTCCGCCGGCAGGCCGGTGGCGGATCGGTAGCGCCGCTCCACCATCCCGCTGATCAGCGGGAACCACACAAGAAGGAGCAGCGCGGAGAACGCCGCCGGTACGCGCACGTACATCGTCCACTCCCGGCGGCGGACCGCACCGAGCCCTCGTACGACCGCCCGGTCCAGGGCCGCGTACAACGGCAGCAGCACGAGGTCGTGCAGCAGGGCCGCGCCCACGAACCACAGCGCCACGCCGAGCCAGTCGTCCGCGAGCAGCCGCACCCCCGCGTAGGTGGCGAGCGCGAACGAGCAGGCGAGCAGGAGAAGCTGGAGGGGGCTTCCGAGCGGGATCCGCGGCTGTCGCATCACAGCTCTCCGAACGTCATCCGGGCCACCCACTTGGTGTTGAGCACACCGGGCGCCGCGGGCACGATGATCCGCGCCGGGTAGCCGTGGTCGGGGGACAGGTCCTCGCCGTTGACGTACAGGGCGAGCAGGGAGCGCGCGTCGGCCACCTGGTTGGCACGCAGCGCGGCCTTGCGGAAGGCGCCGCGTGCCTGAAGGGACTCGACGAACACGTCCGGCGGGTCGCCGTCGTACCCGACGAGCGCCGCGAGGTCGCGCAGCCGCACCCCGCGCCACCACTGGTCCGATGTCGACCAGCCCTCCACACAGGCGATGGGCAACGCCGAACTGTGCAGAGCGAGTCCGGCGAGCTGGGCACGGCTGAGGCGGACGGTGCCCGTCCGCCCCGTCACGACGAGCCGCCACGCGTCCTCGCCCGTCCCGGCCGGGTCGATCCCGGCGTACGCCGCCGTCTTGTTGATCTGGAACCCGTTCGGGCCGCTGCCGGGTTCGCCGCCGCCGTGGGGTGCGAGGAGGGCGGTGCGCCGCAGCGGACCATCGACGTTCTGCCCGGCCGTCGTCGCGAACAGCAGCAGCGAGCCGCCCCCGACGAACCACAGGGCACCCCGCCGGGAGACGGTCGGCTCGGCGGGACGCGGAGTGACGAGGTCGTTCCGCTCTTCTCGAAGGTGCCGCAGATTGCGCAGAGCCGTGGGCATCTTCAGCAGGGCGTGGGCGACGAAGGCGGCGAAGAACACCCATGCTCCGTAGAAGTGCAGCGGGTAGAACGAACCGGGGAAGACGTAGTCGAGCTGTACGTTGAGCACACCGGTCACGAACTCGAACAGCGCGCCGCCCACCAGGAGCAGCAGCGAGATCCGCTCCAGGGCGTGCGCGAGCGAGCGGGCCGGCGGCAGCGCGAACAGCCTCGGTACCACGGACCAGAGCTTGGCCAGCAGCACGGGGATCAGGGCGATGCCGAGGGTGACGTGGACGCCCTGGTTGAGCCGGTAGAGCCAGTGCGGGTTCGTCGGCCATGCGAACAGGTAGAAGCCCAGGACTCCCTTGTCCGGGGTCTTGTCGTTCACCGGCGACAGGCCCGGGTTGTACGCGGCGTAGGAGACCAGTCCGGTCACGAACAGCACGGTGATGCCGACGAGCAGGACGAGGCCCAGCACCGAGGTGAACCAGGGGCCGCGCAGGGGGCTGCGCCAGAAGCCCGGGGAGGAAGGAAGCCGTGGGTCGTCTCGCATGTCCCGACGGTAGGCCCGGACCACCCCCGGAAAGGGCAGGCGACCCATGACGAAACGCTGACGTCCGGCCCGGACAGCGGCATGCGCCCGCCCCGCCGACCTAGCGTTCCGACTGTGAACCGCTCCCTCCGCCGTGACCTGTACGCCGCCGGGGCCGCCGCGCTGCTCGTGACGGCGGCCGTACTGATCGGCCGCCATATCCAGGGCACCAGCCGCACGCTGTTCGTCGACTGGCCGCCCCTGCTGGCGTCCTGGGGGCCGCACGCGGGGCCCAGCCCCCCCCCCCCCCCCCCCCCCCCCCTCTCCCCCCCCCCCCCCCCCCCCCGGCACTCCCGCGGCCGTCCTGGTCGCGATCGCCACCGCGGCCTACGGTCCCACTCTCGCGGCCCGCCTCCCCTGGCGCGCTCTGCTGCCCGCCGCCTGGGGCACAGCCATGTCATGGATCTGCTCCCTCGCCCTGATCGACGGCTGGCACCGCGGCATCGCCCACAGGCTCACCAGCCGCTACGAGTACCTCCAGGTCATCGACCGTTTCGACGACATCCCGGCGGCGTTGCGGGACTTCACCCACCACATCCTTCTCGACTCCCCCGACAACTGGCCCGCCCATGTCGCCGGCCACCCGCCCGCGGCCACACTCACCTTCGTCCTGCTGGACCGGATCGGGCTGCGGGGCGGTGGCTGGGCGGGCATGTGGTGCGTCACCGTCGGCGCGACGGCCTGCGTCGCCGTGCTGGTCACGATCCGTGTCCTGGCCGACGAGACGCTCGCCCGCAGGACGGCCCCCTACCTCGTCCTGGCACCGGCCGCCGTGTGGATGGGCACCTCGGCCGACGCGTACTTCGCGGCGGTGGCGGCGTGGGCGGTGGCGCTGCTGGCACTGGCGGTCACGCGACGGTCGCTCTGGTGGGCGGGCGGATCGGGTCTGCTGTTCGGACTGACCTGCTACCTGTCGTACGGCCTCACACTCGTCGCGCTGATCGCGGCGGCGGTACTGGCGCTCGGCCGGCACGGGATCCGGGAGCGCCCCGCCCTGCTGGTGCCGCTGCTCGCCGGACTGGCCGTCGTTCCCACGGCGTTCACGCTCGCCGGGTTCGACTGGTGGGAGGCCTACCACCTGCTGGTCACGCGCTACCACCAGGGCGCGGGCGGCATCCGGCCCTACGGCTACTGGGTGTGGGCCAACCTGGCCTGCACGGTGCTCATCACGGGCCTGGCGACCGCGGCGGGCCTGCGCCGGGCGGGTGCGGTGCTGCTGCACCGCCGCACCGACACCCCCGACCGGGCCGCCGAGACCCGCCTCGCGCTCCTCGTGTCCGCCGCGTGCCTCGCCCTGCTGGTCGCCGACCTGTCCGGGATGAGCAAGGCGGAGACGGAACGCATCTGGCTGCCCTTCGCGATGTGGCTCCTCCCGGCGTGCGCGTTCCTGCCCGGCCCCCGCGCCTGGCTCAGCGCCCAGGCACTGCTAGCCCTGCTGCTCAACCACCTGCTGCTCACCGGGTGGTGAGGTCCGTACCGACGGACGCGGCGCTCGGTTCGCCAGTTCCAGCAGTTCGTCGACCGACCACTGGTCGTAGACGTGCTCGCCGTACTTGGCGGCGATGACGTGGCCGTCGGGCGCGATGAGGAAGTCGGCGGGAAGACCGAGCCGGCCGCCGTGCGGGCTGGTCGCGGGCAGGTGCTCCCGCCCGCGGACAACCTCCCGGACGCCGCTGAGGACCGCCCGCACGATCGGTGCCCAGGCCCGCGGGCTGAGCAGGGCGCGGGGCGAGCGTTCCACGCCGAACTCCGCGTACAGCCGTCTGGCGGGGTCGGCGACGACGGCGAACGGGAGACCGGGGGTGTGGGGCGACAGTTCCTCGGCGGGCGAGTGGAAGACCACGACTTCGCGTACACCGGCGGCCGCGATCTCCGCGTGACGCCGCACGATCGACCGCAGGTGCAGGTTGCAGACCGGGCAGCCGGCGAACCGCCGGAACTGGAGGTGGATCAGCCGGTCCGGGTCGGGAACGGCGACCTGGTCGCCGGAGACAGCGGTGAGCGTGCGTGCGTTCACGGTGGACCCTGGCTCCACCGGACTACGGGACAGGCGCATGGACGTTCCCTCCGTTGGCGTACGGTATACGCCTACCAGCGTAGGCGTATGCCGTACGCTGTCAACCGTCATGCCACGCCCGCGTTCCCTCACCCCCGATCAGCTCGCCTCGGCCGCCCTCGCCGTCATCGACCGCGACGGGCTCGCCGGGCTGTCGATGCGCGCCGTCGCCCAGGAGCTCGGCATGAGCACCATGGGGCTCTACCGCTACGTGCACGACCGTGAGGAGCTCGAACGGCTCGTCGTCGAGCTCGTGCTGAACGCCGTGGACACCGAGCCACCGGATCCCGACGCGTCATGCCGCGAGCGGATCGAGGTCATGGTGCGGCGTCTGCGCGACACCGTGGGTGCCCATCCGGCGGTCGTCCCCCTGACCATCACCCACCGGCACCACTCCCTCGGAGTGCTGCGCTGGTCGGAGACGGTGACCGCCATCCTCACCGAGGCGGGGATCGAGGGCGAACGCCGGGTCGTCGCCCTGCGCGGCCTGCTCGGTTACGTCATCGGAGCGATCCAGCTGGAACACCTCGGCCCCCTGTCCGGCCCGGGGACGGCGGACATCACCGAGCTGCCGCCCGCCGAGTTCCCCCACATGACCCAAACCGCGCGAGACGCCCGGAACATCGACGCGGACCAGGAGTTCCTGGGAGGGCTCGCCATGCTGCTCGACGGCCTCGGGGCGTGAGGCCGTCGGGCCGGCGGGCGCGTCAGGCCGCTGCCCTGAGCGGCGAATCCGCCCCGGCCGGCTGCCGAACGACGTGGCGGCGGCGGGTCGGCAGGCCGAGCAGCGGGTTGGCGACGCCCCAGGCCGCGCCCTTGCAGATCACTTCCTTGTAGACGGCGGCGAGCCGGCCCGTCAGGGCCGCCCGGACGGCGCGGTCGTCGGCGGTGACGTACTGGATCAGGCCTTCCTTGCGGCCCAGTGAGATGCACTGGTTGAAGTAGCGCAGCGGCACGTTCGGGAGCTTCCGGCCGGTCAGGCGGGCCGCGATGGCGTCGGCGGCCTGCCATGCCATGGGGGTGCCGGAGGCGCACGACATCCGCAGCGGCTTGTCACCGGGGCCCATGGCCAGGGCCGCGTCGCCGATGGCGTACACGTCCGGGTGCGAGACGGAGCGCATCGTCCCGTCGACCAGGATCTGGCCGGTGCCGGAGACGTCCAGGGTGGTGGCCTGCGTGAGCGGGTGGACGGCGAAGCCGGTGGTCCACACGGTGACGGCGGCGGGGATGGTCCCGCCGTCGGCGGTGGTGACGTGATCGGCCTCGACGCCGGTGACGGAGGCGTGCTCGTGGACGGTGATGCCGAGCTTGCCGAAGACCTTCCGTACGTGTCGGCGGCCCTTGGGCGAGAGCCAGTCGCCGAGTTCGCCGCGGGCGGCGAGGGCGACGTCGAGGTCCGGGCGGGCCTCGGCGATCTCGGTCGCGGCCTCCAGGCCGGTGAGCCCGCCGCCGACGACGACCACGGACTCTCCGGCGTCCAGGCGTGCCAGGCGCTCGCGCAACCGCAGTGCGCCGGGGCGGCCGACGATCTGGTGGGCGTGCTCGGCGACGCCGGGGACGCCCTGGTCGTTCCAGCCGCTGCCGAGGGCGTAGACGAGGGTGTCGTACGCCAGCTCCTCGGCCTGCGGCTCCCCGGCACCGTTCGCGTCGACGACGGTGACGGTCCCGCGGTCGGCGTCGACGCCGGTGACCTGTGCGAGCTTCAGTGCGACGCCGGTGCCCGCGAACATCTCGCTGAAGGGCCGGGGCCTGAGGTCCTGACCGGCCGCGAGCTGGTGCATCCGGACCCGCTCGACGAAGTCGGGCTCGGCGTTGACGAGGGTGATGGCGACGTCTTCACGGTGCAGCCGCCCGGCGAGGCGGCCGGCGGCGATGGCTCCGGTGTAGCCGGCTCCGAGGACGACGATGCGGTGCTGCATTTCGGGCTCCTGTCGTGAGCGGGATTCGCCCCTTGAACCGGGCGGCCCGTCGTTTCCTGACAGGAACGTCGTGTGAAGCACGTCACATCGTCGTCGGCGGGGTCAGAAGACCCTGAGCAGGGGATCTCCGTGGTCGGTGGCCGCCCACCGCCTGGTCGCGCGTTCGAGCTTGTCGGGGTTGACCTGGTTGCGGAACGCGGCGATGCCGTCGGCGGTGATCTCCAGACACATCACGCCGATGACCCGGCCGTCGAGGACCACCACCAGGGCCGGGTCGCCGTTTGCGGTCGTGGCGTAGACGTCCGGTGAGCCGCCGACCAGGTCGCGCTTGGCCTTGCCGGGCTTGAACAGACCCCGCATGAACTTGGCGACCGCGAGGGCACCCTCGAACGCCTTGGCGCGGGCCGGGACCTTCCCGCCGCCGTCGCCGACCGCGATGGCGTCCTGGGTGAGCAGCCGCACGAGCGGCTCGGTCCGGCCGCTGGTGGCGGCCGCGAGGAACTCGTCGACGACCCGTCGGGCGGTGGCCTCGTCGATCTCGGTGCGGGCCTTGCCGTCCGCGACGTGCTTCTTGGCGCGGTGGAAGATCTGCTGGCCGGCGGCCTCGGTGATGTCGAGGATCCCGGCGATCTCCCGGTGCGGGTAGCCGAACGCCTCGCGCAGGACGTACACCGCCCGCTCGTTGGGGGACAGGCGCTCCAGCAGGGCGAGGACCGCGTACGAGACCGATTCGCGCTGTTCGGCGGTGTCGGCCGGGCCGAGCATGGGGTCCCCGGCGAGCACCGGCTCGGGGAGCCACTGGCCCACGTAGGTCTCGCGCCGCGCACGGGCCGAGGTGAGCTGGTTGAGGCACAGGTTGGTGAGCACCTTCGTCAGCCAGGCCTCGGGAACCTCGACGCGGTCGATGTCGGCGGCCTGCCAGCGCAGGAAGGTCTCCTGCACGGCGTCCTCGGCCTCGCTCGCGGAGCCCAGGAGACGGTAGGCGATGGCCTCCAGGCGGGGCCTCGCTGCCTCGAACCGGTCCACGTCGTTCATGGTCAGGGCCATGACCGGGATCCTAGCCCGCGCGCGTCCGGCGGCCGAGGGACAGGCCCTACCCGTGCAGTTCGCGATAGGCGGCGACCGCCCCGGGATGCAGGGGTACGGCGCCCGTGGAGATCAGGCTGCGGGCGTCGAGGAACTGCGTGCCGAGGGCCGGGGCCGGGACCAGGCGGGCGGCCCGGCGGACCAGGACGTGGGTGAGGGCGGCGGCGACGGGGGCGGGGAGGTCGGGGCGGCAGAGCAGGAGGTTGGCCACGCCGATCGTGGGGACCTCGGGGGTCTTCCGGTACGCCCCGGCCGGCACCGACACCGCCTCCAGGCCCGACCCCGCCGGGCCGAGGCCGGCCCGCAGCCGGGGCAGCAGGCCGGACAGGGGCAGCAGCCGGATACCGGGGTCCGTGTCGAGCCCGGACAGCACGGGGAGCGGTACGCCCCCGGCGACGAGCAGGGCGTCGATCGTGCCGGCCCGCATCGCACGGGCCGCCTCCGGCATCAGCAGATGCCGGACCTCTACGTCGGCGCCGGGGGTCAGCCCCGCGACGCGCAGCAGCCGGTCGCCGAGCACCGCTCCGCCGGACGCGGCCGCACCCAGCGAGACGGTGCGGCCCGCCAGGTCGGTCACGGTGTGGAGGGGGGCGTCGGCGCGCACGGCCAGTTGCAGGTAGTTCTCGTAGACCCGGCCGATCGCACGCAGCGGGACACGGCGGCCGAACGGTGCGGTGCCGCCGTACGCCGCCCACGCGATGTCCGACAGGGCCGGTGCCACATCGGCCCGGCGGGCCTGGAGCAGCCGTACGTTGTCCACGCTGCCCTCGCTGGTGACCACCTCGCAGGACAGCCGCGGGTAGACGTCAGTGACCTGGGCGGCGAGCAGCCGGCCGAACGCCGTGTAGAAGCCGTCGGTCTCGCCGGTCGCGATCCGCAGCCCTCCCCGCGGGCCGCTGTCCGCGCGCCGTGCGTCGGCCGCCGCCGAACCCGCGAGCAGGCCGGTGCCCGCCACGCCGAGTGCGGCGCGCAGCGCGGTGCGGCGGGTCGTGCCGCGGACGGGGCCGGTCATGCCGGGTGCCCCTGCGGGAGCACGACCCGGACGCGCAGGCCGTGCGGTTCGGCCGCCGTGAACTCGACGTGTCCGGCGTGACCCGCCACCAGCCGCTCGGCGATCGCCAGACCGAGACCGCTGCCGCGTACCTCGCGGTGCCGTTCCGAGCGCCAGAAACGGGTGCCCGCCCGGGGGAGTTCGCCGGTCGCGAGGCCCGGCCCGTCGTCCCGTACCTCGAGCACCGCGTCCGGGCCCTCGACGAGACAGCGCGCCTCCACGCGGGCGCCGCTCCCCGCGTACTTGATCGCGTTGTCGAAAAGGATGTCGGCCACCTGGGCCAGCTCTCCCTCCGGACAGGCCATGAGAACGGCGGGGCCGGGGGCGAACTCCAGGCGGACTCCGGCCTGTTCGGCCACCGGCCGCCACAGTCCGGCCTGGGCCGCGGCGACCGCTGTCGCGTCGCAGCACGCCTTCCGCGCGTCCGTGACGGCCAGTTCGCCGGCCCGGTGCTCGGCGTTCGCGAGGGCGAGCAGGTCGTCGAGGAGGAGTTCCATGCGTTCGAGTTCGGACGTCACCCCGGTGTAGGTGCGGGTGGCGGAGGTGCGCAGATGGGGCTGGAGCGAGTCGACGCGCAGCCGCAGGGCGGCCAGGGGGTTGCGCAGCTGGTGCGAGGTGTCGGCGACGAGCCGGCGCTGCTGCTCCAGCGCGGTGGTGACCCCGTCGGCCATGCGGTTGAAGCCGGTGGCCAGCTGGCGCAGCTCCGGCGGGCCACCGGCCCGCGCGTGCTCGGGCGGCAGCCCGGCGGCCAGGGTGCCGACCGCACGGTCGAGGCGGTGCAGCGGCCGCACGACCCACCGCGTGGCCCGGCGGGCGAGCAGCACACAGGCCACGGCGAACAGACCGGCCCCGGCCAGGACGAGCGCCCAGCGCAGGGCGATGTCGTCCGCCGCGACCCGCACCGAGGCCCGCAGCACCACCGCGCCGGACACCCTGGTGCCGGTGCCCACGGGACGGGCGAGCAGCCGGTCGGCCCGGGACCAGGGCCGCAGCGTCCCGCCGGGGGAGACGGGCTGGTTGCGCAGCGCCGCGTCGACGAGCCGGGCGACGGCCGGGTCGGCGGCGCGCAGGCCACCCGTCTGCACCACCGGGGCGCGGCGGGCGTCGACGACCACGACGGCCTCGCCGTACAGCTCGGTGTAGCGCAGCACGTCGGCGGTGAGCGCGCCGGTGTCGTCGCTCTCGGCGGCCTGCTCGGCCAGCCCGGCGAAACGGTCGAGGTCGGCGGTGCGCGCCGCGACGAGCTGCTGGGTGCGCTGCGCCGAGGTGACGGCCAGCAGCGGGACGGCGAAGCCGGCCACGGCGAGGACCACGAAGGCCAGGACCACGGTGAGGACGCGGGTGCGCATGAACAGGGCCTGCCGTGAGAACCGGCTCAGTCGCCGAAGCGGTAGCCGAAGCCGCGGATGGTGGTCAGCACCTCGGGACGGCCGAGCTTGGCCCGCACCTGGGTGAGGTGTACGTCGAGCGAGCGCGACACGGCGAGGAACGCGTCGCCCCACACCTCGTCCATCAGCTGCTGGCGGCTGACCGCCGTGCCGGCCCGGGCCGCCAGCGCGGCGAGCACCTCGAACTCCTTGGTGGTCAGCCGCACCTCCGCGCCGCCGACCGTCACCCGGCGGGCGTCGAGGTCGACCTCGACGTCGGCGACGCGGACGGTGCGCGCCGCCGGGGCGGCGGGTGTCGTGGCGCGGCGGGTGACGGCCTCGATACGGGCCAGCAGCTCGGCCAGCCGGACCGGCTTGACCAGGTAGTCGTCGGCGCCCAGCCGCAGGCCGCGCACCACCGACCGTTCGTCGCCCCGCGCGGTCAGCACCACCACCGGCAGGGGGCTGACCGCGCGTAGCTTGCGCAGCACCTCCAGGCCGTCCAGGTCGGGCAGGCCGAGATCGAGCAGCAGCAGGTCCGCCTGCCGGTGGCGGGCGAGGACGTCCTCGCCGCGCCTGACCCTGGCCGGCGCGTGGCCGTTGTCGTACAGGGCCTCGGTCAGCGCGCCCGCCACACCGTCGTCGTCCTCGGCCAGCAGCACCCGCACGGCTGCCTCCCTTCCCGCTTCGTCAGTCGCGAGACCGGGAATGGTCCTCGTCCAGCGGCGACGCGTCGGAGGTCTCGCGCATCCGAATGTAGACGAGCAGCGAGATCAGGACACAGGCGGTCACGTAGTAGAAGTACCAGTTCTCGTGTCCGGCCTTCTTGAACCAGAGGGCGATGTACTCGGCGGTGCCGCCGAACACGGCCACGGTCAGCGCGTACGGCAGGCCGACGCCGAGCGCCCGGATCGAGGTCGGGAACAGCTCGGCCTTCACCACCGCGCTGATCGAGGTGTACAGGGAGCTGACCGCCAGCGGCCCGACCATGAGCAGGAACGCGTACACGGGGTCGCTGGTGTGCGACAGCAGGGTGAGCGAGGGCACCACCACCACGGTGCCCAGCGCTCCGAACGCGATCAGCAGGGGGCGCCGCCCCACCCGGTCGGAGAGCAGCCCCATCACCGGCTGGAGCAGGACGAACACGAGCAGTGCGAAGAAGTTGATCCAGGCGGCCGTCGGCTTGGCGATGCCGCTGGTGTTGACCATGAACTTCTGCAGGTAGGTCGTGTACGTGTAGAAGAACAGCGTGCCGCCCATGGTCAGCCCGACGACGACCAGGCACTGGCGCGGGTAGGACAGCAGCAGCCGCAGGCTGCCGCGGGCCGGGCCGTCCTGCTCCTTCTCGCCTTCCGAGGCGGCGCGCTCGAAGCTCTCGGACTCGTCCATGCCGCGCCGCAGCCACAGCACGATCACCGCCCCTGCGGCGCCGACGACGAATGCGATCCGCCAGCCCCAGGAGTCCATCTGCGCGGGGCTGAGCACCTGCTGCAGCGCGATCTGCAGGCCGAGCGCCGTCAGCTGCCCGGCGATGAGCGTGACGTACTGGAAGCTCGAGTAATAGCCGCGGCGGCCTGGCGTGGCCACCTCGGACATATAGGTGGCGGAGGTCGAGTACTCACCTCCCACCGAGAGCCCCTGCAGCAGCCGCGCGGTGACCAGGAGGACCGGCGCGGCGACCCCGATCGAGCCGTACGACGGGGTCAGCGCGACGATCAGCGAACCGGCCGCCATCAGCGTCACGGACAGTGTCAGCGCCGCGCGGCGGCCACGGCGGTCGGCGTAGCGGCCCAGCACCCAGCCGCCGATCGGCCGCATCAGGAAGCCGACCGCGAATACCGCGGCGGTGTTCAGCAGCTGGGCGGTCTGGTCGCCTGAGGGGAAGAAGACGGACGCGAAATAGACGCTGAACGCGGTGTACGCGTACCAGTCGTACCACTCGATCAGATTGCCGATCGATCCGCGCATGATGTTGCTGACGACCCTGCGTTCGTCGCGACGCGGCTTGCGCGCACGCTCGGCGGTGGTCTGTGTGGCCATCGGAACTCCCTTGTCTGCGGCCCGGAAGCACACAGAGTCGATGGCCCGAACAGGGCAGCTCAACGCCGGGAGCCAAGTCCTTACAGTCCCTTAGGGCTTCCCCGAGCCGAGTGATCGGCACGGGGACGGTGAGCGCGGAGATCCGCTCAGCTGGTGACCCCGAATGAATACTCAATTATCCTGGTTTGCACTCGATACCGTGTATAGCGATCAGGGTCCGGTGCTGCTCTGGGCAGGATGGCGCGATGACGCAACCGGGAACCACCGGGGACGAGCCGGTTGCGGAGCCGGCGCGGTCCGACGGCGAGGCGGCGACGGCCAAGGCGGTCGTGGACGCCCACGGCAGGCTGACCGGGTGGAGCGACGGCGCCCGACGGCTGCTGGGGTACGAGGAGCCGGAGGTCACGGGCCGTTCCGCGACCCTGCTCCTCACCGAAGCGCCGCCCACCGGCGCGCTGCGGTCCATCGCGGGACTGCGCCGGTGGAACGGCTCGGTGGACCTCCGCCACAAGGACGGCAGCCTCGTCCGGGTGAGCCTGCTGGCCCACCGCCGTGAGCCGGACCCCTCCCGCGACGGCCGAGGCACCGAGTGGCTTCTCGTCTCGCCGCTCACCCGCTCCCGTACGGAGCTCGACGAGGACAGCCTGCTCGGGTGGTCACTCACACAGTCCCCGTGCACCACGGCGCTCTACGACACGCGGCTGCGGCTGCTGCGGGCCAACGCGGACATGGAACGCGTGATGGGTCTGACCGAAGCCGAGATGCGCGGGCTACGGGTGTCGGAGATCGTCCTCGACGCGGAGAGCGACCGCACCGAGGACCTGATGCGGCGGGTCCTGGAGACCGGCGAACGACAGCAGCTGCGGGCCGCCCTGCACCTGTCCGGCGACCGGTGGGAGAGCCTGTGGTCGGTGACCCTGGCGCCGGTCCACGACCCCGGCGGCACGGTGCGGGGCGTCCTCCTGTCCGCCCACAACATGACCGCGGAGCACCTGGCCCGGCAGCGCCTCGCCCTGGTCGCCGAGGCCGGGGTCCGTATCGGCACCACCCTCGACCTGACCCAGACCGCGCAGGAAATGGCCGACGTCGCCGTCGGACAGCTGGCGGACTTCGTCACCGTGGACCTGCTCCCCGACATCGAGGACGACCAGGAACTGCGGGCCATGACCCTGCCCGGTCCGGTCATGCTGCGCCGGGTGGCCAACCAGTCGGTGCTCCCGGGCTGCCCCGAAGCCGTGGTGGAGCTGGGCACGGTCGCCGTCTACCCGAACGTGTCACCGGCGGCCGAGGTCCTCGCCTCGGGGCAACCCCTGATCCACGAGGTGACCCCGGCCGGGGTGGCCAGGTGGGAGAGCCAGGCCCCGGACCGGGCGGAACGGGTACGACGCTTCGGCTTCCACTCGGTCCTGGCGGTGCCGATGCGGGCCCGCGGCATCACGCTCGGCGTGGCCACCTTCACCCGGCACCGGACCCCGGAACCCTTCACGGAGGACGACCTGCTCCTGGGACAGGAGATCACCGCCCGGGCGGCTCTGAGCATCGACAACGCCCGCCGCTTCGACCGGGAGCGCACCACCGCGCTGACCCTGCAGAGCAGCCTGCTGCCGCAGGGACATCCCCGGCAGCCCGCGGTCGAGACAGCCTCGCGCTATCTGCCGGCCAGCGCGCAGGCCGGTGTGGGAGGCGACTGGTTCGACGTCATCCCGCTCTCCGGCGCCCGGGTGGCCCTCGTCGTCGGTGACGTCGTCGGGCACGGGATCCAGGCCTCGGCCTCCATGGGGCGCCTGCGCGCGACCGTGCGCACCCTGGCGGACGTCGACCTCCCGCCCGACGAGCTCATGACGCACCTGGACGATCTGGTGGACCGGCTGTCGGCCGAGGGCGAGGACGCACCCGGCAGCGTCGCCGACATAGGCGCCACGTGCCTCTACGCCGTCTACGACCCGGTCAACCGGCGCTGCTGCGTGGCCCGCGCGGGCCATCCCGCGCCGGCGCTGCTCATCCCCGGCAGCGAGCCGTTCCTGCTCGATCTTCCCGCCGGGCCGCCCCTGGGCCTTGGCGGACTGCCGTTCGAGTCGACGGAGATCGAGCTGCCCGAAGGCAGCCTGCTCGCGCTCTACACCGACGGTCTCGTCGAGGCGCGCGGACGCGACATCGACCAGGGGGTCGACGACCTGCTCAAGACACTGGCCCGGGCGGGATCCTCGCTGGAGAGCACCTGCGACGACGTGCTGCAGGCTCTGCTCCCGGACCGCGCGGCCGACGACGTGGCGCTGCTGCTGGCCCGGACCAAGGCCCTGGACGCGGGCCATGTGGCCACCTGGGACGTACCTCCGGAACCGTCCGAGGTGGCGCGGATCCGAAGCAGCGTCACCCGGCAGCTGCGGGAGTGGAACCTGGAAGAGGACGCGTTCGTCACCGAACTCGTGGTCAGCGAACTGATCACCAACGCCATCCGCTACGCCGAGCCGCCCATCGAACTGCGCCTCATCCTCGACCGCAACCTGATCTGCGAGGTGTCCGACACCAGCAGTACCGCACCACACCTCCGCCGCGCCCTCACCTACGACGAAGGCGGCCGCGGCCTGCTCCTGGTGGCCCAGCTCAGCCGGAGGTGGGGCACCCGCCACGCGCGCCGCGGAAAGACCATCTGGGCGGAACAGGCCCTGTCGGCCGGCGACTCCGGGCCGGCCGCGATGTGATCCGGCGGTGCCGGTGGCCTCGGACAATCCTTCGGACAACATCCGGACAGGCCTCCTGCCAGGCCGGACACCGAGGGCGCTTGTCCCGGACGGCTCACCTCTTGTCCGCACTTCTCCGCCCCGGCAATCTCTGTCTCGCCCGACCGAACGGGCGAGACAGAGATTCACCGCCGGCACAGGGGAGAAGAAGAATTGCGTATTCAACACGCTCTTGCGAGCGGGGTGTTCGCTTCCGCGCTCGTCCTGGGGGTCGCCACATCACCCGCCTCCGCGGCGGACGGTGTGCAGCGCGCAGGCCTGAGCTCCAAGGTTCCGGACGACCGTTACTGCGCGGTCAGCGACTGGGACGGCAAGGCCTGCTTCGACGGGTACGGCGAATGGTTCTACCTGCTGGACGACTACGACGACCACGTGCCCATCGCCATCAAGTGGAGCCACCAGAAATTCAACGGTACGTGGCGCAGCGGCGTCATCTACAGCGACCGCGGCCCGGGAGTCTGGACGAGCCTGAACAAGAGCTTCGAAGAAGGCCTCTTCGTCACCTACGAACTCTGCGACTTCGACGTGTCGACGAAGCAGGCGTACAACTGCGTCGGTCCGGGCTGGGGGCCCACGTAGGGCTTTTCGGGAAGTCCCGCAGCCCTACAGCCCTGCGATCCCGTTCCACCGCTTCCCGAACTCCACCCGCTCCGTCGACGTGATGTCACGTGCGACGGCGAGCCGGCCGCGCAGCCCCGCGTCAGGGAAGATCAGCGGGTTCTCGGCGAGCGCGGCCGTCTCCTCGTCCTTGGCGGAGGCGAGGACCTCCTGGGCGGCCGGGACCGGGCAGACGTAGTTGACCCAGGCGGCGAGTTCGGCGGCGACCTCGGGATCGTAGTAGTAGTCGATCAGCCGCTCGGCGTTCGCCTTGTGGCGGGCGAGGTTGGGGATCATCAGCGACTCGGCCCACAGCTCGGCGCCTCCTTCGGGGACGACGAACTCGATGTCCGGGTCGTCCGCCTGGAGCTGGATCACATCACCCGAGTACGCCTGACAGGCCAGGACGTCCCCGCTCGACAGATCCTTGATGTAGTCGTTGCCGGTGAAACGCCGGATCTGACCCCGGTTCACCTGCTCCTCCACCTGGTCGCAGACCGTGTGGAAGTCGTCGGCCGTCCACTGGGTGATGTCGACGCCGTTGCCCTGCATCAGCAGTGCGAACGCCTCGTCCAGACCTGACAGCAGCGTGACCCGGCCCTTCAGGTCGCTCGCCCACAGATCGGAGACCTGCCGTATCTCCCGGCCGGTTCTGCGCCGGTTGTACGCGATCCCGGTGATCCCGGACTGCCACGGCACCGTGCACCTACGGCCGGGATCGAAGGCCGGCGAACGCAACTGCGGGTCCAGGTACCTGGTCACGTTGGGCTGCCGCGCCCGGTCCATCTCCTGTACCCAGCCGAGCCGCACGAACCGCGCGCACATCCAGTCACTGATGACGATCAGATCGCGCCCGGTGGACTGATGGTTCATCAGCGCGGGACTGATCTTGCCGAAGAACTCGTCGTTGTCGTTGATCTCCTCGACGTAGTCCACCGATACGCCGGTGCGCTTCTCGAAGCCCTCCAGGGTCGGTCGCCGCGCCTGGTTCTCGTCGTCGGTGTCGATGTACAGCGGCCAGTTCGCCCAGATCAGCCGCCGATCGGTGGCGGAGAGATCAGCGGCGGCCCGGTCGCCGGGCCGGACATACGCCGCCGGGACACCGCACCCGGCGAGTCCGCCGAGCGCTGCGCCGGAACCCAGCGCACGCAGCAGGGTGCGGCGGGAGAGCGGAGGGATCGTCGTCAGGGGCATTCGGGCAGCATGCCCCGCCCTTCCGCCACCGAACAATCGGCATCACGTCCTGAAGCCTTCCGAGCTGCGCATCATTGGCGGCATAACCGTTTGACTCGACTTTCCCTTTGCGGTTGGCTGCGGGCTCGACTTTCAAGATCCGGGGGGATCCCATGCACCGCACCATCCGCGCGGCCGTCTGTTCCGTCGCCGTCGCCGCTCTCGCGTTCGGCCTCAGTTCCTGTTCCGAGGCGGTCGACCAGGTCGACAAGGCCGTGGACGAGACGTACGAGGTCACCTACGAGGTGACGGGGAAGAACGTCGACTCGATCGAGTTCCACGGCGGTGGCGGCAAGGCCCTGGAGCCGAAGACCGAGTCGGTGTCGAAGCCCGAACTGCCCTGGAAGAAGACGGTCAAGCTGCGCGGCATCATGCCCGCGGCGGTCATGCCGGTCGCCGCGGATCCCGAAGGCGCGCAGGTCGCGTGCAAGATCACCTACAAGGGCAAGGTCCTTGAGGAGCAGAGCGCCAAGGGGCTGTTGACCGCCGGCGGCTGCACCGCGGAGTCCCCGGTCACGGGGTGACTCGGGAGGTCCGAGCGGGACCCCGCCAGGAGGTCCCGCCCTGCGACCGGGATCAGAAACGGTCCGGGGCGCGCTCCGGGAGCGGGGACCCGGGGAGTGCGTCCCGCTTCCGGTGCTTCCGTGCCTCCGCGTTCGAGTCGGCCGTCGCCTCGCAGGTCACGTCCTTCGCGGGGAGCCTGCCCGAGACCAGGTACCCGGTGACGGTGCCGTCCGTGCAGGCGTTGCCGTTCGGGTAGACGCCGTGGCCCTCGCCGCCGAGGACGGTGACCATCTTCGAGCCCCTCAGGGTTGCGTGCAGGGCCTGGCCGCTGGGCAGCGGGGTCTGCGAGTCCCACTCGTTCTGGACGACGAGGGAGCGGACCTTGTTGTTCACCTCGGTCGCCGGTTCCGCGGACTTGTCCCAGAACGCACAGGGCTTGATGCTGGACGCGAAGTCACCGTAGAGCGGGTACCGGCCCTTGTCCTCGATGGCGTCCCGCCGGTAGCTCTCAGGATCGCGGGACCACGCGGCCGAGTTGTCGCCGCACACCACGGCCCAGAAGCTCGCCGTCATGTTGTCGGACGGCACCTCGGCGGCATCGGCGGCGGCGCCTGCCGTCCCGGTCCGCCCGGATCCGGTGAGCGCCGCGAGCTTCTTCGCGGAGGCGGGCTCGCCGGCCGCCGCCTTCCTCAGCTCCACGATCGCCTCGGTGGCTTCCCGAGGGCTGAAGACCGCCCCGCGCATACCGCTGCGGATGTCATCACCGGTGACCGGCTGCCCCTCGAGTTCGATGGGCTTCTCCTCTGCCTGCGCGACCAGGTCCCAGAAGGTCCGGTCGACCTCCTTCGGGGTGCCACCGAGGCCGTACTTCTCCGAACGCTCGGCGGCCCACCCGGTCCACCGGTCGAACGCGGGCTCGGCGCCCTCCGCCCACCACTGGATCATCCCTCGCCAGGCGCGTGCCGGATCGACCGCGCTGTCCAGCACGAACCGGTCGGCCCGGCCCGGGAAGAGCTGGGTGTAGACGGCGCCCAGGTAGGTGCCGTACGAGTAACCCACGTACGAGATCTTCTTCTCACCGAGGATCGCCCGGAGCAGATCCATGTCGCGCGCGGTGTTGCGTGTGGTGATGTGCGCGAGCGTGTCGCCCGCCTTCTCCTCGCACTTGTTCGCGACGTCGCGTGCCCAGGCGACGTCCTTGTCGAACGTCTCCTCCTTGTACGGCCGCAGCCAGTTCTCCTCCTCCGGCGTCAGATCGCAGGAGACCGGGCTGCTCCGTCCCACACCGCGCGGGTCGAAGCCGATGAGGTCGTACTTCCGCTGTGCGGACTCGGGGAGCCTTTCCTGCAGCCCCAGCGGCATGTAGAGCCCCGGCCCGCCGGGGCCGCCCGGGTTGGAGAACAGGACGCCGTGGCGCTTGCCGGGCGCGGTGCTCCTGATCCGGGATATCGCCAAGTCGATCCGCTTGCCGCCGGGGACCCGGTAGTCCAGCGGGACTTTGATCGTGGCGCACTCGAACTCTGCCGGAGCGTCGGCCTCGCAGCGCTTCCACTGCGGCTTTTGCTGCACATACCGGTCCAGCGCGCCCTTGGCGGCTGCGGACGAAGCGGCGGTCGACGGGGCGGCGGCCGGAGCGGCGTTGGCCGTCGAGGTGGCGAGCGCGGGAGCCAGCGTTGCCGTGACACTCACGGCCAACAGGGGCGCGAGACGTCGTCTGCGCACGATATCGATCCTTCCGGTCACATGTTCGGACGGGAAAGATCCTTCCGGAACCCGCGACGCATGCGGATCACTCGTTGGGGCTGAACTCCCCTCCACCCTGGGGATGACGCAACACCCTTGTGTGGTACCCGAGTTGTAGGAAATTGGCCCCGTCGGCCTTCGTCTCGACGGGAACACGGTGCGGGTCCGACGGATCTCAACCGCGCCGGTGCCGGGCCGCAGGGTGGGAGGCGGGCAGGCGGTCGCCCTGGCCGAACAGCTTCTGGCGCAGGGTGCCCTCCTCGTACGCCGTCTTCAACAGGCCCCGCTTCTGCAGCACCGGCGCCAGCTGGTCGGCGAAGTCCGTGAAGGTGCCGGGGCTGGTCACGTACGCGAGGTTGATGCCGTCGACACCGGCGTTCCGCCAGTGCTCGAGTTCGTCGGCGATCCGCTCAGGCGCCCCGGCGACCGGCCGCGTCCAGGCGCGCGCCCGCAGTACCTCGCCGAACGTCCAGGTCTTGTCCGGCGCCCCCTCCACCAGTGACCGGTGCCGCGCTCGGACGCGGCGTTGCCGAACAGCTCACCGGCGACGACCGCCGGATACCAGCGGGCGCGCTCGTCCACGGTGCCCTGGCTGATGAGCAGTTCCACGAAGCCGAAATGCGGGCGCAACGCCTGTGCCACGTTCGAGTCGGCCTCGGACAGATCGATCACGAGGCGGAACAGATCGACGAGCGAGCCGCCCGCGCCACCGTGCTCCCGAGGCACCCGCAACGCGCCGAGCCCGCTGTCACGGACCAAGGCAACGCTCTTGTAAGGCAGTTCACGCGCGGCCTCCAGCGGTGCGGCGTCGGCGCGGATGCGGTCGAGGAGCTCGGGCGGCGCCACGGGGAGGGCGTGCGGAGGGACGCGAGAGGGTATGACGGAGCCTCCGAGGGCGGGGCGGGGCGCGTGTCGGCGAGCGCACGGGGGCGGAGGACGGCACGGCGTGGAGCCGCAGCGAAACTGGATGGGGAGAGCGTGCGGAGGTGGGGCGCGGACGCCGGCCCGCGGAGAGGGCTGTGCTCAGCCCTCCGGGCTTGCCGTCACCTTCGGACCGGATGACCGGATCTCACGGGCGCGACGTATCGTCGGACCGTTCCGGGACGCCAGAAAGGTGACGTGTGACCTACGCGGCGGCGCTGCGACAGACGGCGCTCGAGACACGCGACGGATCGACATGACGTCGCTGTGTGAGCTTCTGCCGGTCGAACATGATCGACATTGAACCAGACGGCTGTTCCCGTGGTCGAGACGGCTTTGACGAAGCGGCTATCGGGATTTCCTTCCACGGGCCCTGCGGTTCTGCGATACGATACGTCTCGTCTAGTCATTGTCTCGCCCTGGAGGAGCACCATGGAGCGCTTCATCGACGCCGCACGCGGTGTACGCCTCTGGACGGAAGACCGGGGCGCCGCCGACGCGCCTCCGCTGCTTCTGATCATGGGGGCGCAAGCACCCGGCCTGGGCTGGCCGGACGAACTGGTGGACATGCTCACCTCCCGCCATCGCGTGATCCGCTACGACCATCGCGACACCGGTCGCTCCACCTGGGCCTTCGACCAGCGGCCCTACCCCATCCACCAGCTCGCGGAAGACGCCCTCACGGTGCTGGACGGCCTCGGCGTCGAACGCGCCCACGTGGTGGGCATGTCCCTGGGCGGCATGCTCGCCCAACTCCTCATCGCCGACCATCCCGACCGGTTGCTCAGCGCGACGCTGATCGGCACCAGTGCGCTCAGCACCGTCCCGTACGTCCAGCCGGGCGGAACGAGGACCCCGCCCGAGGAACTCCCCGGTATCGCACCCCGCCTGCTCGAGATGTGGTCCCGTCCCGTGGCGGACCTCGGCCTGGAAGCGGAGGTGGAGCGGCGGGTCGAGCACTGGCGGATCCTGGGTGGCGGTCAGCTTCCCTTCGACGCCGAATACGCCCGCGCCCTGGAGCGAAGGGTCATCGAGCACACCGGGCACTACGCCACCAGCACCGCGCATGCCCGCGCCGACGCGTCCGGCCTGGATCGCACCGAGCAACTCGCCCGGGCCGCCGTGCCCGCCCTCGTCACCTCTGCTCCCGCCGAACCGGTCTTTCCGCCGCCGCACCCCGACCACCTCGCCCAGGCGATTCAGGGCGCACGCCTCATCGAGATCCCCGGCATGGGGCACGCACTCCCACGCGAGGTTCACACGCCGCTCGCCGCCGCGATCCTGGACCACACCGCCACACGCTGATGCGCGGCGGGGGCCGGAATGCGGGGCTCTCTCGACGGTCGACCGGGGACGAGTCGGCGCCAAGAACGAGACGCGACCCCGGTGTTGGCTGTGCCAGGCTGGCGAATCGCCCAAGGCCAGTCCGACAGTTCGACACAGGAGTACCCGATGACGACGCCGTCCCGCCTGTCTCCGCTGCTGGAGCAGTTCGACTTCGCACGCGAGCGCCTCACCAACCGCATGGCAGGGCCCGTCATGGACAGCGGCGACGGGACGGACACCCGAGTCGGCCCCATGACCGACGACGAGTACCTCTGGGAGCCGGTGCCCGACTGCTGGTCGGTACGGCGGCGCGTGAACGGGCCGGGACCGCGCGCGACTCTCCTCGCCGGTGCCGGCGACTGGGGGCGCGACGCCGCCTCCTACCCCCACCCCTGGCCCCCGCCCTTCACCACCCTCGCATGGCGCCTCAGCCACCTCAGCGAGATGCTGACCCTGCGCGCCGACCACACGGCCGGTGCCCACGCGCTGACCCGCGACGACTACCAGGCCGTCGGGGACGCCACAGGGGCGGTCGCCGCCTTTGACGCCGGTGCCGCGGCCTGGCGGAAGGCGCTGCTCGGCGTGGACGACGCGGCACTCGACACCGTGGGGTACTGCACTTACCCGCACGGCAGCGACTCGGAAGAGCCGTTCATCGACATCGTGTGGTGGGTCAACCAGGAACTCCTCCACCACGGGGCCGAGATCGCCCTGCTGCGCGACCTCTACCGCGCCCGACATCACTGAGTTCTCCTCGGCTTTGAACATCGACGAACCCTGATGCGTTCAGTAGGTAACTGCACATGAGTTGCAATAAGCCCGGCGGGGGTGACGGCGCCCATCGCCACCGAGTCGCCAACTCACATGCGAGCAAAAGGTGTTGATGTACGACCGAGGTGCGGTTCTCTCGACCGGAGGCCGCGGAATGGAACGAATCTGATGTCCAAGCGAACCGGCCGTCTCGCGGTGCTCGCCGCTCTACCCGCCGCCGTACTGCTCACCGTCGGCGCCTCGTCTCCGGCGCTTGCGGAGTCGGACACCCCGGCCTTCCAGCTCGACCTGGAGCAGCTGAACGACTCCGGCTCCAAGGGCACGGCCCTGGTGAGCCTGCGCGGCGACGAGATGACGGTGTGGATCAAGTCCGAGGGCATGGTGCCGGGCCAGCCCTCGGCGCAGCACCTGCACGGGTCGACCGAGGGCCACGACTTCGTCTGCCCGGACGGCAGCGCCGACACCAACAAGGACGGGATCCTCAACAACACCGAAGCCACCGTCCACTACGGCGACATCAACATCGCGCTCACCGTCTCCGGGGACACCGACGCGGCGACCAGCGGGCTGGCGGTGGACCGGATGCCGGTGGCCGACGACGAGGGCAAGATCTCCTACAAGCGGACCATCAAGGTCGGGCAGGACGTGGTCGAGAAGATCAAGGACCTGCACATCGTCCAGCACGGCATCGACCCCAACGGCAACGACAAGTACGACTTCGAGGGCGCCGGAAAGAGCGAACTCGACCCGAAGCTGCCCCAGGAGGCGACCGCGCCCACCAACTGCGGCGAGGTCAAGGGTGCGGCGGTCGGGTCCGTCCCGGTCGGCGGGATCGAGACCGGCAGCGGCGCCGAGCAGTCGGGCATGTCCCCGGGCATGATGATCGGCACCGCCGGTGCCGCCTCGGCGGCGGTGGCCGGGGTTCTGTTCGCCGTGCGTCGGCGGAAGGCGTCCGGTGGCGTGGCGGCGGAGACCGGGGGCGCCGCGTGAACCGCTCGGCCGGGAGCGCGCGGGCCGGGGAGCGGCGCGTCCTCACTGCTCTGATCGCCGTGGCCACCGCTTCCCTGCTGCTCACGGCCTGCGGGGGCCAGGACACATCGGCCTCGCAGACGTCCCCGGGGCAGAGCGCGACCGGCGGGGCGGCGGGCGGTGAGGCGCCGGGCGCGGGCTCGGCCGCCGGCCAGGTGGTCGCCGCCCTGGACCGGTCGGTTCCGCAGCAGGTCAGCATCCCCTCCCTCGGCATCTCCAGCGGCCTGGAGACCCTGAGGCAGAGCAAGGACGGGGTGATGACCACCCCCAAGAACCCGGATCTGGCGGGTTGGTACGAACCGGGGCCCACTCCCGGCTCCCAGGGGCCCGCGGTGATCGCCGGGCATGTGACCTGGAACGGCGCGGACGCGGTCTTCAAAGGGCTGAAGACGTTGAAGGCCGGCGACGCCGTCGAGGTGAAGCGCCAGGACGGGAAGACGGCCACCTTCACCGTGGACCGCGTCGAGGAGTACCCGAAGAAGGAGTTCCCCACGCTGGAGGTCTACAAGAACCTCGACCACGCGGGGCTGAGGCTGGTCACCTGCGGAGGTGAGTTCGACGCGGACCGGCACTACTACCCCAACAACGTCGTGGTGTTCGCGAGCATGACGGGCGTCGCGTAAGGGCGCTGGGTCAGGTCGCCGGGGCACGGTTGTCTCTCGCCGGCCCGCCGGCCCGGCGATGCGTGGACCGCACCCGGAACAGACGTGGCTGCACGTCCGTCGCGATCTTCGCGGCCTGCTCCATATGGACGCGGGCTTCCGGGTTGGCCAGCATCGCGCGGTAGTGCTCCTCGGACTCCCACTGGGCGTAGTTGATGACCCGCTCGCCGTCGTGGGAGGCGTGGAAGTTGGCGTGGAGGAAGCCCGGTTGGTGCTTCATCGTCTCCTCCGTGGCACGGGTGAGTAGCTCGATGAGTTCGTCCTGGCGGTCGGGCGAGACGGTGAAGACGTTGATGAGTGTCGCCACCGGGCGGGTGCTGTCGATCTGAGCCGTAACGGTCATGCGACTATTTCTCCCCTTACGGGACGGAGGGGCGACCGAGGCGGGTCCGTATTCCCCCGATCGGACGCGGACCCGCGCCGCCCTTGACGTCCGGACCGTCACGCCCGGCCTCTTCTGCACCTCATAAGTTGTTGCAAGAGATGTGCAATAAGGGCCCCGATGATGTGTACTGGTGGCGAGTGGCGGCTGGTCGAATCTCAACGCGATGCCGACACCTGCCAGGTGCGGGGCGCCGTCCCGCCTGACAGCGTCCGTTCCAGGACGTCGCCCCGCACCCACTCTGGTCGATCAACCACTCGCGGCAGCGCCCCGGGGCATGAGCAGCCCGCCGACCGCCCGCCGCTTCGCGACACGGCGCAGGTCCTAGGTCCAATGCCTGATCGAAAAGGTCTCGCTCCTACTGTTAGCGTGCAGCTGCATACCACTCGCAATAACGTCGGAGGACGTTGGACATGGCGGTTTACACGCTCCCGGAGCTTCCGTACGACTACTCGTCGCTGGCGCCGGTGATCAGCCCCGAGATCATCGAACTGCACCACGACAAGCACCACGCGGCATACGTGAAGGGTGCCAACGACACGCTGGAGCAGCTCGCCGAGGCGCGCGACAAGGAGACCTGGGGCTCGATCAACGGCCTGGAGAAGAACCTGGCCTTCCACCTCTCCGGCCACATCCTGCACTCCATCTACTGGCACAACATGACCGGCGACGGCGGCGGCGAGCCTCTGGACAAGGACGGCGTCGGTGAGTTGGCGGACGCCATCGCCGAGTCCTTCGGTTCGTTCGCGGGCTTCAAGGCGCAGCTGACCAAGGCGTCGGCGACGACGCAGGGTTCCGGCTGGGGTGTCCTCGCCTACGAGCCGCTGAGCGGGCGCCTGATCGTCGAGCAGGTCTACGACCACCAGGGCAACGTCGGCCAGGGCTCGACCCCGATCCTGGTCTTCGACGCCTGGGAGCACGCCTTCTACCTCCAGTACAAGAACCAGAAGGTCGACTTCATCGAGGCGATGTGGCAGGTCGTCAACTGGCAGGACGTGGCCAAGCGCTACGCCGCCGCCAAAGAGCGGGGCGACAGCCTCCTCCTGGCGCCGTGACGCCGTAACACCCCGCAGTCGTCCTGCTCGTGATCGTCTTCTCAACCTTCACCGGGCAGGCGGCACAACGAAGGGCTCTCGCACGGACGTGACGTGCGGGAGCCCTTCGCCGTTCCCTCAACTCGCGCTCCGCGTGGTCTCGTTGAAAAGTCGTCGAGCACCGGTCCCCGGATCCGTCACCCGCGCGGAGCGAGTGCTCAGGCCTCGCCGCGTACCTTCAGCACCGCCTTGTTGAGCGCCCACAGCCCGATCCCGATGGCCAGCAGCACGCCCGCCCGGATGTAGACGTCCGCGGGCCGGTCGGACAACGGGCTGGCGAGGATCAGGGCGCTGATCGCACCGAGCACGGGCAGTGCGGTCGGCGTACGGAAGTGCTGGTGGTCGACGGGGTCGCGGCGCAGGACGAGGACGGCGATGTTGACGACGGCGAAGACGCACAGGAGGAGGAAGGACGTGGTGTCGCCGAGGCCCGCGATCTCCCCGGTGGAGACCAGGCCGATCGCCAGGAGCGAGACGAAGACGATGCCGACGACCGGGGTGCGGCGCCGGGGCAGCACGCGGCCCAGGGCACGGGGCAGGATGCGCTCGTTCGCCATGCCGTAGCAGAGGCGGGACGCCATCATGATGTTGATCAGTGCCGAGTTGGTCACCGCGAACAACGCGATCAGAGCGAAGAGTTTCGGCGGGAAGTCGAGCCCGCCGGCCTTGACGACCTCCAGCAGTGGGCCGCTGGAGCCCTCCAGCACCCGATAGTCGACGAGCAGCGAGGACACCAGGGCGACCAGGACGTAGACGGTGCCCGTGACGGCGACACCGATGAAGATGGCGCGCGGAAACGTCCGCACCGGATCCTGGGTCTCCTCCGCCATGTTGACGGAGTCCTCGAAGCCCACGAAGGCGAAGAACCCGAGGGCTGTCGCCCCCAGCACACTGGTGAACAGCGCGAAACCCGTGCCCTCTGACTGAAACTCGCCCAGCCGTGAGGGCTCACCGTCGCCGGCCAGGACGGCCCAGGCGCCGATCGTGAGAATGACGAGCAGCCCGGTCAGTTCGACCACGGTGAGGACCACGTTGGTCTTCACGGACTCCGACACCCCTCGCAGGTTCAGGGCCGCCAGGGCGAGGATGAACAGGATCGCGATGAGGGTGGGCGGAAAGAAGTCCGTGAACTCGGACAGGTAGTCACCGCTGAAGGCGCGGGCCGCCGCACTCGCCGAGGAAAGGCCCGAGCACATCACCATGAAGGCGACGATGAAAGTGAGGAACGGGACCTTGAACGCCTTCTGGGTGTAGAGCGCGGCACCGGCCGCCTTCGGATACTTCCCGACGAGTTCCACGTACGAGGCGGCCGTCAGGACGGCCACGACGAAGCCGATGACGAACGGCAGCCACAACGCCCCGCCGACCTTGCCCGCGACCTGACCGGTGGTGGCGTAGATGCCGGTGCCGAGGATGTCGCCGATCACGAACAGGACCAGCAGTCTGGGGCCGATGGCGCGCCGCAGCGGCGTGTCGTCCGCGCCTTCCGATGCGGCGGCTGCGTCGTTCCCGGTTTCGGTCACGGAACACTCCCTGAGACGGTCGGCACGGAACAGAACAACCTCTCGCCTGCCCGGCAGGCCCGTCAGTGATGCCTTGGCGTAGTGCAATCGGGGACCTGCCCGCAGGGCGCGCACCATCGAGCTGACGCGTCTCGGTGACAGCCCGGCCCGGGGCAGCGCCGGGCTGACGGGCCCGGGCCGCCGCGCTCCGCGCCTGGGTCGCTCAGCGCTGCGGATTGCCGCAGACTCCTGTATGAGGGGCCGCGGACCCGGCGTGGGCCCCGGAGAGGGTGACCGGCGTGCTCGAGGTCCCGCTCTGGCTGTGGGGAGCGTTCGCCGCGACGGTGGTGGTGTCGCTGGCGGTGGACCTGCTGGCCCACCGCACCGCGCACGTCATCGGCTTCAAGGAGGCCACCGCCTGGAGCGGCCTGTGGGTGGGCCTCGCCCTGATCTTCGGCGGTGTCGTCTTCCTCGTCCTGGGCGGCACGGCCGGCACCGAGTACACCACCGCGTGGCTGCTGGAGAAGAGCCTGTCGGTGGACAACCTCTTCGTCTTCGCGGTGATCTTCGCCTACTTCAAGGTGCCCCGCGCCTACCAGCATCGCGTCCTGTTCTTCGGTGTGATGGGCGCCCTGGTCTTCCGCGGGATCTTCCTCTCCCTCGGCGTCGCCGTCGTCAGCCGCTTCACCGCCGTCCTGTTCGCCTTCGCCGCCATCCTCTTCTACAGCACCTACAAACTCCTCAAGGGCGAGGAGGAGACCTTCGATCCCGGCAAGAGTTTCGCCCTGCGGCTGCTCCGCAAGATCGTTCCTGTCAGGGACGAGTACGCCGGCATGAGGTTCTTCGTGAAGGAAGCCGGCAAACGCGTGGCCACCCCGCTTCTCGCGGTGGTGGCCGCGATCGAGGCCGCGGACCTGATCTTCGCGGTCGACAGTGTCCCCGCCGTCCTGGCGGTCAGTGACGACGCCTTCATCGTCTACACCAGCAACGCGTTCGCGATCCTGGGGCTGCGAGCCCTGTACTTCCTGCTCGCGGGCCTGCTGGACCGCTTCCACTACCTGAACAAGGGTCTCGCGATCATCCTCGGCTTCATCGGCGTCAAGCTCATCCTGCAGGCATCGCACAAGCTGATCAGCCCCAGCATCCCGGAGATTCCCTCGCCGATCAGCCTCGCGGTCATCGTCGTCGTCCTGGCCGCTTCCGTCACACTCAGCCTGCTGCGCCCCGCCCCGGCACCTCCCGCCGCCCAGGAGAAACAGCCGGCCCAGAGACCGGGCGCGGCCGCCGAGAACACGGATGATCCGCCGCGCAGAGCGCGCTGACATCACGGGGGTCGAGTCACTGGCCTGTAAGGCTTCCCGGCACCGGCCCCGGTGCTGTCATCCAGCGCCACTGGGTGAACTGTTCCAGACTGGCCGTGCCGCCGATGCGGGAGCCGTTGCCGGAGATGCCCATGCCTCCGAAGGGGGCGTTCGCGGCGTCTTTGGCGGAGACGTCGTTGATGTGGACCATGCCGGTGCGCAGCCGCTCGGCGACAGCGGTCGCCCTCGGTACGGAGCCGGAGTGCACGGCAGCCGTCAGACCGTACGCGGTGTCGTTGGCGATCTCGACGGCCTCCGCCTCGCTGTGAAAGGGAAGGACCGGGGCGACGGGACCGAAGATCTCCTCGGTGAAGGCGGGCATGGCCCGGTCGACGTGGTCCAGGACGGTGGGCGGGTAGAAGAGTCCGTCGCGTCGGCCGCCCGTGAGCACGCGCGCCCCGACGGCCACGCTCTCGTCGACGATGCGCTCGATTCTGGTGGCCTGCCGCTCGCTGATGACCGGTCCGACGCTGACGCCCGCCACGCGGGGGTCGCCGACGCGCATGGCCTCCGCGTGCCCGACCAGCGCGTCGGTGTACGCCTCGACCAGATCGGCGTGGACCAGATGACGGCCGGCGGCGACGCACGCCTGCCCCTGGTATCCGAAGGTGCTCATGGCTCCGGCCAGGGCGGCCGCCTCCACGTCCGCGTCCTCGAGCACGACGAGCGAGTTCTTCCCGCCGAGCTCCAGGGAGACCCGCTTCAGCCCCTCACCCGCCACACGGGCCACGGCGCGACCGGCCTCGGCGGAGCCGGTGAACGCGACCATGGCGACATGGGGATCCGCCGCGACCGCCTGCCCGGTCTCCGCGCCGCCCGGAAGGACGTGCAGCACCGCGTCGGGCAGTCCGGCGTCCTCGAAGAGCCGCGCGACGAGGACACCCCCGGACACCGGGGTGAGCGGGTCGGGTTTGAGCAGCACGGTGTTGCCCAGCGCGAGGGCGGGCGCCAGCGCGCGCATCGCGAACAGGAGCGGCGCGTTCCAGGGGTTGATGACACCGACGACGCCGAGCGGCACCCGCCACGCCAGACTCGTGCCACCGGGGGCCTGAGGAGCCAGGACCTCACCCCGAGGCAGGGACGCCAGTCCGACGGCATGCGTCAGTTGCGCGAGGGCGGCGATGATCTCGTAGTCTCCCTTGGCGGGGACGCCGGCCGACTCGCGGACGATCCAGTCGCGGAAGGTGTCGCCGCGTTCGCGCAGGGCGGCGGACGCGCGCAGCAGAACCTCGGCACGATCGGCCGGAGCCACCGCCGCCCAGTCGTCGGCAGCCTGGGCGGCCCGAGCGCCGGCCCGGGCGACGTCCGCGGGGGAGGCGATGCCGACGTTGGCCAGCGCCTGCCCCGTGGCCGGTTCGATCACCTGGCGGGTGCCGCCCTCGGACTCGCGCCAGCCCGCGCTGTAGATCTTCCCGGCCCACTCGGCTGGGTCCGGCCACCTCGTGCCGTTGACCGCCATGGATGCCGCCCTCCGCCCGGAGATCGGTGCCGCCGTCCTGCCCTGAGGATCATTCGCACCTATCGGCCACTCTCGTTGTCCAGTGTCGTAATAGGTGACGGTGCGACGCATCTCGGGTTCGGGGCGCTGCCGGGCAGCCGGCCGCAGGGCCACGCTCCCGCACCGGGACGGCCACCGGCTCACCGCCAGCCCCATCAGAAGGACTCGGGGCGTGCCCGTGCTAGCGTTGACCGTTTGCAGGGTCGCCGTGTCGGTGTTCCGTTGGTTGTCCCCGGCTGGTGATCGCGTCCCCGCCGCGCCTTCCTCGGTACGGTCCCTTCGGAGGAAGGCTTTCTGTGAGCGAATCTGTACGTGACGCTGCCCGGCGGCAGGACGATGCGTCCGAGGCGTCGGGCGCCACTTCGGCGCTGCCCGCCGTGGCGTCCTTCGCGCAGCTGGGGCTGCCGGTCGAGGTTCTGCGGACGCTGGACGAGCACGGTGTGACTGTGCCGTTCCCCATCCAGGCGGCGGCGCTGCCGAACGCGCTCGCGGGACGTGACGTCCTGGGCCGGGGCCGCACCGGATCCGGCAAGACGCTCGCCTTCGGCCTGGGGATGCTCGCCCGGACGGTCGGGCAGCGCGCCCAGCCCAAAGAGCCGCTGGCGCTCGTGCTGGTGCCCACCAGGGAGCTGGCGCAGCAGGTCGGTGAGGCGCTGACGCCGTACGCCGAGGCGCTGCGGCTGCGGATCGCGACCGTGGTGGGTGGAGTGTCCATCGGACGGCAGGCCGCCGTGCTGCGGGACGGCGCCGAGATCGTCGTCGCCACGCCCGGTCGGCTGCACGACCTCATCGAGCGGAAGGGCTGCCGACTGGGACGGGTGCGCATCACGGTGCTGGACGAGGCCGACCAGATGTGTGACATGGGGTTCCTGCCGCAGGTCACCGAAATCCTCGACCAGGTGCGTTCCGACGGGCAGCGGATGCTGTTCTCCGCCACGCTCGACCGCGACGTCGACCAGTTGGTACAGCGCTACCTGCGCGATCCCGCCGTCCACTCCGTGGACCCCTCGTCCAGCGCGGTGTCCGCGATCGAGCACCACGTCTTCGTCGTGCACGGCCCGGACCGGTACGCCGTGACCACGGAGATCGCCGCCCGGGACGGCCGCGTCCTGCTGTTCCTGGACACCAAGCACGGCGTCGACCAGCTCACGCGGCATCTGCGGGCCAGCGGCGTGGCCGCCGCGGCCCTGCACAGCGGGAAGTCCCAGCCGCAGCGCACCCGGACCCTGGCCCAGTTCAGGAACGGGCAGGTCACCTCGCTGGTGGCGACGAACGTCGCCGCACGCGGCCTGCATGTCGACGACCTCGACCTCGTGGTCAACGTCGACCCGGCCACCGACCCGAAGGACTATCTGCACCGCGCGGGCCGCACGGCCCGGGCCGGCCGCTTCGGCACCGTCGTGACACTCGTCCTGTCGGGACAGCGCCGCGAGACGAGCCAGGTCATGGCCGACGCCGGCGTCGCCCCCAAGGTCATCAAAGTGCGGTCCGGCGAGGCGGAACTGAGCCGGATCACCGGTGCCAGGGCCCCCTCCGGAGAGCCTCTCGACGGCGGGCCGACCGTACCGCGCCCCAAGAACCACAATGCCCCCTTCCGCGGCCTGGGCAGCTCCAAGGACGCGAAGAGCGGCTCCGGTGGCAAGCCGTCCCGCAAGAGCAGCGAGGCCCGCAAGCTCGCGGAGGCCCGCAAGGCGGCCCGGGTACGGCGCGGCGGCTGAGCCCGGCTTCCCGGCCTGTCCGGGCGATGCCCTTGTCCACGGGGCCGGCCCGCCCCGGCCATGAGCGCTCAGCGCTGGGGCTGCCGGCGGCGGGACGGTCAGTCGAGCCGCTCCAGCGGGACCGCCGCCACGCTGTGCCCGCGTCGGTCGAGGATGCGGCCGACGTTCTTCTCCGTACGCAGCACCACCGCGCGGTCGGCGACGCGGAAGCCCAGATGGGCCATCTCCTGCTCCAGGTGCGCCTCGAGGCGGTGCACGTCGTGGACGCCCCGCAGCCACACGTCGAGGATCAGATTGTGCGGCCCGGCGGCGACGGTGCACAGGCGCAGTTCCGGCAGGGTCCGCAACGCCGCCGCTGCCGCGTCCAGGTGCCCCGCCGGTACGGAGGCGAAATACACGGCGGTGACCGGCCAGCCGGTGAGCGGCCGGGCGAGGCTGCAGCGCAGGACCAACTGGCCGGCAGCGAGCAGGTGGCCGATCCTGCGGCGGGCGGTGGCCACGCTCGTACCGGTGTGTCCGGCGAGTTCGCTGAGCGGCATCCGGCCGTCTTCGCCCAGGGCCACCACGAGGCGCCGGTCGAGCGGGCGCAGCGGCTCGGGGGGCACGGGTGGCCCTACCGGCGGGTGCAGCAGGGCTCGCTGCTCCGCGGACAGAGCGCGCAGCCGCCACCGGCTCCCCTCGAACGGGGCGGCCGTGATGACGTGTGAGCGAGTCGAGCGGACCCCGGGGCACCGGGCGACGCGCTCGCCGATGTAGTCGGCGAGCTCATCGAGGCCGTAGGCCCAGACGATGGCCAGGATGTCCCGGGCGCCGGATGTCTGCTTCACACTCAGGGTGGCGACGTCGCGGGCGAGGACCTCGGCGACCCGGGTGGCCTGCGCGGCCGCGGTGACGATCTCGACCTGGGCCATCACCCGGTCGTCCGTCGCCGGCGCCATATGACCGCTCACCCAGGCCGCCCCGCTGTCGGTGAGCCGCTGCCAGCGGCGCGCGACGGTGACCGGGTCCACGCCGAGTACCCGGCCCACCAGGGACCAGGGGGCGCGGGGCTGGATCTGCAGGGCGTTGACGATGGCCAGGTCCAGCTCGCTGAGTTCCTGATCCTGCATTCCGCGTGCTCCAGTGAACGAATCCTGCAAATCAGCGTGCGTGCTGCTGAAAGACCTGAGGCTACCGCGACATCCGACCAGCACAAGGAGCGGTAGCAGTGGCCCTGAAGATCATCAACGCGCGGATCGTCGACGGCACCGGACGCGCGCCCGTGTCCGACGGTGTGGTCGTCACGGACGAGCACGGCGACCTCGTCCATGTCGGCCGCGCCGAGAACGCCCCGGCCACCCCGCCGGACACGCGTGTACTGGACGTGGCGGGCCGCACCGTACTGCCCGGCTTCATCGACTGCCATGTGCACCTCGGCGCCGAGAACGGCCGGGCGCTGTCCGAGCGCTTCGCCCTGGACGACACGGTGGGGACCTTCCGCACCGCCCGCCGGCTGCGCCGCACACTCGATGCCGGCATCACCACCGCCCGCGACCTCGGCGGCCTGCCCGCCGGATTCCGGGTCGCGGTCGCCGAGGGCCTGATCGAGGGGCCCCGGCTGCACACAGCGATCCGCATCATCGGCCACACCGGCGGCCACGCCGACTTCACCACCCCCTCGGGCATCGACACCAGCGGCGGCGTCGGCGAGATCGCGGACACCCCGTCCGAGGTGCGCAAGGCGGTGCGGCGGCTGCTGCGTGAGGGAGCGGACGTCATCAAGCTCTGCGCGACCGGCGGCATGGGAAGCCCGCACGACCAGCCCGAGGACGAGGGACTCACGGAGGAGGAGATCCGCGCGGTCGTGGACGAGGCACGCCGACACGGCGGACGCCCGGTGGCCGCGCACGCCCAGGGCACCGCCGGCATCCTCAACGCCATCCGGGGCGGCGTCACCAGCATCGAGCACGGCTATGGCCTGGACGCCGAGGCCCGTCAACTGGCTGGAGAGCAGGGCGTGTTCGTCGTCCCCACCCTGTCCACCGTCTTCGACGGCATCGACAAGGAGACCATGGCGCCCTACCACTACGAGAAGAAGACGCGCTGGTCCGGCATCACCAAGGAGAACATCTCCGCCGCGATCGCGGACGGGCTGCGGATCGCGATGGGCACCGACGCCGCGATCAGCCCGCACGGTCAGAACCTTCGCGAACTGCTGCACCTCGTCTCCCTGGGCATGTCCCCGGCGGACGCCATCGCCACCGGTACCCGGGTCGCCGCCGAACTCCTCGGACTCGACGACCGGGTGGGCACGCTGGAGACCGGCAAGGCCGCGGACCTCGTCGTGTGCGACGGCGATCCGCTGGCCGACATCTCCTTGCTCGCCGAACCCGCCCACATCCGCTGCGTGATCCAGCAGGGCGTCGTACGCAAGAACACCCTCACCGAACGAACCGAACGAACCGAACGAACCGAACGAACCGAACGAACCGAACGAACCGAACGAACCGAGCGCATCGACCCGCGCGACCGGGCCCACCGTACCGACTGAGAGGCGACCGCCATGCAGGAGACCCTCGCATCGTCATCCCCGGCACAAGCCGCCGGCGGATACGGCAGCGGCCGGCTCATGGGCGGCCTGGAGCGCCTGGGCAACCGGCTTCCGCACCCCTTCTACCTCTTCACCGCCCTCTTCGCCCTCCTCGCCGTGGTCTCCACCGCGCTGGCCTGGGCGAACGTCGGGGTGACGGTGCCTGGCCAGAACGAGCGCCTCGAGATCCAGGGGCTGCTCACCGGGGGCGGCATCAGCTGGTTCCTGGAGCACGCGCTCACCAACTTCACCGGCTTCCCGCCGCTGGGCACCGTCCTGTTGATGATGATGGCGGTCGGTGTCGCCGAGCGGACCGGCCTGCTGGAAACGGCGGTCCGGGCGACCGTCGCCAAGGCGCCGAAGTGGCTGCTGCCGTATGCGGTGGCGTTCGTGGCCTGCCAGGGCCACGTGATGAGCGACATCGCGGTCCTGGTGATCCCGCCGCTGGCCGCCCTGGTGTTCAAGGCGGCCGGCCGCCACCCGGTCGCCGGCCTCATTGGTGCCTTCGCCTGCGTATGTGCCGGCTACTCCGCGGGCTTCACGGTGGGTGCTCTCGACGCTCTGTACGCGGGCATCACCGAGAAGGTCGCGGCCGTGCTGCCGGCCGGACAGGAGGTGCCCACGCATCTCCTCGTCAACTACTTCTTCACCGCCTCGGCCAGCGTGGTGCTCGCCCTCATCGGCGGCTTCCTGACGGCCCGGGTGCTGGAGCCGAGGCTGCCCGCCCCGGTCACGGCCGAGTCGTCCGACGACGAGTCCGCCGGTATCGGCGCGGAGCAGAAGCGCGGACTGCTCTGGGCCACGGCCGCGGTCGGTGCGTATGCCGCGATCGTGCTGGTCGCCTGGCTGCTGCCCGGCAGCCCGCTGCGCGGCGAGGGCGGCGCGCTGGTGCCGTCGCCCGCGCTCAGCGGGATCGTGCCGATCCTGTTCGGCGCGTTCGTGATCGCGGGCGCGGTGTACGGGGTGAAGGCCCGTACCGTCACGCACCGCAACGACATCCCGAAGATGATGGGCGAGTCGGTCACCTCGATGTCCGGCTACATCGTGCTCATCCTCGTCATCGCGCAGTTCATCGCGGTCTTCACCTGGTCCAACCTGGGCACCCTGCTCGCGGTGGAGGGCGCGGAGCTGCTGAAGTCCGCGGGGCTGACCGGCTTCACCGCCCTGGTGCTCTTCGTGCTGGTGGTCAGCGTGCTGAACTTGCTGATCAGCTCCGGGTCGGCGTTGTGGTCACTGATGGCCCCGGTCTTCGTGCCGACCTTCATGCTCATCGGCATGTCCCCGGCGCTGACCCTGGCGGCCTTCCGGATCGCGGATTCGGCGACCCAGATGATCTCGCCGCTCAACCCCTACCTCTTCCTCTCCCTGGCCCTGATGCGCCGCTACGAACCAGGCGCGCAGCTGGGCACACTGATGTCCCGGCTCGCGATCTACATCCTGCCCTTCATGGGGGCATGGCTGGCCGTGCTCGGCGTCTTCTACGCCTTCGACCTGCCGCTCGGACCCGGGACCGGAATCCACCTGCCATGACCGTCCGGCAGCCGTGCGCTCGTATGCAGAACTCAAACGGAGCGCTGACGATCGCCGCGCTCTAGTGCGAGGTCAGTTTGGCCACCCTGGCGATGATGGCGTCGGCGACGCTCTCCGCGGGCCACGGGAAGATGCGGATGACTGTGTACTGATGTGCGAGGCCGTGCATGGAGATCCAGAGGGTGACGGCATCCAGTTCCGGGTCGGTGACCGTCGACTGTCCCGCGGCGGCACAGTCGGCGAGGGCGTCGGCCAGAATGCGCAAGGCCGGCGCGCCTAGGTCGGTGAGCTGCTCCTCCGTCAGGGAATTGTCGCCCAGGGTTGGCATCCACAGACCGCCGAACATCGTGCGGTAGCGGCCGGGGTGGTCCTGCGCGTAGCGGAGGTAAGCGCGGCCGAGGGCGTGCAGCCGCTCCCGCGGATCGTCGCCGGCGTGCTCGGCGGCCTCGCGCAGATGGGCTGCCAGCGCGGCGAACTCCCGTTCCACGACGGCCAGCATGATGGCCGGCTGGTCGGGAAAGTGGCGGTAGATCGACGGGGCGGCGATGCCGACCTTGCGCGCGACCGACCGCAGGGTGATCGCCCGCTCGTCGCCGGTCTCGTCCAGCAGCGCGGAGGCGGCATCAACGATGTCCTCCCTCAGCCGGCCGCCCTCGCCACGCCGGTTGCGCACGCGGGCCACTTGTTGAGGTGTGTCCAGACCAGTCACGTCAGCCTCATTCATCTTCGTAATCTTACGCATACAAGTTTATGAGTGTTAGCCCTTCTCGGCAGCGACGCCGCGCACCTCCCCTCCCGCCCCCACTCCATCGCCTAACGCCGTAAGTTTACCGCCGATACCTCTTGCGGGACGGGAGTTAACGCACATAGCCTTACGTCTGTAAGCGCACAGCCGAAACCTTCAGGGGGACTCATGACCAGCACCGCCACCACCCTCGCCACCGAGATCGTCCTGCCCGGCAAGGTGGAGCCGAACGGCCTGCACCTGCGCACGCAGGAGATACCCGCCCCGGCCGCCGGCCAGGTCGTCTTGCGCATGGAGGCGACCGGCGTCAGTTTCGCCGAGCAGCAGATGCGCCGCGGCAAGTACTACGACCAGCCGCCCTTCCCCTTCGTGCCGGGCTACGACCTGGTCGGCACCGTCACCGCGATCGGCCCGCAGGTGGATGCCGCGCTCATCGGACGCCGGTTCGCCGCCATCACCAAGACCGGCGCCTGGGCCAGCCACCTGCTGGTCGACGCCGCGGGCCTACTGCCCGTCCCCGCGGAGGTCGACCCCGCAGCCGCCGAAACGGTCATCGTCAACGGCGTCACCGCATGGCAGATGCTGCACCGCGTCGCCGAAGTCCGGTCCGGGCAGACGATCGTGGTCCTGGGTGCCAACGGAGGCGTCGGCTCCACCCTCGTCCAGCTGGCCCGCCACGCCGGCATCACCGTGATCGGCACCGCCTCGCCCCGCCATCACGACCTCGTCCGCGAGCTCGGCGCCATGCCCCTCGACTACCGCGACCCCGACTTGTACGCCCGCATCCGCGAGATCGCGCCCGACGGCGTCGACGCCGTCTTCGATCACGTCGGCGGTGCCGCCATCGCACAGTCCTGGCGGCTCCTGCGCCGCGGCGGCACCCTGGTCTCCTACGGCAGTGCCGCCACCAAGGACGAGGACGGCAGCTCCCAACTCCCAGTTCTGAAGCTGTTCGCACGGCTCTTCGCCTGGAACGCCCTGCCCAACGGCAAGAGCGCCCACTTCTACAACCTCTGGGCCGGCAAGCGCCGCAACCAGAAGGCCTGGCATCGGCGGATGAGCAACGACCTCACCCAGGTCCTGCTGTTGGTCGCCCGCGGCGTCCTCGCCCCCCAGATTGCGGCCACCTTCGACCTCACCGACGCCGCCGCAGCCCTCGAACTCGCCGAATCCCGCACCGTAGCCGGCAAGGTCGTCATCCTTCCCCAGGCCCAACCCTCGCAGCCTCACTAGCCGTTGGGCACGCCAGGCCTGCCTGCTGACCCGGCGCCACCCTCTGCTCCGCGCTAAGCCCTCATCTCCCGTCCTCGGCCCAACACACCACTCTCAATACCCCCCTGAGGTATATTCATGAATCCCGTCATCGCCACCGCGGACCCGTCGACCCCGGTCCGCCCCGCCTCCGGAGACGTCGCCAACCTCGGCACCTACATCTGCTTCGGCCTCGCGTACGTCCTCGGTCACGGCTCCGCCGCCCTCTCCCAGGGCGACAGCCCCTTACTCGACCTGCCCGGCTGGCTGCCCATGGTCCTCCTCGGCAGCGGACTCGCCCTCGGCACCGTCCAGGCCACCCGCGCCGCCCTGCGCGCCCAGCGCGCCGCCACCGACCCCGCCGCCGTCCGCACCGGCCAACTCCTGGGCGTCGCCTGGGTCACCGCACTCGCCGCGCTCTTCCTGGTCATCACCGGACTCAGTGCCACCGTCGACCACCCCGACATCCAGACCTTGCTCTGGCCCACCGGCTCCGGCTTCGTCGTCGGCCTCATGTACATCGCCGAGGGCGCCGCCCGCCGCAACCTCCTCCACTACACCCTCGGCACCTGGCTCGCCCTCACCTCCACCGCCGCCCTCCTCCTGGGCACCCCCGACTTCTATTGGGTCCTCACCCTCGCCGGCGGCGGCGCCTACGCCCTCGCCACCCTCCTCGAACACCGCCGCCTCGCCTCCGGCCGGCACTGACCCTGCGGCGGACGTCATTCACCTCCGAATCGAGCAATGTCATATCTGCCCGAGACCGGGTGGGGGATGCTCAACCTTTCGGGTGGCGTCGTCACGGCAGGCAAGGGGTGGACCGACGACGGTGTCGTGCCGGACGGCCGTCTGTTCCGGAACCAGGCCGGCAACTACGTGCTCGCCGCGCGGGCCAGAGCATGGAGGCTCTCGTCCGCCACTGCGCCAAGGTTCTGGACGGAATCCGGGAGCAGGCCAAGTGGGACCACGTCAGGCGCCCTTTCATGTGCCCTTTAGAAGAAGCCCAGCTTCTTCGCCGAGTACGACACCAGCAAGTTTTTCGTCTGCTGGTGGTACAGCAGTTACACCCAAGCTGACCAGCGAAAAAGGCAGTTGGAGCGGATTTCTGGCGGAGGCTGGTCCGGAAATGGTCCGGATCTTGGTGTGGCGGTGTCAGCTCGGGTCATGCTTCGGCTGCAGTGGGAGCGATTGGGGTCGGACGGGTTAGGGGGCGGTCTGGGGCGGTGCAACGTCCGACGTGGGCGCTGTGGGTCGTCAAGGGGTCACCTAGAGAGCTGAGGAGGTCGATACCTGGGTGCAGGTCACGGCGTCTTCGACGCCCAGGCGGCCTGGGAGTGGACTGGCCCGGACGAGGGGTCCAGGACCGAGACCAAGTACGGCAGGATCCAGGCCTGGCAGGCCGGCCGAGTCGACCTGGCAACTGTCAGTGCGACGGATCTGCGCGTGCAGTCGAGCATCCACGCGGGCGACTGCGTCTGGAACTCGCGCCGCTGCTCAGGCGTGTGCGGGTCACGGGGGAGTGATCGTCAACCGGCGGGGCCGCGAACAATGTTGCGCCGTGACGATCCTCCGCGCTTTCGAGGCCGTCGGGGGGCGACGGCACGTCACACCGCGGAGTCCCCAGGGGTCTCGTTGTCACCCGGTGAACGGTGAGTATGTGCGGGCGCCGCGCCCTCCAGCGTCAGGGTGAGCGCGCGGGACGCGGCTGCCGCGCGAGCAGCCGGTGACTCCAGTTCGTGGAGGGCGCCTCTGATCATCGAGGTGAGCAGGAAGACATCGTCCACCGACAGGTCACGCCGGAGCAGGCCCGCGGCTTTCGCTTCGCTCAGTGGAGCCCTGACGATCTCGGCCAACCGCGCCTTGGCCGTCGCCGCCGCCGGGCGGAGGGCCGGGTCCCGCCGGGCGAGCGCGCCCAGGGCGTGGGAGCCCACCATGCGTTCGACGATGCCGCGCATCAGGACGAAGAAGGCGGCCGGGTCTCCGGCGTGGTCGGTGGCCAACCGCTCCAGTTCGTCGACCTCTTCGGCCATCACCGCGACCGCGAGATCGCTGCGATCGGGGAAGTTGCGGTACAGAGTCGCCTGACCGACCCCCGCACGCCGTGCGACCTCGGACGTCGGGAAGTCGCCGGATTCCGCGAACAGCTCTCTGGCCGCGTCCAGGATCGCCTGTCGGTTGCGCCGGGCGTCCCGCCGCCTCGGTTCCTGGTTCGCCGTGGTCATGCCGTCAGGCTACCGGACGGCATGTCCGTATTTTGCAATCCCTCCACCAGTAGATGTCTAAGGCTTCCCCGAATAAGTGGACAAGCTGTCCGGAACGTCGATACGGTCGCCGTACCGGACAAGCAGTCCGGTTCAGCTTGGTCACCGCCTGGACAAGATCCGACGGCCATCGGCAAGGAGACCGGCCATGACTGCCACCAGCCCCCCACCCGTTCACCTGCGTCTCGGCGGCAAGAAACTCGCTGTCGGGTCGGGCGGAACACACCAACACATCAACCCGGCGACAGGCCGACCCGACGCCGATGTCCCTCTGGCGGGTCCGGAGGAGGTCGACGAGGCGGTACGCGTCGCGCATGAGGCGTTCGCGGCCTGGCGAGCCACCCGCCCGGCGCGGCGGCGCGATCTGCTGCTGCGGCTCGCCGACCTCATCGAGCAGCATGCCGAGGAGTTCACCCGACTCGGCACGACCGACAACGGCACGCCTGTCGCCATCACCTCGCGGTTCCCGGCCGGGGCGGCGGAGTGGACCCGCTACTACGCGGGCTGGGCGGACAAGCTCACCGGCGAGACGCACGCCTACCCCATCGACCAGGGGGAGCTCGCCTACACCCTCGCTCAGCCGTACGGCGTCATCGGCGTGATCATTACGTGGAACGCGCCGCTCAGTTCGCTGGTGATGAAGCTGCCGGCCGCGCTGGCCGCCGGGAACACCGTCGTCGTCAAGCCGTCGGAACTCACCCCGTTCAGCGGCGAGTTGTTCGCCGACCTCGTCGAGGAGGCAGGGTTCCCCGCGGGAGTCGTGAACATACTGCCCGGAACGGGCGAGGCGGGGGCGCGACTTGTGTCCCACCCCTTGGTCAAGAAGATCACCTTCACCGGCGGCCCGGAGACGGGGCGCAAGATCCTGCACGGCTGTGCCGAGAGTATGAAGCCGGCGGTGATGGAGCTGGGCGGCAAGTCCGCGAACGTCGTCTTCGACGACGCGGACCTGAATGTCGCCTGCACCCGGGGCGCGTTCAGGTCGGTGGGCTCGATGAGCGGCCAGGGTTGTGCGCTGGCCACCCGCATGCTCGTTCAGGAAACCGTCTACGACCAGGTCGTGGAGCGGGTTGCCACAGTCGCCCAGTCCATTGCCGTCGGGGATCCCTTCGATCCGAAGACCGCGTCCGGCCCGATCGTGAACCAGGCGGGCTTCGACCGCATCCTCGGGATGATCGAGCGAGCGAAGCGGGACGGCGCCCGGCTCGTCACCGGCGGCGCGCCGCACAAGCTTGACGGTGAACTGGCGGGCGGCTACTTCATGCAGCCCACGGTGTTCGCGGATGTCGATCCCCGCTCCGAGCTCGCCCAGCGTGAGGTCTTCGGTCCCGTACTCGCCATCACCCCGTTCACCACGGACGACGAGGCCCTCGCCATCGCGAACGGCACGGAGTACGGGCTCTCCGCCTATGTCGAGACGACCTGCCTGGCCCGGGCGCGACGGTTCGCGGACGAACTCGTCGCCGGAGAGGTGCTGATCAACGGCGCGACACCGACTGCCGCACACCGTCCGTTCGGCGGGCTCGGGCTCAGCGGCCTCGGCAAGGAGGGCGGAAGGGCCGGTATCGAGGAGTTCCTCCAGTTCAAGGCGGTGGCGATCGCGTAAGGGGCCGTTTTCGCGGCGTGCGACAGGTTGATCGCCCGAACAGTGCCCCTGTTCGGGCGAACCATCTCGATGCACGGGTGACCATGCCGGCCGAGAAGAACGTGCCCTGCCCCTCGTTCCCGCTCAGCTCTCGGCGAGTGCGATGGCCGCTGCGGGGCAGACGGCCGCCGCGTCCCGGACGGCCGTGTGCTGGTCCTCGGCGGGTTCCGCGTCGAGGAGCACGACGATGCCGTCCTCGTCGCGCTGGTCGAAGACGTCCGGTGCGGCCAGGACACAGCTCCCGGCCGCGCAGCACTTGTCCTCGTCCACGGTGATCTTCATGGTGGCTCCATTCCTCATGGTCGGTACGTCGGGCTCGGCGGGGTGCGTCACCATCGCACGGGTACTTCGCGCAGCCCGCCTACGGTCAGCCCCTCGACTTGCTGCAACTCCTCGACCGGCACGGCCAGTTCGAGGCTCGGCAGGCTGTGCAGCAGGACCTCCAGGACGACCTGGAGTTCGGTGCGGGCCAGGGACTGGCCCAGGCAGGAGTGGATCCCGCCGCCGAAGGTGAGATGGGGGTTGGGGCTGCGGGTCAGGTCCATCGCGTCGGGGTCGGCGAAGACCTGCTCGTCGCGGTTGGCGGCGGACAGGGAGCAGAACACCGTGGCGCCGGCCCGCACCACCGAACCGTCGACCTCGAGGTCCTCGGTCAGATAGCGCCTCAGGCCGTAGCCGCCCAGGTTGGCGTCGGAGCGCAGTACCTCTTCGACCGCGGTGCGGACCAGGGAGGGATCGGCCAGCAGCTGTTCCCAGCGGGTGCGGTCGGCCAGAAGCATGGCGACCATCTTGCCGATCATGTTCGCGGTGGTCTCGTGGCCGGCGACCAGCAGACCCATGCCCGTGCCGACGAGTTCGGCGTCGCTGAGTCCCTCGCCCTCCACGCGGCTCTCCTCGATCAGCAGGCTGAGCACGTCCTCACCGGGCTGGGCGCGCTTGGCCGCGACGAGGTCGTTGATGTAGGTCAGGAAGGCCGTGTAGGCGGCCTTGGTCTCGTCCTTGGTGTAGCGGTCGACGTTCAGGAAGGCGTCGGACCAGTACGAGAAGCGGTCCCGGTCCGCGGCGGGGGCGCCGAGAAGGTCGCAGATCACGTAGACCGGCAGCGGGAAGCCGAGCGCGGCCTTGAGGTCCGCCGGTCTGCCGCTCTTGACCATGCCGTCGACGAGACCTTCGGCCATGGCCGTCATGCCGGGGCGCAATGCCGTCATGCGCTTGGCGGTGAAGTACTTGCCCAGCAGCCGCCGCCACCTCAGGTGGCCCTCGCCCTTGAGCGGGACGGCCACGGACAGGTCGCTGTCGGTCGATGCGCCACCGCCCCCTTCCGGGGCGATCCTGGCGCCGCCGTCCTCGGCGGTCGGGCGGGAGAAGCGGGCGTCGGCCAAGAGAGCTCTGACGTGGTCGTAGCGGGTCAGGAGGGTGCAGGTGTCTCCGCTGGGGAGTTCGGCGGTGGCCACTGGGCACTGGTCGCGCAGCCGCTTCCACTCGGCAGGAGGATCGAGAGGCCCGTCGGACGGCAACGGCAGGCGAACGGGGGAGTCGTGCTGACTCATCTGACATCTCCGTGTGGGGGGAGGGCGTGAATCCCGTCATTTAAATCAAAGGGTTTATTTAATGTAGTGCCCACGTGATCCTTCTTCAAGGCCGCCCTGGAGATCTGGCCGAATCGGACCCTCGGTGACATGCGATACGGCGTATCGTACGATGACCCGTATGCCTCGGCACTCACCCTCACTGAACCGTGCGACCCCGGATCGCATTGCCGAAACCGCCCTCCTCCTGATCGACGAGGGCGGCCCTGAAGCGTTGACGTTCCGTGCGCTGGCAGCGCGACTGGAGATCTCCCTCGCCTCGCTCCAGCGCCGGTGCACCGACCTGTCCGGCCTGCTGGACCTGTGCATCGACCATCTGGCCGCCCGGCTGCCCGAGGTCGGGCCGGACACCGACTGGGCCGCCGCCACCGAGACCCGGTTCACCGCGCTCTACCAGCTGCTGGCGGCCCATCCGGGACTGCTCGCCCTGCGCGGCACGCGGCCCTGGCTCGGTCCTCATCTGCTGGCACGCCTGGTCGAGCCGCAGCTCGCCGACAGCCTTGCCGTCGGCATGACCCCGCAGGAGGCGATCACCGCGTACCGGCGGATGTATCTGCTCACTCTCGGAAGCGCCGGCTTCGTCGACCACCGCGACACCAAGACCGCCCAGGCAGCCACCCGCACCGCGCTGGCAGCGCTCGATCCGGAGGAGTTCCCGGTGCTGAGCGGCAACCTCGCCGCCATCGTCCCCGCGGTCACCGACCACGAGGTCTACCACGGCGCGCTGCGCCAGCTCATCGCCGCCGCCGTCGCCGCACCCTCCGTCCACGAACAGCAAGGAACCCGGTCATGAGCACCACCACTCCCACCGCCCGCGTCTTCAGCAGCGACAACGTCGCCGGCGCTTCCCCGGAGATCGTCGACGCCGTGACCCGCGCGGCCTCCGGCCAGGCCCTCCCGTACGGCGCCGACACCATCACCGGCGATGTCCGGCGCCGCCTGTGCGAGATCTTCGAGCGCGACGTCGACGTGCTGCTCGTCTCCACCGGGTCCGCCGCCAACGCCCTGAGCCTGGCCGCGCTGACCCCGCCCTGGGGCAGCGTGCTGTGCCACCGCGAGAGCCACATCAACAACGACGAGTGCGGGGCACCCGAGTTCTACACGGCGGGCGCCAAGCTCGTCCCGCTCGGGGGTCACGACGCGAAGATCGACCCCGCCGAACTGCGGGCGGCCGTACGCCACAAGGCCGGGGACGTGCACAGCGTGGAGCCCTCGGTGGTGAGCATCACGCAGGCCACCGAGACCGGGTCCGTGTACACCCTCGACGAACTGCACACCCTCGGTGGGATCGCCAAGGAGGCGGGCCTGCGCCTGCACATGGACGGCGCCCGCTTCGCCGGAGCCGTCGCCGCGCTCGGCTGCACCCCGGCCGAGATGACCTGGCGGGCGGGGGTCGACCTGCTCTCCTTCGGCGCGACGAAGAACGGCACGATGACCGCCGACGCGATCGTCGTCTTCGACCGCTCCCTCACCGCGGAACTCGCCTTCCGCGCCAAGCGGGCCGGCCAGCTCGCCTCCAAGATGCGCTTCCACGCCGCCCAGTTCGAGGCGTACCTGACCGACGAGCTGTGGCTGCGCAACGCGAGCCAGGCCAACGCGATGGCCGCGCGGCTCCAGGAGGGCCTGAAGTCGATACCGGAGGTCGGACTGCTCGGCGCGGCCGACGCCAACGTCCTCTTCTGCCGACTGCCGCAGCAGGCCATCGATGGTCTTCTGGCCGACGGCTACGCCTTCTACCACGACCGCTGGGAGCCGGGTGTCGTCCGCTTCGTGACCTCCTTCGCCACCACGGAGCAGGACGTCGATCACCTCGTCCGGGCCGTCGGCCGCCACGCCGCCTGACCCAGGGCCCGGACGCGGGCCCTCATCGGATGGTGCCCCCGTCGTCGTGCCCCCTCACAGTGCCGCCAGTTCCTCCGCGAGCACGCGCAGCGTCGCCGTGGGGAACATGCCGCCGGACAGGGCTGCCAGGGAGATCAGGGACGTCGAGCCGATCGTCTGGAGGAGTTCGGTGTCCACCAGAGTGGGGGCGTGGGTGCGCAGGACCTCGACGGCTCTGGGGTCGGAGACGAGCGCTGTGATCGGGGTGCGCAGGGAGAAGCGGCCCGCGGGGAAGTCCTCAGGCCGGGGGAGTGGCTCGGCGGCCTGTTCGGCCTGGTGACGCTGCTCGCGCACCAGCAGGTGCGTGTCGGTCACCGGCCCGTCGGAGGGCAGGCCCAGGCGCTCGTACTGGCTCGGCGGGGCGTCACTCGCCCGCATGAGGCCGACGAGCAGGTTCGCCATGCGGAGCTCCACCGCGTCGTCGATGATCGGCGTGCGCTGCTCCGGGTCGGTCCGCAGGTCGTAGAGGAGCGTGCCGAAGCGGTACGGGTTGAAGAACGTGTGCCCTGTCGTCCGGATCGTGCGGACGCCCTTGGTGAAGGCGAACGGCTCGGCCAGTTCGAGGTCGGACAACTCCTCGGCTGTGAAGCGCCCCCGCATGTGGGTGGGCATCAACGTGTGCTCGAACAGCGGGGCGTTGTCGGCGGAGACGGGTGCGCGCATGTATACGTACCGGCCGTCGGTGACGTTGACGTGGCCGCCGTGGATGCCGAACAGTCCTGCCTCTCGGACCGGTTCGTCGGAGGCGACCGGTAGGGGGCTGCCCTGCATGTCGGCGGGGCGGTCCACGCCGAAGAACTCGAGCAGGGTGGGGGCGAGGTCGATGGTCTGCACGAGCGCTTCGCGGCGCTCTCCGGCGACACCCGCCCGCGGATCCCAGACGAACAGCGGGAGATGGACCAGCTCGTTGTACCAGGGCTGCACCGACTTGCCCCACCAGTCCTTCTCGCCGAGCAGCAGGCCGTGGTCGGTGTTGACGATCAGCAGTGTGTCCCGCCACATGTCGTGTTCGTCCATCATGTCGAGGACGCGGCCGAGGGACTTGTCGCACATGGACAGCAGGGCGGCGTACTCGCGGCGGGCATGCTGGACCTGTGCCTCGGTCTCGGTGACCTGTCGGTAGTCGGGCCAGTCGAAGTGCGGGCCGTCGTAGTCCTCGGGATACAGGTCCTTGTACTGCTCGTGGCTGAAGAACGGTTCGTGCGGGTCGAACGTCTCGATCTGCACGAACCAGCGGTCCTGGTCGTGGTTGGTGCGGATGAAGTCCAGGCCCGCGTCGAACGTGAGGGTCTGGGGGTGGCGGTCCTCCCTCCGCATGTACAGCCGGTTGACCCAGTCCTGCCGGTAGCCTTCCAGTCGCAGCTCCTTGACGTCCTGCTCGGGCATGGGCGGATCGGCGACGTGCCCCTTCCACGGGTCGCCCTCCTGGCCGCGGAAGAACTCCCAGGTGTTGTACCGGCCGTGGTAGGTCGCCCCGCCGTCCTCCCAGTAGTGGGGGTGGTCGCTGGCCAGGTGGGTGTGCACTCCGGCGCGCTTGAGCAGTTCGGGCATCGAGTCGTCGAACGGTTCCAGCGGGCCCCAGCTGCGGTGCAGGAAGTTGTGGCGCCCGGTGTGTATCTCGCGCCGGGCCGGCATGCAGGGCATGGATCCCGCGTAGCAGTTGTCGAACGTGGCGGTCCGCTCGGCAAGTCGCGCGAAATTGGGGGCGTGCGTCCAGTCACAGCCGTAGGGCGGCAGCATGTGCCGGTTGAGACTGTCGAACATCACCATGATGGCTTTCATGCCGTGGTGCTCCTTCGGCTGTCGGTCGCGTGTCTTCAGGCGTCTCGCGCGCAGCGGAACCCGGTGTGGCCGCTGGCTCCGTCGGGTGTGCTGGCGGTACGGGCGGCGACGCGGTACCGGTTGCAGTACGACGTGTGGCACAGGTGGGAGCCGCCGCGGATCACCTTGTCCTGTCCGGTGGCGGGACCCTTCGGGTCCGTCGCCGAACCGGCCGGGTGGTCCACGGACCACCAGTCGGCGCACCATTCCCACACGTTGCCCGAGGCGTTGTAGAGGCCGAATCCGTTGGGCTCGAAGGCGTCGACCGGTGCCGTGGCCCGGTAGCCGTCCGCCGCGGTGTTCCTGGTGGGGAAGACGCCACGCCAGATGTTGCAGCGGTACGCGCCGCCCGGGTCGAGTTCGTCGCCCCAGGGATAGCGCTTCTGCTCCAGGCCGCCGCGGGCCGCGTACTCCCACTCGGCCTCGGTGGGCAGCCGCTTGCCCGCCCAGGCGCAGTAGGCGGCGGCGTCGTTCCAGGAGATGTGCACCACCGGGTGGTTCTCGCGGCCGTCCAGTGTGCTGCCCGGGCCCTCGGGCTGATCCCAGCGGGCCGCGGTGACACCGCACCACCAGGGCGTGCGAGCCGGGCGGGGCGCCCCGCGCCGTAGTGCGCCGGGCAGGAAGCCCGCGAACACGTAGGACCAGCCGATGCGCTCGGCCTCGGTGACGAACCCGGTGGCGTCGACGAACTCCGCGAACTTCTCGTTGCTGACAGCGTAGGCGTCGAGGTGGAAGGCGCTGAGACGCACCGTCCGCACCGGCCCTTCGCCGTCCCCCGGGAAGCCCTCGGCGTCGTCGGAGCCCATGAGGAAGCCGCCCCCGGGGAGCCGCACCATCCCCTCCAGCGATCCCCGGTGCTCCGCGCGCTGCACGGCCCTCGAGGCAGCGGCTTTTCCACTGCCCCGAGGGGCACAGCAGGCGGGGCGCGCGGCAGGGCTGGTCTCCATGGTGCTGGGCTCCTGGTCGGGTGGGGCGTGAGAGCTGCGGCAACTGTAGCCGCTAATTTTTTAGAGTGATAGATTTTAGTCACTCGCGCGACCTGGAAGCATCGGCCCACAGAGGAGAGCGACATGACACAAGTCGTCAACCAGCCCAAGCCGACGCGGCCCTACCACGGGGCCGACATCTCCAGCCGGCAGTTCTGGTCACAGGCCTTCGATGAGCGTGAGCGGACCTTCGCCCGGCTGCGGGCCGACGGCGGAGTCACCTGGCACGAGCCGATGAACGACGGTCAGCCGGGCGGTGAGCGGGGCTTCTGGGCCCTGACCCGTCACGAGGACATCGTGGCCGTCAGCAGGAACCACGAGGTCTTCTCCTCGGCCGAGGGCGTCAGCGTTGCCCCTCTGCCCAAGGAGGTCCAGCGGACGACCTCCTTCTTCCTGGTCATGGATCCGCCCGATCACATGGCCTTCCGCCGTCTGATCAGCGCGGCCTTCACGCCCAGGCAGATCGCGCGCATCCAGTCGCAGATCGAGTCCGACGCACGGGACATCGTCGCCGGGCTGGTCGGCGCGGGCGACATCGAATTCGTGTCGTCGTGCTCGGCTCTCCTGCCCATGCGGACCATCTCCGACATGGTCGGTATCGCCCCGAGTGACCGGGCGGCCGTCGCAAAGGCCGCCGAGGTGCTGTTCGCGGGGCCCACCGAGGAAGACCGGGCCGCGGGCGTCGACGGTATGGCTCTGGTGGAGCGGCAGGTCCAGGTTCTGCGCGACGCGGCGATCGAGATCGCCCAGGACCGACGGCGCCGGCCCAAGGATGATCTGATGACCAACATCGTCCAGGCGGAGATCGACGGCCGGCGGCTCACCGACGAGCAGATCGGCGCTTTCATGGTCATGATGTCCACCGCAGGCAACGACACCACGAAACAGACCACCTCGCACACGATGCTGGCCTTGTCCAGGAACCCCGAGCAGCAACGGTGGCTCATGGAGGACTGGCCCGGGCGCATCGGCACGGCCGTCGAAGAGTTCGTGCGTTACGCCTCACCGGTGATGAACTTCGCCCGCGTGGCCAAGGCCGACACCGAGATCCGCGGAACCACGATCCGGGCCGGCGAGAAGGTGGCCCTCTTCTACTGCTCGGGAAACCGCGACGAGTCCGTCTTCGACAGGCCCGGCGACTTCGACCTCTCTCGGTCACCGAACCCGCATATCGGATTCGGTGGGGGCGGAATCCACTTCTGCTTGGGGCACACGGTCGCCAAGGCCCAACTGAAGGCTCTGTTCCGCGAGCTGCTGACCCGCGTGCCCGACATGGAGGTGGGGGAGCCCGAGTGGCTTCCGCACCAGTTCGTCCACGGCATCAGGAGTCTGCCGGCCCGTATCCGCTGACGGTGCCGGCGTCGGCCCTGCCTGTGTCGTCGGGGTCGACCCCGAAGCCGCCGACTCCACGGCTCACCGGATCACGGTGCGAGACCCTGCCGCCCGCGGCATCACTCGACCGGAACCGCAGGCCGTTCGTGCTCGGCTGGAGCGTCCTGCGCCGGATCGCCCTTGGCGGACACGCGCGACCTCGTTCCCTCCCTGGCCCCCAGGAGCGTGGCGGCGACGGAGGCACAGGCGACAGCGGCGATGCCCAGCCACTGCGGCCAGGCAAGCTGCTGCCCCAGGATGAGCAGGCCGAACAACGCCCCGGCCGCGGGCTCCAGGCTCGTCAGCACGCCGAACACGCGAGGAGGGATCCGGCGCAGTGCCTCCAGGTTGCACGAGTACGGCAGCACGCTGGACGCCACCGCCACCACCGCCGCGACCCACAGCACATCGGGGTCCAGTAGGGCGCTTCCCCCCTGGGCGATTCCATAGGGAGCGCTCAGCAGGGCAGCCCACAGAATCGCCAGCGCGAGGCCCTGGCCGCCACTGAGGGTGCGCGCCATGCGCGAGGAGACGAGGATGTAGCCGGCCCAGCAGCACGCCGCCGCCGCGGCCAGGGCGAGACCCGCCGGGTCGAGAGGGACGCCGCCCCCGCCGAGCAGCAGGACTCCGCCGGCGGCCAGGCATGCCGGGAGCAGGTCGGACGCCCGGCGCGAGCCGGCCAGGGCGATGACGAACGGACCGAGGAACTCGATCGTGGCCACAGCCCCCAGGGGGATGTACTTCACCGCCTCGTAGAACGCGAGATGGTGCCCCGCCAGCAGGGCTCCGGCGCCGATCACCGTCACCCGGGCGCCCTTCGCCGAGGTCAGCGCCTGCCGTCGCGGGCGCCACAGCAGGCAGAGCAGCGCACCCGCGATGAGCAACCGGAGGAAGACGACGCCCGCCGCACCCACCTGGGGATACACCTGCGGTGAGAAGGCCGCACCGAACTGGATCCCGCACACGCCCCCCAGCACGAGCCCGGGGGCCGGTATGCGCCCCACGATTCCGGCCGGTCCACGTGTGGCCGTGCTGTCATGCATGTCTGCTTCGAGTTCCTGTCGTACGGGACGCGGGCGCGGGACGGGTTGCCGGCTTTCGCCGTCCGTCGTTTGAGCTGCTCTGGAATCCTCCGGGCGTGGCTGTTCTCAGTCGGCCACGCGCAGCAGCAACTTGCCCGTCGACATGCGCCCGCCCATCAGCCGATGGGCCTCGGCCGCGTCGGCCAGCGGGAACTCCGCGGTGACCGGAAGCCTCACGGTGCCGTCGGAGACCTTGCGGAAGGCTCGCTCGGCAAGCGCCCGCAGTGCCTCGGGCGCTGCCTGCGCGAGAGCCAGGATGGAGAAGCCCCCGACCGAGCGGCCCTGTGCGTAGAGCTCGGGCTGCCCGACCTGCCACGGCTCCTGACCGCTCGCGTTGCCGAAGGACACCAGGCGTCCGAAGGCGGCCAGCACGTCGAGACCGCGGCGCAGGGTATCGCCGCCGACCGGGTCGAGGACCAGGTCGACGCCACTGCCGCCAGTGGCGCGACGGACATCCTCGGCGAAGGAGCCGGTGGTGAACACCTCGTCGTAGCCGTGCTTCAGGGCGTGCCCGGCCTTGGCCGTCGAGGAGACCACGCCGTACACCGCGCCGGCGCCGGCCGCCCGGGCCAGTTGCCCGGCCACCGTGCCGATGCCTCCGGCGGCTCCGTGCACCAGCACGGACTCGCCGGCCCCCAGTCGCCCCACCTCATGCAGCAGGGCGTGGGCGGTCGGCACCACGGTGGGGAGCGTGGCCCCGGTGCGCAGGTCGACGCCCTCGGGGAGCGGGAAGACGGTCGCGGTCTCGGCGAGAACCACCTCGGCGTAGGCACCGCCGCCGACGAGTGCGGCGACCTCCTGGCCCGGGCGCAGTCCATCGACGCCTTGGCCGACGGCCCTGATCCGCCCGGAGACCTCAAGGCCCGGGCGGAAGGGCAGCGAGGCCACCCGGTAGCCCTCGGCTCGCGCCTTGAGGTCGGCGAAGTTCACGCCGACGTAGGCGGCGTCGATGGTCACCTGGCCCGGCCCCGGCTCGGGGATGTCGGCCCGCACGATCGTCAGCACCTCGGGGGCGCCGTACTCCTGGAACTCGACTGCACGCATGAGAGGAACGCACCCTTCGAGGAAGTGTTCAATGAAAACCGAACACTGGGACTGTAAGATATTCATCGAACACTGGGCAACCGCCGAGACGCTCCGCGAGCGGCGCTCCGGCGGTGTGCGGGACGGGGAGAGGTGCATGTCGAACCAGGCTGCGGGCGGCAGTCATCGTGCGGCGCCGGTGCACACGGATCCCGCGGATGTGTCCGTCCTCACCGCGCTGTCCGCGCTCGCCGACCCTGTGCGCATCCAGCTGATCCGCGAGCTGGCGGGCTCTCCCGACTGGACGCGCAGTTGTGGCAGCTTCGGCGTGTCCGTCGGCAAGGCCGCCAAGAGTCATCACTTCGCGGTCCTGCGCGGCGCCGGGCTGGTCGAGCAGCGTGACGAAGGGCCCAGGCGGGTCAACCGGCTGCGCCGCGAGGAGTTCGACGCGCGCTTTCCCGGGCTGCTCCAGCTGATTCTCCGGGACGACGTCACCGGCTGACGTTCAGCGCTTGTGGCCGTTCCCGCGGCCTCGCTGCCGCTCTGCCCGTAGCCCGTTGCGTCTTCGTCGAGCGGGGTGCCCTCTCGATCTCCGGTGTCTCCGGTCGGTTGGCGTGCGCCGGCTCACCTCTGGCCGCGAAATTTTTAGAGTGATAGATTTTCGGCACTGGCACCTATCGCGGTCACTCCCGGCGATGCCGTCCGGGCAGCGCTTCGCGCCCCTACGACGGCGAGCCGACAACTCATGGAGTCCACATGATCCGCACGTCCTTCAACGACGGCTGGCAGGTCCGGCCCAAGGTCAACCCCTTCGCCGAACTGTCCGGTCAGGTGGTCCCCTTCCAGCCGGTGACGCTGCCGCACGACGCCCTGATCGAGCAGCGGCGGATCGCTCCGGACGGCGACGTCACGATGGAGAACGCCGCGGGGGCCTACTTCCCCGGCGGAGTCTTCGAGTACCGCAAGAGCTTCTCGGTCCCCGAGGAGTACCGGGGCAAGCGGATCTTCGTCGAGTTCGAGGGCGTGTACCGCGACGCGACCGTCCACATCAACGGCGACTACGCGGGCCAACGGCCCTACGGATACTCGCACTTCCGCATCGACGCCGACCGCTACCTGCGCTTCGGCGAGGGCGAGGAGAACGAGATCCGGGTCGAGGCCCGCACCCACCGGGACTCCCGCTGGTACACGGGGGCGGGGATCTACCGCGACACCTGGCTGCTCGTCGGCGACGTGGTCCGCATCGTGCCCGACGGCGTCCGGGTCACCACACCCGACATCGACGACTCGCGGGCCGTGGTCGAGGTCGCGACGGACGTAGCCAACGACTCGATCGAGGTCCGCACGATCCCCGTGGTCACCGCGATACGGGACAGCGCCGGGAGCATCGTTGCCACCGACACCTCCAAGGTCACGGTGTTGCCCAGGGAGTCGGTGACCGTCCGGCAGCGCCTGTACGTACCCTCCCCGGCCCTGTGGAGCCCAGAGGCACCGAGTCTCTACGACTGCCAAGTGTCCCTGGGGGACCTGGACGAGGAGAAGGTCACCTTCGGCATCCGCTCACTGCGCCTGGACCCCGAGCACGGCCTGCGCCTGAACGGCGAGACAGTGAAGCTCCGCGGCTCCTGCGTCCATCATGACAACGGGGTGCTCGGCGCGGCGACCCATGCCCGTGCCGAGGAACGCCGGGTGGAGATCCTCAAGGACGCCGGCTTCAACGCGATCCGCAGCTCCCACCAGCCGTTGAGCAAGGCGATGCTGGACGCCTGCGACCGCGTCGGCATGCTCGTGGTGGACGAGGCGTTCGACGTGTGGACCTCCGGCAAGAGCGAGTACGACTACAGCCTGAGCTTTCCCGAGTGGTGGGAACGCGACGTCGAGGCGATGGTCGCCAAGGACTTCAACCACCCCAGCGTCATCATGTACTCGATCGGCAACGAGATTCCCGAGACGGGCTCGCGCTTCGGTGCCGCGTGGGGGCGAAGGCTCGCCGAGAAGGTCCGGTCCCTGGACCCGACCCGCTACGTCACCAACGCCGTCAACGGCATGCTCGCGGTGATGTCCGAGCTGGGTGCCCTGCGAGAGCAGTGGATGGAGCAGGCGGCCGAGGACGGCGCCGGCATCAACACCCTCATGGCGGACGCCGGGGACGCGATGAACACCATCAGCTCCTCCGAGCTGGTCACCGAGCGCACGGCCGAGTCCTTCGCCCTCCTGGACGTGGCCGGCATGAACTACGCCGAGGCGCGCTACGCCCTCGACCGGGACCTTTTCCCGAATCGGATCATCCTGGGCACCGAGACCTTCCCGACCCACATCGCCGGCAACTGGCGGCTGGTCGGCCAGTACGGCCACGTCATCGGCGACTTCACCTGGACCGGCTGGGACTACCTGGGCGAGGTCGGTATCGGCAGACCCCAGTACCTCACCGAGGACGGGTTCCTGCACGCGCACAACGCGCCGTACCCGTACCTGGTGGCGGGGTGCGGTGACATCGACATCACCGGGCACCGCCGGCCCGCCTCCTACTACCGGGAGATCGTCTTCGGTCTGCGGTCCGAGCCGTACATCGCGGTCCGCAGGCCCGAGCACCACGGAAAGACCTGGACGGGGTCACCGTGGGCCTGGAGCGACAGCCTCGCCGGCTGGACCTGGCCCGGGTTCGAGGGTGAGCCGATCACGGTCGAGGTCTACAGCGACGCCGACGAGGTCGAACTCATCGGCAACGGGAACTCGTTCGGGCGGCGGCCGGTGGGCGCGGAGCACGGCTTCCGCACTGAGTTCGAGATCGTCTACGTGCCGGGGGAACTGGTCGCCATCGCCTACCGGGGCGGCGTCGAAACCGGCCGTACCAGCCTGCAGTGGGCCAACGGTCCGCTACGGCTGACCGCCGAAGCCGACCGGCAGGTCATCGGTGCGGCGGGCGGCGATCTGGCCTACGTCACCCTGACCCTGACCGATGCGATGGGCACCTGCCACACCGCCGCCGACCGCCTGGTGAGCGTCGAGGTCTCCGGAGCGGGCGAACTGATCGGGTTCGGCAGCGCCGACCCGTCGACCGAGGAGCGGTTCGACGCGACGGAGCGCCGCACGTACGAGGGCCGCGCGCTGGCCGTTCTCCGCCCCACGGGTGTCGGCAAGATCCGCCTCACCGCGACCGCGCCGGGATGCGACCCGGTGGACGTCGTCGTCACGGCCGAATAGCACCGCAGAGCCCCACCACCAGGAGACACGGTGACCAAGATCGACCGCGAGTCCCTCGTACGCCGCCACACCATCGAGATCAGCCGGCCCGACCCCTCCCACGTCCTGACCGTCGGCAACGGCGACTTCGCCTACACCGCCGACATCACCGGCATGCAGACCTTCGTCGACTACCACGACCAGTCCACCGCCTTCGCCGAGCAGCGGCTCGCCGTCACCAACGCGACCCTGTCGAACTGGGGCTGGCACTCGATGCCCAACCCCGACGGGTTCGTTCTCGACGACGCCATGTCGACGTATCGGACGGCACGCGGACCGGTGCGGTACCCGGACAAGTTCGACACCGCCTCGATGATGGGCGGTGAACTGGCCGACGAGTTCCGCGCCGGGGCCTGGCTGCACATGAACCCGCACCGGATCGACCTCGGCCGGGTCGGACTGCGACTGCGTAACGCCCCGGGCGCCGAGCCGGAGAGCGACCCCGGCGCGCTCACCAACCCCCGCCAGCGGCTCGACCTGTGGTCGGGCACGCTCACCAGCCGCTTCGAGTACGCCGGCCAGGAGGTCAGGGTCACCACGGTCGCCGACCCGCGGCACACACGGGTCGCCTTCCGGATCGAGTCGGAGCTGCTGAGCAGCGGCCTGGCCGGGGTCGTTCTCCGGTTCCCGTACGCGAGTGACGGCTTCTTCCAGACCTCCGACTGGGCATCGCCCGACCGGCACGAGTCGACACTAGAGCTGTCGGGGGAGCGGACGGCCCGCATTCGGCGGGTGCTCGACGACACGTCGTACGAGGTGCGGCTCGACTGGACCGAGGGCGCGCTGTCCGTGGCGCGGGAGCCGCACGAGTTCGAGCTGACCGGATCGGCGACCACGCTGGAGCTGGTGGTCGGCTTCTCTCCCGACGGAGAGTTGTCCGACGGCGCCTTCGCGTCGGTCTCCGATGCGGCCGCGGCTTGGTGGCGTGACTTCTGGATGTCCGGTGCGGCCGTCGACTTCGCGGGGAGCACCGACCCGCGGGCGGCCGAGCTCGAGCGCCGCGTCGTGCTGTCGCAGTACGTGACTGCCGTGAACAGCTCCGGCTCGCTGCCACCCCAGGAGTCGGGACTCGTCGCGAACTCCTGGTTCGGCAAGTTCCACCTGGAGATGCACTGGTGGCACGCGGCCCACTTCGCCGCGTGGGGGCGCCCCGAGCTGCTCGCCCGCAGCATGGACTGGTACCTGTCCATCCTCGACAAGGCGCGCGAGACCGCACGGCGGCAGAGCTACGAGGGCGCCCGCTGGCCCAAGCAGGTCGGCCCGGACGGCCAGGAGAGCCCGTCGGACATCGGCTCACTCCTCGTCTGGCAGCAGCCCCATCCCCTCTACCTTCTCGAACTGCTCCACCGCGGCCTGCCGGAGGACAACCGGCCGGACCTGGTCACCCGCTTCGCCGAACTCGTCGAGGAGACGGCCCGGTTCATGGCCTCCTTCGTCGAGGAGCGCTCCGGCACCTTCCATCTGCCCGCCCCGGTGATGCCCGCGCAGGAGTTCTACGATGCCAAAGCCACCGAAGACCCCACCTTCGAACTCGCCTACTGGTGGTACGGGCTGGAGATCGCCCAGACCTGGCGCGAACGCCTCGGCCGGGAACGCGACAAGCGATGGCAGCACATCCAGGACAACCTGGCCGCGCCGCACCAGCGGGACGGGGTCTACACGGCCGTAGCGACCGAGCCCTACCTGCGCCGTGACGACCACCCCTCACTGCTGTGCGCCCTCGGGGTCCTGCCCGCGGGCCCGCTCGTCGACGCCGGTGTGATGAAGGCGACGCTGCTGGACGTCCTCGGCGACTGGCAGTGGGAGTCCGCCTGGGGCTGGGACTTCCCCGTCATGGCGATGACCGCCGCCCGGGTGGGCCGTCCCGACCTGGCGGTGGCCGCCCTGCTCATGGACACCCCGAGGAACGCGTACTCGGCGGTCGGCCACAACCCGCAGTTCGGCAGCCTGCTGCCGCTCTACAACTCCGCCAACGGCGGCCTCCTCGCGGCCGTGTCCCTCATGGCGGCCGGCTGGGACTCCGCCGGCACCGACTGCCCCGGCTTCCCGCGCGACGGCCGCTGGCAGGTCCACCACGAGGGCTTCACCGTCTGGCCCTGACGGCCCGACGACTCACTGACGAAGGAAACCTGACATGGCCACTGGTGCATGGACCCCTGACGACATCCGGCGTCTGGTCTCCCGGCTCACCCTGGAACAGAAGGTCGCCCAGCTCGCCGGCCTGAGCGCCGCCGACCTGTTCACACGGGAACCGTCGGACGGCGGCGGCCCCACGGTCGACGCACGGCGTATCCACGACCTGCGCCCGCACGGTGTGGGACACCTGTCCCTGGCGTGGTTCCTGGGCGACGACGCCGACAGCATGCGAGGACTGCTCGCGCAGATCCAGTTCGTCGTCCGCGAGGTCTCACCCTTCGGCATCGGTGCGCTGGTCCACAACGAGGGCATCAACGGCTTCCTGCACGCCTCCGGTTCGCAGTTCCCCACGGCGTGGGGGCAGGCGGCGACCTGGGACCCCGAGCTGGTACGGCAGGCCGCCACGGTGACGTCGGCGCACATGCTCGACGCCGGGATCCAGCTGATGTTCTCCCCGGTGATGGACATCAACCGCGACCCGCGCTGGGGCCGTGTCCACGAGACGTACGGCGAGGACCCGGAACTGGCCGCACAGCTGTCCGTCGCGTTCGTGCGGGGCGCGCAGGCCGAGCCCGGTGTCCTCGCGACCGGCAAGCACTTCCTGGGCTACGGCTCCTCCGAGGGCGCGCTGAACCAGGCCGTCACGCAGCTGGGACGGCGCGCGCTGGTGGACGAGTACGCCGAGCCGTTCCGCCGCGCGATCGCGGAGGCGGGGCTGTCGTCGGTGATGAATTCCTACAACGAGATCGACGGCGTGCCCGCAGCCGCCAACCGCTGGCTGCTCACCGAGTTCCTGCGCGAGGCTCTCGGGTTCGACGGCCTCGTGGTCGGCGACTACGACGCGGTCAACCTGCTGCGCACCCACCACCGCACCGCCCGCACAGAGGGCGAGGCGGCAGTGCAGGCCCTGTCCGCCGGCCTGGATGTGGAACTGCCGAACAACGTCAACTACGTGTGTCTGGCGGACGAGGTGACCGCCGGCCGCCTGGACGAGAAGGTCGTCGATCTGGCCGTGGCGCGTGTGCTGACCATCAAGGCCCGCGTCGGGCTCGTCCCCGGCTTCGGGCCGGCCCCCGCACCGGCGGTACGTCCGGATCGCGAGAGGGCCGCCGAGATCCGGCGCGCCATCGCGACGCGCAGCACGGTCCTCCTCCAGAACGACGGCATCCTGCCCCTGACGCCGGGGGAGCGTCGAATCGTCGTCGTGGGGCCCGCCGCCGACGAACTGCGTATCCACTTCGGCGCCTACACCTCCGTCTCCAACGCCGAGATGCCGCTCGGCATGATGGCGGTCATGGAGGGCAAGGTCCCCGGCGTCGACCCGGCGACCTTCAACTTCACGGACATCTTCCAGACCCGCATGCCCGGCATGGACCCCACGTTCGAGGACGTGGCCCGCGACCTCCACCCCGAGGCTCCGACGGTGCTGGACGCAGTGCGGGAGCTGGACGCGAAGGTCGAGTTCGTGTCGCTGGGCCGGTTCGAGAACGACGGCTCCCTGGACTCGGGAACCGTGCGGGCCGCGGTGGCCGACGCCGACGTGGTTCTCGCGGTCCTCGGCGAACGCACCGGCTGGGTCGGCAACAACACGGCCGGCGAGGGCCAGTCGACGGCCTCGCCGACCCTGCCGGGCGACCAGGAGGAACTCCTGGAGCACCTGGCCGCCACCGGCAAGCCACTGGTGACCGTGGTCGTCTCCGGCCGCCCACTGCTCCTGGAGAGGGCGGCGCAGGTGTCCAACGCCGTCCTGCTCGCACCCCTGCTCGGCGAGGAGGCGGGCACCACCGTCGCGCACACCCTGTTCGGCCGGATCAACCCCAGCGGCAAGCTGCCCAGCACCTTCCCGCGCCACCTGGGCCAGATCCCGCTCTACCACGGCCACCACCACGGCAGCGGCTACGAGCACCCGACCGGCACCCGCCACGGCTACGGCGACCTCGCCACCCAGGGACCTCTCTACGCCTTCGGCCACGGGCTGTCGTACACGACCTTCGACGTAGCGCTCGACGAGAGCGACGACCGCCCGGCGGTCGAACTGGCCGGCGGTGTGATCCGGGCCCGGCTCACCGTGGCGAACACCGGCGACGTGGACGGCGAGACGGTCGTACAGCTTTACGCGCGTGACGAGTTCGCCACCGTCGTCCGCCCGGTACGCCAGCTGATCGCCTTCGCCCGCGTCGGCCTCGCCGCGGGGGAGACCCGGGACCTCACCCTCGAAGCCCCCGTCGAGCGGCTTCACTACACGCTGACCGACGGGCGCCGCGGCATCGAACCGGGCGACGTCACCGTACTGGCCGGACTCGCCGCCGACGCACTCCCCTGCGCGGCGACGGTCACGGTCGGCTGAAACGGCCGGCGGCTCCCGGTGCCCTGACACACCGGCGGCCGGCCGGCCGAGGGGCGGAGCGGGCGCCTCACCGACACCGGTGAGCGCGTCCGCTCCGCCGCGCCCTGAAGGCATCCATCCCGGCCCATCCGCACAGGCCACACCCGGCTTGTCCCCGCACGAGGTGAAGTACGGTCTGACGAGTGACGAACCAGCGAAAGCCACGAGGCCCGTACCGCAAGAGCGCGGAGCGACGGGAGCAGATCCTCCAGGCCGCTTACGAGGCCATCGACGAGTACGGGGAGAGAGCCTCTCTTCAGGACATCGCCGACCGGGTCGGGGTGACACAGCCGGCGCTGACCTATTACTTCCCCACCCGTGACGAGCTGCTGCTCGCGGTGCTGGAGCGGCGGGACGTGATGGGCAAGGCCTCCGCCGGTGCCGCCGCGGCGGAGCATCGGAACATGATCGACGGCATGGTCGCGAGCACCCGCCACACCACCGACCACCCCGGTCTGGCCAAGCTGTACGTCACGCTCTCCGCGGCGGCCACCGACCCCGAGAGCCCCGCGCACCGCTACTTCACCGAGCGCTACCGGGGGCTCGCGACCGAGGTCACGCGGGACTTCGAGGAAGAGCAGCGAGCCGGCGGGATCCGGGCCGACGAACCGGCCGAGCACCTCGCCAGGGCGCTGCTCGCGGTGCTGGACGGTCTGCAGATCCAGTGGATGCACGACCCCACGGTGGACATCGCAGCGATCGCCGAGACGTTCACACGGCTGCTGGAGCCCACGCCCGCCTCCGGGCCGGAGGCAGGCTGAACCTGGCCCTGAAATTTTAACAATGATAGATTTTGGAGACTCGACCACCTGGGAGCATCCATGCCACTCGATCCCTTCCTTGCCGCGAAGTCGCACCTTCTCGACGGCCTCAGCTGGGAGGACGCCCAGGCGGATCCGGAGGCCATGGCCCGGTTCATGGAGTACTTCCGCGACCCCGGCGAGTGGGTCATGCCGGACGTCTCCGTCGAGGACCGCACCGTCCCGGGCCCCCACGGGGACGTTCCCGTCCGGGTCTACACCCCGCGTGAGGAGCCCCGTCGCGCCCTGCTGTGGCTGCACGGCGGCGGGTTCATGGGCGGCGATCTCGACATGCCGGAAGCGCATGCCGTGTCCGCCGAACTTTCCGCTCGAGCACAGGCGTTGGTGGTCTCCGTCGGCTACCGGCTGGCCGTGGACGGCACGCGCTACCCGGTTCCCGTGGACGACGCGCACGCAGCCTGGCTCTGGCTCGCCGAGAACGCCAGGCCCGATTCCGGTGCCGTCGGGCTGGGCGGTGCGAGCGCGGGCGCGGCCATCGCCCTGTCCACGGCGATCCGGCTCCGCGACCAGGACGGACCTCGCCCGGACGCCCTGCTGCTCGCCTATCCCTTCGCCCACTTCCCGAACCCGGCCCTGGACGACGAGACGTCGGCCGGGATGCGGGAACTGCCGACGCTCCTGCGGTTCAGCAACGCGTCGATCGAGTTCATGGTGCGCAACTACGTGGGCCGTCTGACCGACCTCCCCGCGGAAGCGATGCCCGGGGCGGCGGACCTTCACGGCCTTCCCGCGACCGGCATCGTCCTGTCCGAGTACGACGACCTCCGCCCCTCCGGCGACCTGCTCGCCCGGCAGTTGGAGGAATCCGGTGTCCCGGTCCGGACGTACCTCTCGGCGGGAATGCCCCACGGTCACCTGAACCGAGGCCCGTCACTCAAAGAGGTCGACCGCTCGCTCGACTTCTTCGCGGCGATGCTCTGCGGTTGATGCCGCGCGGTGGGGACTCGCGGCGTCATCCTGGGCCGCCGGAACCTCAGTGCCTGTGTCGGGTCCTTGCATGACAACGAGAAGCGGCCCCGTCCTCGCTCGCAGCAAGGACGGAGCTGGCAAACGCCCTCGTTCCTGACGGAGCGAGGGCGTGCTCATGTGGCCGGCCTCAGAAACCGTCTTTGAACTCCGGTGGGTGTCCTTGCCGTTGATGAGTTGGGATCCTTGGCCTCTGGCTGGGTGGAGGAGGGCGCGTGAGTGTCGAGGAGTCGTGGGGCAAGATCGAACGCTGGATAGCCCAGCATGCGCCGGAGGAAGATTCATTGCCGGCTCCGTGTACTCGCGCAGACCTGGATGCCCTGTACGAGTCTCTCGGCGGGCAGCTACCGGACGATGTCGAACGCTCACTGCTACGTCACAACGGCTCAGGCCTGACCGTGATTCTCCCGCCCGGGTTCACGCTCCTGAGCGTCGAGGACATCCTCAAGAAGCGTGCGACCTGGTTGAAGTACGCAGCACCGGATGACTGTAACCTGACAGAAGGGGACAAACCCTTCCTCGTCCCGTTCGCAACGTTGAGCGTTATCCAGCTCCTGGTCGACATCAGGACAGGCCGTATTGGCGAGTGGGACATCGAGCAGGGCTTCGCCTGGGAACGTGATCCCCTCTGGCGCTCCTTCACTAGTGCCCTGGACTTCGTCGGGAACCTGTTGGTCTCACCGCCTCCTTGGATCGCGATACTGCCGGGCGACGACGAGTGGGAAGTAACTGACAGGGACCCGGATTTCCCCGGGACGCTCGTATGGACCGAAGACCCCGTCGACTGACCTGCCCGGCTGGGTGACGGCGGCTTCCGGCCGTACGGTGACGGCATGGGCGGTGACAGGGTGCCCCGGCTGCGGTTGGTCGTTGTCGCGGCCGACGAGAGCGGGCCGCGGTTGTGCCGGGGGTGCGGGGTGGCGTTGATGCCGTCGGTGAAGTCGACGGCGGTGTTCTGCGCGGCGGCGTGTCGTTCGCGGCACTGGCGGCGGATGCGGCGGGCGAAGGCACGGACCGAGGCGGTGAAGGCCGGTGTTGTGGCCTCGTGTCCGCAGTGCGGGGCGGTGTGGACGGTCGGGGTCGGCCGTCCCGTCTCGGCTGTCTACTGCTCTCCCGTCTGCCGCAAACGGGCCTGGAATGCGCGGCGCGCGCAGTCCGATGGGGCGTGAGCCTGCGCGTCCGGTAGCGGTGGGGCTGCTTCGAGCGCCGGGCCGGTACGCCCCTACCTCCGGGGCGAGGCGGTCGGATTGTGCGAAGTGACGGGCATCCAGGGCGAGTTGACGGTACGCGAGGGTGTTGTCCCCGGGGCTCGTGGGGGTGGTGTCCGGATGACCGGGATGGTCGGCAGTGTGACCCGGCAGCGCTACGACGAGCTGGTCAAGCTGGGGCGGGACTGGGTCGCCACGATGAGTAGCGTCCAGTGGCAGCTCGGGGACGCGGCCACGGAGATCGAGCCGATGCGCCCCTACGGCGGCTCCAACCCGTCGGGCAACGAGGAACTGTTCACGGTCAGCGAGGCGCTGCGCCTGTTCGCCGAGGACGTCGGCCTCGCCTACACGACGATCCGGGACTATCGGTGGGTGGCCTCGCGCTGGCCGAAGGAACGTCGGCGGGCGGATGTCTCCCACACCATCCACAAGATCTTCGCCTCCATCGCGGACGAACACGAGCGGTTCGAGGCGGTGGACAACCCCCGCCCCATCCGCGCAGCGGGCCCGCGCGCTGGACGCACGACAGCGCGAAGAGGATCGTCGGCTGGAAGGTCGACACCCCCGAGAGCGTCCAGGAGAAGGTGGACGCGATCCACGACCTGGCCGCCGACGACCAGGTCGCCGCGCGGGTGGCCACCGACTTCCTGCGCCGCCCGGCGGTCGCTTCGAAGGCCATGGCTGACGGCACGGCCAGGCACGCCGTGAACGAGGCGCAGTTCGACCAGTTCCGTCAGCAGGTCCAGTACGGGCAGGAGGAAGCCGCTCCGCAACTGGACCAGCTGCGGCGCATGGAGCACAACACCCAGTTCATGGACCTGGTCGCGGTCTGCACACAGTTCACCGTCACCGCCGGAAGGATCGTGCCGAACCTGCGCAGCGCGCCCTACGACGACGCCGAACGCGAGACGATCCTGCGGGGCCTTGCACGGGTGCGAGCTTCGGCGGACTGGATCGAGAACGCGGTCACCCGCGGCGAGGTCGACCTGGACGAGCAGCTTCAGAAGCTGCTGAAGGGCTCGGGCGAGTAGCGATGGGGCGGGGCGTTCCCGCTCACATCCACGCCGAAGCCATCCTGTCCGCCCTGCTGGAGGCCCGCCCCGCCGGTCTGACGATCATCCAGCTGATGGCGGCCACCGAGCGCACCCGCGCGCAGGTCCACACCGGGCTCGCGCACCTGCGCCAGGTCGCCGCGGCGAAGGGACTTCCGCCGGTGACCTGGGACAAGACGTGGGGATACCGGATGCTGGAGGACGCGCCGGAGGTCTGGATCGGCTACGAGCGGGCGTTCTTCGAGTCCGTCCACCACCGGGTGGAGAACTTCATTGCCGGGATCCTCCTGCCGCACCAGAAGAAGAAGCCCGACGACCCTTACATCCGCACGGTCATGGCGCAGATGGGCGCGATCGAGTCCACCCTGCACCTCCTCGCCAACCTGGAGTAACCCCCGGAAAGGCAACGAGCCGCGACCGCCCGGCAGTTGGCTCTCTCTTCCGGTCGCGGCCCGGCGCCCCGTCATGCCGCTGCCCTGCTACCGCTATCCCTCCGACACCAGCGACCTCGAATGGGCCCTGCTGGAACGGCTCCTGCCCACCCCCGCCTGCCAGACCCCCAAGGGTGGGGCCCCGGAGAAGTGGCCCCGCCGCCGCGTGGTCGACGCCATCCGCTACATCACCGACAACGGGGCGAAGTGGCGGGCGCTGCCCGCTGACTTCGGCATTCCGTGGCGCACGGTGTTCGGGTATTTCGCCCGCTGGGCGAAGGGCGGCGTCCTGCGGCGCATCCTCGACCAGCTCCGCCGGCAGTTGCGGCTGCGGCGAGGGCGGTGTCCCTGGCCGGTCCGGGTGATCGTGGACTCGCAGTCCGTCAAGGGCGCGGAGACCGTATCGAAGGCGACGCGCGGCTACGACGCCAATAAGCACATCAACGGGAGGAAGCGACATCTTCTGGTCGACCAGGACGGCCTTCTCGTCGACCTCCTCGTCACGCCCGCCGACGTCCAGGACCGCGACGCGGCCCGCGTGCTGCTGACCCGCCTTCATGTCGAGCACCCCGAAATCGTCTTGGTCTGGGCCGACAACGGTTACGGCGGCGAGGAGTTCGCCACCTGGGCCCAGGACGCCCTCGACATTACCGTCAAGGTCGTCTCCCGGCCCAAGGACGCCAAGGGCTTCGTTTTGCTGCCCAAGCGCTGGGTGGTTGAACGGTCGAATTCGTGGACGATGCGGGCCCGCCGCAACTCGCGGGATTACGAACGCCTCATGTCCCACGCCGAAGCCCACATTCAGTGGGCGTTCATCACCCTTATGACCCGCCGCCTCACCCGCCAGAGCCGTCGAAACAAGATCGTCCCGGCCTCTCTCACGGCAGCCGCCTGACGATCTCTCATTTGCCGTTCGGGTCGGCGTCGGATGGACACCGAACCGAACGGCAAGAACGATCACTCTTCACCCCTATGTCCTATGACCTGCGGAAAGAGGATGTGACACAGCTTCTCACTGGAGCCCGGCGGCCCGCCGAAGCGTCGCTCGACGTTCAAGGCTGGGCAGCCCCTCCGCCAGCATGGCCACCGCACTCGCGTGTTCCGCGAACACGGCCCGGCACTGCTCACGCTCAGGGTGATCGTTGTCGCTGCCGAACCACTGCACCATGCCCTCGTTGCCGGCGTCGATCGGCTCGGAGTACCCGGCCATCGAAACCAGAAGCTCCAGCAGCCCTGACCGCCCGGGGAGTTGCGGGTCACTTGCCAGACGGAAGAGGAACGGCACGAGCGAGGGCGCGGCCGGGTTCATCTCGTTGATGCCGAGAACGGAGTTGGTGAGCACTCGTCTGGCCTCGGGCGCGGCGGACTGATCGAGAAGACCTCGCAGCAGCACCGGGATCGCGGCGGGGCACTCCGGGAATGCGGACCAGAGGACATCCTCACACCCCTGGAGGGCGGGATGGCCACGGCCCGCGTCGACTGCCCGCGGGTACTGGTGGAGGAATCGAGCGATCGCCGCCTCCTTGGCGGCCACATCCATCCTGCACACGAGTCGGTCCCCTCGATCCTGACGTCTTGAGCCCCGAGCCCAAGTCAACCGCACTCTCGTGCGACCGGGGTCCCACGTGCAAGAACTCCCCTGATGTCCGGCCGAGCCGCCGAGTGGCCTCTTCACCGGGCCCTGCGACTACGGGCTCGGACGTCGCCGGCCGGCTCCGGAAGGGCTCCGGAGCCGGCGGCGGAGCAGGAGCGGGTCAGACCGCCTGCCCCACCTCGGCTTCGTCGAGGCGCTTGGACTTGGGGATGAGAGTGACGAGCACAGTGGCCACGGCGACCACACCGGCGAAGAGCAGGAGTCCGTTGGTGTAGCTGTCGTCGACGTAGAAGGCGGTGCCTTTCATCACCTTGCTGTCCTGGGCGACGACCGCGAACGCCACCTGGGTGAGCACGGCCTGGAGGACGCCCTGCATCATGCTCTGGGCGCCGTTGCCCAGTGCCTGCTCCTCCGGTTTCACCGACTCGATGACCATGATGGGGACCAGGGCGACGACCATGCCCATCCCTATGCCGCTGAGCAAGCCGATCGTCATGAACTGGGCGACGGTGTGGTGGAACTGGGACATGAGGGCGACGCCGATGGCCACGCACGCGCCGCCGATGCCGAGCAGCAGCCGTGAGTCGACGCGCCGGGCCAGGATTCCGGTCGCCACCGAGACCGCGAGGAGGAGAACGCTGTTCGGCGCGCTGACCCAGGCGTTCTTCGTGGCGGTCCAGCCCAGGCCGTCGGACAGGCCGGGGATGTCCGGCATGAGGACGAGCAGGTTGAGCACGGTGCCCTGGGCGAAGACCGCCGCCATGATGAGGGCCGTGACCAGGAACGTCGACCAGACGCGGCGACGCCCGAGCAGGGTGATGGGGAACATCGGGTGGGCGACCTTGCGCTCGACCGCGACAAAGGCGATCACAGCCACTACGCCGCCCCCGATGAAGGCGAGTGTGTCGCCGCTGGTCCAGCCCCACTGCCCGCCCTTGCCGACGCCGTAGAGGATGGACGCCATGCCGCCGCCCAGCAGGATCCCGCCGACCCAGTCGGTGGGGGTGCGGGCCTCGCGCACGGGGCTCCCGGGCACGAGGAACAGCACGGCGGCCAGGCTGATCGCGGTGGCGATCACCATGAACCACAGCACGCCGCGGTAGCCGAAGTCGTCGAGAATCCAGCCGGACAGGAACGGTCCGCCCAGCGCCAGTACACCCATGCCGCCGCCGAGGAGGCCGCTCGCCGGACCGACGAGACGGGGCGGGAAGACATCCCGGGCCAGTGCGAAGACGAGCGCGATCGACGGTCCGTAGAAGCCCGCGACGGCGCGTCCGACGAGCAGCGTCTCGTAGTTGGTGGCGACGGCGGCGATGAGGTCACCGACCAGGCCGAGCGTGGTGATGACGACCAGCAGTCGCTTCTTGCCGTAGATCCCGGCGGCCTTCACGATGAACGGCGTCGCGAAGACGCCGATGAGCGAGCCGATCTGGGTGAACCAGGCGATCTCCGTGGTGCGGAAGTGGATCGCGATCTGGGACTGGGCGTTCGAACCCATCAGTCCGATGAGGCCGTTCAGCTGGGACGCCCACAGCAGCGCGACCAGGATCAGTGCGAACCGCACACCGAAGCCCACCTTGCCTGCGCCCTCTTCTTTGTGCGGTGACTCGACGTTGAGTGTCATGCGGCACCCCGGCCCTTTCGTACGGGTGGAGCCCTTGTGCTCCCAGCGCGCAGGCTAGCTCCTAAATTTTTTGAGTGATAGATTTTCGACGTCGAAATATTCTCGTGACTTTGGAGGGACCCCGCCCATGCAGCAGCCCGACCCTGCCTCCCTCCCGCTGGAAGTGAAGGCGTCCCTGCTCTCCGGAGGGGACTTCTGGTCCACACCGTCACTCGACGAGGCGGGCCTGCGCGCGGTGGTGCTTACAGACGGGCCGCACGGGATCCGGCGCCAGCGGGCCGGCGCCGACCATCTGGGCTTTCACGCGAGTGAGCCGGCCACCTGCTTCCCCCCGGCCGTCGCGATCGGATCGAGCTGGGACGCTGAACTGGCCGCCCGCGTGGGAGAGGCGGTGGGCCGGGAGGCCCGGGCGCTGGGCGTCGGCGTCGTCCTGGGCCCCGGAGTGAACATCAAGCGGTCCCCCCTGTGCGGACGCAACTTCGAGTACTACTCCGAGGACCCGCTCGTGTCCGGTGTGCTGGGCGCGGCGTTCGTGCGCGGAGTGCAGGCGCAAGGCGTGGGCGCGACCGTCAAGCACTTCGCGGCCAACAACCAGGAGACCGACCGGATGCGGGTCAGCGCCGAGGTCGACGAGCGGACGCTGCGCGAGATCTACCTGGCGGCCTTCGAACGCGTCGTCACCGAATCCCGCCCGGCCGCCGTCATGGCCGCCTACAACCGGGTCAACGGTGTCCCGGCCTCGGAGAACATCTGGCTGCTTACCGATGTGCTGCGTGCGGAGTGGGGTTTTGAAGGCGCGGTGGTCTCCGACTGGGGTGCCGTAGGCGACCGGGTGGCGGCGCTGGCGGCCGGCCTCGATCTGCAGATGCCCGGCCCGGATGACGCCCACGACGCGGAGATCGTACGGGCGGTACGCGAAGGCGTCCTGGACGAGGCCCTGGTCGACGCGAGCGTACGGCGCGTGGCCAATCTGCCAGCGCTCTCCGTCCCCTCGGAATCCGATGCGAACGCGGACGCCGAGCATCACCCCCTTGCCCGTGAGGTGGCCGCGGAGTGCGTGGTCCTGCTGAAGAACGAGAAGTACACCCTGCCGCTCGCGGAGGGCGTACGCCTCGCCGTCATCGGTGAGTTCGCCGCCCGGCCGCAGTTCCAGGGAGGTGGCAGCTCGCTCGTCAACGCCACCCGCGTCGACACCCCGCTGGAGGCGATCCGGTCCCTGGGCCACCCCGTGACGTACGCCCCCGGGTTCACCACGAGAGGGCAGGAGGACGCCGAGGAGTTGCGCGAGGAAGCCGTGCGGGCCGCCTGCGGCGCCGAGGTCTCCGTGGTGTTCGCCGGTCTGCGCGGGGAGACCGAGGGCTCCGACCGTCAGCACCTCGACCTGCCTGCCGACCAAGTGGAACTGGTGCGGGCGGTGGCGGCTGTCGCTCCCCGCACGGTGGTCGTGCTCTCGACCGGCGGTGTGGTGTCCCTGGAGGCCTGGCACGACGACGTCGACGCCATCGTGGCCGGCTGGCTCCTCGGACAGGCGGGCGGCAGCGCCCTCGCGGACGTGCTGTCCGGCACCGTGAATCCCTCCGGCCACCTGGCGGAGAGCATTCCGCTGCGCCTCGAGGACATCCCCAGCTACCTCACCTTCCCCGGCGAAGCGGGTCACGTCCGCTACGGCGAGGGTGTGATGGTCGGCTACCGCCACTACGAGACCGTCGGACGTGCCGTGCGCTATCCGTTCGGGCACGGGCTGAGCTACACGACCTTCGACACGGGGGAGTTGACGGTCGACGTCACCGGTGACGACACCGCCACCGTCCGGCTGCGGGTGACCAACAGCGGCGAACGGGCCGGCAAGCACGTCGTCCAGGTCTACGTCGCCACCACCGCCGGACCGGTCCGCCGCCCCGTGCGCGAGCTGCGTGCCTTCACCAAGGTCGCCCTACGGCCGGGGGAGTCCCGAACCGTCGAACTCCCGCTGGATCGCCGGGCATTTGCCTACTACGACATCGAAGCGGGCCGCGGCTGGACGGTCGCCCCCGGTGCGTACAGCATCCAGATCGGCGAGAGCGCCGCCGACGTCGTCGCCGAACAGACGATCACCCTCACCGGCGACACCGACGCGACCGCCCTCTCCCTCGACTCGGCCATCGGCGACTGGTTCGCCCACCCGGTCGCGGGCCCGCTGCTCAAGGAAGCCCTCATGGCCGGGGCCACCGGGGAACAGCGGCGACAGGCGGAGGCCAACAGTGACCTCTTGGAGATGGTCGCGTCCATCCCGGCCCGTCAGTACCTGCACTTCCCCGGCGTCCCCGTGACCACCGACGACCTGGCAAAGATCCTGGAGGCGACTCGATGAGCCGTAAGCCCGACCTGCGCCCCGACTTCCTGTGGGGAGCCTCCACCGCTCCGCACCAGATCGAGGGCAACAACCTCAACAGCGACTGGTGGCGTACGGAGCACCAGAGTGAAGGCCGCCTGGAACTCAGCGGCGACGCCTGCGACAGCTACCACCGCTACGGCGAGGACATGCGGCTGCTGGCCGACGCCGGCCTGAACGCCTACCGGTTCGGCGTGGAGTGGGCCCGCGTCGAGCCGGAACCCGGCGAGTTCTCCAGGGCCGAACTGGCCCACTACCGCCGCATGATCGAGACCGCACGCGACCTGGGCCTCGAACCGGTCGTCACCCTGCACCACTTCACCAGCCCCCGCTGGTTCACCGACGAGGGCGGCTGGACGGGCCCGACGGCCGTCGACAGGTTCTCCCGGTACGTGGAACGTGTCTGCGGGATCCTCGACGGCGTCAACTGGGTCGTGACCATCAACGAGCCGAACATGCTCGCCCTGATGAGCGGCATGGTGGCAGCCGTGGCCTCAGGCGCCGACATCACGCTCGCCACGGGAACGCGGATGCCCGCCCCCAGTCAGGAGATCGGCGAGGCCCTCGTGCGGGCGCACCGAGCCGCCGTGAGCCTCGTACACGCGCACACCTCGGCGAAGGCCGGCTGGACCGTGGCGCAGCAGTGCCTCGTCCCCGCCCCCGGCGCCGAGCGACGGCACGCCGAACTGAAGTGGGCGTGGGAGGACCTCTACCACCATGGGGCCCGCGGGGACGACTTCCTGGGTGTGCAGTCCTACACCAGCCAGACCGTCGACGCGGAAGGCGTCGTGCCGCACCCCGAGCACCCGGACAACACGCTGACGGGCTGGGCCTACCGTCCCGACGCGCTCGGCATTGCGCTGCGGGATGCCTGGAAGGCCACCGAGGGGTCGATCCCGCTGCTCGTCACCGAGAACGGCATCGCCACGGCCGACGACACGCGCCGCATCGCCTACACCACCGGGGCGTTGGGGCACCTGTACGAAGCGGTCGCCGACGGCATCGATGTGTGCGGGTACCTGCACTGGTCGGCTCTGGACAACTTCGAATGGGGCCACTGGGCGCCCACGTTCGGGCTCATCGAGGTCGACCGTGAGACGTTCGAGCGCACACCCAAGCCGAGCCTGGCCTGGCTCGGCGAAGTCGCCCGCAAGGGTGGCGCACTGGACGCGGAGTAGTCCTCCACCGCTGTCCGGGCGGGGCCGGACGACCTCATCCAGCCCCGCCCGGACGTGTCATATCAGAGGAGTGGCGGCCGGGGTGGGATCCGGAGCATAGGAGAAGCGGGTGAGGCGGGCGTCCGCGCCGAGCGCCTCGACGCCGATCACCCGGCCGGTGAAGCCCCCGGCGACCTCGGTCGACACGTAGCGCCCGTCGATCGTGGCCAGCGTGTGGAACTCGTCCCCGGCCAGGTGGCCGAGGTGGATCTCGTCCGGCCCCTTGGCGAAGCTGTACTGCTCCGTGTTGGCCACCGCGCGGAGAGCGAGCGGGTGCTCCGCCGCGATCCCGTCGGCAGTGGCCAGCACCTGGTCGAGCGGGCCGACGACCGCGCGGGCCGACAGTGTGCCGCCCCGGCGTTCCACCCCGAACCAGTGCGCGTCGTCGATCCGTACGACCAGGGCCGCGTCGCCCTGTGGCAGGGCCGCGGTCGCGGTCCAGGAGGCGTCGCGTGCCCGGACGGACAGCAGGCGTTCGGCGTCCCGTGCCTCGGGTGCCCGGCCGGCCAGCAGGCGCAGGCCCTTGCCCGGATCAGGGAGGGCGAAGGAGCGCGGGTCGGTGCCCGGCGCGATCCAGCGCGGGTGCAGGGCCGGGGCACCGAAGTCGTCGGTGAAGGCGGTGGGTGCCTCGGGGACGGTGAACCGGTCCTCGACGATCACAGGCCAGTCGTCCACCCAGTCCACGCCGGTCAGGAAGGTCTCGCGCCCGTTGACATGGGACTCGGGGAACGATCCGCGCGGTCGCACGCCCAGATGCACCATCGCCCAGGAACCGTCGGGCAGTTCGACCAGATCGCCGTGGCCGGTGTTCTGCACGGGGTGCGGGGTGCTGCGGTGCGAGAGGACCGGGTTTCCCGGGTGCGCCTCCCAGGGGCCGGTGGGGGAATCCGACCGGGCGACGCAGACGGCGTGCCCCGGGCCGGTGCCGCCCTCGGCCACCACGAGGTACCACAGTCCGCCACGCCGGACCAGGTGCGGGCTCTCGGTGTGGGCCAGACCGGTGCCGGTCCAGGTGATCCGGGGCTCCGAGAGCACTTTGCCCGTCGACGGGTCCACGGTGGTCTGGGCGATGCCCTGCGGGATCGACCACGTCAGATAGCAGGTACCGTCCTCGTCCCAGGCCAGGTCCGGGTCGATGCCGATGGCCCCGGTCGTGTGGACGGGGTCGCTCCATTCGCCCGCGGGGTCGCTCGCGCGGACGATGAGATGGCCCTTCATCACGTCGTCCCGGTTCGTCGTCACCAGCCAGAACTCGCCGTCGTGGTGGCGGATCGTGGGTGCGTAGACACCGGCGCTAGCCCCCTCCCGGCTCGGACGTACCTTCAACTGGGCGGGCCGGTCCAGAACGTTTCCGACCTGCTCCCAGCGCACGAGGTCGCGGCTGTGGAAGACGGGGACGCCGGGGAAGTACTCGAAGCTGGACGTCACCAGGTAGTAGTCCTCGCCGGCCCGGCAGATCGAGGGATCCGGATAGAAGCCCGGGATGATCGGGTTGACGTTCAGGGGCTTGCGCGAGTCGTTCGTGTCCATGAAGCCGCATGCTAGCCGCTAATTTTGTTAACCAATAGATTTTAGCCGGAACGGAGGAGCGGGACAGAGCCGGGAGTGGGCCGGCCCTGTCCCGCGCGGGGTCGAGGGGGTGATGCCCCTACCGCTCCGTCAGCCGGATCGCCACGGCCGGGCAGACCGCCACGGCATGGCGTACGTCGTCGAGCAGTTCGTCACCCGGGGTTTCGCTGAGCAGGATGGCGATGCCGTCCTCGTCGCGCTGGTCGAAGACGTCGGGGGCGGCGATGACGCACTGCCCCGACGCGACGCACTTCGGTTCGTCCAGTTCCACATGCATGTCTGTCTCCGGTCTTCGGTCGTGCTCTTGGTTGTTCGAGGAGGGAGGGCGGGTTACCAGGTCACCGGCAGCTCGTAGAGGCCGAAGACGAGGCCGTCGTACTTGAAGGGGAGCTTCTCCAGATCGGCGGCCAGGCGCAGGGTGGGGATCCGGCGGAACAGCGTGCCCCAGACGACCTGGAGCTCCAGGCGGGCCACGGGCTGGCCGAGGCACTGGTGGATGCCGTAGCCGAAGGCCTGGTGACGCCGGGCGTCGCGGCCGACGTCGAGGCGGTCGGGCTCGGGGAAGTGGCCCTCTTCCCAGTTGGCGGTGTTGCTGGGCAGGACCATGCCCTCGCCCGCGCGGATGGTCTGTCCGCCGATCTCGATGTCCTCCAGGGCGATACGGCGGTTGCCGAGGTGGATGATCGTCAGGTAGCGCAGGAGCTCGTCGACGGCGCGCGCGAGGACCTGAGGGGCGTCGGTGTCGCGGATGATCGCGAGCTGGTCGGGGTTCTCGAGGAGGGCCGTGGTGCCCAGCGCGATCATGTTGGCGGCGGTCTCGTGGCCGGCGCCGAGCAGCAGCAGGCCCATGGAGGTGGCCTGGCGGCGGGTGAGGTCGCCGTCGCGGAGGCGTTCCGCGAGGACGCTGAGCAGGTCGTCGGTCGGCTTGGCGAGCCTCGCCTGGATCTGCTGGTCGAGGTAGTCCAGCAGGTCGTGGTGGGCCGCCGCCACCTCCGCCTGGTCGGCGTCGTGACGCATACCCACGGCGCTCTTGGTCTGGAAGAAGTCGTGGTCCTCGTAAGGGATGCCGAGCAGTTCGCAGACGACCAGGGAGGGCAGGGGCAGGGCGAGTGAGCTGACGAGGTCGGCGGGCTTGGGCCCGGCCAGCATGGCGTCGATGAACTCGTCGGTCATCCTCTGGACCGCGGGCCGCATGGCCTCGATGCGCTTGACCGTGAAGGCGCTGGTGATCATTCGGCGGATCCGGGCGTGCTCCGGGTCGTCCATGTTGAGGAAGGCGGGCTCCATACCGCGCTTGGCGACCTCGGCGAACGCGGGGTTCATGTAAGGGAAGCCGGGGCGCCGCTGGTCGACGCTGCAGCGCGGGTCGGCCAGCAGGGCCCGCTGGTCGTCGTAGCGAGTGACGAGCCAGGGCGTGGAGCCGTCCCAGATCCGGACCTTCGTCAGGGGTCGGCCGGCCCGCAGCTGCTCCTCGTGCAACTCCCGCAGTCCGGCCGGCGGGGCGAACGGACAGCGCGCGTCCCTCGGCATCGGGAACTCGGGGACGGACTGGTCCAGGGCGTGGGCCAAGGGCTGGTTCATGTCACTCCTCATGGTGGGGGGAGGGAGCCGTGCTCGGGAATCCGAGGGCTCCCGGTCAGTGAGCCGACGAGAGAGGTCGGCCGGGTCAGGGCGCGGACCGGGGAGGCGCCCCGGTCGCTACGGCGGACCGGCGCATCCCTTCGTCCCCGGCACAGGCGTTCACCTGGCGAGGACGGCCGTCCAGCCGCCGTCGATCGGGATGTTGGTGCCGGTGATGTAGGCGGATCGGTCCGACGCCAGGAAGAGGGCCAGCTGCGCGACTTCGTCCGACTCGCCCGGGCGGCCCAGCGGAGGCTTGCCGGGGGCGTCCTCCACGGACCTCCCGGCGGCCCGCAGCGCGCCCAGGACCATCTCCGTCATGATCGTGCCGGGGGAGACGGCGTTGACCCGGATGCCTTCCGGGCCGAACTCCGCCGCGGCCGACCGGGTCAGGGAGACGACGCCTCCCTTGGCCGTGGAGTAGACACCTGACATGGGGGACGTGCTCGCCATGGCCGCGACGGACGCCCAGTTGACGATCGAGCCTCCGCCGGTCGGGCGCATCGCGCGGACCCCGTGCTTGATGCCCCAGAAGACCCCCTTCAGGTCCACCGCCAGCACCTGCTCGTACGTCTTCTCCTCCACTTCGGCGAGCGATCCGCCGGAGGCTATGCCCGCCACGTTCAGCACGGTGTCGACGCGGCCGAACTCGCGGAGCGCGGTCTCGAACATGGCGATGACATCGTCTTCCCGCGTGACGTCGCAGTGGACGGGCACGACGGAGTCGCCGAGTTCCGCCGCGGTGTCCTTCTCCTTGCCGCTGATGTCGGCGGCCACCACCTTGGCGCCCTCCTGTGCGAACAGCCGCACGCAGGCCTTGCCCATCCCTGAGCCGGCACCGGTGATCACGGCTACCTTGCCGTCCATCTCACCCATGAGGAGTCCTCCTTGTGTTCGTTCCGGGTCTCGTGGTCTCGTTCCGCACGCTTGGTTCCGGCCGCCGGCAGGAGGGCGGCGGGAAGGGTGCGCCCGTGGCTTGCCCTGAGTAAGCCTGGCGACTTTAAATCAATGGGTTCATTTAAACAGTTGGGTGAGGGGCTCTCAAGTGGGGTGGGCGAATTGAGGGACAAGGTTGCATGGAGAGGCAGTGAAGTGGCTGGCCGGTGGGGCCTCGCGGCGGTTTGCGGGGCCGGGTTCAGTGACGTGGCGCGGTGCCCCGGGGGGTGGCGGTGATGGCCGGCGGTACATGGCGGGCCGAGCAGGTCGGCGTGACGCGCGAGGCGCTGATGGTGGCGGCGGAGCGGCTGTTCGCCGAGCACGGGGTGTACTCGGTCACCCATCGTCAGATCGTCCAGGCCGCCGGTCAGGGCAACAATGCCGCGGTCGGCTATCACTTCGGCACGAAAGCCGGCCTGATCCGTGCGATCGCCCGCAAGCACGCCGAGCGGATGGAGCGCACTCGCGCCCGCATGCTGGGCGGCATCGACGGCTCCACCGAGCTGCGTGACTGGGTGGCGGGCCTGGTCCGCCCGGTCACCGCGCATCTCGACGCCCTGGGCAGTCCGAGCTGGTACGCCCGGTTCGCCGCACAGGTGCGAGCGGATCCGGCCCTCCACGCGCGGGTCGTCGAGGATTCCCTCGCCGGGGCTCCCGCGCTCCAGCGGCTCCTGGACGGCCTGGCTCGGTGCCTGCCGGACCTGCCCCTCGAAGTGCATGCCGAACGGGCTGTCATGGCACGGCATCTGGTCTCCCAGATGGCCGTCGACCGTGAACGCGCCCTCGCCGAGGGTGCCCCTACCTTCCATGCCACCTGGGACGACACCGCGGCCAGTCTCATCGAGGTGATCGTGGCTCTGTGGTGCGCGCCGGCGCCGTAGCTGTCGGCCGGGGCCGGTGTGGCCGCCCTGGTCACTGATTTCTTCGAGTGATAGATTTTTGATTCGGCGCTTCACGGCCCGTCATGGCGTGGGCGGCGCAGCCCCTCGTGGCCGCCTCGGGCATGCCGGTGGACGGCATCCGGGCGGCAGTTCAGCAGGAACCCAGAGAGGAAGAGGACGCATATGTCCGCCCCCACACCTCGTCCGGCTCCCCAGATCTCCAGCTGGACTTCGACCCCGATGCCCTGCGGGCGAGGTACCGCGCCGAACGCGACCGTCGCATCCGCCCCGACGGCAACTCCCAGTACCGGGGAACCGGCGGCGAGTTCGGCTACTACGCCGAAGACCCCTACGCCGACCAGGACTTCACTCGCGAGCCGCTGCACGACCGGGTCGAGGCCGTGGTCGTCGGCGGCGGGTTCGGCGGCCTGCTCGCCGCCGTCCGGTTGCGGCAGGCGGGTGTCGAGTCGGTCCGGGTGATCGACAAGGGCGGGGACTTCGGAGGCACCTGGTACTGGAACCGCTACCCGGGCATCCACTGCGACATCGAGTCGTACGTCTACATGCCGCTCCTGGAGGAGGTCGGCCACGTCCCGGAATGCCGCTACGCCCCGGGGGAGGAGATCCGGCAGCACGCCCAGGCCATCGCCCGGAAGTTCGGCCTCTACGACAACGCTTGTTTCCAGACGCAGGTGACCCGGCTCAGCTGGGACGACGCCTTGCTGGAGTGGGTTGTCAGCACCGACCGCGGCGACTGCGTACGGGCCCGCTACGTGGTCGCCGCCACCGGGACGCTCAGCCAGGCGAAGCTCCCGGCCATCCCCGGCATCGAGACCTTCACCGGGCACACGTTCCACACCAGCCGCTGGGACTACGCCTACACGGGCGGTGACGCCGACGGCGGTCTGTACAAGCTCGCCGACAAGCGTGTGGCCCTCGTCGGCACCGGCGCGACCGCCATCCAGGTCGTGCCCCACCTGGGGCGGGACGCCCAGCACCTGTACGTGTTCCAGCGCACTCCCTCCTCCGTCGACGTCCGGGACAACCGCCCGACCGACCCGGACTGGGCCAAGTCCTTGAAGCCCGGCTGGCAGCGAGCCCGCAGGGAGAACTTCCTCAAGGTCGTCACCGGCGTCCGTACGGACGAGGACCTGGTCGACGACTCGTGGACCAGCAGCGCACGCCTCCAGGAGAAGCTGATCCCGACCAACGCGTACGCGGACGTCCCGGCCGTGGAACGCGAACGCGCCTACGAACTCGCCGACTTCCAGAAGATGAACGAGATCCGCGCCCGCGTGGACCGTATCGTGCGGGACGCGGAGACGGCGGAGAAGCTCAAGCCCTGGTACCGCTACATGTGCAAGCGGCCCACGTTCAGCGACACCTACCTCCAGACCTTCAACCGCCCCGACGTGACGCTCGTCGACACGGCCGATACGCACGGCGTCGACCGGATCACGAAGAACGCCGTCGTGGTCGGCGGGACCGAGTACGAGGTCGACTGCGTCATCTTCGCGACCGGCTTCGAGGCCGGTGTCTCGGGCATCCTGTCCGGGCAACTCCCCGTGTACGGCCGCGAGGGGGTCCACCTCTTCGAGGCATGGGCCGAGGGGCCGAGGACACTGCACGGGTTCTCCACCCACGGCTTCCCCAACCTGTTCCAGCTGGGTCCGCTGCAGAACGCGGCCTCCGTCAACTTCGTCCACGTCCTCGACGAACAGGCCACCCACGTTGCCGAGGTGATAGCGCAGGCCCGCCGGCGTGGCGCCCGGTACGTCGAGCCGACCCCCGAGGCCCAGGACGCCTGGCTGGACACCCTCCGCAAGAACGCACCCGACCTGTACGGGTTCAAGGCGGAGTGCACCCCCGGCTACTACAACAACGAGGGCATGCCCCCGGAGCAGATGGAGACCTACGCCGACGGGCCCGTGGCCTTCCACGAACTGCTCCGGCGCTGGCGCGAGGACGGCGGCATGGACGACGTGCTCGTAGAGGCGGAGCAGGCGTGACCACCACGTACACCAGCCGTTACGGCGAGAGCGTCGATCCGGCCGCCGTCGGCGCCCGGTGGACCGTACGGCGGCTCAGCCCTCCCACCCCGCTGTGGGGTTCCAACGGAGTCGCGTTCGGGCCCGACGGGCGGCTGTACGTGGCGCAGTTCCTCGCCGGCCAGATCAGCGCCGTCGACCCGGCCGACGGGGACGTCGAAGTGGTCGTACCGATGGGCGGGCCGGTGCAGTCGCCGGACGACCTGGCCTTCGGAGCGGACGGCTCGATGTACATCGCCGACCTGGTACCCGGTCGCGTGTGGCGGCGCAGCACCGAGGGTTCGATCGTGTTCACCGCGTCCGAGGCCGCGCTGCGCGGCAGCGCGGCGGGCGCCGCCTACACCGCCTCCAAGCACGCCGTCGTCGGCCTGGTGAAGAACCTGGCCGTCATGTACCGGGGGCAGGGCATCCGGGCCAACGCGATCGCACCCGGCCCCACGGCCACCGGCATCCATGTGGACGCCAGTCCGGAGGCACACGGCCCCGCCGTCGTGGGGCAGTTGATCGGCGCCACCATCGGCCGTCGCGGGTCCGCGGAGGAGCAGGCCGCCGCCATCGTCTTCCTGGCCTCCGACGTCGCCTCCTTCGTCAACGGCGCCGTCGTTCCGGTCGACGACGGCTGGGCCGCCGTCTGACGGAAGGGGCGGCCGGCTCACTCCTCGCTGCGCCGGGGGCAGGAGTACAGGTATTCGCAGGACTCCAGGAAGGAATCCAGGTGCTTCAACGCATCGCACACGTCCTTCTCGCAGCCGCGGCTGCGCTCACGATCCCCGCTGCCGCCGCGGCACCGGCCGGAGCCCAGGAACAGGAGCAGGCCGTATCCGCCGGATCCCGCTGCGCGCCCGCGAAGCCCGGCCTCGTCACCGTCCCCGTCACCTCCGCCGGGACCACGTATCCCGTTTCGCTGTACGTCCCCCGCGGGTACACCGGCCGGCACCCAGTCCCGCTCGTCCTCAACCTCCACGGCAGCGGTGCGACCGGGCTCCACCAGCTCGCCATCAGCGACACGCAGAGGGTCGCGGACAAGTACGGGTTCCTGGTGGCCGTACCCGACGGAGGTATGCCGCAGGCCGGTTCGCGGGGCGGCCACACCTGGGTCATACCCGGGGTGCCGAACGCCTCCGGTCAGTACCCTTCCCCGGACGATCGCGACGACGTGCGGTTCCTCTCCGACACCATCAGCGCCGTCTCCGCGGGCTTCTGTGTCGCCCCGCGACGGGTGTACGCCACCGGTTTCTCCGGCGGAGCCCGGATGGCCTCGCTGGCCGCCTGCCGCCTGGCCGACCGCATCGCCGCCGTCGCGCCGGTCGCCGGCCTGCGGGCGGGCAATCCCGACGCCTCCGACCCGAACCGCCCGGAGACCGGAGGCTGTTCGCCTTCCCGCCCCGTGCCCGTACTGACCTTCCACGGACAGCAGGACACGGTCAATCCTTACTCCGGAGGCGGGAGCGGCTACTGGCGGTACCCGGTTCCCACGGCCTTCGCGCGCTGGGCGGAACTCGACGGCTGCCGCCTCGGCCCGCTCTATGCCCCGCTCACCGAGCACGTCACTCTCAGCACCCACAAGGCCTGCCGTCAGGGGGTCGACGTCAGCATGTACGTGATAGCGGACGGTGGCCACACCTGGCCGGGCTCCCCCTACCCGGATGCCTTCCCGGGCGGCGGCAAGGTCTCCGCCGAGGTCGACGCGACCGACGTCATGTGGCGCTTCTTCGAGCGGCATCCATTGCGGCACGGGGGTGCAGAGGAAGTTCGGTGACGACCTCGAAGCCGCCTTCCGGGCAGTGGCCGGCCCGCAGCCGGCCACCGACGGAGCGGGCCCGCTCGTGCATGCCGAGGAGACCGAAACCGCTGCCCGGCTCCCGGGATTCAGCGACACCGCCGTTGCTCACGCGGACGCGCAACCGGTCGCCGGTGTAGGCGATCCGCACCTCGGCCGAGCCGGTGCCGGCGTGCTTGGTCACGTTGGTGAGCGCCTCCTGGAGGATGCGGTACGCGGTGACGTCCGTTCCGGCACCCAGGGGCCGTGGTTCGCCTTCGGTGATGACCGTGACGGTGAGCCCGGCGCTCTTGAAGGAGTCCACCAGTTCGGGGAGCCGGGCGAGACCGGGAGCGGGGTCCGCGGGGCCATCCGTGTCGTCCGCACTGCGCAACAGACCTACGGTGGCCTTGAGTTCACCGAGGGCGAGTGCCGTCGTCTCGGAGAGGTCGGCCGAGATCCGGTCCGCCTCGTCGGGCCGCGTACGCACCAGCCGGGTGACGGTACGCGCCTGGAGGTTGGCCAGAACGAGGTGGTGGGCGACGACGTCGTGGAGGTCGCGGGCTATCCGCATGCGTTCCTCGGTGACACGGCGCCGCGCCTCTTCCTCGCGGGTGCGTTCCGCGTGCTCGGCACGGGCCCGCACGGCCTCCAGGTAGGCCATGTGGAGGCGGCGTGCGCTGCCGAGGGCGGTGGGCAGCAGCAACCAGGCCGCGGGGCCTAGCAGTCTCAGGACCAGGGAGACGTCGCCGGGGCCGAACAGGAGGCCCGTCACGGCCAGCAGGACGATGGCGGTGAGGGAGTAGGCGTAGGCGTAGGCGGTCCTGCGGCTGATGCCGCTCGCCAGCGAGTAGAGGGCGACCATGAGCGGCCCGAGCAGCAGGACGGTGGGGATGTAGCCGAGCGCGGCCACGGCCAGGGCGCACACGCCGGTGAGAGCCACGGTGGTTCCCGGGCGCCCGCGGCGGCCGAGCAGCACGGCGCAGGCGACGCCGGTCAGCAGGACGCCGGGCCACCACGGGACGTCGAGGCTGTGACCGGGGACCGTGAGGAGACTGCCCGGGAAGGAGCAGGCGAAGAGGGAGACGACGAGTACCGCGTTCACGGCGTGGGGGCGGGTCTGGGGGTACCGCTGCATGGCGTCGCTCATGGTGGGGGTCCTCCGCCGGTGTCCCGTCGCGGTGCGACGGCTGGGGGCAGGCGGCCGCCACGCGCAGCGGGGGTTCGGCGACGGCGAGCGAGGACGTACGTGGCCGTGGCCCCGCTGGTCGTGGGTCCTTGGTGGCGTGGCGGCGCAGGCCTCCTGCGCCGCCGTGCACGGAACGTGCGGGACGAGGGATACCTACGCCTTGTGCGCGGCCTTCTCGGCGGACGCTGCGGCGGGGGCCCCGTGCGCGGCGGCGACGGCACGCTGCCGGGGGAGGAAGGAGGACAGGAGCAGGGCGAGGAGGGCGGCGCCGCAGCCGATAGCCATGATCACCTTGAAGCTGTTCTCGGAGGGGAGGGCGTGCCCCGCGAAGTCGGTGGTCATCTGGGCGAGGATCACGCCGGAGGCGGCGCTGGCGATCGAGGTGCCGATGGACCGCATCAGCGTGTTGAAGGCGTTGGCGGCGCCGGTCTCGGAGACCGGGACCGCGCCCATGATGAGCATGGGCAGGGCGCCGTAGGCGAAGCCGATGCCGGTGCCGATGATGCAGGACACCAGGACCAGCTGCCAGATCTCGCTCATCATCACGATGTTCAGGGCGTAGCCGGCGGCGACGATGAGGGCGCCGATCATGAGCGTGAGCTTGGGGCCCTTGGCCTGGGAGATCTTCGAGGACAGGGGAGCGGCGACCATCACGATCAGGCCCTGGGGCGCGAGGACCAGGCCGACGGTCAGCAGGTCCTCACCGAGGCCGTAGCCGGTCTGCTCGGGCAGCTGGAGGAGCTGCGGGACGATCAGCTGCATCGCGAAGAGGGAGAAGCCGAAGGCCAGGCCGGCGAGGTTGGTGAAGAGGACCTGGGGGCGGGCGGTGGTGCGCAGGTCGACGAGCGGCTGGGTGGTGCGCAGTTCGAAGAAGCCCCAGGCGAGGAAGACGAGCACGGCGGTGGCGAAGAGGCCGAGGGTGGTACCGCTGGCCCAGCCCCAGTCGCCGCCTTTGGAGATGGCCAGCAGCAGGCAGACCAGACCGGCGGCCAGACCGAGTCCGCCGAGCAGGTCGAAGCGCCCGCCGCTGCGGACCTTCGATTCGGGCACAAGCAGCATCATGGTGACGAAGGCGACGGCTCCCAGGGCGGCGGAGGCCCAGAACAGGATGTGCCAGTCGAAGTTGTCGGCGACGAAGGCGGCGATGGGGAGGCCGAGGGCGGCGCCGATGCCGAGGGAGGCGCTCATCAGGGCGGTCGACGAGGCGAGCCGCTCGGCGGGCATCTCGTCACGCATGATGCTCAGGCCCAGCGGGATCACACCGGCTGACAGGCCCTGCAGGACGCGACCGATGATCATCGGGGTGAGCGAGTCGCTGAGGGCGACCGCCACCGAGCCGACCGTCAGCGCGGCGAGGCTGGTCAGGAGCATGCGGCGCTTGCCGTACATGTCGCCGAGGCGCCCGGCGATGGGGGTGGCGACGGCCGCGGCGAGCAGGGTCGCGGTGACGGCCCAGGCCGTGTCCGAAGCCGGTGCGTTCAGCAGCCTGGGCAGTTCCGGCACGATCGGGATCACCAGGGTCTGCATCAGCGAGACCACGATCCCGGCAAAGGCCAGCACCGCCACGATCACGTTCGGATTCTTCGGGGGCGCTGACGCCGAGGCGCTCGCGGGTGGGGTGGTTTCGTCGGACATGGCTGATCTCCGTCTGAGCAGGCAAATGTAGAGGAACCCGCTAGTCTTAAATCAACGGGTTGATTTAAAATGTACTCCGAGGCTGGGCAGGGTTCAAGTCGGGCCGGCCGAATCCAGTGGGAACGGCAGATGGAGGGGCTGTGGAGGAGGATGGCCTGGACCGGCCATGTGATTGCGTACGCTTTCGTCGTTCGACCTCGCCGACCCGGACGAGGATCCGCGATGGCCTGGGGGACGGGCTCTCGTGGATTGGTGTGATGTCCCGAAGCGGTGGTGAGGATGACCGGCAGGACGAGGCGGGACGAGCAGGTCAGTGCGACGCGCGAGGCGCTTCTGGACGCGGCGGAGCGGTTGTTCGCCGAGCATGGGGTGCACGCGGTCGCCAACCGTCAGATCAGTCTGGCCGCCGGGCAGGGCAACAACGCCGCGGTGAGCTATCACTTCGGCACCAAGATCGACCTGGTGCGCGCCATCGCCCGTCGGCATGCCGAGGGGATAGAGGCCGGCCGTGTGCGCATGCTGGCCGACATCGGCGACTCTGCCGACCTGCGGGACTGGGTGGCGTGCGCGGTGCGTCCCGTCACCGGGCATGTGGAGGCCCTGGGCGCATCGAGTTGGTACGGGCGGTTCATCGCCCAGGTGACGGCCGACCCCGCGCTCCGGGCGGTCACCAGTGAGGAGTTCGCGGCCGGTTCGCCGTCGATGGAGAAACTCCAGGACGGCCTCAACGGCTGCCTTCCCGACCTGCCGGCGGAGGTGCACGCCGAGCGCGCGGCCATGACCCGCCACCTGATCACACAGATGGTGGCCGAACGGGAGCGCGCGCTGGACCGCAACGAACCGACCGCACGCGCCAGTTGGCGCGAGACGGCGAACGGTCTGATCGACGCGATCGTCGCCCTGTGGCAGGCGCCGGTCACGCGCGAGGGCTGACTCCCGGCCTGCCCGGCACGCCGGCCGCGTGTCCGGCGGGCTCGTGTGACCGAAAATTAAATCAACGGATTGACTTAAGTCGCTCCCGGATGGTTGCCTGGGTCTACGGAAGGCGTCGCGTTGAAGGAAACCGGCAGCTCAGAGGCCATGCGCGGTAACCGACTCGACGATTTCCGGCAGACCCCCCACCAGCGAGGAGCAGGCAGTGACCAGCGCAGTAGACAAGCCGACAGGCGGGCCCCCTGCGGACGCTCCGGAGTACGACATCGCCCGGTCCGCGCGGTGTCCGCTCGACCCGGCACCCGCGATGAGGGCACGTCAGGAGGAGGGCCCGCTGGTGCGGGTCCGGCTCTGGGACGGCACCCTCGCTTGGCTGGTGACCGGCTGGGAAGAGCACCGGGCGCTGCTCTCCGACCAGCGGGTCAGTGTGGATCCCATGCATCCCGGTGCCCCGAAGCTCTCTCCCGGGGAGAGGGCGATGGTCGACACCCTGCGGCAGCAGGGCAAGAGCACGGTCGGCATGAGCTTCATCATGATGGACGACCCCGAGCACAGCCGCCTGCGGCGCATGGCGACCTCCGCCTTCACCATCAAACGGATCGAGGCGATCCGCCGGCCCACCCAGCGGGTCGTGGACGACCTGATCGACAAGATGCTCGACGGCCCGAAACCGGCCGATCTCGTCGAGGCGTTCGCGCTGCCGGTGCCGTCGCTGGTGATCTCCGAACTGCTCGGCGTGCCCTACGACGACCACGACTTCTTCCAGCGCAACAGCAAGGCCATCATCAACCGCGACACCCCCGGCGAGGCCCGGCTCGCGGCACGGCAGGAGCTGCTCACCTACCTGGACGAGCTGCTGGGGGAGAAGCTCACCCACCCCGCCGAGGACCTGCTCTCCGGACTCGCCGAGCGCGTCAAGGCCGGCGAGCTGGCCCGCGAGGAAGCCACCGAGATGGGGGTGCTGATGCTGTTCGCGGGCCACGAGACCACCGCGAACATGATCACCCTGGGCACGCTGACCCTGCTCCAGCACCCCGACCAGCTGGCTCTCCTGCGCGACACCGACGACCCGAAGCTGATCGCCTCCGCGGTCGACGAACTGCTGCGCTGGATCACGATCACCCACGGCGGACTGCGGCGCGTGGCGCTGGAGGACATCGAGATCGCCGGTCAGGTCATCCGCGCCGGCGAAGGCATCATCCCGGTCAACGAGACCGCCAACCGGGATCCGTCGGTCTTCCCCGACCCCGACCGCCTGGACATCACGCGTGACGCGCGCCGCCACGTGACCTTCGGATACGGCATCCACCAATGCCTGGGACAGCCGCTGGCCCGCATGGAGCTCCAGGTCGTCTACCCCACGCTCCTGCGGAGGATTCCCACCCTGGCGCTCGCCACGGGACTGGAGGAGATCCCGTTCAAGCACGACGGCTTCGTCTACGGGGCCTACGAACTTCCTGTGACCTGGTGAGGAACGCAATGATCAGTGATGTCGTGATCGTGGGTGCCTCGGCCGCCGGACTGGCCACAGCCGAGGCCCTGCGCAACAAGGGATACGACGGGGCACTGACCCTGGTCGGAGACGAACCGCACGCCCCCTACGACCGCCCACCGCTGTCGAAGCAGCTCCTGTCCGGCGCCTGGGAACCGGAGCGCGTACGTCTGCGGGACGACGAGGCCATCGCCAAGCTCGGCGCGACCCTCCGACTCGGCCGCCGCGCGACAGGGCTGGACCTGACCGAACGCCGGGTGCTGCTGGGCGGCGACAACCCGGTCGGCTTCGACGCCCTGGTCATCGCCACCGGTGTCACCGCGCGCCGACTGCCCGGCGACGACCTCGCGGGCGTACACGTCCTGCGCACCCTCGACGACGCCCTCGCGCTGCGCGCCCACCTGCTGGGCCGGCCGAAGGTCGTCGTGGTCGGCGCCGGGTTCCTCGGGGCCGAAGTGGCCGCGGTGGCCCGCACCATGGGACTCGAGGTCAGCCTCGTCGACCCGCTGCCGGTGCCCATGCTCCGTCAGGTGGGCGAGCAGATCGGGAAGCTCGTCGGACAGATGCACCACGACCACGGGGTCGCCGTGCACCTCGGAGTTGGCGTATCCCGGTTCGCCGAGGTCGCCGGACGTGTGGTCGCGGTCGAACTGGCCGACGGCACCAAGCTCGACGCGGACGCGGTCGTGATCGCCGTCGGATCCACCCCGGCGACGGACTGGCTGACCGGCTCGGGCCTGCCCCTGGGCAACGGCGTGGAGTGCGACGCCCACTGCCGGGCCGCCCCCGGCGTCTACGCCGCTGGTGACGTCGCGTCCTGGGACAACCCGCACTTCGGCCGGCGGATGCGCATCGAGCACCGGCTCAACGCCACCGAGCAGGGCATGACCGTGGCCGCCAACCTCCTCGGTGAGGAACGCCCGTTCGCTCCCGTCCCGTACTTCTGGAGTGACCAGTACGACGCACGCATCCAGGCCTACGGCATCTTCCCCGACGGCGCGGACATCACGGTCGTGCACGGCAGCCTGGACGACCGCAAGTTCGTCGCCGCCTACGGCCACGAGGGCACGGTCGTCGGAGTCCTCGGCTGGAACAGTCACCGTGAACTGCGGGGGCTCCGGCAACTCGTCGTCGATCGCGCTCCCCACCCCGGAAGGCAGCAGCCGTGACGGACAACTCGATGTACCGGCGGGAGTTCTACACAGGCGGTGTCTGGGCCAAGCCGGCGGGCACCGCGGTCCTGGAGGTCGTCTCACCCTCCACGGAGGAGGTCGTCGGCGAGGTACCGGTCGCGACCACCGAGGACATCGACCACGCCGTGATCGCCGCTCGCACCGCGTTCGACGACGGCCCGTGGCCGCGGATGACACCGGACGACCGCGCCGACGTCCTGGCCCGGGGCGGCGGGCTGCTGCGGGGGGGGGGGGGAGAGAGGGGAGGGGGGGTTGTCTAGGGGAGGGGGGTGGCTTTTGGTTCGGCCCCCCTTTCAACCAGTACAACCGCCGCGATC
>NZ_JBVJBP010000004.1:0-365987 GCF_055589465.1 Streptomyces sp. NPDC041940
TGTGTGTGTTTTGGAGAGGGGCGCCCCACAAAGTTTTTTGTGGTTGGGGGAGGGGTGGGGGTGTGGGGGGGCCCCGGGGGGGGGGGGGGGGGACGGGGGGGGGGGGGGGGGGGCCTTCCCCCCCCCCCCCCCCCGCTCGGACAGCGGCTCCCGTGACCGGGTCGTGGGTGCGGCGTCGTGCCGGTGGTGCGGCGCGGCTCAGTGGGCCGCGACGCGGGCCATGGTTCCGCGGTGGGGCTGCATCGGAACACCACGGGCGGGTTCCGGTGCGGACCTGGCTCCGCCGGCGGCCTGGCGGCCGGGCGGTGCCGGGTTGCGGCGCGGCTGCGCGGCCACGCCGTTCTGGACGTCCATCACGGCGTGCGCGACGAGACCGCCCATGGGGTCGTGCCTGATCAGGTCCCGCAGCCGGGACCGGGACGAACGTCCCTCGTTCCCCGGATACAGGTGCTTGCCGAGGCCGACCGCGTGTGCCAGGGCGGCGAGCGCGGCGGTCCGCGGGTCCGGCGGTACGCCGGTGCGGATCGCTGAATCCAGCCTGGCCCTGATCTCCCGGCTGATTTCGGTGTCCGTCGCCTGGTAACGAGTCGTCGGCAGCACTCCGCACATCTGGCCCGCCACGGCATGCACCATGCCGCATCGCTCCAGATGCGAGAGGTAGGTCTGGCGGAGCCCCAGTCGCGGCCCGCCGATCCAGTGGACGGCCCGCACGGGAGCGCCACGCCTTCGCAGCAACTCCAATGCGCAGTCCAGTGTTGGATCTCCAGTCGGCCGTGGTGCCACCACGGCGATACGATCCCCGTCCGGGGCTATCCGTCCGGCCAGCGCCAGCTCTACTAGCTGTGCTCCGGCCAGACCGAGGTCGAGCGACTGCGGCTGTGCAGTGGTACCCGTGGTCGGGTCCAATGCCAGCAGCAAAAGCTCTTCCGGGATTGTTCTGCGGCTCCTGCCCATCCATGCCTCCCCGCGTGGATGACAGACAGGGTGACCCCTCTCACATTGGTCTGTCGAGGGTGCGTGACCGGTTCGTAGTGGAACCAGTAGGTATGTCGTTCTCGTCTACCGGATGGGTTCGACCCGTACACAGGACACTGGTACATGGTTCGGACAGCGCCGGGGAGCGGTGTCACGGCGGCGGTTCACGGTTCGTTACGCGTACGCGGGGAGTGCGGCGCGAGGAGGAGGCATCGGTGGCGGGCGAGTCCCCCGACAGGTCGAAGAAGCGCGAGTCGTCGGAACGAAAGACGTCGGGGAGCGCGAGTCCGGTTCCGGAAGCCAGGAGCGAGGCGTCCGCGGAAGCCCGCGACCCGCGCCTCGCGGTGGCCCGGGACGCGGAGAAGTCCTCAGCACGCGGCGGCGTCGACACGGCGACCCGCGTGTTCTCCGTACGCACCACGGACGACCCGACGGACACCCCCGCCCCCAAGCAGCCCGCGGACGCGACGGGTGACGCCGAGGAGGGCGACGGCGACGCGGGCGTCGGGGGCACGGCGGGCGACGCCGAGCGGGGCGAGGGCGACGCGGCGGGTGATGCCGCGGACGGCGAGAGCGACGCGGACGCCGAAGGCGCGGCGGAAGACGCCGGGCGGGACGACGACAGCCACGCGGCGGGTGACGCCGCGGACAGCCAGAGCGGCGCAGGCGCCGAAGGCGCGGCGGAAGACGCCGGGCAGGACGACAGCCACTCGGATACCGCGAGCACAGCGGGTGACGCCGACTCGGCTGCTGAGGAGGCCCGGGAGCCTGCGGAGGGTGCCGGATCCGCTGAGGGCAGTGAGTCCTCCGGCTCCGGTCAGGCCGGCGACACCGCGGGCAGTGACGGGCGGCTGCGGGACGCGGTGGCCGCGTGGGTCGCGTCGGCGGACGAGGGCAAGGAGGCCGCGGAGAGCTCCGAGAAGGACTCCACGGACGGCCGGGAGACCGCCGAGGGCACGGACGAGCCCACGAAGGCCGAGAGCGCGGACGAGTCCGCTGAGGCCGACGCGGGCGCCCGGGACGGCCAGGAGGCCGCCGAGAGCGCGGGCGAGAGCCCTGACGGGCCTGCGGACGCCCCTGAGGCCCAGGAAGCCGTGGAGGAGGCGTCCAAGGGCGCCGAGGCGAGCCAGGACGAGGACGACGAGCCCCAGGCGGACCGTTCCGCCACCGCCGACAGCACGGACGCGGACGCCCCCGACGCAGACGCCGACGCCGAGCCGGGCACCGATTCCGAGGCCGGAACGAAGCCCGCCGAGGGCGGCAGCGCGACGAGTGACGCCGACAGCACCACGAAGGCGGACAGCACGGCGGACACGGACGACGAGGCCGCCAAGCCCAAGGCCCCGCACGCCTCCGAAGGATCCGAGTCCGCGTCGAAGGCCGACAACACGGCGGACACCGAGGACAAGGCCGCCAAGCCCAAGGCCCCGCGCACCTCCGACGACTCCAAGTCCTCCCCGAAGGCCGCCAAGCCCAAGGACCCACGCGCCGGCGACGACGTCGAGGACAGTTCCCCCGAAGCCGAGAAGACCGGCGACGGACGGAAGTCGGATGACGGTGGCGACGGGCCCGTCGTCGATCAGCCCACCGCTGTTTTCAAGGCGCCGCGGCCGGCGGTCGATCAGCCGACCACGATGTTGAAGATCGGGGGCGCGACCAAGGACAAGGGCGCCCCCGAGAGGGACGCCGAGCGGACCAGTAAGTTCGTCGCGCTCAAGCCGCTGGACGGACCGGCGACACGGAAGCCGGCCGCACCCGCCCCCGCCGAAGCCACCGCCCCCGTCCCCACCGTCAGCCCCGAGCGGACCACGCAGCAGCCGTTGCCGCCGCGGCCGCCGCTCGACATGCTGGCCGAGCTGACGAACACCCCGCCGCCCCCGGACACCCCGCTGCGGACGGCCGTACGGCGGGTGAAGATCTGGACGCCGCTGGCGCTGCTGCTCGTGATCGTCTTCGCGGTCGTGCAGAACGTGCGCCCGCTGCCGGCGCCCACCCTCCAGCTCACCGCGAAGGACAGCTACACCTTCGAGGGCGGCAAGGTCGACATCCCCTGGCCGGCCGACGGCCAGGCCGCGCTGGACGTGCAGGGCATCGGTACGTTCGGCTCGTCCGGCGAGCAGAAGCCCGTGCCGATCGCGAGTGTCGCCAAGGTCATGACCGCCTACGTGATCCTGCGTGAGCACCCGCTGAAGAGCGGCGAGGACGGGCCGAAGATCGGGATCGACCAGGCGGCCGAGGACCAGTCCGACGCCGGCCAGGAGTCCACCGTCGATGTGACGAAGGGCGACAAGATCACCCAGCGGGAGGCTCTGGAGAGCATCCTGATCGCGTCCGCGAACAACGTGGCGCGGCTGCTGGCCCGCTGGGACGCGGGGTCGGAGAAGGCGTTCGTGCAGAAGATGAACGACGCCGCCAAGGACCTCGGCATGAAGAACTCGACGTACACCGACCCCTCGGGCCTGAACAACACGACCGTGTCCACGGCCGTGGACCAGGTGAAGCTCGCCCGGGCCGCGATGGAGCAGCCCGCCTTCCGCGAGGTCGCGGCGATGATGTCGTACGTCGACTACAAGGGCACCAAGCACGACAACTGGAACCGCCTGGTCGGCTACAACGACGTCACCGGCATCAAGACCGGCACCACCACCTCGGCGCTCGGCAACCTCGTCTTCTCCGCGAAGAAGGACGTCGACGGCGAGATCCACCGGGTCATCGGCGCCGTCGTGCGCCAGCCCGCCGGCGGTCCGGACAACACGATCCTGGGCGCCGCGCTGCACGAGGGCGACCAGCTGATCCGGGCCGCGCAGGGCGCGCTGGAGTCGGCGACGATCCTGAAGAAGGGCGACGTCGTCGGGTACGCCGACGACGGTCTCGGCGGCCGTACGCCGGTCGCCGTCACGGAGGACGTCACGGCCGTCGGCTGGGCGGGCCTGTCCGTCAAGCTGACGTTCGCCCCGGACGAGCTGCCGCACACGGCCAAGGCCGGCAAGAAGGTGGGCACGCTCACCGTCGGTGACGGCAGCAGCAGCGCGGTCAAGGTTCCGGTCGCCCTCCAGGAGGACCTCGTGGAGCCGGGCTTCGCGGACAAGCTCACGCGCATCAGCTGAGCCGGGACGCCCACCAGCACCACCGCACCCCGCCGGTCAGGCGGCCCAACGGCCCGTCCGGGCTCCGTCCGGCGGGGTGCGTGCTAGCGTCCCGAATCGGGGCAGGTCGCCGTCCGCGGCGGCGCGGTCGCGAACCGAGGGTGAACGGTACGCGGCCGGGAAGCAGAAGCTGAGAACAGAAGACGGGACACGGGGAGTGCCTTTCAGTGGCCACTGCGGAGCCGACACGCACCGAGAACGCCGATCCGGGCCCGGTATCCGGCCCGCGAATAGGCATGCCAGCATCGCAGGAAGCCAACGCTCGGGAAGCTGACGCACGGGACGCTGACGCACGGGACGCCGACGGCACGACCGGCCGTGAGCGTCCTGCCCGCGACACCCGGCTGCGGACCGCCGTACTGACGCTGCGTGAGCGCATGCTGCGCCACCCGGTCCTGTCCGTCACCGGCCTCGCCGGAGTGCTCCACGTCGTCTGGTTCTTCACGTTCGCGAACAGTGGCGGCGACCTCGCCGCGCAGGACGCGTGGGCCGAGTTCGTCGGCCGGCACCCGGACTCGGCGTACAACCTCGCCTGGTACGGCGGGATGCACCCGGTGTCGTACAGCGTCGTGTCGCCGTATCTGATGTCGGTGCTCGGCGTGCGGACGACGATGATGATCGCGGGGACGGTGTCGGCCGGGCTGCTGACGCTGCTCCTGCTGCGCAGCCGGTCCGTCCGCAACCCCCTGTGGGCGTCGATGGCGGGCGTGTTCGGGCTGTTCTGCAACGCGGTGTCCGGGCGGGTGACGTTCGGCCTCGGCATGATGTTCGCGCTCGGCGCGGTGGCCGTCGTGTTCTGCTGGCCGTACAGGTGGCGTTACAAGCGCTGGGCGAAGGCCCTGTGCGCGGCGCCGCTGGCCGCGCTTGCCACCATGTCGTCGCCGGTCGCGGGCCTGTTCGTGGGCCTGGTGGCGGTCGCGCTGTTCCTGCAGAAGCGGCGGCCGGGCGCGTGGGCGCTGGGGCTGGCTCCGACTGCGGTGGTGGGCGTGTCGGCGCTGCTGTTCCCCTTCTCGGGGACGCAGCCGATGATATTCGGCTCGGTGATCCTGCCGGTCGCGTTCTCGGTCCTCGTCTTCGTCCTCGTCCCTGAGGACTGGAAGACGGTCCGGCTGACGGCCGCGATCTACGGACTGAGCGTCGTGCTGGTGTGGCTGGTCAGCTCCCAGATCGGTTCGAACATCACGCGTCTGGCGATGCTGTTCGCCGGGGTCGGGCTGGTCACCGCGCTGCCGTTCACGGTGCCGCGCAGCCGCAGGTGGTACGCGGTCGTCGTCGCGTTCGTCGGTTTCACCGGGTGGATCGGCTTCAAGACGGTCGACGACATCATCCACACGGCCCCGGAGGCGTCCTGGTCGCGTGAGCTGGCTCCGCTGGTCAACGAGTTGCAGGAGGTCGGCGCCGAGAAGGGCCGCGTGGAGGTCGTCCCCGCCCGCTCCCACCGCGAGGCCTCCGCCCTCGCCCCGTACGTCAACCTGGCCCGCGGCTGGCTCCGCCAGGCCGACATGGAGCGCAACCCCCTCTTCTACGACGACACGCTCAACTCCGCGAACTACCACGAGTGGCTGAAACGCTGGGCGGTCCACTACGTCGTCCTGCCGAAGGGCGAGCCGGACGGCGACGGCGGCCAGCGGGAACGGGCCCTGGTGCAGCGCGGCCTGCCCTATCTGAACCAGGTCTGGGGCGACGCCAACTGGCAGCTGTTCAAGGTGACCGACCCCGCCCCGCTGGCGGCGCCGAACACGGTGGTCGACCGGGCCGAGCAGGGCGAGATGATCCTGCAGGTGAAGAAGGCGGGCCGGATCCTGGTCCGGATCCCGTACACGCCGTGGCTGAGCGTCGTCGACGCGGAGGGCAAGAGCCTGAAGCCGCCGCGGGAGACGGCGGAGTCCAGTGAGCGCCCCGAGGGCGAGCCCAAGACGTACGTCAACGTCAACGGCTGCCTCACGGAGACGGAAGAGGACGCACAGGGCGACAAGTGGACGGAGCTGCTCGCGCCGAAGGCGGGGACGTACCGGCTCGCGGCGCCGTACAAGTTCCCGCGGGGGACTCCGTGCCCGGAGGAGCTGCGCTGATCGCCTGAGTCCTCAGCGGAGCCGGTCCACGTAGGTGTCGGTGCCCGGCAGGGTCGGTACGAACGGTGCCACCAGTTCCACCCTGCCGAGCCCCGACTCCGCCACCGCCGCGTCGAGACCGGTGAAGTGGTTCTCCCAGCACTCCCTGGGGTCGGCCTGGAGGAACCACAGCAGGGTCAGGCGGGTGTCGACGCCCTCGACCTGCTTGACGTAGGTCATGCGGTCGCCGGGGAGCGGGGTCGGGCGGAAGACCGTCACCATCGCCGCCGGGGAGCCCGCGAGGCGCTTCGGCAGGTGGCGGGAGCGCAGCCACTCCAGCAGCCCGGCGCGCTGCTCGGGAGTGTCGGCCTCGACGACCTGGAGGACCAGGCCGGCGTAGGGGTGGTCGAGGGCGTGCCGGTCCCTGGGGCCCGCCGCGCCGTCCCGGTAGACGGTCGCCTCGTGGTCCTGGAACGCGGTGAGGACGTGGGTGCGGTCCTGGTAGACGCGGCCGTCGCGGTTGAGGCGCTTGTTGATGGCGACCGTCCAGCGCATGTGGTCGTCGTAGCGGCCGTCGGTGATCCAGTACGTGGAGAGGTAGCAGCCCGTGGTGACGGGCTGGGCGATCGCCGACTTCTCGGGGTAGCGCAGGAGTTGCAGGTCCCGGGTGGCCACCCAGCGGCGGCCCGCGTACATCCAGGGCATGGCCATCGCGCCGGCGTAGTAGTGGTCGTCCTCGTACCAGCGGTTGTAGGCGTACTCGTGGCCCGGGTGCGGTTCGACCATGGTGATCAGGGCGTGGCCGGGGTGGGTGCCGTAGGGGCCGACGGCGGCCAGTTCGGCGTACAGCTCGCTGCGGGTGTCGTCTGCTCGGCCGCGGGTGTCGTCGCTCATGACCCTTCCCCTTCGTCGGTGGCAGGCCCATACTCTGACGCTCCGTCAGATAAAGCGCCAGAGGTCCGGCTTCGGGTCCGGCTGCGGGGAGGTCCTGCCATGTCATTGCTCGCGGGGAAGACGGTCGTGGTGTCGGGGGTCGGGGCCGGGCTGGGGCGGCAGGTCGCGGCGGCCGTCGTACGGGACGGCGGGCGGGCCGTGCTCGGTGCCCGGACGGAGGCGAACCTGGCGAAGACGGCCGCCGAGATCGATCCCGGCGGGGCGCACACCGCCCACCGGGCCGTCGACATCACCGACGAGGCGCAGTGCGAGGCGCTGGCGGGGCTGGCGGCGGAGCGGTTCGGGCGGATCGACGCGGTGGTGCAGGTGGCCGCGCTGGACGGCTACTTCGGCGGTGTCGAGGACGCGGACTTCGAGAGCTGGCGTGCGGTGCTGGACGTGAACCTGCTGGGCACGCTGCGGATGACCCGGGCCTGTCTGCCGGCGCTGAAGGAGGGCGGCGGCGGATCGGTCGTGTTCATCGGGACGCAGTCGGCGGTGGCGGCTCCGTCGCAGGTGCGGCAGGCGGCGTACGCGGCGTCGAAGGGGGCGCTGACGAGCGCGATGTACTCGCTGGCGCGGGAGCTGGGGCCGTACCGGATCCGGGTCAACACCGTGCTGCCGGGCTGGATGTGGGGGCCGCCGGTGCAGGCGTACGTGCGGTTCACGGCCCAGACGGAGGGCGTGTCCGAGGCTTCCGTCCTGGAGCGGCTGACCGGGCGGATGGCGCTGCCCGAGCTGGCCGCCGACTCGGATGTGGCCGACGCGGCGGTGTTCCTCGCGTCGGACCGGGCCCGGGCGATCACCGGGCAGTCATTGCTGGTCAACGCCGGGGAGTTGATGCGATGAGTTCATGTAGCTGAACCATAGCCACCACGCCGAACATTTTTACCCCTCCTTGACCTGACCGTCACTTGTCGTGTTCACGCGGCAGCGCCCACGATGAGCGCCGGGCTGATCGCTGGACTGATCGCTGGGCTGACCCCTGGGAGGGCGCACATGAACGGTCTCGACTGGGCCGTGCTCATCGGCTATTTCGCCGTGATGGTCGCGATCGGCGTCTGGTCGCACAAACGCGTGGACAACGTCAGCGACTTCTTCACCGCCGGCGGCAAGATGCCGTGGTGGCTCTCCGGTATCTCCCACCACATGTCGGGCTACAGCGCGGTGATGTTCACCGGGTACGCGGGCATCGCCTACACCTACGGCGTCACCTCCTTCGTCACCTGGTCCTTCCCGATCGCCCTCGGCATCGCCATCGGGTCCAAACTCTTCGCCCCGCGCATCAACCGGTTACGCTTCCGCCTCCATGTGGCCTCCCCGCTGGAGTACCTGAAGAACCGCTACGACCTGAAGACGCAGCAGGCGCTGGCCTGGTCCGGCATGCTGCTGAAGATCGTGGACGTGGGCGCGAAGTGGGCGGCGATCGCGACGCTGCTGTCCGTCTTCACGGGCATTTCCCTGAACCAGGGCATCCTCATCACCGGTGCCATCACGGCCATCTACTGCACGATCGGCGGCCTGTGGGCGGACGCGCTGACCGAACTCGGCCAGTTCATCATCCAGTTGCTGGCCGGCATCGCGATGTTCGTGGCCGTCTTCGTACGGCTGGACGACCATGGCGGCTTCCTCGGTGTCTGGGACTCCCCCGAACTCCAGGGCCACGGCAAGCCGCTGGTCGGACCGTACGGCACGGTGTTCCTGCTCGCGTTCCTGTTCATCAAGCTCTTCGAGTACAACGGCGGCATGCTCAACCAGGCCCAGCGCTACATGGCCACGCCGAACGTGAAGGAGGCCGAGCGCTCGGCCCGCCTCTCGGCGATCCTGTGGCTGGTCTGGCCGCTGGTGCTGTTCTTCCCCATGTGGATGTCGCCGCTGCTGGTCGAGTCGCAGAAGCCGGACGGCTCCGACTCCTACGCCCTGATGACCGAACAGCTCCTCCCCCACGGCCTGCTGGGCCTGGTCATCGTCGGCTTCTTCTCCCACACGATGGCCATGTGCTCCTCGGACGCCAACGCCATCGCGGCGGTGTTCACCCGGGACTGCGCGCCGGTGATCTGGGCGCGGGCCCGGGCCTGGAACCAGAGCCAGGGCCTGCGGGTCGCCCGTATCGCCACGGTCGTCTTCCTCGGTCTGTCCATGGCGGCGGCGACGCAGGTCAACTCCCCCGCGTTCAAGGACATCATCACCGTCGTCATCAAGTGGGTGGCCGGCCTGATGGGCCCGATGGCCATCCCGATGATGCTGGGCCTGCTCCGCGCGTTCCGCCGCTCCGGCCCGACGGCCGCCCTCACCAGCTGGTCGATGGGCCTGCTCGCCTTCTGGCTGGTGAACTACCCGATCCACTGGAACGTCGAGGGCGGCGTCCCCCTCCAGTACCAGGTCTCGATCCCCCTGGCGGTCTCCCTGGTCCTCTACATCCTCATCGGCTACATCAAGCCGGAGGACACCCCGGAGCGGCTGGCACTGATCGAGAAGATCAACACGGACGGGGACGGGACGGCGGCCGCGGCGGTCCCGACACCGGGCGGACCGGCGGACGGGGTGGTACGGACGACGGTCAAGGACTGAGGCGCGGGCTCAGGCCCTCGGGTAGCGGGCGAGCCACCCCGGCGACGATCCCCCGGGGCCGTGCAGGGCGGGGCCCTGGGTCATTTCCATGGCGAAGTCGTCGGCCAGTTCCAGGACGGTGGGGCGGCCCTCCAGTTCGGCCAGCCAGGCCGGGGGGAGGGCCGTTTCGCCGTGCAGGGCGCCGAGGAGGCCGCCGGTGAGCGCGCCGGTGGCGGCGGACGGGCCGTCGTGGTTGACGGCGAGACACAGCCCGTGCCGGACGTCGGCGGCGACGAGGGCGCAGTACACGGCGGCGCCGACGAGGCTCTCCGCCGTACCGGTCCCGCACAGCTCGCTCACGCGCTCCGGGCCGGGCATGCCCTGCCGTACGGCGCCCAGCGCGTGCTGGAGGGCGTCCGAGACGGGCTGGTGCCCGGGCCGGGCGGCCAGCATCGCGAAGGCGCGCTGCACGGCGGCGTCGAGGCTCTCGCCGAGGGCGAGGGCGTGCACGATCACGGCGTACGCGCCCGCCGCGAGGGAGGCCGTGGGGTGACCGTGGGTCTGCGCCGCGCACTCGACGGCGAGCTGCGCGACCAGCTGCGGCTCCCAGCCCACGAGCAGTCCGAACGGGGCGGAGCGGGTGGCGGCCTCGGGCCCGGCCTCGCCGGGGTTCTTGGGGGTCTCCGGGGTGCCCATGATCTCGTCGCCGAGCCCCAGCAACAGGGCGGGACCGGGATCCCGCCGCGCGTACAGCCACTCCTCCCGGGCGAGCCAGCCGTCGTCCTTGCGGCGCTCGTCGGGCCCCCAGTCCCGCTGGGTGGCGGCCCAGCGCAGATACGCCCGGTGCACATCGGTCGGCGGATGCCAGGCTCCGGTGTCGCGGCGCACGTGGGCCCGGATCAGTCCGTCCACGGAGAACAGGGTGAGCTGCGTGATGTGCGTGACAGCGCCGCGTCTGCCGTAGGCCGGGGCCAGATCGACCAGCCCCTCGGCCCCGTGCGCCTCCCTGATCCCGTCGATCCCCAGCCCGTCCACGGGCGTGCCCAGCGCGTCCCCCACGGCCACGCCGAGCAGCGTCCCGCGCACCCTGCTGCGGTAGTCCTGCTGCTCCGTACGGCCCCAGACGGCGCCGGCAGTCGCACCCACCTTGACCTCCCAGGGACCGTCCATACGTACGACAGCTAGGCACTGTAATCGAACGAGGACGGGGGGTTCAGAGGCCGGAATGCCGCCTTCACGGCCGGCTTACGGACCGTCGCTCTGAGCACTCAAGGTATCGGACAGGCGTGCGAGGATCTCCGGATGAACGAATTACACGTCCGCCCGGCGACCGAGGCCGATCTGTCCGCCCTCGTCCGCCTCCGCGACGACGCGGCCCGCTGGATGCTGACCCGTGGCATCACCGGGCAGTGGCAGCCGGGAGAGCTCGACGAGTCCCACTTCCGCCGGGTCATGACCCACGGCGAGGTCTGGCTCGCGGAGGCCGACGGGCACGTCGCCGGCGCCTGGGAACTGTGGTGGGAGGACGAGTCCGCCTGGGGCCCGCAGCCGCCCGTGGCCGGGTACGTGCACCGCCTCATGGTGAACCGGAGCGCGTCCGCGCCCGGGACGGGGCGGCTGCTGCTGGAGGCGGCGGAGCATCGCGTGGCCGCGACCGGCCGGACCCACGTACGCCTGGACTGCCTGGCCGGCAACGCCCCGCTTACCGCGTACTACCGCGACGCGGGCTACCAGATAGTGGGCCACAAGGAGGGCAAGCCGCAGCCGGGCGGGGCGCCCAAGTCCTTCACACTGCTGGAGAAGGAACTCGGGCGGGCCGCCTGAGGTACGACGGGTCGATGTCAGCCGTACCAGATCACATTGCAGACGTAGACACACTCGTGGCGTGGTACGGCCAGAAAACTGATGAAGCCACGCCCGCCGAGCAGATCGAACTCGCGCAGCCCGGCCTCGCGGTCGAACGGTCTACCGACCCTCACGGAATCATGGCCGAGCGCTGCCAACTCGACTGCGAGTCGTTCGACCTCCGCCACCACTCCGGGCGGCAGCCCCTTCATCACGTACTCGGCACTCGGGTTGTAGTCCCAGGACCAGTCCGTCACAGGCCTGCCTCTGCCTCTGCAGCCTCCCGGACAGCGCGGATCTCGGCGATGGCATCGGAGGGGTCCTCTTCGCCGGCGTCCACGATCCGCTCCAGCTCCCGCAGGCGCTCAGCCCGCGCGGGGTGTCGTTCGATCGCGACGAAGACCGCCCAGGAGTGCACGAAGGCGCGCAGGGGGGCGAGACTCTGGGTCTGCTGTGCGTTGGTGGTGGCCTCGAAGAGATGCCGCGTGAGCGTAGGCAGCCGACTCGGGGCGATCCGGGCGACGGCATCACGCAGCGCGTCCGGGGTCAGCTGCGGCATGGGGATCAGCGGTCCGTACGGGCCGTCGCTCTGAGCACTCACGGTGACCTCCGGTGCTGGTGCTTCGCTCCTCGTACGGTACCGGCGAACGCCGTGGGAAACCGCTGAGACAGCGCACACCCCATGACTCGTTCCCGGCATGCCTAGGCCACCGTCCGCTCGCTGGGGCGGCAGTCGCGGCACCGGTCGCCTGGGTGCGCTGCTCGGAAGGCTCGTTCGCAGCCGTCGCAGGTCTGGAGCGGGGCCGGGCGCGGGGTCGGTGCAGGGCGGGATGGGGCCGTGGGGAGGGGTGGCGGGAGGAGGGTGGTCAGGCGGTGGGCGAGGAGGGCCGCCGGGTGCTTGATCGGGTCGTGGGGCAGGCCCGACGTCAGGGTCCGTTCCACCGCTGTGGCGGGGACGCCCCGCTCCAGCCAGGTCGACACCTGCGGGGCCAGGCGGTGCACGTCGCGCTCGCTCAGCAGAAGGCGGGGGTCGGCCGCTCGCAGGCCGGTGAGGAGGTCGGCGGCGGTGGCGGCGGTGCGGTGGGGCTTCGGGGCCGGGGGTTCCGTCCGGGGCGGAGGGGAGGCCGGGCGGTGCTCGGGGGGCGTCGTCCGGGGCTTGTTGTACGCGACCGTGCGGGTTACGACTCGGCCGGATTGAAGACGCTCCCTGGCACGCGTCAGGTAACCGTGGGTCTCCAGTTCCCGCAGGGCCGCGGCGATCCGGATCTCGCCCTCCTGGAACTTGGCCGTCAGCGCCTTGATGCCGATCGGGGTTCCGGCGGGCAGCGACTGGATGTGGACGGCCAGGCCGATCGCGGTGAGTGACAGGTCCGGGTGCTGGGCCAAGTGGTTGCCGACCACCGTGAAGTTGTCCTCGTGGCGTTCCGTTACGTGCTGGACGCCGGAAGTGCCGGACTGTGCGCGTGCGGGCACGCTAGGGTTCTTGTCAGTCATCGGGAAGGTCTCGCTTCCTAGGTGATCAGGCCCTCGCACTGGGATGCCAGTCCCGGCGGGGGCCGTATTCGTTTGTGGGGTTGTCTGCGCTGACGCTGCACCATCGACTGCCCTCCACGCCAGTTGAGTTGGCGATGTTCACCCCTGCGGGTGAGCTGCGGGGGCGGTGGGGGCGGGTTGGTTCTTTCCCCGGTTCTTTGGTTCTTGACGTCGGGAGACGCCGGGTCATGACGGGCCGCGATCCGGCTCCTCGAAGTCCTGCGTCACGCCCAGGTCCCGGCGCATCGCCTCTCTCATGGCGGCGATCAGAGGCCAGACGTCCTGTTGGGCCTCGACGGCCGACTGCGAGGTCTCACCGGGTCGTGGGTTTCCTTGCTCCAGGCGCTTGACCTGGCCGTAGACCCTGTTCAGGGCGCCGTTCACCTCCCTGGCCGGGGTGATCACCGCGTCCGGCGCGATCATCAGGGACTCGGACCAGCGGTCGCGGTAGGCGTCCTTGGCGGACTCCAGCGCCTGGATGTCCTCGCCGCCGGGCGTACGGTCGCGGAGCGCGTACAGATGGCGGCTCAGGGCCGTGCAGAACTGTCTCGCGTCCCGGTGCTGCTCCGAATAGCAGCGCCGCCGGAGTTCACGGTTCTCCCGCGTCTCCTGGAGCGCCTGGGTCATCTCCAGCTCGCGCCGCTTGGCCTTCTCGGCCCCGCGTTGGGTGAGCAGGGCTCCCCCCAGCGTTCCCGCCACACCGGCCACGGCTATCAAGACCGCCCCCACGTCCATCAAGTCACCCTAGATCCCAGCGTCAGTTCGGCCCAGACCGTCTTGGCGTGGGCCGGTGCCTCCGCCACTCCCCAGCGGTCCGCGTACGCCGAGACGATCCGCAGACCCCGGCCGAACTCCGCGTCCTCCGCTACCGGTTCCGGGACTCGCGGGATCCGGTCGCCCCGGGCGTCGGTCACCTCGACGCGGAGCGTGCGGTCGGCGTGCAGCTTCAGGCCGAGGCGGAAGTCCCTGCCCCGGACGCGGCCGTGCAGCACGGCGTTGGACGCCAGCTCCGCCACCACCTGCGCGGCAGCCTCGTAGGGCTCACCCCACTCGTCGAGTTGGCGTTCGGTCAGCAGGCGAGCCAGTCGGGCGCCTCTTCGGGTAGCGGACAGCTGGATCGTGAAGTGGCGGGTGAGGAGCGGGATTCGCGTGGGGGATTTCTGGCTCATGTCACCCAGCGTGGCCGTCTGTCCCTACTCTGAACAGCAACGACCTCGGTACGGAGGGTGACTGTCCGGTCGCTTCGCGGGGTCGTACGGCTGGTACGTCAGGAGGGGAAGGCATGGAGGACGAGGAAGCGGCGGCCGTGCTCAGGACGGTCGGGCGGCAGATCAAGATGTGGCGCGAGGCGGCGGGGCTGAAGCAGACGGAGTTGGGCGCCGCCATCGGGTACGGCGAGGAGATGGTCTCGTCCGTGGAGCGGGCGCGGCGCGTCCCCAAGCCGGACTTTCTCGACAAGGCCGATGAGGTGCTCGGCGCCTGCGGCAAGCTCTCCGCGATGAAGGAGGACGTGGAGAAGGCCCGGTACCCGAAGAAGGTGAGGGACCTGGCGAAGCTGGAGGACGAGGCCGTTGAGCTGGGCGCCTACGACAACCACCAGATCCACGGACTGCTCCAGACACCGGAGTACGCCCAGGCGTTGTACGCCATGAGGAGGCCGGCCTTCACGGAGGACGAGATCGAGCGGCACGTCGCGGCACGTATGGCACGGAAGGTCGTGTTCGATCGCGTGCCGCGAGCGCTCATCACGTTTGTCCAGGAAGAGTCGACACTGCGGAGGCCGATCGGCGGCAGAATGGTGCTGCGCCGACAGCTCGAACACCTGTTGGAGGTCGGCAAGTTGAGGCACGTGTCGATCCAGGTCATGCCGACGGATCGGGAGGATCACGCGGGGATGGCGGGCCCGTTCCGAGTGCTGAAGCTCCAGGAGGGCAAGACGCTGGGGCACTTCGAGGCGCAGCTGCACAATCGCGTGATCAGCGACTCCCGGGACGCCCAAATCCTCGACATGCGCTATGGAATGATCCGGGCGCAGGCGCTCTCGCCCCGAGAGTCCCTGGCCTTCATTGAGAAAGTTCTGGGAGAAGAGACGTGACCGCTGAACTCCACTGGTTCAAGAGCAGCTACAGCAGCAACGACGGACCCGACTGCGTCGAGATCGCCATATCAATCCCCACCGTCCACATCCGCGACTCCAAGAACAAGGACGGCGCCCGTCTGGCAGTCGCAGACGGAGCCTGGTCCGAATTTCTGGAGTTCGCGGCAGGGCGCTAGCCGATCCGCTGCATCGCCTTGCGGTGTCGTTCCGCCATAGCCGCACCCGACTCGCGGCGGGCCATCCTGCGCAGGACGCTCGGCGCGAGGAGCAGGCCGGCGACCGTCCACGCGCCCAGTACGCCCGCCGTCTCCAGGAGCCGCCAGGACGCGTCGACCTCGGCGGCGACCGCGTCGGCCGGAAGCAGCGCGGAGCGCAGAGCGAGGCCGAGCCAGTACACCGGGAAGACCTGCCCGACGGTCCGCAGCCACTCGGGCAGTTCCGACAGGGGGAAGTAGATACCGGAGATCACGACGAGTCCCATCACCGGGAGCATCAGCAGCCCCACGGTGCGCGGGCTGTTGACGAGTGAGCCGATGACGGCTCCGATCGGGAGGGTCGCCAGGAGTCCCAGCGGAATCGCCCACAGCAGCGTCAGCAACGCTCCGCCGCCCTGCCGGGCGACTCCGTCCACCAGGAACAGGCCGACGGCGAAGGGGAGTGCCATGGAGACCAAGGCCGTTCCCGACACCATGATGATCTTGCCGACCAGGTGACCGACCATGCCGTTGGGCACGGCCTTGGCCCGCAGCAGCGTGCCGTCCTCCCGCTCGGTGGCGAGCAGTTGCGCCGTGGTCATCATGCCGGTGAACGCGAGTGTCATCCCCAGCATGCTCGGCAGCATGAACGCGCCGGTCGAGATGCCGGCGCCCTTCAGCGGGTCGTCCCTGAGCAGGAACAGCGGCACCATGAGCATGACGGTCCAGAGCACGTAGCCGAACACGTCCTGGCCGGTGGTGAAGGTCTGCCGGAGTTCCGTCCAGCCGCGCCGGGCGCCTGTTCCCGCCGCGTGCCACACCGGGCTCATCGCGCCGCCTCCAGTTCTCGCACCATCGTCAGGTAGGTGTCCTCCAGGCTCGCCCGGCGCACTTCGAGCCCGCCGACCGCCTCGCCGTGCTCCTCGAACAGCTCACGGACGAACCGGGTGGGCTCCGCCGTCGCCTCCTCGAAGGGCCGCCCGTCCAGCGTCCAGCGCACCGTGGCCTCGGCCGACGCCTGCCGGGACAGTTCCTCGGCCGAACCGTCGGCCACGATCCGGCCGCCGGCCAGGATGAGGATCCGGTCGGCGAGTTTCTCCGCCTCGGCGAGGTCGTGCGTGGTCATCAGGACGGTCGTGTTCTCGTCCGCGAGCCCGCGCACCAGGCCGTGGAACTCGTTCCGGGCCTCCGGGTCGAGACCGGCCGTCGGCTCGTCGAGGAACAGCAGCTCGGGTCGGCCGACGATGCCGATGGCCACGTCGAGACGCCTGCGCTGCCCGCCGGACAGGGTGCCGACCCGCTTGTCCGCGTGCTCGGTGAGCCCCACCGCGGCGAGGAGTTCGCCGGCGTCCCAGGGGCGCTGGATGGCGGCGGTGGAGTAGGGCACGTAGTACGAGCCGAGATGGGCCAGGAGTTCCCGCACGCGCCACTTGCCATGGTCTCGCCAGGACTGCAACACGATGCCGAGGCGTGCCCTCCACTGTTCGTCCCCGCGGGCCGGATCGGTGCCGAGGACGGTCACGTCGCCGTCCGAACGCATCCGGAAGCCTTCGAGGACCTCGATCGTGGTCGTCTTGCCGGCGCCGTTCGGGCCGAGCAGCACGATCACTTCGCCTCGCCGGGCCCTGAAGTCGACGCCCTTCAGCACGTCATGGCTGCGGTAGCGCATGCGCAGATCGTGTACGGCGATGACGGCGTCGCCGTCCGGTGGTGAGCTGCCGCTCTCGATCTCGGTCAAGGCGTGAGCGTTCGTCATCCGCGTTCCCCCGTGCGACTCGCGTGTCTTGACCGATACTTTACCGAACGTTCGTGCGGCTGTGTGGCCAAGTGGCTGCGGATCAGGGCCGGTTCACTGTGTCGCGCCCGCCGCGGCTGCCGGGGAGAATGATCGGCATGGCCACCTCCCCCACTTCACGCGGCACGCTGCCTCTCGCCGCCATGCTGCTCACCGCCACCATCGCCCTCTACATGACGCTCGTCGCCTTCGGGAACATCACCGACTTCGGCACCAACCAGCAGTTCGTCCGGCATGTGCTGGCCATGGACACCACGTTCAAGGACGAGGACCTGATGTGGCGGGCCATCACGAGCCAGACCCTTCAGGACGCCGCCTACATCGCGATCATCGCGTGGGAGACCGTCGCCGCGTTCGCCCTCATAGCCGGGAGCTGGCTGTGGGCCAGGCGTGATCAGCGGCGCGCCCGGCAATTGTCGACGTACGGGCTGCTGATGGTGATGCTGCTGTTCGGGGCCGGGTTCATCGGGATCGGCGGCGAGTGGTTCTCGATGTGGCAGTCCGAGGACTGGAACGGGCTGGACGCGGCGACCCGTGTCTTCCTGTTCAGCGGTGTCGTGCTGATCGTCAACCAGCTGTCGGACCGGGGGAATCAGGCTCCCGCTACTTGACGACCGCCACGGTCGTGCCGACCGTGCCGAACGCCCACAGTGCCGTGCCGTCCGCCTTCCGCATCCGGACTCCGCCCGTCTTGGTGCCGGAGGCGGCGGGCGGCGGTGAGGCGCCGTCGACCGCGTTGGAGAAGGCGACGGAGACGCCGTCCTTCGCGGCGAAGTACATGATGTGCTCGATCTGGACGCCGTCCGAGCCGGTCGTGCCCTCGTTGCGCGACGACACCGTGTACGAGCCGGGGTCGGGGCTGACCGTGCCCGGCCAGACCGTGAACGTACGGCGGCTGCCCTCGCTCGCGTCGACCAGCCACACCCGCTTCTCACCGACGGAGTAGACGACGCGCCGGCCGGTGCCGGAGCCGTCGGGCACCCGGGTCGGGACGGACGCGGTGGGGGTGGGCTTCGCACCCGCCGAGGCCGTACTTCTCGGCTTGGCCGATGTGGCGGTGGGGTGCGGGCCCCGGTCCGCCTGCACGGCAAGGACCGTCACCGCGGCTATCGCTCCCACGGTCAGCCCGGTCGTCCAGGCCCACGAGGGAAGTCGGGCAGGCACGGGCACGCATCTCCTCAGTCACGGGACCCCGTACGGACACCGGGGTTCCGATCATCGTACTGCGCGCATGCCCCTCCCCCGGCGGCCTCAGGGGGTCTTTCGGACCGGTACCGGGCCGGTGCCGGCGCCATGGGCGGTGGGGAGCGGGGCACGGGCGGGGGCCGGGTAGGAGAGGTGCACGAGGCGGGACTGCTCCTGCCGCATGTGCATGAGCGACTCGAGGATGTAGCCCACGAGCAGGACGAGGGCCGCGATGGTCATGATGGCGGCGGCGAGGATCGCCGTGGGGACACGGGGCACGGTGCCCGTCTCGATGAAGTCGGCGATGACGGGGATGCCGAGGATGACCGAGACCAGGGCCAGCACGCCCGCGACGACGGTGTGGACGAGTGAGGGCCGCTCGCGTCGCGCCAGGTCGAGGATGACCCGCATGATGCGCCAGCCGTCCCGGTAGGTGTGGAGTTTACTCTCGCCGCCCGCGGGCCGTTCCCGGTAGTCCACGACGACCTCGGCGGTGGGGAGGCGGAGGTGGAGGGCGTGGATCGTCATCTCGGTCTCCGTCTCGAACTCCCTCGCCAGCGCCGGGAACGACTTCACGAAGCGCCGCGAGAAGACCCGGTAGCCGCTGAGCATGTCGGTCACGTCGTTGCCGAACAGGGACCGCACGGCCCCGGTGAGCACCTTGTTGCCGACCGCGTGTCCCGCCCGGTAGGCGCCGTCGGCCGTCACCCGGCGGGCGCCCACGACCTGGTCGTAGGGCCCCTCGAAGAGCAGGTCCACCAGGTCACGGGCGCGGGCGGCGTCGTAGGTGTCGTCGCCGTCGACGATGAGCAGGGCGTCGGCGTCGACGTCGGCGAAGGCGCGCCGGATGACATTGCCCTTGCCCTTGCGGGTCTCCTCCCGAACGACCGCGCCCGCTGCCCGGGCGATCTCCACCGTGCGGTCGGTGGAGGCGTTGTCGTACACGTAGACGACGGCCTCGGGGAGGGCCGCCCGCAGGTCGCGGACCACCTTGCCGATGGCCGCCTCCTCGTTGTGGCACGGCACGACACACGCGATCGTCGGTTCCACGGCTGCTCCTCCCGGACCGGTGCCGAATGTGACGGATAGGACGAATATGACGAAAATCATGCGATATGGGCGGGTCTGGGTAGCGAGGGCGCGCCGGGTCGTTACGCTCACCGTGTGCCGGTCCTCGCATCTGCCGCGCTGCGTGCGCGTGACGCCGTCAAGGGCGTCTGGCGGGAGGCCGCCAAGTTCGGCGTCATCGGGGCCCTGGCCTTCGTCGTGGACAACGGCGGCTACAACCTGCTCGTCTTCGGTCTGCCCGGCGGTGCGCAGGGCGGGCCGATGCGGGCCGCTCCCGTGCAGGCGTCCGTCCTCGCGACGGCCGCCGCCGCGCTCTTCAGCTGGGTCGGGAACCGCTACTGGACCTACCGCGGCCGGCACCGCGAGCAGGTGACCCGCGAACTCGCCCTGTTCCTGGTCGCCAACGGCGTGGGGCTCGCCATCACCGCGGGCACGGTCTTCGCCTCCCGGCAGCTGCTCGGGCTCGACTCGGCGCTCAGCGACAACACCGCCCGGATCTTCGGCTGGGTGCTCGCGACGTTGTTCCGCTTCTACGCCTATCGGCGCTACGTCTTCGTCGCACCCTGAGCCGTTAGCATCCGGCTTATGGGACAAATGGGATGGATGCCGCGTGTGCGGCGCTGGGTCTGGGTGCTGGCCGCCGTCGCCGCCGTCTGCTGCCTGGGCACGATCCTCGTCTTCGCCCCCGGTTATCTGAGCCCCGACAGCCTCGAACAACTCCGTCAGGCCGAGGGGAAGCTGCCCCTGACGGACTGGCACCCGCCGGTGCTGAGCCTGGTGTGGCGTGCGTTGATCGCCGTGACCGGCTCGATCGCGTCGATGCTCGTCCTCCAGTGCCTCTTCTTCTGGGGCGCGCTGGGAGTGCTGTCCTGGTGCGTGTGGGGGCTGACCGGAAGCCGTGGTGGCTCACTGGCCGTGCTCGGCCTCGGGCTGGCCCCTTTCGTGCTGACGTTCGTCGGGGTGGTGTGGAAGGACGTCCACGCGGCGTTCGCGCTGCTCGCCGCGTGCGCGGTCGCGTTCACCGGGCTGCGGCTGCGGGACCGGGACCTGCGTCGTCCCGCCTTGCGGTGGGGGCTGCTCGGGCTGGGTGTGCTGTTCCTCGCGTACGCCATGCTGGTGCGCAAGAACGCCTTCTTCGCCGCGATCCCCGTCTTCGTCCTGCTGGTCCTCGCGCTGTGGCGCGCTCCCGGACGGCGTACGTGGGTGACGTGCACGGCGGCGCTCGTGGGCGCCCTGGTCGTGCCGGCCGCCGCCATCTCCCTGTTCGCCCGGCCCCTGGAGACGAAGCAGGGCGCGCAGATCATGCTCGACGACCTGGTCCACGTCCTGAGGGTGGACGAACTCCGCTCGGCGGACGTGTCACCCGCCCTGCGTGACCGGCTCGTCGCCTCCGCCGAGGAGTGCCGACGGGTCGGCGCCCTGTCGGACGCCTACTGGGCCTGCTACGCGCGCCCGGCGGACGGGCTGCGCTCCGACTCGGGCGAGATCACGTCCCTGTGGCTGGACGAGATGAGCGGGCATGTGCCGGGGTATCTCCAGTACCGGCTGCGGCTCTTCGCGAGTCTGCTGTTCGATACCGGCTACGTCTACAAAGCGGGGATCACTCGCAACGACCTGGGCGTCGAGGTGGCGCACCCCCGGCTGGAGGACACCCTCGGCACGTACGTGCGCGGCATGGCGAGTGACCTGCCGTGGCTGTTCCGCGGCTGGTTCTGGCTCGCCGTGGCCCTGGTACTGGCCGTCCGCCCGGGCACGGGCCTGTTCTCCATGCCGGTCCGCGCGCTGGGCATCAGCTCGGCGGCCTACATCCTCGGCTATCTGCCGATCATGCCCGCGACGGACTTCCGCTACCTCTACTGGCCGGCGATCGCCACCTCCCTCGGCCTGCTCCTGCTCTGGCTGGGCCGGGGCACGACTCCCCCACCACCGAAGAGCCCCGGCGCCGCCGCCGACCGTGCCGTGACGGCACATCAACCGGCGGATGCCGGGGGCCAGTAGACCGCCGGTCGGCGGGTTGTCGGCCCGGCAGGGCTTCAGGCCCCGGCAGGGCGCGAGGCCCCCGGCAAGGCGTCAAGCCCGGCAGAGCGTCACAGGCCGCCAGGGCATCAGACCCCGCAGGGCGTCACCCACCGCCAGGCCGTCAGGGTCCCGCAAGGCGTCAGACCGCCAGACCGGGCCGGTCCGACAGACCTGTAGCACGGGCAGGCCGCCAGGCCCTCAGGCCCGGCAGGCCACCGAGCCAGCAAGCCGCCAGACCGTCAGCCCTCAGCCCTCAGCCCGCCGAGCCGTCACACCGTCAGGCCCTCAGGCCGCCAGCCCGGGTAAACCGCCGCCCGGGCAAGCCGCCAGCCCGGGCAAGCCGCCAGCCCGTCAGACCCTCAGTCGAGAACCGGCAGCAGCTCCGGCAGATGGCCGTCCGAGGCGGCCGCCGCCTGCTGGCGGTCCTCGGGGACCTCTCCGTAGAGGGTGTTCCGGGCCTTGGCGGGGCGGCCGGCCGCGTCGGCTACCGCGATGAGGTCCTTGACCGACTTGTAGGAGCCGTACGAGGAGCCCGCCATACGGGAGATGGTCTCCTCCATGAGCGTGCCGCCGAGGTCGTTCGCGCCGGAGCGGAGCATCTCCGCCGCGCCCTCGGTGCCGAGCTTCACCCAGCTGGTCTGGATGTTGGGGATGTGCGGGTGCAGCAGCAGCCGGGCCATGGCGGTGACCGCGCGGTTGTCCCGCATGGTCGGGCCCGGGCGGGCGATCCCCGCCAGGTACACCGGCGCGTTGGTGTGCACGAACGGCAGCGTCACGAACTCGGTGAAGCCGCCCGTGCGCTGCTGGATGCCCGCGAGGGTGCGCAGATGCCCGAGCCAGTGCCGGGGCTGGTCGACATGGCCGTACATCATCGTCGAGGACGAGCGGATGCCCAGCTCGTGGGCCGTCGACACGACCTCGATCCAGTCGGCGGCGGGCAGCTTGCCCTTGGTGAGGATCCAGCGGACCTCGTCGTCGAGGATCTCGGCGGCCGTGCCCGGGATGGTGTCCAGGCCCGCTTCCTTCGCGGCCGTCAGCCACTCGCGGATCGACATGCCCGTGCGGGTCGCGCCGTTGACGACCTCCATCGGCGAGAAGGCGTGCACATGCATGCCGGGGACGCGTTCCTTCACCGCCCGCGCGATGTCGAAGTACGCCGTGCCGGGCAGGTCCGGGTGGATGCCGCCCTGCATGCAGACCTCGACCGCGCCGACGTCCCAGGCCTGCTGGGCCCGGTCGGCGACCTGGTCCAGGGAGAGGGTGTAGGCGTCGGCGTCCGTGCGGCGCTGGGCGAACGCGCAGAAGCGGCAGCCCGTGTAGCAGACGTTGGTGAAGTTGATGTTCCGCGTGACGATGTAGGTGACGTCGTCGCCGACGGCCGACTTGCGTACGTCGTCGGCGACCCGGGCGAGGGCGTCCAGGGCCGGCCCGTCGGCGTGCAGCAGGGCCAGCGCCTCGTCGTCGGTGAGCTTCGTGGGGTCGTCGGCGGCCGTGCGCAGGGCCTCGCGTACGTCCGTGTCGATGCGCTGCGGTGCCATGCCCGGGGCGGCGGCCTCGCGCAGGGCGCCCCAGTCGCCGTACACCTCGTCGAAGTCGTCCCGCCGGTCGGAGGTGCGGCCCTCGCTGTCGATCGTGGTGTGCAGGTCGGTGCGGCCGGACGCCGTGAAGACCTCCTCCGGCTCCTGCCACGGCAGTCCCTGCGGCAGCGCGTCGGGGCGGGCAAGCCCGGTCTCCGGGTCGGCCAGCGCCGCCACGTGCGGGCGCAGCCGCGGGTCCAGCCAGGGCTCGCCGCGCCGCACGAACTCCGGGTACACGCACAGGCGTTCCCGCAGCTCGAACCCGGCCGCCCGGGACTTCTCGGCGAGCTGCTCGATCTGCGGCCAGGGGCGCTCGGGGTTGACGTGGTCGATGGTCAGCGGGGAGACCCCGCCCCAGTCGTCGATGCCGGCCCCGATCAGCCGCTCGTACTCGTCGTCGACGAGGTTGGGCGGGGCCTGGATGCAGCCCGACGGGCCCATGAGCAGCCGGGCGACGGCGACCGTGGCGACCAGTTCGTCCAGTTCCGCGTCGGGCATGCCGCGCATGGCGGTGTCCGGCTTGGCGCGGAAGTTCTGGATGATGAGTTCCTGGACGCCGTGGTAGGCCCGGGTCACCTTGCGCAGCGCGAACAGTGATTCGGCTCGCTCGTCGTAGTTCTCCCCGATGCCTATCAGGACCCCGCTGGTGAAGGGAACGGACGAACGCCCGGCGTCCTCCAGCACCCGCAGCCGAACCGCCGGCTCCTTGTCGGGAGAGCCGTGGTGAGGGCCGCCCGGCTCCGACCAGAGCCGGGTCGCGGTCGTCTCCAGCATCATGCCCATCGACGGGGCCACCGGCTTCAGGCGCTGGAAGTCGGTCCAGCTCATGACGCCCGGGTTGAGGTGGGGCAGCAGGCCCGTCTCCTCCAGGATGCGGATGGAGATGGCCCGTACGTAGGCGAGGGTGTCGTCGTAGCCGTGCGCGTCGAGCCACTCGCGCGCCTCGGGCCAGCGGTCCTCGGGCTTGTCCCCGAGGGTGATGAGGGCTTCCTTGCAGCCGAGGGCGGCGCCCTTGCGGGCGATGTCCAGGACCTCGTCCGGGGACATGAACATCCCGTGGCCCTCGCGGCGCAGCTTGCCGGGGACGGTGACGAAGGTGCAGTAGTGGCACTTGTCCCGGCACAGCCGGGTCAGGGGGATGAAGACGCTCTTCGAGTACGTGATGACACCGGGGCGGCCGGCCGCCTCCAGACCGGCGTCCCGGACCCGGGCGGCCGAGGCCGACAGGTCCTCCAGGTGCCCGCCCCGGGCCTGGAGCAGCACCGCCGCCTCGGCGACATCGAGGGAGACGCCGTCCCTGGCCCGTTTCAGGGCGCGACGCATGGAGTTCTCGGTGGGGCCCGTTCCGGAGGTCGCGGAAGTCGTCATCCTTCGAGCATACGAGTGCGCTGATCAACGCGGGTGAGCCCCGTCAGTGGAAGGCCAGCCACCCGATGCCCAGGGCGGACGTGAGGCCCGCTGCGGTCACGGCGAGCGGCCTGTTGCGGTGCAGCGTGTACCAGACCAGCGCGGCGGTCACGAGCACGGCCAGCGTGCCGATCGCGGCGGGCAGCAGCCCTTTGCTGTAGCCGTACTCGTCGAAATGGCCCGCGAGCCTCGCTAAGAAGGCGATCCTCATGAAGCTCTCCCCCCATGGGCGACATGAATCCGGCCCGCAGTTTAGCCAGCTGCGCCGGTGCGGGTGGGCGGTGGTTGCTCGCGCAGTTCCCCGCGCCCCTGAAGGGATGGCCTGCGGCCCCCTTCAGGATCAGCACGGGGAGCAGCCGACCTTCAGGGGCGCGGGGAACTGCGCGACCGGCCACGACGGACCCGCAGTCGGCCACAGCCCCCGCCCGGCGGACGAGACGCCGACTACCCCACGAACACCCCGTACTCGTCCAGCGCCTTGAGCACCTCCCCCTCCCCCGCCGGAGGCAACTGCACCACGACCTCCTCGATGCCGAGGTCGGCATAGTGCGCGAGCTTGCCCGGGGTCGGGTGGACGGCGTACGGGACGACCTGGAGGGCCTCGGGGTCGCGGCCCGCCTCCGCCCAGGCCGTGCGCAGCCGGGGCAGGGATTCGGAGAGGCCTCGGCCGCCGATGGGCAGCCAGCCGTCGGCGTACTCGCAGATGTGGGCGAAGAGTTTGGGCCCGGCGGCCCCGCCGAGCAGCGTGCGCGGACCCACGACCGGGCCGCGCGGCTTCTGCACGGGCTTGGGGTGCGCGTGACTGGCCCGGACGCCGCCGAACTCCCCCTCGTACGCGACCGGTTCCTCCGACCACAGCGCCCGCATCAGCGCCATCCGGTCCCGGCCCAGCTCGCGCCGGGTGTGCCACCGTACGCCGTGGTCGGCGGCCTCCTCGACGTTCCAGCCGAAGCCGAGCCCGAGGGTGAACCGGCCGCCGGACAGATGGTCCAGGGTCGCGACCTGCTTGGCCAGGTCGATCGGATCGTGCTGGGCGACGAGCGTGATGCCCGTGCCGAGACCGAGCCGCTCGGTGACGGCGGCGGCCTGGCCGAGCGCCACGAACGCGTCGAGGGTACGGCCGTACTCGCGCGGCAGTTCGCCGCCCGCGGGGTACGGGGTGGTCCGCTCGACGGGGATGTGCGTGTGCTCGGGCAGATACAGCCCGGCGAAACCGCGGCCCTCCAGCTCCCGGGCGAGCCGGGTGGGGGTGATCGTCTCGTCGGTGAGGAAGATCGTTACGGCGATGCGCATGACGTATCTCTACCCGAGGGAGACCCGGGCGTCCATGCCGACCGGTCGGACTTTCAGGTGACGGTCGCGAGCGCCGCGTAGCCGAGGCCGGTCTCGGCGGTGGCCCACAGGGCAGCGGCGGCGGCGCTGTGGGGCGCGATGCGGTGGTAGGGCAGGCGGGTGGCGCCCGCGAGATGCGGGGTGAGGGTGCGGGCCACCGGGAGGAAGCGGGCCAGGAAGACGGCTCCGCCACCGCGGCGGTCCATCTGGGCCTCGGCCTGCCGCCAGGCGGCGGCGGGGATGCGGCGGCCCAGGTTCCCCGTGCGAAGGCGATCGCCCAGCAGGGCTCCGGTGCGGTGGGCGAGGAAGTCGCCGGTCACCGCCGCGGCCGTGGTGACACCGATGACCAGGGGCAGGCTCAGCGGTCCGGTGCGGGCCAGCGCCCCCGCCGCCAGCAACAGGCCGAGGCTGGGGACGAAGGCGCCGAGCAGCAGGACGGACTCGGCCAGCACCGCGGCGGCCAGCGTCGCGTAGGCGGCGGTGGCGGGGAGGTGACCGAGGAGGTCCGACGGGTCGGTCACCGGCCGGCTCCGGTGACGGCTCGCGGCTCGCCCCGCTCCTGCCGCCCGGCCCGGTACGGCCTCCGCAACTGCCAGACCCTGGCCGGCGGAAGGTTCGCCCACACCGACCAGCGGCCGGTGGCGTACCGGCGCTGGTAGGCGGCCATGACCTCCTGGACGGCGTGGTGCCGTCGGGCCTCGGCACGGGAGGACAGCAGGGCGCGGGCCTGCCGGGTGCCCAGGTAGGCGAAGTAGGTCAGGGTGCCGCCGGGGTGCAGCAGCCCCAGGTAGCGGGTCATGATCGCGTCGACGCCGTCCGGGGTGAAGTTGGTCAGCGGGAGGCCGGAGACGATCACGTCGTAGCGCTGTTCGCCGGGGAGGTCCTCGACGTAGGAGCGGTGGACGCTGACCCGCTCGGGCTCACCGGCCAGGTGCGGGTGGGTGTCGACGAGCCGGCGCAGCCGGTCGGCGAAGCGCGGGTTGGCCTCGACGACGTCCAGGCGGCTGCCCGGGGACAGCTGGGGTATCAGGGCGCGGGTGACCGCGCCGGTCCCGGCGCCCGCCTCCAGTACGGTCAGCGGCCCCGGGGCCAGGGTGCGCACCGGGTCGGTCAGCGCACGGGCGAGGGCCTTGCCGCTGGGGGCGACGGCGCCGGTGGTGCGCGGATCGCGTGCGGCTTCGGTGAGGAACGTCCAGTCCATGGTGCGTAGAGCCATGGCTTTGACGCTAGGAACCGGGCCGCACCCGGAGATCATGCCTTGTGCGGCCGTCATCCCCTACGAAAGTAGGGGATGGAAGGGGACTGAGGTCGGACGGCGGGCGGACCGTGCCCGCCTAGGATCCGACGGGTGAAACGGAGAGATGGCTTCCGGTGGAGCGCCTTCGGACGCTGGTGCCTGGTCGTGACGCTGACCGCCCTCGCCGTGCTGAACAGCGCCACCCCGGCCGGCGGCCGGTATCTGATCCCGGCCACCGTCGCGGCGGTGCTGTGCGGGGCGGCCCTGCTGGTGCGGCGGCTGCCCTGGTACGCCGCGGCCGGGCTGACCACCGTGGCGACCGGGCTGTGGGGGTGGCCGCTGCTGGTGCTGCTGCTCGTCGCGCTGTTCGACCTGGCGTCGCGGCGGCGTGCCTGGGCGGCGCTGACCTGTGCCGCGACCGCGCTGGTCGCCAACCTGCTCATCCCTCCGGCGATCTCGCTGTGGACCCCGCAGCAGTACGGCTCCACCCTGTTCGTGCTGCTGGCCCTGGTGGGCGGGCTGTGGGTGGGCAGCCACCGACGGCTGCTGACGGCGCTGGGCGACCAGGTCGAGCATCTGCGCATCGAGCGGGAGTTGCGCGAGGAGGCGGCCCGGTCCGCCGAGCGGTCCCGGATCGCGGCCGAGATGCACGACGTACTGGCGCACCGCCTGAGCCTGATCGCCCTGCACACGGGGGTCCTGACGACCAGGAGCGAGCCGCTGCCCGAGCCGGTCGTGGCACGTCTGGCCCTGCTGCGCACCGCCTCCACCGAGGCCCTGGCAGATCTCCGCGACGTCCTCGGGGCTCTGCGCGACCCCGGGGCGGAGCCCGCCGAAGCCGCTCCCGTCCCCGTCCTGCGCGCCGTGGACGAACTGGTCGAGCAGGCCCGGGCAGCGGGGCAGCGGGCCGAACTGCGGGTCGAGGGACGGCCCGAGCAGGCTCCGGCCTCGCACCGGCTGGCCGTCTACCGCCTCGTCCAGGAAGCGCTGACGAACGCCCGCAAGCACGCCGGAGGCGCCCCGGTGCGCGTCCACATCAGCTACCGGCCGCCCGCCACCACCGTGGAGGTCACCAACGCCCCCGGCGGCCAGGCCGGGCACGCCGTCGCCTCCGGGTTCGGGCTGGTCGGGCTGCGCGAGCGCGTCACCTCCCTCGGGGGCGACCTGCACGCCGGGCCGGGCGGGGCCGGCAGCTGGCGACTGGCCGCGCGCATCCCCCACCCTCACCCCGTCCCCGTCGAACAGAACGGCACCCCCGCATGATCCGCGCCCTGATCGCCGACGACGACGCCCTGGTCCGCCTGGGCCTGGCCGACCTCCTCGACGGGGACCCGGGCATCGAGGTCGTCGCCCAAGCCTCCGACGGACTGCACGCCGTCGAGCAGGCCACCGCGCACCGCGCCGACGTCGCCCTGGTCGACGTACGCATGCCCCGCATGGACGGCATCACGGCCACCGCCCGGCTGCGCGCCCTGCCCCACCCGCCGAGGGTGATCACACTGACCACCTTCGATCTCGACGAGTACGTCTACGACGCCCTCGCGGCCGGGGCGGACGGCTTCCTCCTGAAGGACACCGACCCGGCCGAGATCCTGCGCGCCGTCCATCTCGTCGCCGCCGGCTCGGCGATGCTCCACCCCAGCGCCGCCCGCCGCCTCATCGACCGCTACCACCGGTCGGGCGGACCGCGGGCGAGAGCCGCCCGGGCCGGCCTCGAACGGCTCACACCCCGGGAACGCGACGTGTTGGCCCTGCTCGCCCAGGGCGAGACCAACGCCGACATCGCCGCCCGCCTCGGCATGCGCGAGTCCACCGTCAAGGCCCATGTCAGCCGCATCCTCACCGCGCTGGAGGTCACCAACCGGGTGCAGGCGGCCCTGCTGGCCCGGGACGCGGGGCCGACGGCCTGACCCCGGCGGGCTGTTTCCCTGTTCCCCGCCGTCCAATTCCCTTCCCTTGCACGCCGGTTCACGGGTGGCTACAAGGGTGCACAGGCACCACCCCGCACCACACCCATGCCACGTCACCGACGACACCCTGGGAGCAGCAGCATGTGCGAGGACCATCAGGTGGACAGCCACGAGGGCGGCCGCGGCGGGCTCGCCCGGCGCGCTCTGTTCGTGACGGGAGCCGCCGCCGCGCTTACGTTGGGAAGCGTGAGCTTCGCTGCAGCGGCCGACGGGGACCAGGAGACCAGAACGGTGCGGGGCACCCTGCCGCCCGGCTCCCCCGACTTCGTGTACGTGCCCGTCGAGGTCCCGGCCGGGGTCCGGGAGATCAAGGTCGCCTACACCTACGACCGGCCGTCCGTCCCGGCCGGCACGACGGGCAACGCCCTCGACATCGGCGTCTTCGACGACCGCGGCACCGAGCTCGGCGGCCGGGGCTTCCGGGGCTGGTCGGGCGGCGCACGCACCGAGTTCTTCGTCCGTGCCGACGACGCGACGCCCGGCTACCTCCCGGGACCGGTGCGCGAGGGCACCTGGCACATCGCGCTCGGCCCGTACACGGTCGCCCCGCAGGGCCTGTCGTACGAGATCACGATCACGCTGACGTACGGCGAGCCGGGCGAGGCCGCCCGGCCGGTGTATCCGCCGGAGCGGGCCAAGGGGCGGGGGCGTGCCTGGTACCGGGGCGACTGCCACCTGCACTCCTGGTTCTCCGACGGCCGCCGCACCCCCGCCGAGATCGGGGCGCTGGCGCGGGCGGCGGGGCTGGACTTCATCAACTCCTCCGAGCACAACACGCACTCGGCGCACGCGCACTGGGCGGATGTGGCCGGGGACGACCTGCTGGTCATGCTGGGCGAGGAGATCACCACCCGGAACGGGCACGTGGTGGCACTCGGCACCGACCCGGGCACGTTCATCGACTGGCGCTACCGTGCCCGCGACAACCGCTTCGGCCGGTTCGCCCGCCAGATCCGGCGCGCCGGCGGCCTGGTCGTCCCGGCCCATCCGCACGCCACCTGCGTCGGCTGCAACTGGAAGTTCGGCTTCGGCGAGGCCGACGCGGTGGAGGTGTGGAACGGCCCCTACACGCCCGACGACGAGGTGACGCTGGCCGACTGGGACAGCATGCTCGTGGCGTCCGTGCGGGGCGAACGCGGCTGGATCCCGGCGATGGGCAGCAGCGACGCCCACCGCGACCCGGACCCCGTCGGCAGCCCCCAGACGGTCGTCCTGGCCGACGACCTGACCCGGGAGGCGATCCAGGAGGGCATCCGGGCGGGGCGGTCGTACGTCGCCGAGTCCGCCAGGGTCTCGCTGTCCTTCCGGGTGTCCGGCGGGCGCGGCGAACACGCCGGCATCGGCGAGCGGCTCACCGTCGGCCGCGACACCCCGGTCACCGTCCGCCTGGAAGTCACCGGCGCCCCGCGCTGCACGGTCCGCTTCGTCACCGACCAGGGCGTGCTGCACACCAGCGCGCCGCTGCCGGTGGCGGGCGCGGGGGTGGTGGAGTGGCACACGACGCCGTCGTACGCGGCCTACGTACGGGCGGAACTACGGCACGAGGCCGCGGCCGGCCCGCTGCCGGGGCCGCTGGCGGCGTTCACGAACCCGGTGTTCCTGGGGCGTTAGCTGCCGCGGGATGTCCGCAACGACGTGCGCGAACGGACGTCCGGCTCACCGGGAGTCCTGGGATCTCAGGCTCCCGTGTGGGCGGCTGTGTGTCGCGTCAGCGTGCGAACTTCTCGACGGCCGCTGGGGTGACGGGGGTGAAGAAGTTGACGAGGTTGCCGTCGGGGTCGCGGAACAGCAGCGACCGGTTGCCCCAGGGCATCGTGGTGGGCTCGGTGACGAAGTCGGTGACGAAGCCGGTCAGGTTCTGGCGAACGCGGTCCACGTCGTCGACGAGGAACTCGGTGATCACGCTGTGGTTGTCCGCCGGGCGGGCAGAGCCCGGGGCGAACAGCGGGACGGTCCGGGTGCCGGCGATCGCGAGGGTGGCGCCCCCGGCCTTGAGTTCGGCGAAGTCCTCCGTGGCCCACGTCGCCCGCGCCCCTGTGGCTCGCTCGTAGAACTCGACGAGGCGCGCCACGTCGCTGGTGATGATGCGGATAGAGACGAAGTCCATGGGGATCTCCTTGGCTGTGCTGGAGGCGTGCACGTCGCAGACTAGGAGAAATAGTGGACAGAATCGGTCCGGTATTCGCCGTAGGGTGTGCGCATGCCCCGACCCACCGGCCGCGTGCTGACACTCCTGGAGTTGCTGCAGTCGGGCGGCACTCGGACAGCGGCCGAACTCGCTGACCGGCTCGCCGTCGAAGAGCGCACCGTGCGGCGGTACGTGGACCAGCTGATCGACCTGGACGTGCCGGTGGAATCGGTGCGCGGCCGCTACGGCGGGTACCGGCTCGCCCCCGGGTACCGCTTGCCTCCGCTCATGCTCAGCGACGACGAGGCGCTGGCCGTGCTGCTCGGCCTGGTCGCCGGCCGCCGAGCAGGGTTGACGACGACGGAGCACACGGCAAGCGAGACGGCATCGGCCAAGATCCGGCGGGTGCTGCCCAAGCACATCGCCCATCGGCTCGACACACTCCTGGAAGCTCTCGCCTTCACGGATCAGCCCGGCGAGTCCGACACCCCGGACGCCGAGGTCCTGCTCGCCGTCGCCGATGCGGTGCGCCACTGCCGACCGGTCTCGATCCGCTACACCGACCGCGAAGGACGGCACAGCGAACGCACGCTGCACGCGTACGGGATCGTCGCCCATGCGGGCCGGTGGTACGTCACGGGCAAGGACGCCCGGATCGGCGAGGACCGAACCTTCCGGCTCGATCGCATCGCAGACGCGCGGACCCTGCCCGGCTCGTTCGAAGTACCCGTGGGCCCCGGTCCGGCACAGCGCGTGTTGTCAGCGTTCGCCACGGCCGAGTACCGGCATGAGGTGACCTTGCGGATCCACGGCACGGTCGGGCAGATCCGCGCCCGCCTTCCCGCCGGCGTCGCGAGCCTGGAGGAGCACGAGCCCGTGGCAGGCGAGGACCGGGAAACCGAGCGCTGGCTGCGCGTCGAGCTGCGGGCGGAGCGGCTCGACTGGCTGCCTCCGGTACTCGCCTCACTCGACCGGCCGTTCGTCATCGAGCGCCCCGATGAACTGCGCGACCTCGTCACCGCGCTCGCCGATCGCCTCACGTCCTGCGCCCGTCAAGCCTGACAGGCCGGCCGGCAGCCCGCCCGCACCCCCGTACGAAGGAGACCCCCGACGATGTCCCGCCTCTCCGACATCAGGTTCCGTGGCGCCACGGCCTTCCAGCGCCGGATCAATCCGGTGCTGCGCCGCCTCCCCCTCCAGACGGTCATCGAGACGAAGGGCCGTGTCTCCGGGCTGCCCCGGCAGACGCCGGTGGGCGGGCGGCGGGTCGGCGACGTCTTCTGGCTGGTGTCGGAGTTCGGGGAGCGGTCGCAGTACGTCCGCAACATCCAGGCCGATCCGCGGGTGCGGGTGCGGGTCCGGGGGCGGTGGCACACGGGGACCGCCCGGCTGGTGCCGGACGACGATCCGGTGGCGCGGCTGCGGCGGCTGCCCCGCTTCAACGGGCTGGGGGTTCGGGCGTTCGGGACGAATCTGCTGACGGTGCGGGTGGACCTGGACAGTTGAGGGACGTCAGCCCGGCCACACGATCGCCTGCACCTCGCTGTACGCGTGGAGGGCGTACGAGCCGACGTCCCTGCCGACCCCGCTCTTCTTGAACCCGCCGAAGGGTGCCTCCATGTTGCGGCCGACGGTGTTGACCCCGACCCCGCCGGCCCGCAGCCGCCGTGCCACCCGGAAGGCTCGGGCCACGTCCCCCGACCAGACGTAGTCGATGAGGCCGTAGTCGGTGTCGTTGGCCAGTTCCACACCCTCCTCCTCGTCGTCGAAGGGGATGACGGTCACGACCGGGCCGAAGATCTCCTCGCGGGCCACGCGCATGTCGTTGGTGCAGTCGGCGAGGAGGGTCGGGGCGACGTAGAAGCCGTGCGGCAGACCGGGGCGCTCACCACCCGCCACCACCACCGCGCCCTCCTTGCGGCCCAGTTCGACGTACGACTCCACACGGTCCCGGTGTGCCGCCGAGATCACCGGGCCCACCACCGTGTCCGGCTCCCTCGGGTCACCGACCTTCAACCGGCTGGTGTATACGGCCAGTTGCTCGACCAGACGGTCGTACACGCCGCGCTGCGCCAGCACCCGCGTCGGTGCCGTGCAGATCTGGCCGCTGTAGAAGGAGAAGGTGGTCCCGATCCCGGACACGGCCGAGCCGAGGTCCGCGTCGTCGAAGACGACCGCCGCGCCCTTCCCGCCCAACTCCATCAACTGCCGTTTCATGCCGCGCCCGCACACCTCGGCGATGCGCTGCCCGACCGCCGTGGAGCCGGTGAAGCTGACCATGTCGACGTCCGGCGACTCCACGGCCGCCTCACCGACCTCCGTCCGCGACCCGCTGACCACGTTCACCACGCCCGGAGGCACGCCCGCCGCCTCCAGTGCCTCCGCCATCCGGTAGACCGACAGCGGGTCCTGCGGGGCCGGTTTCACCACCACCGTGTTGCCCATGGCCAGGGCCGGGGCGACCTTGCCTGCCGCGTTGGCCCAGGGGTTGTTGTACGAGGTGACGCAGGTGACGACCCCGACGGGCTGGCGGACGGCCAGGGCGCCCATCACGCCCGCCTTCCCCATGGGACCGGCCTCGTTGATCTGGGGCGGGATCGCCCACTCGGCGGGTTCCACGCGCGCGTAGCGCCGGAAGCGGGCGGCGGCGACCCCGACCTGCATGGCGCGGGCGGTGGCCGTGGTCGCGCCGGTCTCGGCCCGGGCCAGCTCCGCGTACGGCACGAGACGTTCCCGGATGACGTCCGCCGCCCGGCCGAGGATCACCGCCCGTTCCTCCGGCGAGGTCCGTGACCAGGGCCCGAGGGCCTCGCGGGCCGCGGCACAGGCCGCCAGCACCTGATCCCGCGAGGCCTCCGGAGCCCACCCGACGGTCTCCTCGGTCGCCGGGTCGATCACCTCGTAGTGCCCACGGTCCGGCTCCGCCCAGGAGCCACCGACGAACAACGCCTGGCGTGCCGTCACCTGGTGCTCACCGTCTCCGTGTCCCGGCCCGAGCGCAGCACGCGCCCCGGTACGGCGCCCGTCACCACGTCGTCCCGGATCGCCTCGACGCCGTTGACCCACACGGCCCGGACGCCGAGCGCCCGGGAGTCCAGGCGCGGGCTGTCGCCCGGCAGGTCGTGCACCAGGGTGGCCGGGCCCGCGTCGATGCGGTCCGGGTCGAAGAGGACCAGGTCCGCGTGCCAGCCCTCCCGCACCCGCCCCCGCTCCAGCAGGCCGAAGAGCCGGGCCGGGTCGTCGGTCAGCATCTTCACCGCCTGCTCCAGACCGACCAGTTTCCGGCCCCGCAGACAGTCCCCGAGGAACCGGGTCGTGTACGGCGCCCCGCACATCCGGTCCAGATGGGCGCCCGCGTCGGACCCGCCGAGCAGCACGTCCTCGTGCTGCCAGGTCTCCGCCCTGAGCGCCCAGGACGCCGGGTCGTTGTCGGTGGGCATCGGCCACAGCACCGTACGCAGCTCATCGGCGGCGCAGATCTCCACCAGGCACTCGAAGGGCTCCTGGCCGCGCTCCTCGGCGATGTCCCTCACCACGCGCCCGGTCAGCCCGTCGTTCGCGTCGCTGTAGGTGTCGCCGATGACGTACCGCCCGAAGTGGGAGAGCCGCCGGAAGACGCCCGCCTCCTTGGAGGTGGCCCGGCGCAACAGCTCCGCCCGCACGGCCGGATCGCGCAGCCTCTCGATCCGCTCGGGCACGGGCAGCGCGAGCACCGGACCCCACCCGGGGATCAGGTTCAGCGCGCAGAACGTACCCAGCGACATGTTCATCGGCGTGAGGATCGGCATGGTCAGCGCCACGACCCGGCCGCCCGCCTTCCGCGCCTGCTCGCTCGCGAGGAGCTGGCGGGGCACGCGCTCGGGAACGGACGCGTCGACCGTCAGCACGTTCCAGTTCAGCGGCCGCCCCGCCACCGCGCTCATCTCCACGAACAGATCGATCTCGGCGTCGCTGAACTGATCCAGACAGCCCGCGACGATCGCCTCGATCTGCGTGCCCTCGTGCTCACCGACGGCCCGCGAGAGTGCCAGCAGTTCGGCCGGCCCCGCGTGCCGGGAGGCGACCGGCTGCCCGTCGCCGTCCGAGTGACTGGTCGACTGGGTGGTGGAGAACCCCCACGCCCCGGCGTCCATGGCCTCGCGCAGCAACCGCACCATGTCGGCGAGCTGCGCCGCACTCGGCTGCCCGCCCACCGCCTCCGGCCCCATCACATACCGCCGCAGCGCGCAGTGCCCCACCATGAACCCGGCGTTGACCGCGATCCGCCCCTCCAGAGCGTCCAGATACTCCCCGAAGGAACTCCAGCTCCACGGCGCCCCCTCCTCCAACGCCACCAGCGCCATGCCCTCGACCTTCGACATCATGCGGCGCGTGTAGTCGGCGTCCTCGGGGCGGTCGGGGTTCAGCGGCGCGAGCGTGAATCCGCAGTTCCCGCCCGCGACGGTGGTGACACCGTGGTTGAGCGAGGGCGTGGCGTACGGGTCCCAGAAGAGCTGGGCGTCGTAGTGGGTGTGGGGATCGACGAACCCGGGCGCGAGAACGAGACCGGCGGCGTCCTCGGTGCTGCGGGCTTCCTCGGTGACCCGACCGATGACGGCGATACGCCCGTCCCGTATGCCGACGTCGGCGGTGAAGCCGGGCGCACCGGTCCCGTCCACGACGGTCGCCCCTTTGATGACGTGATCGAGCATGACCACTCAACTCCTTGAGCCGCATGTCCCTTCAGGGGCGCGGGGAACTGCGCGACCAGCCACACACCACCCGCACCCGCCAACGAACGCTCAGACCCCTCGACGGAACCGCGAAGTCCGATGCACAGGATCCGTATCGATCTTCGGAATCACGTACTCCCCGACCAGCCGGATCGTCTGCAGCGTCTCCTCCTTCGGCACCCCCACCGGCAACCCGAAACTCAACTGATCCGCCCCGGCCCGCTCCCACCGCTCACACTGCCGCAGCACCTCGTCGGGATCCCCGCAGATCAGCAGCTCCTCCTCGATGAGCACCTCCACGAACTCCTCGGTGTACTCCGGCAGCGTCTCGGGCCACACCGGGAACCCCTCGGGCCGGGGAAACGTGTCGTGGTACCGGAACACCAGCGAGGGCAGATAGTGCAGCCCCCCGCTCGCCGCGATCCGCACGGCCTCCGCATGGGTCGGCGCGCAGATCGCCGTGGTCGTCACCATCACGTTGTCGTTGACGAAGTCACCCACCGGCTCCGCGTCCACGATCGCGGTCTTGTACTGCTCCAGCACCCACTCCATGTCGGAGACCTTCTGCACGCTGAAGCCGAGCACGCCGAGCCCCTTCTTCGCGGCCATGGCGTACGACGGCGGCGACCCGGCCGCGTACCACATGGCCGGGTGGGACTTCCCGTACGGCTTCGGCAGGATCTTCCGCGGCGGCAGCGACCAGTGCTTGCCCTGGAAGCCGGCGTACTCGTCCTGGAGCCACATCTTCGGGAACTCGGCGATGGTCTCCTCCCAGAGTTCCTTGGTGTGGTTCATGTCGGTGATCCCCGGCAGGAACCCGAGGATCTCGTGCGATCCGGCGCCCCGCCCGCTGCCGAACTCGAACCGCCCCTCGCTGAGATGGTCGAGCATGGCGACCTTCTCGGCGACCTTCACCGGGTGGTTGACCGGGGCGAGCGGGTTGAAGATCCCCGAGCCGAGATGGATCCGCTCGGTCGCGTGCGCCAGGTACCCGAGGAAGACGTCGTTGGCGGAGAGGTGCGAGTACTCCTCCAGGAAGTGGTGCTCGGAGGCCCAGGCGTACTTGAAGCCGGACCTGTCCGCCTGGATGACGTACTCGGTCTCCTCCATCAGCGCCTTGTGCTCGGCGAGCGGGTCGGTCTCGGCCCGCTTGCCGACGTATCCCTGTACGAAGATGCCGAATTCCAAGGAGGTTCACCGCCCCGGTACTAGTTCTGACGATCCGTCAGATGCGTGACTCCGACTGTTCCACCGGCCCCCGGGAGCGTCAATAGCTGACGGTGCGTCAGATAATGGTCACCCCGGCCAGCCACCCGCCGTCGATCACGAACGGCTGTCCCGTGATGTACGACGAGTCCTGAGAGGTCAGGAACAGGGCGAGCCTGGCCACCTCCTCCGGCTGCCCGACCCGCCCCAGCGGCACGAGCTTGCGGTAGAGCCGGTCGAGGCCCTTCGCCGTCTCCGTCAGATCGGCGCCCGGGTCCAGCCGGGCCGGGTTGGACATCGCCGTGTCGATGGCGCCCGGGCAGACGGCGTTGACGCGTATCCCCCGCCCGGCCAGTTCCAGCGCGGCGACCCGGGTCAGCCCGAGAACGGCGTGCTTGGTCGCCGCGTAGGAACCCACCGCCGCCATCCCGGTCAGGCCCGTGTAGGAGGCGGTGTTGACGATCGTGCCCCCGTCGGCCATCTCCGGGGCGACCGCCCTGATGCCGAGGAAGCAGCCCACCTGGTTGACCTGGACGACCTGCATGAACTCGTCGAGGGGCGTGTCGAGGAGGGAGTTGAAGCGCAGGATGCCGGCGTTGTTGACGAGCCCGTCGACGTGCCCGTACGCCTCCTTCGCCGCCGCGACGGCGGCCTGCCAGTCGTCCTCCCGGCCCACGTCGAGATGGACGTACCGGGCGCCGATCTCCTTCGCGAGGGCCTCGCCCTGGTCGTCCAGTACATCGGCGACGACCACCCGTGCCCCCTCGGCCGTGAACAGCCGGGCCTCCTGCTCGCCCTGGCCGCGCGCGGCGCCGGTGACGATGACGACCCGTCCGTCGAGCTTGCCCATGGCTCTCCTCACAGGTGGGGTGCGACCTCGGCGCCGAACGCCGCGATCTGGTCGGTGAGTTCGGTCCGGCTCCGGCTGCGGAACCGCACCTGGATCTGGTGCACGCCCATCGCCCGGTACGCCCGCAGCGACTCGGCGAGCTCCTGCGGACCGCCGGAGAGGGTCCTGCGGCCCACATCCCAGCGGGGCGCGCCCACGTACAGCGGCTCGGTGATGGCGCCGACGGTGAACGGACCTCGGGCGCCCGCCTGTTCGCGCAGCTCCCGGATCCGGGCGATCTGCGCGGGCAGCCGGTCCCTCGGATCCCCCTGCGGCAGCCAGCCGTCGCCCTTGAGCGCGGCCCGTCGTACGGCGGCGGGCGAGGAGCCGCCGACCCACAGGGGGACGCGGTCCTGCGCCGGACGGGGCCGCTGGCCGAGCCCCTCGAAGTCGTACAGCTTGCCGTGGTGCTCGGGGAACTCGTCGGGTCCGAGGGCGGCGCGCAGGGCGTCGAGGCACTCGTCGAGCACCGCCCCGCGCCGGTGGAAGTCCACGCCCAGGGTCTCGAACTCCTCCTGGACGTGCCCGGCGCCGACCCCGAGGAGCAGCCGGCCTCCGCTGAGATGGTCGAGGGTGGCGTACTGCTTGGCGGTGAGCAGGGGGTGCCGCAGCCCGACGATCGCGACATGGCTGAGCAGTCGGACGCGTTCGGTGGCGGCGGCGAGGAAGGAGAGCGTGGCGACGGGGTCGTACCAGATCGTGCTCATGGCGGCGGCGAGCCTGCGCGGGATGCCGACGTGGTCGCAGCTCGCGAGGTAGGCGAAGCCGGACCGGTCGGCGGCGCGGGCGATCTCCAGCAGGTCCTCGGGACCGGCCTCCGCCTCCCAGGGCTCGGCGTAGAGGGTGCTCTGGGACTGGACGGGAAGCTGCATCCCGTATCGCAGGCTCACCGCGCACCACCGCCGCCCGGCCACAGTCCTTCCTCCGTCAGCCCGAGCAGCTCGATGGCGTTGCCCCGCACGATCCGCTCCACGACCTCCGGCTGAAGATGCCCCATCTGCGCCTCGCCGACCTCGCGGGACTTGGGCCAGGTGCTGTCGGAGTGCGGGTAGTCGGTCTCGTAGAGCACGTTGCCGACGCCTATCGCGTCCAGGTTCTTCAGCCCGAAGGCGTCGTCGAAGAAGCAGCCGTAGACGTGCTCGGCGAACAGCTCCGACGGCGGCCGGTGCACCTTGTCGGCGACGCCGCCCCAGGCCCGGTTCTCCTCCCACACCACGTCCGCGCGCTCCAGGATGTAGGGGATCCAGCCGATCTGCCCCTCGGCGTACATGACCTTGAGGCCGGGGAACCGCTCGAACTTGCCGCTCATCAGCCAGTCGACCATCGAGAAGCAGCAGTTGGCGTAGGTGATGGTGGAGCCGACGGCGGGCGGGGCGTCCGCGGAGGTGGACGGCATGCGGCTGGAGGAGCCGATGTGCATGGCGATGACCGTGCCGGTCTCGGCGCACGCGGCGAGGAAGGGGTCCCAGGCGTCGGTGTGGATGGAGGGCAGCCCGAGGTGCGGCGGTATCTCGGAGAAGGCGACGGCACGGGCCCCGCGCGCGGCGTTGCGCCGGACCTCGGCCGCCGCGAGCTCGGCGTCCCACAGGGGGATGAGGGGCAGGGGGATGAGCCGCCCGTGCGCGTCCGGGCCGCACCACTCCTCCAGCATCCAGTCGTTGTAGGCCCGGACGCAGAGCAGGCCCAGTTCGTGGTCCTTGGCCTCGGTGAAGGTCTGGCCGCAGAAACGCGGGAAGGTCGGGAAGCACAGGGCGGACTGGACGTGGTTGACGTCCATGTCGGCGAGGCGGGCCGGGACGTCGTAGGAGCCGGGCCGCATCTGCTCGTACGTGATGACTTCGAGGCGTATCTCGTCCCTGTCGTACCCCACGGCGGTGTCGAGGCGGGTCAGAGGGCGGCGGAGGTCTTCGTAGACCCACCAGTCACCGACCGGGCCGTCGTCGCCGGGCTGCCCCATCACGGGCTTGAAGCGCCCGCCGAGGAAGGTCATCTCCTTCACGGGCGCACGGACGATCCGGGGTCCGACGTCCCGGTACTTCTCCGGAAGCCGGTCCTGCCAGACGGTCGCGGGCTCCACGGTGTGGTCGTCCACGGAGATGATCAGCGGAAACGAGCTGTCGTGGGTGTCCATGGCGCTCACGGTAGCGCTGATCTGACGGGGCGTCAGCTACACGGAGGGCACCGGCAACTGGAGCGTTCGGGCAGCGCCCACCTCCCCACAGCCGGGAACGCCCGCACCCCTCTCGCCCATCTGCTCCAAGTCCGGCTCGGCCTTCACCTCAAGGTGATCAGTGCCGCCCGGATCTCCGCGATCATTCGGTCGGGCTCCCGGAATACGTCCTGGGCGGTGAAACGCAGCAGACTGCGCACCTCGCGGCACTGGAGGACCTGATTGAAGCGGGAGACGTCCCGGCGGTGCGCCTCGCGGGTGCCGTGGTAGGCGTATCCCTCGATCTCGACCGCCAGGCCCTCACGCCGGAAGAGGAAGTCGAGGACGACCCGGCGACCGGCCGGAGTGAACAGTTCGATCTGGCTCTCGGGCCGGAGACCGGCGTCGCCCATGCTCAGGCGGGCGATCGTCTCCGCCGGTGACCCGGCCCGGGGGTCGCACGACCCGAGCAGGCGGCGGGCTCTCGCCGATCCCTGCGAGGGGACGGCCAGCGCCCCTGCCACCGCGTCCAGTTCCACCAGCGGCGCCCTCCGCGCCCCGCCGACCCTCCGGTAAGTCACCGCTGACTCCAGGGCGACGAGCGCATCGTTCCTCGGCAGGGAGCGAAGCAGGTCGGTGAGCGTCCGCACGGGGCCGGTGAGCCGCAGGCCCTGCCGCAGCGCCACATCCCCGGATTCGAGGAGCATCCGCCGCACGCGCACGCCCCTGGCCTTCCCGCGGAAACTCAGGGCCGGATCGATGAACTCCAAAGGGGCCTCGTTGGTCGGGGCGAGGGTCTCGATCCACCACAGGGCGGCCGCGGAACGGTGACTCACGACAAGCCGGGGGTTGAGCAGCTGGACCGCCCGGAGCCGGGTGGGCAGGTCCACGGCCCGCCCCGGTTCCGACCAGGCACCCGACTGAATCCGGCCCCAGCCTTCCGCCCGGAGGGCCCGGGTGAGACCCCGCGCAGGCCAGCCCGACGCCAGGGCAGGACCGGTGAGCAGCACGCCCCCCTGCGCCAGCTCCCGCAGCGCCCTTCGTTCCTCCATGCCACCAAGATCGCAGGATTCCGGCATGTCTTGGCGGCCTGTGGATAACTCCTGGGCTCAGCTCTTCAGGGAGGTTGGGCGGGCAAGACGGTGTGGTGTGAAGTGGCGGGGGGGCGAGCCCGCGGCAATCTGACGGGCGGTGCGGACATGCATCGGCCGCGACGGCTCCCCCTCCGCGCCGCCGCGGCCGAACCCCGTGTGGGAGTGGCTTACTTCGTCGGCTTGAAGGGCTCCGACGTGGCGTGCAGGTCCTTCGTCTCGAGCGGCTCGTCCGTGGCGTGCAGGTCCTGCTTCTTCACCGCGCCCTCGTCCGTGGCGTGCAGGTCCTCCGTCGACAGCTCGCCGGCCTTCGCGTCCGTCGCGTGCAGGTCCTGCGGCTTGAGCTCGTCGCCCATGATCGTCAACTCTCCTTGGCGTGGGTCGAGTAGTGAGGTGCGCGGGCCCGCCCGGTCACTCCCCCGAGTCCGACCGGGCGGGCCCATATGAGCCGCTCACCCTAGTCATCCGGTGTGCGGCCCAGCGCAGTGACCCGTCTGCCCCCCGACGCGACGGATCGACTACGTCCATCATGGCGTGGGGCGATAAACGAACGATGAACGCGGCCGGCCGGCCCCGGGACCTGCCCTCAGGCCGCCCGCACCGGGGACAGCAACGCGCGCACCTCGGCGGCCTCGGGCGAGCCCAGCTCCTCGTAGATCCCGGCCGCCTCCTGCCAGCAGACCTGGGCCCTGCCCGTCTGCCCGATGCCGCTGAGGGCGCGGCCGAGGACGGTGAGGACGTTGCCCCGCCGCCACTCCCCGCCGATGCCCCGGAGCACGGTGAGGGCCATCTCGGCGTTCGAGGCGGCCTGCGTGGGGCGCCGGGCGGCGAGGTCCAGCTCGGCCAGCCGGAACAAGCTCATGCCCTCCCAGAGGCGCTGCCTGCTGTCGCGGAACACCTCCAGCGCTTCCTGGAGCCGGTCGGCCGCGTTGCCCAGCTCACCGCTCTGGGTGAGGGCGAGGCCGAGGGCGTAGCGGGCGTTGGCCCCGCGCAGGGAGTTGCCCATGCCGTCGTAGATGGCGATGCCCTCCTGGGCCAGCGCGACCGCGCTCTGGGTCCGCCCGGTCGCGAGATGGATCCGGGACAGGTTGCACAGCGCGGCGGCCTCGCCCGGCCGGTCCCCCAGGGCCCGGAAGTGCTCGATGGCCCGGGAGAGGTGTTCCTCGCCGTCCTCGTGCCGGTTCTGGTACAGCGCGATGATGCCGCGCGCGTTGCGGGCCCAGCACACGGGCAGCAGGTCCTCGGCCTCCTGTGCGAGGAGGATGGCCCGCTCCGCCTCCTGGTCGGCCCGCTCGAAACGGCCGCTCACGTGGTGGACGTTGACGAGCGTCGTCAGCGCCCGGGCCTCCGCCCGCCCCAGGCCGTGCAGCCGGGCCGCTTCCAGGAGCGACGTGGCCGTCGCCTCGTACTCCCTGGAGTTGGCGCCCGACTCGGAGAGGTCGTGGGCGGCCCACAGCAGATCGATCGCCCGGGGGAGCGTCTCCGGCTGCCCCGCGGACTGCCGTACGCACGCGAGGACGCAGATGGCCTCCGCGTACAGCCAGTCCTGCGCCGCGTGCCGGTTGTCGAACCGCAGCCCCGGATGGGCGGTCGGCTCCAGGTGGTCCACCAGCCGGTCACCGGGCCGCTCGATCGCGTACACCCCGGCCGCGGAGGAGAGGTAGAAGTCCAGCAGCCGCGACACGGCCGCCGTCCGCTCGCTCGGCGGCCACTCGTCGCGTTCCGCGCACGCACGCGCGTAGAGCCGTACGAGATCGTGGAAGCGGTAGCGGCCGGGGGCCGCCGACTCCAGCAGGGACGTGTCGACGAGGGACTCCAGCAGGTCCTCCGTGTCCTCGGCGGGCAGGTCCAGGACCGCGGCCGCGGCCGGCAGGGACATGTCCGGGCCGTCGGCCAGGCCCAGCAGGCGGAAGGCGCGGGCCTGGGCGGGCTCCAGCTGGCCGTAGCCCAGCTCGAAGGTGGCCTTCACGGCCAGGTCGCCGGCCTGGAGTTCGTCGAGGCGGCGGCGTTCGTCGGCGAGCTTCGCCGCGAGGACCGACACCGTCCAGGTGCGGCGGGCCGCCAGCCGGGACGCCGCGATACGGATCGCCAGCGGCAGGAAACCGCAGGCCCCCACCACGTCCAGGGCGGCCTTCCGCTCGGACGCCACCCGCTCCTCGCCCACGATCTTCGTGAACAGCGCCAGCGCCTCGTCCGGGGACATCACGTCCAGGTCGATGAGGTGGGCGCCCGCCAGGTCCACCATCCGCACCCGGGAGGTGACCAGCGCGGCACAGCCGTCCGTGCCGGGCAGCAGGGGGCGTATCTGGGCGGCGTCGCGGGCGTTGTCCAGCAGCACCAGGACGCGGCGGCCGGCCAGCACCGAGCGGTAGAGCGCCGCGCGTTCCTCCAGGGAGTCGGGGATCGCCGAGTCGGCGGTGCCGAGGGCGCGCAGGAACGAGCCGAGGACCGTCTCCGGGTCCGCCGAGCGGGCGCCCGCGCCCTGGAGGTCGACGTACAGCTGTCCGTCGGGGAACGCCGTGCGCGCCAGGTGGGCCACGTGCACGGCGAGGGTCGTCTTGCCCACGCCGCCGATCCCGGCCAGGGCCGAGACCGCCATGACACGGCCCTCGGCCGCGGTCAGGATGTCGCCGAGCTCGCGCACGAAGCCGGAGCGGCCGGTGAAGTCCGGCACCGTCGCGGGCAGTTGTGCCGGACGGACCGGTACGGGGGCGGGCTCGGCGGCCGGGGAGGCGGGCTCCGCGAGACCCGGGTCGGCCTGGAGGATGCGCTGCTGCAGTTCGCTCAGGCCGGGGCGCGGGTCCACGCCCAGTTCGTCGGCGAGCAGGCGCCGGGTGTCGGCGTACACCGCGAGGGCCTCCGCCTGACGGCCGCTGCGGTACAGCGCCAGCATCAGCAGCTCGCGGAGCCGCTCGCGCAGGGGATGGTCGGCGGTGAGGGCCGTGAGCTCCGAGACGGCCTCCGCGTGGCAGCCCTGCTCCAGGTCCATGTCCAGGCGGGACTCGACGAGCTGGAGCCGCCACTCCTCCAGACGGACGCGCTGCGCCTCGGCGTACGGGCCCGGCACGCCCGCCAGGGTCTCCCCGTCCCACAGGGCGAGGGAGCGCCGCAGGGTGTCGCGGGCGTGGCAGAGGTCGCCCGCCGACCGGGCCTTCTCCGCCTCGGTCGCGAGGTCCTGGGCGACGGCCAGGTCGAGGGCGCCCTCGGCGAGGCCCCGTACGGCGTAGCCGCCGGACTCGCTGACCAGGACGCCCGGGTCCAGCACCTTGCGCAGCCGGGACGCGTACGTCCGCAGCGCCGCCAGGGCCTGCGAGGGCGGTTCCTCGCCCCACAGGGCGTCGATCAGCTCCGCCGCGGTGGCCGTACGGCCCTCACGCAGCAGCAGGGCCGCGAGCAGGGCGCGTTGCTGGGGGGAGCCGGTGGTGATCGGCTCGTCGCCGCGCGAGGCGCGCACCGGTCCGAGCACGCTGAAGCGCAGCGTCGTCGAGGCCGCCGGTTCCGCCGATTCCGGTGACTTCGATGAGGAGTCGGGACGCCGCTGCTCCGGTACGCGCGGCACACCGTCCGGTACACCGTCCATGCAGTCCCCCTAGACATCCTGAGCAACCAGGCCAGTTTGCCTTGTGCACGGCGGATACGTCAGCTGCGGGGGACACCGATCACAGGCCGACGCACGGGAGTCCACAAGGTCCGCACACTCTCTCCGCACATGAAGGAGCAGGGGCCGTTATTGAAGGGGAGTTGGAGCATTCGGGCGCGGAGGTGGGGCGGGGTGCCCAGGTCAGGAAGTGGCAGGAGTGCCCAGATGCTCCAGTTGAGCCGCGCGGGCATCGCCCGGCACGACTCGGGACAGCGCCTGGCCGTCCCGGACGCGAAGCTCGGCACCATCAGCACGCTCTTCGGAGCTGATCGCGGGCCGGCTTCTTCATCGCCATACCCCATAGCATGCCCGCCCTGGGCATCGCCGTCCTGGCGGAAATCCGTGCCGCTCCGGCCGTCGGGTGTCAGTGCGGACATGGACCGCCGCCGCGCGCGATAGTGGATCCGGCAGATCAGCCCCAGCCCGCTCAACCCCGGAGGCAGCCGCATGCCCGGCGAGCAACCCCACCTGTACGAGACCCTCGACGAGCGCTTCCGGACGGGCCGGTGTCAGGCCGGGGACTCCCGGCTGGAGACCCTCTACGACGGGTGCCGGTGGGCAGAGGGGCCGGTGTACGTGCCCGCCGGGCGGTATCTGCTCTGGAGCGACATTCCGAACGACCGGCTGCTGCGGTGGGACGAGACGACCGGGGCCGTCGGGGTCTTCCGCTCACCGGCCGGGTACCCGAACGGCAACACGCTGGACGGGCAGGGCCGGCTCATCACCTGTGAGCAGGGGAACCGGCGGGTGACCCGGACCGAGCACGACGGGTCGGTCACCGTGATCGCCGAGCGGTTCCGGGGGAAGCGGCTCAACAGCCCGAACGACGCCGTCGTGAAGTCCGACGGGTCGGTGTGGTTCTCCGACCCCGAGTTCGGGATCGCGTCCGACTACGAGGGCCATCGGGGCGAGAGCGAGATCGGCGCCCGGAACGTCTACCGCGTCGACCCGGGCAGTGGGGAGGTGCGGCTGGTGGCCGACGGGTTCCAGGGGCCCAACGGGCTCGTGTTCGGCCCCGGCGAGCACCGGCTGTACGTGTCGGACAGCCTCGCCAACCACATCCGCGTCTTCGACGTCAGCGAGGACGGGACCGCCCTCACCGACGGCGGGGTCTTCGCCGAGTGCGCCGACGGCAGCTTCGACAACATCCGGTTCGACGACGCGGGGCGGCTCTGGGCCGGTGCCATGCACGGGGGCGTGCACTGCTACGACCCCGACGGCACCCTCCTCGGCCGCGTCCTGGTGCCCGGCACCGTCGCCAACATCCGCTTCGGCGGCGCCCGGCGGAACCGGATGTTCATCGCCGCCGACACCACCCTCTACTCCCTCGTCATGTCCGTGACCGGGACCCCGCCCCTGCCACCGGCAGGGCCCTGAGCCCGCAGCGCCCCTTTCACCACCTTCCCGCTCGCGTTCCTCGGCAGTTCCGCCACGAACTCCACCGACCGCGGGACCTTGTAGTTCGCCATCTCCCGGCGTGACCAGGCGATCAGGTCGTCGGCCGTGACCAACGCCCCCGGGCGCCTCACGACATACGCCTTGCCGACCTCCCCGAGCCGGGCGTCCGGGACACCGATCACCGCCACGTCCGCCACGTCCGGGTGGAGGCCCAACAGCTGCTCTATCTCGGCGGGGTAGGCGTTGAAGCCGCCGACGATGAACATGTCCTTGAGGCGGTCGGTGATGCGCAGGTTGCCCTCGGGGTCCAGGACGCCGATGTCGCCCGTGCGCAGCCAGCCGTCCTCCGACACGGCCTCGGCGGTGGCGGACGCGTCCTCGTAGTAGCCGGTCATGACGTTGAAGCCGCGGACCAGGACCTCGCCCGGTGACCCGGACTCCAGGGTCCGCCCCCGCGGATCAACGACCCGTACCTCCGTGCCGGGGATGGCCCGGCCCGAGGTCGAGGCGATCACCGTGGGGTCGTCGCCGCGCCGGCACATCGTGACGACGCCGCCCGCCTCGGAGAGGCCGTACGCGGTCAGGACCGTGGCGACGCCGAGTTCGGCGCGCAGGCGCTCGACGAGCCGCAGCGGCACCACCGCCGCCCCGGTCACCACCAGGCGCAGGGCGGAGAGGTCGTGCGCGTCGCGGGACGGGTGGTCCAGGAGGGACTGGAGGAGCGTCGGGGGGCCGGGCAGCACCGACACCCGTTCCGCGGCGATATTGGCCAGGACCGTGTTCACGCCGAACACCGGCTGGGGGATCATCGTCGCGCCCCGCATCAGGCAGGCGATCACCCCGGCCTTGTAGCCGAAGGTGTGGAAGAAGGGGTTGACGATGAGGTACCGGTCGCCCTCGGCCAGGCCCGCCAGCTCGCTCCAGATGGCGTACGCCCGCAGCGTCTGGGCGTGGGTGATGACCGCGCCCTTGGGGCGGCCCGTCGTGCCCGAGGTGAAGATGATGTCCGAGGGCCAGGACGCCCTTACCGACCCCGCCCGGTCCCGTACGTCCGCCTCCCCGACCCCCTCCCCGCTCGCCAGGAAGTCCTTCCAGGTGAGGAAGTCGGCGGGGGCGTCCTCGGAGAGCACGACCACGCGTTCCAGGTCCGGCAGGCCGGGCAGCGGGCCGGTGCCCGGGCCCTCCCCCGCGGCTCGCCGCAGCGACGCCACGTACGAGGTGCCGAGGAAGGTGCCCGTCACGAACAGCAGCCGCGCCCCGCCGCGCCGCAGGACGTCCGCCGCCTCGGCGCCCTTGAAGCGGGTGTTGAGCGGGACGAGGACCGCGCCCGCCGAGACGGCGCCCAGGGCGCTCACGATCCAGTCGAGGGTGTTCGGCGCCCAGACTCCGACCCGGTCACCGGGCTCCACCCCGTTCGCGAGACAGGCCGCCGCCGCGCGCTCCACGCGGGCGCCCAGCTCGGCGTAGGTGATCCGGGTGCGGCCCTCGACGACCGCCTCCGTGCCCGCGTACCGCTCGGCCGCCGTCCTGACCAGGTCCGGAACGCTTGCCCATGCCGTATCCGCTCGCACCGTACGCCTCCCGAGGAAAGAGGAGCTGACTGTCCGTCAGATTATCGGTAATCTGACACTCTGTCAGCGACGGCTCGGCCCGGAGGTGCGCGCAGCATGGCAGCAGGATCGGGTGGCCTCAAGGACGCCACCGCCATCGTCGGCATAGGCCAGACCCCCTTCGCCAAGCAACTCCCCGAGGACGAACGCACCCTGGCCTGCCGGGCCGTGCTGGCCGCCCTCGACGACGCCGGGATCGCGCCCGGCGAGGTCGACGCCCTCGCCTCCTACACCATGGAGGAGACCGACGAGGTCGAGCTGGCCAAGGCCTGCGGCTTCGGGGACCTCACGTTCTTCAGCAAGGTCGGCTTCGGGGGCGGCGGTTCGTGCGCCACCGTCGCCCATCTCGCCGCCGCGATCGCGGCCGGACAGGCGAGCGTCGGGGTCGCCTGGCGGTCGCGCAAGCGGGGCAGCGGGCCCCGGCCCTGGACCAACACCGCCGTCCAGCTCCCGACCCCGGCCCAGTGGACCCGGCCGTACGGGCTGCTCAGGCCCGTCGACGAGATCGCCATGCTCGCCCGGCGCTACCTGCACGAGTACGGGGCCACCCGCGACCACCTGTTCAACGTCGCCCTGGCCTGCCGCAACCGCGCCAACCAGAACCCCGACGCGATCATGTACGACCGCCCCCTCACCCGCGAGATGTACATGACGTCCCGCTGGGTCAGCGAGCCGCTCTGCCTCTTCGACAACTGCCTGGAGACGGACGGGGCGCTGGCCTGTGTGGTCGTCTCCGCCGAGCGGGCCCGGGACTGCCGCCGGAAACCCGTCTACGTCCACTCCGCCGCCCAGTCGCTCCCCGCCCAGCACCACGGCATGGTCAACTACTGGAACGACGACCCCCTCACCGGCCCCGCCTGGAGCGCCGCCCGGCATCTGTGGAAGCACTCCGACCTGACCCCCGAGGACGTGGACGTCGCCCAGATCTACGACGCCTTCACGCCCCTGGTCCTGCTCTCCCTGGAGGGCTACGGCTTCTGCGAGCGCGGTGAGGGCGGGGCGTTCACCGAGGGCGGCGCGCTGGAGACCGGCGGGCTGCTGCCCGTGAACACCGGCGGGGGCGGGCTGTCCGAGGCCTATGTGCACGGCTTCAACCTCATCAACGAAGGGGTGAAGCAGCTGCGCGGGACCAGTACCGCTCAGGTGCCGGGGGCCGCCACCTGTCTGGTCACGGCGGGTGAAGGGGTGCCGACCTCCGCCCTTCTGCTGAGGAGTTGAGATGCCACCGATGCTGCGCCCCGTCACCGACCCCGACGGCGCCCCCTTCTGGGAGTACGCCGCCCGGGGCGAGCTGCGCGTCCAGGCCTGCTCCGGCTGCGGCGAACTCCGCTTCCCGCCCCGGCCGTGCTGCCCGCACTGCCAGTCCTTCGCGTCCGAGTGGCGCCTCGTCCCGGGCGGCGGCCGGATCTGGTCGTACGTCGTGCCGCATCCGCCGCTGCTGCCCGGCTACGCGGAGCTGGCGCCGTACAACGTGGTCGTCGTCGAGCTGGACGAGGCGCCGCGGGTCCGGCTCGTCGGCAATCTGGTCGCGGAGCCCGGCGCGGCGATCGACTCCGTGCCCGCCGAACGGATCCGCATCGGTGCCCGGGTGCGGGTCGTCTTCGACGACGGCCTGCCGCGGTGGGTCCTGGAGCGGTCATGAGCAGTGTGCTCGTCAGCGGGGACAAGGACAGCGGGGTGGCCGTCGTCACCCTCAACCGGCCCGACCGGCTCAACGCGATCGACCTGGAGATGGCGGACCGACTCGTCGACGTCTGGCGGGAGTTGCGGTTCGACGACACCGTACGGGCCGTCGTGCTCACGGGGGCCGGGGAGCGCGCCTTCTGCACCGGCGTCGACCGGGACGCCGTCGTGCCGCAGCCGAACTCGCCGTTCGCGCAGGACGATCCGCTGCTCGGGATCGGGCCGAAGGCGAACGACCTGTGGAAGCCGGTCGTCGCCGCCGTGCGCGGGATGGCCTGCGGGGGTGCCTTCTATCTGCTCGGCGAGGCGGAGTTCATCGTCGCCGACACCACCGCCTCCTTCTTCGACCCGCACACCACCTACGGCATGGTCAGCGCCTACGAGTCCGTCCTCATGGCGCAGCGCATGCCGTACGGGGAGGTCGCGCGGATGGTGCTGACGGGCACGGCCGAGCGGATCTCGGCGCGGCGGGCGTACGAGGTCGGGCTGGTGTCCGAACTCGCCCCGGAGGGCGGGGCGCCGGCGGCGGCGATCGCGTGTGCGGCCGTGATCGCCGGGCATCCGACGGAGGCCGTGCAGGGGACCGTACGGGCGCTGTGGGCCGCGAGTGAGGCGGGGCGGGGGCGGGGGTTCGCGCAGGCACCGCACCTCATCGCGCTCGGGAACGCGGCGGGTGAGCGGCAGGCCCGGCTGTTCGCGGGGCGGGGGCGTGCGTACCGGTTGCGGTAGTAAAAGTCGTTTACTCATACACGCGTATGCTCGACTCGTGGTTGAGCATCGGATGATCGACGTGAACGGCATACAACTGCACATCGCGGAGCAGGGCGAGGGCCCGCTCGTGGTGCTGCTGCACGGTTTCCCGGAGTCCTGGCACTCCTGGCGGCACCAGTTCGGTCCGCTGGCCGAGGCCGGGTTCCGGGTGGTCGCGCCCGACCAGCGCGGATACGGCGGCAGTGACCGCCCCGAGGACGTGTCCGAGTACAGCATCTTCCACCTGGTGGGCGATGTGGTCGGGCTGATCCACGCGCTGGGCGAGGAGCGGGCGTTCGTCGTCGGGCACGACTGGGGGGCGCCGGTGGCCTGGCACACCGCGCTGCTGCGGCCCGACGTGGTGCGCGGGGTGGCGGGTCTGAGCGTGCCGCCGCCCTTCCGGGGTGGGCAGCCGCCGCTCAAGACCATGCGGGAGCGGTTCGGCGGGCACTTCTACTGGAACTACTTCGAGGAGCCCGGCGTCGCGGACGCCGAGTTCGCCGCCGACACCCGCACCGCCCTGCGCAAGCTCCTGTACTCCGCCTCCGGTGACGCGCCGAACGCCGGCCGTCCCGAGCAGGCCCTGGTCGAGGACCTGGGGCGCGGCTGGCTCGCGGACGCCCCGAACCCCGAGGCGCTGCCCGACTGGCTCACCGAGCAGGACCTCGACACCCTCACCGAGGCCTTCGAGCCGGGCTTCACGGGCGCGCTGAACTGGTACCGCAACCTGGACCGCAACTGGGAGCTGACCGCCCCCTGGCAGGGCGCGGTGGTGTCCCCGCCCGCGCTGTACGTGTACGGCGACCGCGACCTGGTCCCGGCCTTCCCGGGCACGCCCGAACTGATCGAGGCCCTGCCCGGGTTGATGCCGAACCTGCGGCGCGAGCCGGTCGTGCTGCCGGGCTGCGGCCACTGGACCCAGCAGGAGCGGCCCGCCGAGGTGAACAAGGTACTGATCGACTTCCTGACGGAACTGCGGGGCTGAGAGCCCGGGGCGCGGGTCAGGCGGCCGGCCTCGTCGTGGCCGACCGCCGGGCCCGAACCGCCGGAGCCAGGGCCCGGACCACCGGGGCAACCGCCACGCCCGGACCGCCGGGGCCGGACCACCGCGGCCGGACCACCGCGGCCGGACCACCGGGCCCGGACCGCCGGGCCCGGACCGCCGGGGCGACCGCCACGTCCGGATCGCCGGGGCCGGACCACCGGGGCGACCACCAGCGCCCGGATCGCGACATCCCCGACCGCCGGGGCGACCGCCGGCGCCCGGACCGCACGGTCCGGGCCGCCGGGCCCGGACCGTCCGTCACCGGCGGCCACCGCGTGGCGACCGCCGCGCACCCGGCGTAGCGTCTTGGGTGAGAGCGGTGATCGGGCCGCCTTCCCGAAGCGAACCGCTCCCCGTAGCGACGGCCGCCGTCTGGAACCCTTCCGTGCGCCGGTACGACGGCCGTCCCGGGACGTGTCACGCGGTGCGTGCCGTGCCCGTGCCCTTCTCCGCGTCCAGTGCGTACACACAGCGGTCCTTGCTGCACGCGTACACCACCCCGTCCCGGACGACCGGGGAGCCGGTGATCTCGCCGCCGGTGGCGAGCTTCCAGCGCAGCCGGCCGTCGTCGGCCTTGAGGGTGTAGAGGAGATGGTCGGTGGAGCCGAAGTGGATGCGGCCCTCGGCCACCGAGGGGGCGCCCACGATGTCGCCGCCCGCCTGGAAGCGCCACTTGGGTGTGCCGGTGACCGCGTCGAGGGTGTAGAGGCCCTTGCCGCTGCCCACGTGGACATGGCCGGCGGCGACCAGGACGGGCTCGACGGAGGCGCGGGACTCGGTGGCGATGCGCCAGCGGTCGCGGCCGTCGGTGGCGTCGAGGGCGTACACCGTGCCGAGGTAGTCGGCGAGGTAGATGCCGCCGCCGGTGACGGCCGGGCCGGGGACGAAGGTGGGCGGCGAGAGGAAGGCGGCCGGGGCCTCGAAGTGCCACTTCACATGGCCGGCGGCCGTGTCGAGGGCCAGGACACGGGTGCCGGCGCAGACGTACACGTATCCGTCGGCCGCCGGGGTGACCCGGACCGGGACGCCGCCGCAGGAGCCCGCGTCGCCGATCGGGTACGACCAGCGCTCGTCGCCGGTACGGGCGTCCAGGGCGCGCAGCCGGGCGTCCTGCCACACGTAGACCGTGCCGTCGTGCAGGACCGGTCCGGCCTCGGGGGACTCGAAGTCGGTCTGGCAGCCGGTGACCTCCCAGAGCTTCTGGCCGGCCGAGGCCTCCCAGCCCTGGACGCCGCCGCCGCGGGTGCCGGTGACGACGGTGCCGCGGCCGGCCTGGAGCGCGTAGACCCAGGCGTCCGTCTGCAGGCGCCACAGGTCGGCGCCCTCACGGGCGTCCAGGGCGAACAGCGTGGGCCCGTCGGAGGCGTGGATACGGCCCTCAGCGACCGCCATGGACCAGGCGACGTCCCGCGTCTTGAAGCGGCGGCGGCCGGTGCCCACGTCCAGGGCGTGCACCTCGAAGGAGGTGACGTAGACGAGGTCGCCGTCGACGGAGGGGGTGCCCCAGACGTCGTTGGACATGCGGAAGCGCCAGGGCCGCCAGCCGCTCGCCTCGGGCGGCGCGACCGGGGCCGGGGGCGCGGCGACGGCGGGGCCCACGGCGGGACCCGTGCCGTTGACGCCGGGGCGGGGCTTGGACCAGGAGGCGGTGAGGGCGGCCTCGGGAGGGGGTGCCTTGACGGCGGCGGCACGGACGTCGGCGACGCGCGGGCCCGGGCCGATGGGCACCTGGGCGCCGGCCAGCCGGACGGGGCCGGTGTCGGGGCCGCCGCCCACGGGAGCCACCACGGACGCCACCGCGGACGCGGCCACGGACGCGGGCGCCGGGACGACGGGGTCGTGCGAGGGCGGGGGCGGGATGGGCGCGGGGCCGGGGGCCGGGACCGGGGCGGGGCGCCCGCCGCCGCTGCGGCCGGCGGGAGCGGGCTTGCCGGCCGGGCGGCCGTTGCGGCGGGACTCGATCAGGCCCACGGCCCGCTCGGGCAGCCACGCGGAGGCGGTGCCGCTGTCGTCGGAGCCGGAGCCGAAGAGGTGGGGGGCCAGCTGGGCCTGGAGGTCGGCCGGGTTGGGGCGGCCCGTGGCCTCCATCTGCATACAGGACTCGATGAGCGGACGCAGCTCGTCCGGGAGGCCCTCCAGGTCCGGGCCCTCGCGCAGCAGCATGAAGACCGTCTCGACCGGGTTGGCGCCGTGGAAGGGCGGGTGTCCGGTGGCGGCGAAGACCAGCATGGAGCCGAGGGAGAAGACGTCGGAGGCGCCCGTGACGCTCCGGGAGTCCTTGGCCTGCTCGGGGGACATGTAGGCGGGCGTGCCGACGGCGACATTGGTCATCGTCAAACGTGTGTTCGATACACCGGAGGCGATACCGAAGTCGATCACCCGGGGGCCGTCCTCGACGACGAGCACGTTGGAGGGCTTGAGGTCGCGGTGGACGAGCCCCGCGCCGTGGATGGACTGGAGCGCCTCGGCCACACCCGCCGCGAGCCAGCGCACCGCCTGGGCCGGGAGCGGCCCGCAGTCGTTCACTATCTCCTCGAGGGAGGGCGCGGGGACATAGGCGGTGGCCAGCCAAGGCACGGCGGCGCGCGGGTCGGCGTCCACGACCGCGGCCGTGTAGAAGCCGGAGACCGCCCGGGCCGCCTCCACCTCACGCGTGAAGCGGACCCGGAACAGCTGGTCCTCGGCCAGCTCCGTGCGGACGGTCTTGATCGCCACCCGCCGACCCGACGCCGAGCGCGCGAGATAGACCAGCCCCATGCCGCCGGCACCCAGCCGTCCCAGCACCTCGAACGGCCCGATCCGCCGCGGATCGTGCTGCGTCAGCTGATCCACCACTCTGCCTGCCACCTCCCCGTACGAGCCGCGCCAAGCCACATGTTCCACGCGACCCCGTGCAGCGTCTCACCACCGCACCGCCATGGCGGCACGCACCCCGATTCTTCCTGGCCAAAGCCGTGGTGGCGAACCCGGCGACGATTGGGGTGTCTCCGTACATACAGGGGCAATAGATGACCATATGGCGCCTGGTCAGGCGCCTGGTGAGCGGTGCAGCAGCGCGAAGGACGCCCCCTGATCGTCCGTGACGACGGCGACCGTGCCGTACGAGGTCTCGAACGGCGGGACCTGGACCCGGCCGCCGAGCCGGGTGACGTCCTCCAGCGCGGCCGGTACGTCCTCGGCGGCGAAGTGGACGAGGAAGTGGGGCGGCATCTCGGCCGCGAAACGGTCGGTGACGGCGGCGCGGCCGAAGTCGGGCTCGGCGTCCGGACCGAACAGGGCCTCCTGGAAGAGGTCGCCGTAGAAGTCGTCGGCCGCCTCGGTGTCCCGCGCGTACAGCTCGGCCCAGGCGAAGGTGCCCGGCTCGTGCCGCGTGCCGAAGCCGGGGTGCTCGTCCGGCTGCCACAGGGCGAAGACGGCCCCCTCCGGGTCGGTGACCAGGGCGGTGACGCCCAGGTCACCGGCCGGCACCGGCGCCGACACGATCTGCCCGCCCGCGTCCCGGATGCGCCGGGCCAGGGCCGGGGCGTCCGGGGTCGCGAAGTACACCGTCCAGACGGTGGGCAGCCGGCCGTCCACCTTGCGGACCAGGGCGGCCACGGGTTCGCCGTCCTTCAGCGCCTCGGCGAAGGAGCCGTACCACTCGTCCTCGAAGGTCCACCCGAAAAGTTCACCGTAGAACCGCTTGCCCGCCTCGAGGTCGCGAAGCTGCGCGTCCACCCAGCAGGGGACGCCCTCTGCGTACACCGATGCCCTGTTTTCGGCCATGCCGCCAACGTAACCGCGACGGCCGCAGCCCGCAGACCAGGCACACCAGCCTCCGCACTCCCTTACACCCCATTTGCAGTCGGCCGAATCGCGCCTCGATCCCGCCTCGGTAAGCTGACGTCATGACAGGACAAGTGCGTACCGTCGACGGCCGCGTGGCCGGCCGGCGTGGGCAGGCGACCCGGCAGAAGCTGCTCGACTGCCTCAGCGAGATGCTCAGCTCCTCCCCGTACCGGGATGTCAAAGTCATCGATGTCGCCCGGAAGGCGGGCACTTCGCCCGCGACCTTCTACCAGTACTTCCCGGACGTCGAGGGCGCCGTCCTGGAGATCGCCGAGCAAATGGCGACCGAGGGCGCCGCGTTGACCGAGCTCCTGGAGGGCCGCTCGTGGGCCGGCAAGGCCGGCTGGCAGACGGCGCAGGAACTCGTCGACGGGTTCCTGGAGTTCTGGCGCAAGAACGACGCGATCCTCCGGGTCGTCGATCTCGGCGCCGCCGAGGGCGACAAGCGCTTCTACAAGCTCCGGATGAAGATCCTGAACTCGGTGAACAACTCCCTCTCGGACGCCGTCGCCGAGCTCCAGGCCAAGGGCCGGGTCGACAAGGACGTGAACCCCGCGGCCGTCGCCGGCTCGCTGGTCGCGATGCTCGCGGCCGTGGCCTCGCACCAGAAGGGCTTCACCTCCTGGGGCGTGAAACAGGCCGAACTGAAGCCGAACCTGGCGCTGTTGGTGCACCTGGGCGTCACCGGCCGAAAGCCGACGAAGTAGCGGCCCCGGCGCCGCTGCCCCCTTTCCCGTTTCCCGTTTCAAGTCCTGTCTGGCAGGCGGCGGTCCACCCGGTGGGCCGCCGCCTGCCGCGCTTTCCGCCCCCGTGTGACGTCTAGCTCCGTACGATCCTGAAGACCCGTATCTCCCGCTCCACCCGTGCCTGGTACGCGGCGTACGGCGGCCAGAACTCCAGCACCGCCTTCCATGCCGCCGCCCGTTCCTCCCCCTCCAGCAGCCGGGCCGTGACCGGGATGTCCTGGCCCTTCCAGTTGATCTCGGCTCTCGGATGGGCCAGCAGATTGTGACTCCAGGCGGGGTGCCCCGAGCGCCCGAAGTTGGACCCGACCAGGACCCAGCCGCGCTCGCCGTCACCCTCCGGCATGCAGGCCAGCGGCGTACGCCGGGCCAGCCCGCTGCGCGCCCCGGTGGAGGTCAGCACCACACCCGGCAGCAGCTGGGCACTGAGCAGCACCTTTCCGCGGGTGAGCCGGTGCACGGCCCGGTCCAGGGCCGGGAACACATGCGGTGCCACCCGCGCGAACCCCGGAGTGGAGGACACCTTCTGCACGAACCGCACGCCTCTCATCGGCCGGCCTCCTCGAAGACATGCGCCGCGTCGGCAGCATGCGCCCGGAGCCGGTGCACCGGCCCGAACAGCAGCTCGTCGCCCGCGGCACGCTTGAAGTACAGATGCATGTCGTGCTCCCAGGTGAACCCGATGCCGCCGTGCGACTGGATCCCCTCGGCGGCGGCCCCGCGCAGGGCTTCGAGCGCCTGGGCGAGGGCCAGGCCGCCGGCGGTCTCCTCGTGGGCGGCGGCCCAGGCCGCGTAGTACGCCGCCGAGCGGGCCGCCTGCACCTGGACGTAGGCGTCGGCCAGCCGGTGCTTGACCGCCTGGAAGGAGCCGACCGGCCGCCCGAACTGCTCGCGCTGCCCCACGTACTCCACGGTCCGCTCCAGCACCCGGTCGGCCGCCCCCACGGCCTCGGCGGCGAGACAGACGGCGGCGGTGTCACCGAGCCGGGCGAGGGCGGCGAGTACGTCGTCTGTCTCGCCTCCGTCGCGGCCCAGCAACTCGGCTTCCACGTGGCGGAGTTGGACGCGCGCTTGCGGACGGGTCGCGTCCAGCGCGGTCAGCCGTGTGCGGGTGAGGCCGTCGGCGTCCGCCCGTACGAGGAAGAGCAGGACGCGGGAACGGGCGAACCCCCCGGTGTGCGCGGCGACCAGGAGGAGCCCCGCGCTGTGCCCGTCGAGGACCTGCCCGGCCTCCCCGTACAGCCGCCAGCCGCCGTCGGTCGGACGGGCCTGCACTCCCCCGGCCCGTCCGCCGCCGGCCCACACCCCGCGCCGGTCGTGGCCGGTCAGCGCGAGGGCGGCGGTGAGGGCGGGGCCCGGTACGGCCAGGGCGGCGGTGAGGGCGCCGGAGGCGATCCGCGGGAGGAGGTCGGCCCGCTGGGCGTCGGTGCCTAGCGCGAGGAGCAGCGGTGCCGTGAGGACGGCCGTGGCGAGCAGGGGCGAGGGGGCGAGCGCCCGGCCCGTCTCCTCGCAGGCGAGGGCCAGCTCGGTGACCGAGCAGCCGACGCCGCCGTAGGTCTCGGGGAGGGCCAGCCCGGGCAGGCCGAGCCGGCCCGCGAGGGCGGTCCACAGGGCCGGGTCGTGTCCGGCCGGGCTGTCGAGGGCGGCCCGCAGCTCCCCCGGACCGCACCGCTTGTGGAGCAGTTCGCGCAGGGTGCGGCGGATCTCGTCCTGTTCGAGGGTGAAGCGGGCGTCCATGAGGGAACCACCTCCGCATCTGACGGTGCGTCATATTAGGGCGCGGGGGCAGGGATGCCCAGAGTTCCGGCGCTCCCCCGCCCGGGTTATCTGATGTACCGTCAGATTCATGGTTGCCCGGAGGAAAGTGGCCGTCGTCGGCGTGGCCCTCTCGGACTGCGGCCGCGTGGACGACGCGACCCCGTACGCCCTGCACGCCCAGGCGGCCCGCCGCGCCCTGGCCGACGCGGGCCTGGACCGTTCGCTGGTCGACGGCTTCGCCTCGGCGGGCCTGGGCACGCTGGCCCCCGTCGAGGTCGCCGAGTACCTGGGGCTGCGGCCCACCTGGGTCGACTCCACCTCCGTCGGCGGCTCCGCCTGGGAGGTCATGGCGGCCCACGCGGCGGACGCGATCGCGGCCGGGCACGCGCGCGTGGTGCTGCTCGCCTACGGCTCGACGGCCCGGGCGGACGTGAAGGCGGGCCGCCGCACCGGGACGCTGTCCTTCGGCACCCGAGGCCCCCTGCAGTTCGAGGCGCCCTACGGCCACACCCTGATCGCGAAGTACGCCATGGCGGCCCGCCGCCACATGATCGAGTACGGCACGACGATCGAGCAGCTGGCGGAGGTGGCGGTCCAGGCCCGGGCCAACGCGGCCCTGAACCCGGAGGCGATGTTCCGCACGCCCATCACCTCGGACGAGGTCGCCTCCGGCCCGATGATCGCGGACCCCTTCACCAAGCTGCACTGCTGTGTCCGTTCCGACGGCGGGGCGGCGGTGCTGCTGGCGGCGGAGGAGTACGTACGGGACTGCCGCAGGCCGCCGGTGTGGGTGCTGGGGAGCGGGGAGTCCGTGTCGCACTCGGCGATGTCCGAGTGGCCGGACTTCACGGTGTCGCCGGCGGCGGTGAGCGGACGGCTGGCCTTCGAACGGGCGGGCGTACGGCCCTCGGAGATCGACTTCGCCGAGATCTACGACGCGTTCACCTACATGACCCTGGTGACCCTGGAGGACCTCGGCTTCTGCGCGAAGGGCGAGGGCGGGGCGTTCGTGGAGAAGGGCCGGCTGCGGGTCGAGTGCGGCGAACTGCCGGTGAACACCGACGGAGGCGGCCTGTCGGCCCAGCACCCGGGGATGCGGGGTCTGTTCCTGCTGGTGGAAGCGGTACGGCAACTACGGGGCGACTGCGGCGACCGCCAGGTGCGGCGAGGCGACGGCTCCCTGCCACGACTGACGGTGGCGTCGGGGACGGGGGGCTGGTTCTGCTCGTCGGGGACGGTGGTGCTGGGGGCGGGGTGAGGGGGCGCGGGAGTGGGGCGGTGGCGCGGGGGCCGGCGTGAGGAAGGGCGGACGCGGCGGTGGGACGGGGCGGGATGCGAGGAAGCTCCGACGCGGGACGGCAGCGCAGGAAAGCCGTGCCAGGCAACCCCGACACGCGACGGCAGCGCAGGAAGCAGCGGCGCCCAGCAACCCCGCCGCGGGGCAGCAGCACAGGGAGCCGTGCGAAGAAACCCCGGCGCGCGGCGGCAGCGCGGGGGCGGCATGAGGGAACACCGACGCCGGGGCCGGTGTTGGTGTTCGTGAGAAGGATCTGAGCGAGCCGCTGGAGGAGACCGGAATGGCCCTGACCCGCGAAGAGCGCGAACAGTTCCTGGCCGAGCCGCATATCGCCGCGCTCGCGGTCGACGCGGGGGCGGGCCGCGCCCCGCTCACGGTGCCGATCTGGTACCAGTACGAGCCCGGCGGCGACATCTGGATCATGACCGGCCTCGATTCCCGCAAGAACCAGCTGATCAGCACGGCGGGCCGGTTCTCGCTGATGATCGACCGGCTCGAACCCACGATCCGGTACGTGTCGGTCGAGGGCCCGGTCGTCGACACGGCCCCCGCGACCCTCGACCTGCTCCGGGAGCTCTCGGCCCGCTACCTCCCGGCCGACAAGGTCGACGGCTACGTCGACTTCGCCTGGAAGAACCACGGAGAGCAGCTGGTACTGCGGATGCGGCCGGAGCGGTGGGTGTCGTCGGACCTGGGGCAGGTCTGACGAACGCCCTCGGGTGACAATCGGCCCATGGCACCCGATCTTCACGAGCTGCTGAGGTCACTGCGGGTCTGGGACCCGCAGTCCACCCACCTGCCCCCCTTCGATCCGACTGCCGCCCCCGCGACCCCGCTGCCGCTCTTCACGGAGTGGTTCGCGGCGGCGGTGGCGGCCGGGCAGAGCGAGCCGCACACCATGTCCCTGGCGACCTCGGACGAGTCCGGCCTGCCCGACGTACGGATCGTCATGCTGCACGGCGCGGACGAGACCGGCTGGTCCTTCGCGTCCCACGCCGGCAGCCGCAAGGGCCGGCACCTCACCGCCCGCCCGTACGCCGCCCTCGGCTTCTACTGGCCGGTGCTGGGCCGCCAGGTCCGGGTACGCGGCCCGGTGACGGCCGCCCCGTCCGCCGAGGCGCAGGGCGACCTGCACGCCCGCTCGACGGGCGCCCTGGCGGCCGCGCTGACCGGCCGCCAGAGCGAGGTGCTGGGCTCGGTGGAGGAGCTGGCCCGGGCCTCGGAGTCGGCGTGGGAACGGGCCGGCGACGAGCCGGAGGCTCCCGTACCGTCCTGGACGCTGTACCGGCTGCGAGCCGAGGAGGCCGAGTTCTTCCAGGGGGACGAGCGGCGGCGGCACGTACGGCTGCGCTACCGGCGCGGGGACGGGGAGGGGTGGGTGCGGGAGCTGCTCTGGCCGTGAGGGGCGCCGGGGTCTCCGTCAGACCGTGCCCAGGGCGGAGAACAGGAAATAGACGGAGAACGCCATGGCCGCCACGAACAGCGTGACGCCCGTCCAGATGTACCGGTCGAGGAGACGCAGCCGCCGGTCGCGGAACTCGCGGAAGCCCCTCTCGTCGCTCACGGTGACGAGGGTGGGCACCAGTGCCAGGATGAACGCCACGCCGGCGAGCAGGAAGAGGACCATGGGCAGCACGCTCAGCCGGCCGGTGAAGGAACCCGAGATCCCCTTGATCCCCACGTAGTTGAGCACCGCCGTATAGACGGGGATGGCGCCACTGCTGGTGGCCAGCATGGTCCGGCAGAAGTCGAGTGCCGTCGCACGTGACCCCTTCTGCCACTCGGCACGTTCACCGCCGCCCTCCTGTGCCACCGCGGCCCCCGCGGCCGCGGGCTCGGGGAGCGCGACGGTCACGGTGGCGCCCGCCGAGGGATCGACGGGGCCCAAGTAGGTCTCGTTCTCGCGGAGTTCGAGCTCGACGACGATCGGCCCACCCGTCGTCGGGCAGGTCAGGCCCGCGCCGGCCACGGCGCCTCCGAAGGTGAGAACGGCACGTCGGCCGAAGCCCAGCGTGAACCGGTGCCGCTCGGTGCAATGGGGGCACCGCTCCACGATGTACTGCTGAATGCGGGCGATGGGAATCGACGGATCTGACACATTTTCATGTTATCTACTGGGTACCGTATTTCGGTGGAAGAAATTCTGTTCTCCGGCGCCGGGCCGGCAGATCCATCGGCTCCGCAGGACGAGACACGGGCCCGCGCCGTGCCCCGGTCACTGGCTGTCGAGATCCTGGAAGCGGCGGTCGCGAAACTGAGCAGCAGCCCGGAGGCGCGGGGGCTTTACGGCGACCTGCACCGGGGCGCCACACTGGAACAGACCTGGCGCACATTCGGTCTGCTCTCCGGCATGCATCCGGTCTGCCTCCTCGCGGCCGGGCGGCCCGAGGTGCCGACCGCCGCGATCGACCGCGTGATCGTCTTCTCCCCGACCGCTCTGGTCGACCTCCTGGCCAGGGGCCTCATCACACGGAACGTCAAGGGGACGGCCGTCCAGGTGTACGACGGCCGCTCCGGACACTGCATCAATCTGGTGGCCGCCGACGACGATTCGGTCCTCTTCCACGACCCCTGGCCGGGTCGCTCCCTGCTGTGCCGCGAGCACAACGCGGCGGGCGTGGACGCGGTGGAGCACGGCAACGGCTGGATCATCTCCAGGGCCGATCTCGCCAAGGTCGTCTTCTCGGCCTTCCTGTGGCCGTCGGAGTGGGGTGACCTCTCCGGGGAGCCCACCCTCGTGCCGTACGCGGACCTGCGAGGCGGCGACTTCTTCGGCTTCTTCCATGTGGGAGAGACGGCGGACGGCCGTACGACCGAGGCGGACGGAACGACGGTGCGCCTCAAGACCGGCGGCTTTCAGGAACACGTGGACCTCACCCTGCACCTGGACGCGCGTGAGCGGGTGACCCGTGCGGAACTGTGGCTGCGCAGGGAGTGGATGGCGAACCTCAACCCGTTCGCGAAGGACATCGCCAAGAGCTTCGTGGGCGGTTTCGTCACCGAGCGCGGTGGCGAGCGGGCCGCCCCGATCGTCGAGCTCCTCTGGAACCTGGGCGGGCTCGACGAGGCCACCGCCGAGCGCCTGCTCGGGGACGACGCCCCGGAGTGCGCGATCGTACGGGCGTACCTCGGACTCCAGGAGCGAGCCTTCGCCGCCCTGGCGACCGAGACGCTGGACGCCGAGAACACCGACCGGGAGGGCACCGCCTGGTTCAGGCTGACGCTCACATTCTGGTGAGACCGCGGCACCGCCCGAAGGAGACCGCCGCGCTATCCGAAGTCGTACACCTCGAAGTCCGCCACCGGCCGGTACCCGATCCGCTGGTACAGCCCGTTGCTGGTCGGGTTCGCCAGGTCGGTGAAGAGCAGCACCTCCTGTGCGCCGGAGGCGAGGGCGGTGCGGCTGATCTCGGCCGTGGCGGCGCCCGCGTAGCCGCGGCCGCGGAGGTCGGGTGGGGTGTAGACCGGGGCGACGCGGATCTGGCCGGCGATCAAGGGGGTCCGGCCGGCCATGGCGACGGGCGTGCCGTCCGGGGTCTCCCAGAAGGTGATGCCGCCCTGTTCGATGCGGGCGTCCGCCCACTCGCCGTCGTCCCGGACGGTGCCCATGCCCATGGCCTCATTGAACTCCTCGTGCCAGCGGATGAGATGGGCGCGGTCCGCCTCGACGGCGATCCGGGGCCCGCCGGGCGGTACGGGGCCGGGCACGGTCAGGGTGCCGAGGCGATAGAGCCGCTGGCGCTGACGAAGTGTGGCCGTGGCGCCGGTGTGCCGCTGCCAGGCCTCGGTGAAGGCGGCGGCGGTGTCGCGGTCGGCGTTCACGCCGGGCAGAGGCCGCCCGAGAGCGGCCAGCCGCGCCGCGAGGGTATCGGCCTCCCCGGGGGTGAGGGCGGTGAGGTTCAGCCAGTGCGGAGGAGTGCGGAAGAACGACGCCCGGACGGCTCCGTCCCGCTCCAGTACGCCGAACTCCGGCGCCCCCTCGCCGTAGACGTGCCGTCCGCGGGTGCGCAGCGTCTCCGTGACGGTCAACGGGACGGTGTGCAGAGCGGGTTGGGAGCGGAGGAAGGTTCCCGCGTGGTCGAGGAAGTCGTCGAGGTCCTGGGTGAGGTGCCAGTCGTCGGTGCGCATGCCCCATGGTGCCGCCCGCGCCCCCGCCGGCACCTCCGAATTACGCCCGGGCCCCTCCGCCCGCTTCGGGTTCCGCGTCCGTCGCCAGCCGCGCGTGCAGGTGGGCGTCTCTGAACGTGTCGTGCCGGCCCTCCTCGAAGATCGACCCGCGCAGGGTTCCCTCGTACGCGAACCCGCAGCGCTCGGCTATCCGGCACGACACGTCATGACCGACCGCGTGGTCCAACTCGATGCGGTGCAGGTTGAGTTCGGCGAAGGCCCAGCGGGTGGCGAGCAGCAGGGCCCGGGTGGCGACGCCCTGGCCGCGGGCCTCGGGGAGCACCCAGTAGCCGACGCGGGCGACCTTCATGTGGTACTTGATCTCGTTGACGCCGATGTGGCCGAGGGCCGTGTCGCTGCCGGCGTCCGCGACGCGGAACGACACCGACGTGCCCTCCACGGCGCTCTGCTCCCGCGCGAGCAGCGACTGCCTGGCGCTCGCCCGGTCCGTGACCAGCCGCAACGGGGTGTTCCAGCGCCGGAACTCCGGGTCCCGCATGCCGCGCATCCACGTATCGACGTCGGCGCCGGACGTGGCGTCCCAGGGGCGAAGGCGGAGGCCGTGTCCGTGGAGTTCGGGCAGAGCGGTCGGGAACGGGTCGCGTATGGGGGCCATGGGGGTATTCAAGCCGGTGGGCTGGGAGGGGTCACCTCCCTTTGTGACGCCGATGTGGGCTCCTCCTGGAGCCCACATCGGCGGCTGGGTGAGGGGCTATTCCGTGCGCAGGCCTTCCGGGCGCATCATCCGCAGCAGTGGCGGCAGGCTGAGCAGCGTGACCACGCCGACCACGGCCGCGCCCACGCCGGTCATGGTCAGGACGCTCTCCCAGTCCATGGCCACCGGCGTATCGGTCATCTTCAGCAGCACCGTGCCGAGGGTGACACCCACCGTGGTGGCCAGGGCGAGGCCGAGTCCGACCGGGAGGGCCGTCTGCCACAGCACCGACAGGCTCAGGGTGCGGCGCCGGGTGCCGAAGGCGACCAGCGCGGAGAGCAGCTTCCTGCGCTCGCGCAGCTGCTCCAGCTGGGAGACCAGCAGGCTCGCGCCGATCAGTGCCAGCACGAAGACGGAGCCGACGAACAGGCCGGTGCGGATGGAGGTGTACTTGGTGTCCTCCTGGGTCGCCGACCAGGTGTAGGTGCTTGCCAGGGGGTCGATCCGGGCGGCGACGTTGCGTATGTACTCCCGTGCGTCCGGCACCGACGGGTCCAGGCGCAGGTAGACCCCGTCCGAGACCAACGCGGGCGCGGCCTCGGCGGGCAGGGCCGCGGGGGTGACCAGCACGCTGTTGGACTCCACCAGTGAGTCCTTGCGCGCGTCCACCACCCGCACGTTCGCCGGAACGGTCCAGGGTGCCTCCATGCCGCGTTCGCTCGTCGCTTCGCCGTACGACGGGTCGAGGTAGAGCTTCCGGCCGGGCTTGAGCACGGCGATCTCGTCGGCGTTGCTGGGGTCTTCGTAGTGGTTCCTGGTCCGCGTGACGAACACGTCGCCGTCCTCGCAGGAGGGAAGCGTGGCGAGTTCGCGCAGGGCGGTGCAGTTGCCCACGGTCATGCCGCCGCTGTACTCCGGGTCGCGACGGGTCTGCCCGTACTCCAGGTCGGCCAGGGACACCGCGGCCCGTACCCCCTTGGTGCCGGTGAACTCGCGCTCGACACCGGACAGCGGCTTGCGGTCGCTGAACTCGACCTGTACCCCGACGCGGCCGGGGTCCTGGCCGGTGGCCTTGGTGTACTGGCTCTCCGTTCCCGTGAACAGCATCTGCAGGGCGATGGCCCCGGCCACGGCGACGGCGATGCCGTTGACCATGCGTGCGGCGGTTCCGCTGCTCAGCTGGAGCCGTCGTACCGCGAGCTGCCAGGACAGCGCGCCCTTGCCGAGGCGCACGACGACCGCCTCCACGACCCAGGGGAGCAGCGCCGTGATGCCGACGAGCAGCAGCAGCACGCCGCCGATGACGTAGTACTGGTTGAACTCGCCGTTCTCACGCCCCTTGCCGATCATCGGGTAGAGCATCGCGAGGCCGGCCAGCGGAGGCAGCAGCCGCCACCACAGCCGGCGGCGGCGCTGTCTGGCCGCGCGGACGACGCCGAGCGGTTCCACCACCACGCCGCGCATCGCGAGCAGTGTGACGAGTACGGCGGCGACCGGGACCGCCACCGCGACCAGAGCGGCGAGCGCGGGGGAGGGATCGAGGTAGCTGGGCCAGACGCTCACGCCCAGCAGCTCGGTGGAGCCCAGCGTCTGTCGGCCGAGGAGGAAGAAGCCGGTGCCGACGACCAGGCCGAGCAGGGCTCCGGCGAGTGCTTCGCCCGCCGCGATCCGCCGGGTCATGTGGCTGTCCGAGCCGACCAGGCGCAGCGCGGCCAGCCGGCGGTCGCGGCGCTCGCCGCCGAAGCGGACGGCGGCGGCGATGAACACGGTGACCGGGGTCAGCAGCACCACGAACACGACCAGGATCATGAGCAGCAGCACCGGGTCGGTCTTCTCGGGTGCCGTGTCCGCGTCCGGTCTGCCGTATCCGGTCAGCCGGTGCACGGGGGAGAACTCCGTGAGTCTCAGCCCCGAGGTGCCCGCGTAGTAGGCCAGTTCGTGGGAGCCGATGAGTCCGCTCTCGCCGATCGTGCCGGTGATCTTGTAGGGCAGCCGCTCCCGCAGCAGCTCGGCATCGTCCGAGGCGAGCAGGTCCTTGAGCGCCGGGGAGACCACCATCTCGCCCTTGCCCGGGAAGCTTTCGACCCCTGGGGGCAGCGGCGCCCGCTCGCCCTCGGGCTCGACGAGCCGCCCGCGGATGTCGTCGTCGTGCCAGGTGGTGTCGGCGCCGGCGATGAGGAAGGTGTTGTCGGCCTTCGGCGGGGCCTTGCCGGAGTACACGAACGTGCTGTCGTAGCGGGCGTCCTCCACCTTGCCGCGGGCGGCGAACACGTTGGGCAGGGCGGTGCACAGCAGGAGCAGTGCCACACCGAGGCCGACCCCGACGGCCGTGAGCGTCATCCGGACCCAGCCCTCGCGTCCGCCGGTGAGGGCGAAGCGGGCCCCCATCGCCAGGTCCGTGGCCCACTGTCGCGGACTCATACGGCACGCTCCACGGTGCGGGACCTGCCGTCGAGGACGACGACCTCGCGGTCGGAGTAGGCGGCCACGCGTGTCTCGTGGGTGACGAGGACGACGGCGGCGTTGGTCGAGCGGGCCGCTTCGGTCAGCAGTTCCATCACGCGTTCGCCATTGGCGGAGTCGAGCGCACCGGTGGGTTCGTCGGCGAACAGCAGGCGCGGTCCGGTGACCAGCGCGCGGGCCACGGCGACGCGCTGGCCCTGGCCGCCGGAGACCTCGCCGGGACGCTTGGCCGTGAGGTCGTCGACCTCCAGGCGCTCCATCCAGCCGAGCGCGGTCCGCTCGGCGTCCTTGCGGGAGGTGCCGTTCAGCCGCAGCGGCAGGGCGACGTTCTCCACGCAGGTCAGCTCGGGCACCAGCTGGCCGAACTGGAACACGAACCCGAAATCGGAGCGGCGCAGCGCGCTGCGCTGGGCATCGCTCATCTTGGTCAGTTCGCGCCCGTGGTAGGTGATCGACCCGGAGTCGGGCGGCACGATCCCCGCGAGGCAGTGCAGCAGCGTGGACTTGCCGGACCCGGAGGGGCCCATGACGGCGACGACCTCGCCGGGGCGGATGGAGAACCCGGCGCCGTCGAGGGCGGTGGTGGGGCCGTACGCCTTGCGCAGGTCGTGCGCGGTGAGCAGGGGGCCGGGGGGAGGAGTCGGAAGGCTGTGACCGATGGACATGCCGCGCACTCTACACACTGTGTATACGCGGTGTGTATACATGGCATGCATACGGCTCGGAAATCAGGTCCCTACCGGGCACCCGGCGCGATCCGGAAGACCGGGATTCCTTCCCGGAAGGTCACTTCCAGGTCCGCCCCGGCGGACAGCTCCCGCTCCCCCACCACCTCCGTCATCATCCGCGGCCCCTCGGCCAGGTCGACCACGGCGGCGACGTACGGCGTGCGTTCCGCGAAGGGCGGCAGGTCGTTGCGGTGGACGACAGACCAGGTGTAGAGGGTGGCCCGGCCGCTCGCCGCCTCCCAGACGACGTCCTCGCTCCAGCAGCGGGGGCAGAACTCGCGCGGGTAGTGGTGGGCCCGTCCGCAGGCCCGGCAGCGGCGGATCAGCAAGCGGCCCTCGGCTGCCGCGTCCCAGTACGTCCGGGTGAAGGCGTCGGGCTCGGGCAGGCCGAATCGCCCGGTCGACGGCCCGCCCATCAGAACAGCCCCAGCGCGCTGTCCAGCGACCACGTCTGCCAGGACATCCCGAACAGCCCGACCACGGACATCAGCGCCATCATCGAGTTCTGCCCCTGCTCGGCGACGTCATGGATCATGAGCGTGAGGTAGAGGGCGTTGAGGAGGAACCCGCCGACCAGGGCGACCGGGGTGAGGAAGCCTGCGATCAGGCCCAGCCCCAGGGCGAGTTCCGCGTAGACGACGACGTACGCCATCACGCGCGGACGGGGCGCGACGACCGCGCCGAAGCCCGAACGGACGGCGTTCCAGCGGTGCTCGGCCGCTATCCCGGCCGCCCACTCGATGCCGGCGCCCCGTTCGAACCAGGCCTCGCGGTCCTTGTGCCGCCAGCTCTCCAGCCACCACAGCCCGAGCCCGATCCGCAGTACGGCCAGCCACTCCGCCCCGCCGAGCCAGATCGTGTCCATGCGATCTGACGGTACGTCAGTTCTTCGGATCCGCAAGACCCCGCGACAAGGCTCCCCGCAGCCAGGGAACCCCGGTCTTCGTATCCCTCACCGGAGGCCGCGCCCACCAGCCCCACGTCAGGAGTGATCACCGGCTCGCCACAACCGGGCGCCCTACGCCACAAGCCCCACCCCCTCCTCCTACAGCCGTGATCAATCCGCAACCAATTCCGGTCTTGACCGAGACCCATCAACCGGGCTCGTGATTACGCTCCCGCTCATGGCCGACTCCACGCCCTCCCCACACTCCTCCGCGCATCCCGCACCGGACCGCCCCGTCTACGTCATCGGCGGCGGCCCCGGCGGACTCGCCGCCGCGTACGCGCTGCGCGCCCGGGGCGTACGAGCCGTCGTCCTGGAGAAGTCCGACCAGGTCGGGGCGTCCTGGCGCCGCCACTACGACCGGCTGCGCCTGCACACCACCCGCCGCCTGTCGGCCCTGCCCGGGCTGCCGATGCCGCGCCGGTTCGGGCGGTGGGTGTCCCGGGACAACGTGGTGCGGTACCTGGAGAAGTACGCCGAGCACCACCGCCTGGAGATCGTCACCGGCGTCGAGGTGTCCCGGATCGAGCGGGCGCCCGACGGCACGGGCTGGCTGCTGCACGCCACCGGGGGCAGGGAACTGACCGGCTCGGCGGTCGTGATCGCGACCGGCTACAACCACACCCCGCGCCTGCCGGACTGGCCCGGCCGCGAGGCCTTCACCGGCGAGTTCCTGCACGCCGGGGAGTACCGCAACGGCACGCCCTACGCCGGCCGGGACGTCCTCGTCGTCGGCGTCGGCAACACGGGTGCCGAGATCGCCGTGGACCTGGTGGAGAGCGGCGCCTCCCGGGTCCGGCTGGCCGTGCGCACCGTCCCGCACATCGTGCGCCGTTCGACCGCCGGCTGGGCCGCCCAGTACAGCGGTGTCCTGGTACGCCGTCTCCCGGCCGGCCTCGTCGACCGGATCAGCCGGGCACAGGCCAAGGTGGCGATCCCCGACCTGTCGGCGCACGGGCTGCCGCGTCCCGACACGGGCCTGTACACCAGGGTGAAGCAGGGCGCGATCCCGGTGCAGGACGTCGGCCTGATCGACGCCGTGCGCAAGGGCAAGGTCGAGATCGTGGCCGCCGTGGAGTCCTTCGAGGGCGACGGGAAGGTCGCCCTCGCCGACGGCACCTTCGTCGAGCCGGACGCCGTGATCGCCGCCACGGGTTACGTCCGCGCCTTGGAGGGCCTGGTCGGCCACCTCGACGTACTCGACGCCCACGGCAAGCCCGTCGTCCACGGCGCCCGCAGCCCCAGGACCGCCCCCGGCCTGTACTTCACCGGCTTCACCAACCCGATCAGCGGCAACCTGCGCGAGCTGGCGCTCGACGCGGTGCGCATCGCGAAGGCCGTCGCGCGGGACGGTTCGGTGTAGAGCGCCGGTTTCTGCACAGCCATTCCTGGCATCGCGTCAGTTCAGTAATCTGACAGAGCGTCAGTTAGCGGCTGTCTCACAGGAGCGGGCGGAAACGATGCTTGGATCGACCTACGGCACCCTCACCACCGACTCCCGCCGGGCCCGGGCCATCGCCTGTGGCGAACGGCCCGGGCCTGCCGTGCACGGCAGGCCGGCCCAGGAGGGCGACCTCGACGTCAGCGGGCGTCCGCTGCACGCCGACGTCCCTGATCTCGACCACTTCTTCCGGCCCCGGTCCGTCGCCGTGATCGGCGCCTCGGACGCCGAGGGACGCCCCCACACCGGCGTGACCCGCCAACTGGCCGACTGGGCCGAGCGGGTCGGGGCCCGGCTGTACCCGGTGCATCCCAGCCGCCCGTCCGTCTTCGGCCTGGCCTGTTCCCCTTCCGTCGCCGACCTGCCCGAGCAGGTGGACCTGGCGGTCGTCCTCGTCGGCGACCCCGTCCCCGTGATCGAGGAACTGGCCGAGGCCAAGGCACGGTTCGCGGTCGTCTTCGCCTCCGGGTTCGCGGAGACCGGCCCCGAGGGCGAGGCCGCCCAGCGGCGACTGGCCGCAGCCGTCGAACGCTCCGGGGTGCGTCTGCTGGGCCCCAACACCAACCTCAACGCGTTCGAACGTTTCCGGGACGACCTCGAAGGCCCGGCGATCGCGCTCATCACCCAGTCCGGCCACCAGGGCCGCCCCGTCTTCGCCCTCCAGGAACTCGGTATCCGCCTCTCCCACTGGGCGCCCACCGGCAACGAGGCCGACCTGGAGACCGCCGACTTCCTCTCCTACTTCGCCGAGCAGCCCGGGATCGGCGCCATCGCCTGCTACCTGGAAGGGCTGAAGGACGGCCGCTCCTTCCTGCTCGCCGCCGACCGGGCCGCCCGGCGCGGAGTCCCGGTCGTCGCCGTCAAGGTGGGCCGCACCGAGACCGGCGCCCGCACGGCCGCCTCCCACACCGGCAAACTGACCGGCGCGGACGCGGTGGTGGACGCGGCGCTGCGCCAGTACGGCGTGATCCGCGTCGACGGCCTCGACGAACTCCAGGACACGGCGGCTTTGCTGGCCCGCGCCCGCCCGCCGCGCACCGACGGGGTGGCCGTCTACTCGATCTCGGGCGGCACGGGCGCCCACGTCGCGGACCTGGCGACCGAGGCGGGCCTGAGGCTTCCGGTCCTGTCCGAGGCCAAGCAGGCGGAACTGCACCAGTGGATCCCCGAGTACCTGAGCGTCGCCAACCCGGTCGACAACGGCGGGCATCCGGTCGGGGACGAACGCGGCCGGAAGATCATCGACGCGCTCCTCGAAGACCCCGGGATCGGCGTGCTGATCTGCCCGATCACCGGCCCCTTCCCACCGCTCAGCGACCGACTGGTACGGGACCTGGTGGACGCGGCCGAGCACACGGACAAGCTGGTGTGCGTCGTATGGGGCTCGCCGGTCGGCACCGAACCGGCCTACCGCGAGGTCCTGCTCGGCTCCTCCCGCGTGGCCACCTTCCGCACGGTCGGCAACTGCCTCACCGCCGTCCGCGCCCACCTCGCCCACCACCGCTTCACGACCGCCTACCGCTCCCCCTTCGACGAGGCCCCGCGCACGCCCTCGCCGTCCTGCCGCAAGGCCCAGGCGCTCATGCACCCCGGCGAACAGCTCAGCGAGCACGCCGCGAAGCAGCTGCTGCGGGCGTACGGCATCCGCGTACCGCGCGAGCAGTTGGTGACCAGCGCGGCGGGCGCCGTCCGGGCCGCCGGCCTGGTGGGCTACCCGGTGGTGATGAAGGCCTCGGGCGCCCGCATCGCCCACAAGACGGAACTGGGCCTGGTGAAGATCGGCCTGACCTCGGCGAGCCAGGTCCGCGACGCCTACCGGGAGCTGACCGACATCGCCCGCTACGAGGAGGTCTCCCTGGACGGCGTACTGGTCTGCCAGATGGTCGAGCAGGGCGTCGAGATGGTCGTGGGCGTCACCCACGACGACCTGTTCGGCCCGACGGTGACCGTGGGGCTCGGCGGGGTGCTCGTCGAGGTCCTGCGCGACACCGCCGTGGGCGTACCGCCCTTCGGGGAGGAGCAGGCGCGGGACATGCTCGCCGGCCTGCGCGGCCGGGCCCTGCTCGACGGGGTCCGGGGCCGCCCGCCGGCCGATCTGGACGCCCTGGTCGAGGTGGTCCTGCGCGTGCAGCGCATGGCACTCGAACTCGGGGATCAGCTGGCCGAGTTGGACATCAACCCGCTGATGGTACTGCCGCAGGGGCAGGGCGCCGTGGCACTGGACGCGCTGGCGGTGTGCCGCTGATGCCGGCCGTCCTGCACGCTACGGCCGACCAGGTCCTCACCGTCACCCTGAACCGCCCCGAGACGCTCAACGCCCTCACCCCGGACCAACGGGACGAGATCGTCCGGCTCCTGTGGGAGGCGTCCGCGACAGCCGCTGTCCGAGCGGTGGTGATCACGGGGACGGGCCGGGGCTTCTGCGCGGGCGCGGATCTCAGGGGGGCGGCCACCACGGACGAACGCCGCGTCGGGGATGTCGCCCGCACCCTCCGCACCGGCGCCCAGCGCCTGATCGCCGCCGTCCTGGACTGCGAGAAGCCGGTGATCGCGGCGGTGAACGGCACGGCGGCCGGCCTCGGAGCCCATCTGGCGCTCGCCTGCGATCTCGTCCTGGCGGCGGAGTCGGCCAGGTTCATCGAGGTGTTCGTACGGCGGGGGCTGGTCCCCGACGGCGGCGGCGCGTACCTGCTCCCCCGTCTGATCGGCCCCCAGCGGGCGAAGGAGCTGATGTTCTTCGGCGACGCCCTCACGGCGACGGACGCCGAACGCCTGGGCCTGGTCAACCGGGTCGTAGCGGACGGGGAGCTGGAGAAGACGGCCCGCGCCTGGGCCGAACGGCTCGCCACCGGCCCGACCCGCGCCCTCGCCCTGACCAAGCAGCTCGTCAACGCGTCCCTGGACACCGACCGGACCACCGCCTTCGCCGCCGAGGCCGCGGCGCAGGAGATCAACATGGCGACGGCGGACGCGCAGGAGGGGGTACGGAGCTTCGTGGAGCGACGGAAGGCGACATACGAGGGCCACTGACCCTTCCAATCTGACGCTTCGTCAGTTTCAATCATGAACGTGATGGGACAAGCAGGAATGGCGGAAGCCGCCGTTCGCTACCTCAGGTCGACCCGCGCTCCGGACCCGGGCCCACGGCCCGTGGAACCGCTGCCGCGCCCGGAGCTGCGCTGCGTGCGCGAGGACGAGCGCGCACCCCTGGACCGGCAGGAATTCCGCCGCGTCCTGGGCCACTTCGCGACGGGCGTGACGATCGTGACGGCACCCCCCGCCACGCCCGGCACCGCCCCCGCCGGCTTCGCCTGCCAGTCCTTCAGCTCCCTCTCCCTCGACCCGCCGCTCGTGGCCTTCATGGTCGGCCGTACGTCGACGACCTGGCCGCGCATCGCCCGCGCGGGCGGCTTCTGCGTCAACGTCCTGGGCGCCGGCCAGGGCGAGTTGTGCCGCTCCTTCGCGGTGAGCGGCGCGGACAAGTTCGCGGGCGTGGCGTACGACAGGGCACCCGTCTCGGGCTCACCCCGCCTCTCCGGCACGGTCGCCTGGATCGACTGCGCGATCCACGCCGTCCACACCGGCGGCGACCACCTGATCGTGGTCGGCAGGGTGACGGCCCTCGGCACCGGCACGGACTCCCCGGACGGACCGCTGCTGTTCCACCGAGGGCGCTTCGCGCGGCTGACGGAGGGCTAGCCGACGGCCAGCCGCCACAGCGAGGTGACCTCGGCGGCCCGTACGGCGTGCAGCGGATCGTCCGTGTCCCGCGCACGGGGGTGACGCGGACGCGTGTCCGAGCGGCCGACCACCCGCAGCCCGGCCTCCTCCACGGCGGTGAGGAGCTCGTCACGGCTGCGCAGCCCGAGCCGCTCGGCGAGGTCGGACAACACGAGCCAGCCCTCACCACCGGGTTCCAGCCGCCCGGCGAGCCCGCTCAGGAAGCCCTGCAGCATGCCGCCGCCCGCGTCGTACACACCGAGGTCGAGGTCGGAGGCGGGTCGGCCGGGAATCCAGGGCGGGTTGCACACGACCAGGTCGGCGCGCCCCGGGGGATACAGCTCGGACCCGCTCACCACCCGGACCACCCCCGAGAGCCCCAGCCGCCCCACGTTGTCCTGGGCACACGCCCGGGCCCGCGCACTGACGTCGCTCGCCACGACCTGCCCGACGCCCCGCCGGGCCAGCACGGCGGCGAGCACGCCCGTTCCGGTGCCCAGGTCGAAGGCGACCCGTACGTCACCGCCTCGCGGCAGCGGAGCCTGCGCGACGAGATCGACGTATTCGCTCCGGGTGGGCGCGAACACCCCGTAGTGCGGGTGAACCACCGCTTCCAGCGCCGGGACGAACACGCCCTTCTCCCGCCACTGCCGGGCACTGATCACACCCAGCAGCTCGGAGAGGGCGACGGCCACGGGCCCGTCGAACGCCCCGTACGCCTCGGCGACCGCCCGGCGCACATCGGGAGCCCTGCGAAGGTCCAGCCCCTGATCCGCGTCCAGCAGCACCAGCAACTTGCCCATCACGCGCGCACGGTGGGCACGAAACCGGCGCTGCGACCGGAAGGTGTCGGCCGTCGTGTCCGCCGCGCCGGGCGCGGTACGCCCGACACGGCGGTCCAAGGCACTCAACAACTGCCGCGCGTTGTGAAAGTCCCCGCGCCACAACAGCCCAGTGCCCTCACAGGCCAGCCGGTAGGCGACGGCGGCCCGCATCCGGTCGTCGGCCACGACGACCGTGCGGGGCAGGGGCAGTCCGGACTCGGAGTGCCAGCGGGCGGAACGGGGTTCGGTCTCGGTCCAGTGGATCGTGGACACGGCGTACTCCTCGGAAGATCGGGCGCGGACGAGCGTGCTGAGTCACGACGTCCACGTCGCCGAGGACCATGCCGAGTGTCGTCGACGGACCTCTCGATGCGGCGAAGCAGCTGGGCTCAGTGTGCCGGATCTTTCAGCCGGGCAGGGCCCGAACGAACCCGCCGACCAGCATCGCCACCGCGTCAGGAGCCTCGAGGATCATGGGATGGGTGGCGTCGATCCGCTCGACGCCGACCATCGGCCGGGCGCGGGAGAGGGCGGCCAGCTCGTCGGAGACCTCTCGGGCGAACCGGGCGCTGAACTCGTCGAACCACTCCATGCCGGGCGCGGGCGGCAGCCGTCGCCCGGCCTGCACCAGCAGCAGCGGGCGGTCCACCCCGTCCAGCCAGGCGGCGACACCGTGCGCGCCGAGCCGGTGGAGTTCGTCGACGATCTCCAGCGCCGCGGCCCGTCCCGGCAGCGTCTGCCAGGTGCCGTCCGGCAGCGGGCGCGCCGCCGCGCGGGCAGCGGCCTCCGCACGGTCGGCGGGCACTCCGAACCGCGCGGAGTTGGCGACCTGCTGCTCGACGTACCCTTCCGGTGCAACGGCCCCGACCGACGCCAGCAGCCCCTCAGTCACCTTTTCGGCACCGGGATACTCCCGCGGCCACCAGAACCCGTCGAGATTCACGGCGGCACGCGCACGCTCCGGATACGCCCGGGCGTACTCGACGGCGACCAGCCCTCCGAGCGAATGCCCCACCACGACGGCCTCGGTCACACCGTTCGCGTCGAGCGTGTCGGTGATGTCCCGCACCACGGTGGAAAGCACCCAGGGTGAGCTATCGGGAGAACGCCCGTGCCCGGGCAGATCGACACCGAGAACCCGATGCCCGTCGGTGAGCTGAGCCGCCGAGGCACTCCAGTCGACGAGAGACCGCCCGAACCCGTGCAGAAGAACCAGTTGTGGGCCATCGCCCCCGTAGTCATGCACATGAAGAAGAGTCATATGGGCCTCACCGTAGGCCGATCCACCTCCCCTCGAACACCGAATTACGCCGCTCAGTGATGGCCTTCCTGAACATCTGGCCGCCGCCTACGCTCCCGGCATGGCTGACTTTCTCCAGGTATCGACCGCGACACCGACTCATGACCAGGCCGTTGAACTTGCCCGTTCGGTCGTCGCCGAGCGACTCGCGGCCGGCGCGCAGATCATCGGCCCTGTCACGTCGGCGTTCTGGCACGACGGCGAGTTCGGCACCGGGGAGGAGTGGCAGCTCCTGCTGAAGACCACCCGGTCCCGCTACCCGGAGCTGGAGGCCCACCTGCTGAAGCACCACCCGTGGCAGACCCCGGAGATCGCGGCCGTGCCGATCGAGGCCGGCTCGAAGAGGTGCCTGGAATGGATCGCCGCGAACACCACGCCGCCCGCATAGCTCAGAGGCATCCGCCGCTCGCACCTGTGCCCATGCCATCGCCCCACGAAAGGAGCATGCCCTGGACCGTCCTCGCCGAGTGCGGAGCGTCGCAGAGCACTCACACACAAGTGCCCCGCCCCATACCCTGACAGTGGACGCTGACCGAGAAGGGGCGAGACCGTGCCATCTGACGCCACCCCGGACCCCTACGCCGACCCGCTGGTCTTCGGGCCACGACTCCAGATTCTGCGCACCCGCAAGGGCCTCACCCGCGAGCAACTCGGTGGCCTCGTCGGCCGGTCCGGTTCCTGGGTCAAGGGGATCGAGACGGGCCGCCTCAAGACGCCCAAGCTCGAAGTGATCCTGCGTATCGCCGAGATCCTCCGCCTGCGGGACCTCTCGGACCTCACTGGAGACCAGTCCGTGCGGGTCGGTCTGTTCACCGGCCCCGGTCACCCACGCCTCCCCGAGGTGAAGTCGGCGGTCGATGCCTTCCCGCTCACCACCGAGCGTCAGGCACCTCCTGCCGAGCACCTCCGCGCTCGCCTCGCACGCGCCTGGGCCGCCCGGCACTCGGCCCCGAACCACCGTGAGGTCATCGGCGAGTTGCTGCCGGACCTGATCCGCGACGCGCAGGCCGCGGCACGGCAGGCCGACTCCGGACCGGAGCGGCGCGCGGCACAGGCCGTCCTCGCGGAGGTGTACTCCCTCGCGCAGTTCTTCTGCGCCTACCAGCCCGACCCGGCGCTGCTGTGGCGCGTCGCCGACCGTGCCCTGACCGCCGCCCAGGAGTCCGAGGACCCGCACGCGATCGGCGTCGCCGCGTGGCTCGCCGCTCAGGCACACCGCGACAGCGGCCCCGCGCACTTCGACGCTGCCGACGCCGTGACGATGGGGACGCTGGCCTACCTCGAACCACTGCTGCCGAACGCGACCGACGACGTCCTCGCGATCACGGGCGCCCTCACCTTCGAAGCCGGATACACGGCAGCCCGCCGTGGCGAGGCGGGCACAGCCTGGAGGCACTGGGACCTGGCGCGGGACATGGCGACCCGCCTGCCGGCCGCCTACTACCACCCGGTGACGTCGTTCTCGCGCGGCATCATGGGCGCGCACGCCGTGACCATCGCCGTCGAGACGCACGCCGGCGGGGAATCCGTACGGCAGGCGGCCGCCGCCGACGCGGCAACCATCCCGTCGCGGCCTCGACGAGCTCGCCATCGCATCGAAGAGGCTCGCGCCTACCATCTCGACGGGCAGCCGGACGTGGCCCTCGCGACGCTCAACCAGGCCTACGAAGCAGCCCCGGAGACGATCAAGTACAACGGCTACGCCAAACGCATCGTCCTGGAGGAGACCGAGGCGAAGTCCCCAGCGCGCAGGCGCCGCGCCTCGGGGCTCGCGGTGAAGCTCGGTCTTCTCTCAGCGTGAGCAAGGGGGCACAAACTGTGCCCCTGCCGAGGTAGCAGCGCTTCTACGGTCACGGCGTGAAACGGAACGCACGTGACCGGGAAGGCCCGAGCATGCCGAACAACCACAGCCGCACAGCCTTACACCCCGCCGAACACTCGCTCTTGGCGACACTCCCCGCACCGAGCCGTGACCGCGCCCGCCTGGAATGGCAGCAGCACGCCGTAACCATGCTCCCGCTCGGCATCGGTTTCTCCGCCGTACGAATCCCCGGCCGCCTCGTACTCGCCCTGGCGGACAGCACCGAGCCTTCGGAACTCGACGAGTTCATGCGCCAAGCCCTCGACGACGGCCCGGTCATCTGCGATCCGCGCCACCTCCGCTACTACGCCCTCGTACCCCCGACCATGCCGAGAACCTGGCGTCAGGCCGTCGACGACTGGAGGCCCCTGGACGTGGAGTGCCTGGGCCAAGGCAGCTACCTCGGAGTCCCCAGAGCGGACGCCGTGGAATGCACCGGCGCTCGCGCCACGTACTGGTCGGTGCCGATGGAGTCGGCACCGACCCTGTGCAGGCCCTTGAAGGTCGCCCGGCTGATCGCCGCCGCCCGGCACTGCCTGACCACGGAGCCGGAAGCGTGAGCGACACGGCAGCTCCACGGGCCCCCTCAGCCACCCCGCCCCGCGTTGAGCCGTGCCGCCTGCCGTGTCAGGTGGTCGCGTTCGGCGAGGTTGGGGGCCAGCCGGGCCGCCTCGGCGTAGAGGCGGGCGGCCGTCGGCAGGTCGCCGTCGCGTTCGTGGAGGTACGCCGCCACCGCCGTGTGGCGGGGCAGAGAGGCGTCCAGTTCGGCGAGCGCGGCCAGGCCGGCGCGCGGTCCGTCGGCCTCACCCACGGCGACCGCGCGGTTGAGCCGGACGACCGGGCTGTCGGTCAGGCGGGCGAGCTCGTCGTACCACTCGACGATCTGCACCCAGTCGGTCTCCTCGGCGACGGGGGCGTCGGCGTGGAGGGCGGCGATGGCGGCCTGGGCCTGGAACTCGCCGAGGCGGTCGCGGGCGAGGGCGGCCTGGAGGATCGCGACGCCCTCGGCGATCGATGCCGTGTCCCAGCGGCCCCGGTCCTGCTCGGCCAGCGGCACCAGGCTGCCGTCGGGCGCGGTCCGGGCGGCGCGCCGGGCGTGGTGGAGCAGCATGAGGGCGAGGAGACCGGCCACCTCGGGGTGGTCGATCGCGGTCGCGAGCTGCCGGGTGAGGCGGATGGCCTCGGCGGCGAGGTCGATGTCGCCGGAGTAGCCCTCGTTGAAGACGAGGTAGAGGACGCGCAGGACGGTGGCCACGTCCCCGGGCTGGTCGAACCGTACACCGGAGACCGTGCGCTTGGCCCGGCTGATGCGCTGCGCCATGGTCGGCTCGGGCACGAGGTAGGCCTCGGCGATCTGGCGGGTGGTGAGGCCGCCGACGGCGCGCAGGGTGAGCGCTACCGCCGATGCCGGGGTCAGCGACGGGTGGGCGCACAGGAAGTAGAGCTGGAGCGTGTCGTCCAGCGCGGGCGCCGGGCCGGGCGCCGGCTCCTCCTCGACCCGGTCCTCGCGCCGGCGGCGTGCGAGGTCCGACCGGGTCGCGTCGAGGAACTTGCGCCAGGCCACGGTGACCAGCCAGCCCTTGGTATCGCGCGGCGGGTCGGCCGGCCAGACCCGGAGTGCCTCGACCAGCGCGTCCTGCACGGCGTCCTCGGCCGCCGCGAAGTCGGCTCCGCGGCGGACGAGGACGGTGAGCACGCTCGGCGTGAGGCTCCTGAGCAGAACCTCGTCCATCGCGGACACCTGTGGCCTCACTCCGTGATGGTGGTCCGCACGCCGTAGAACGGGCGCACCTCCAGCCACTCGTGGATCGGCTTGCCGCCCGCGCCAGGGGCGGCGGACAGCTCCCCGGCCAGCTCGACGGCACGCTCGTAGCTGTCGACGTCGATGATCATCCAGCCGGCGATGAGGTCCTTGGTCTCGGCGAACGGTCCGTCGGTGACCGGCGGGCGCCCCTCACCGTCGTAGCGGACCCACGCGCCCTCGGGGGCGAGCGCCTGGCCGTCGACGAACTCGCCGGTCTTCTCCAGCCGGGCCGCGAAGTCGTTCATGTACTGCATGTGCGCCGAGATCTCCTCGGGGCTCCACTGGTCCATCGGGACGTTGTTGACCGGAGCCGGGGCGCCGCGGTAGTGCTTCAGCAGCAGGTACTTCGCCATGATGGTCTCCTCGGTGCTCGTGCGACCCATTGTGGTCGCGTTCACACCGGGGACGGAGCCGGACGCGGGTTCTCGACATCCTCGTCCGACTTTTTTTCGGGCCCTGTGGAAACGAGGTCTCAGACCGCCACCGGCACCTCCCCCGCCCGCCGCCGGATCACCAGGGCCATCAGCGCAGCCACCGCGCACAGCGCCCCCGACGCGTACCAGACCACGTCGTACGAGCCGAACGCGTCGCGGGCGACGCCGCCGAGGAAGGCGACCAGGGCGGCGCCCACCTGGTGGGAGGCGAGGACCCAGCCGAAGACGATCGCGCTGTCCTCTCCGTACTGCTCCCGGCACAGGGCGAGGGTGGGCGGGACGGTGGCGACCCAGTCGAGGCCGTAGAAGACGATGAAGAAGATCATCGGTGGGTGGACCGAGGGCGCCAGCAGCAGGGGGAGGAAGAGGAGCGAGACGCCGCGCAGGGCGTAGTAGACCGCGAGCAGGCGGCGCGCGTCGAAGCGGTCCGTGAACCAGCCGGAGGCGATCGTGCCGACGACGTCGAAGATCCCGATGACCGCGAGCAGCGAGGCCGCGGCCGTGATGGGCATGCCGTGGTCGTGGGAGGCGGGCACGAAGTGGGTCTGGACCAGGCCGTTGGTGGAGGCACCGCAGATCGCGAAGGTACCGGCGAGCAGCCAGAACGGGCCGGTGCGGGCGGCCGAGAAGAGGACGGACACGGCACGGCGCGCGGCGCCCGTCACCGGGGCCGGCTTCGGTACGAACTCAGTCGCTCCGTACGGCTTCTGGCCGACGTCGGCCGGGTGGTCGTGCAGCAGGAGCCACACGAACGGCACGACCACGAGCGCCGCGAGCGCGACCGTCACGGCCGCCGGACGCCAGTCGTAGCGGTCGATGATCCTGGCCAGCAAGGGCAGGAAGATCAGCTGGCCCGAGGCCGACGCGGCGGTGAGGATGCCGGTGACCAGGCCGCGCCGCTCGGTGAACCAGCGGTTGGTGACGGTCGCCGCGAACGCCAGCGCCATGGAACCGGAGCCGAGGCCGACCAGCAGCCCCCAGCACAGCATCAGCTGCCAGGCCGCCGTCATCCACACGGTCAGGCCGGAACCGAGCGCGATGACGGTCAGGGCGACCGCGACGACCCGGCGGATGCCGAAGCGGTCCATCAGGGCTGCCGCGAACGGGGCCGTCAGGCCGTACAGCGCGAGATTGACGGAGACCGCGGCCCCGATCGTGCCGCGTGACCAGCCGAACTCGTCGTGCAGCGGGTCGATGAGCAGACCCGGTACGGAACGGAAGGCCGCGGCGCCGATGATCGTCACAAAGGTGACAGCGGCCACGAACCAGGCGCGGTGCACGCGCCTGCGCTTCGGTTTCGACGGCTGCTCCACGACTGCGGGGGCTTGGCTTGTCTGGGTCACGTCATAGAGCTTCCGATCCGCGCCCGGGACGCAGCGAGTGGCCCGAAGGACAGTATTCGTTAGGATCGGGCCATGGCAGCGAGCGCAGCAGACCCCGGCTTCCGGCCCCACCGCGTCGTCGTCCTCGCCCTCGACGGACTGCTCCCCTTCGAACTCGGCATCCCGCACCGCATCTTCGGCCGCCCCAAGGACGCCCGGGGACGGCACCTGTACGAGGTCGTGACCTGCTCGGTCCGCCCGCCCGGCCCGGTCGTGACGGACGCCGACTTCACCATCCACGTCCCCCACGGCCCGGAGGCCCTGGCCACCGCCGACACGGTGATCGTCCCGGCGTCGTACGAACTCGGCCCGGTCTACGAGGACGGCGTGCTGACCGCCGAACTCGCCGCCGCCCTCGCCCACCTCAGGCCCGGCACCCGGCTGGCCTCCATCTGCACCGGCGTCTACGTCCTCGCCGCCGCGGGCCTGCTCGACGGCCGCCCCGCCACCACCCACTGGGCCGACTCCGAACGCCTCCAGCGGCTCTTCCCGCGGGTCGAGGTCGACCCGGACGTGCTGTTCATCGACGACGGTGACGTGCTGACCTCCGCGGGCGTCGCGGCCGGCCTCGATCTGTGCCTGCACATGGTGCGCCGCGACCACGGTGCCGCCGTCGCCAACGACGTGGCCCGCCGTACGGTCGTACCGCCGCACCGCGACGGCGGGCAGGCGCAGTACATCGAACGGCCGGTGCCCGATCCGCAGCAGGCGTCCACCACCGCCGCCCGCGCCTGGGCCCTGGGCCGCCTCCACCAGCCGGTCCAGCTGCGTGACATGGCCGCCCAGGAGTCCATGTCGGTCCGCACCTTCACCCGCCGCTTCCGCGAGGAGACCGGCGTCAGCCCGGGCCAGTGGCTCACCCAGCAGCGCGTGGAACGGGCCCGGCATCTGCTGGAGTCCACCGACCTCTCCGTCGACCAGGTGGCCCACGACGCCGGTTTCGGCACGGCCCAGTCGATGCGCCAGCACCTCCAGACGGCACTCGGCGTCACCCCCACCGCCTACCGGCGGACCTTCCGGGCCGAAAAGGACCGGAAGGCGTCCGTCAGAACGTGAGCACCCCCCGCGCCACCCGCCCCGCCTCCGCGTCCGCCGCCGCCCTCTCGAACTCCTCGACCGGATAGGTCCGGGTGACGAGTTCGTCGAGCAGCAGCCGGCCCTCGCGGTACAGGTCGGCGTACAGGGCGATGTCGCGCTGCGGGCGGGAGGAGCCGTAGCGGCAGCCCAGGACGGACTTGTCGAGGTACATCGACGAGACGCGGAAGGACGCCTCGGCCGTGGCCGGGGGCACGCCGAGGAGGATCGCCTGGCCGTGCCGGTCCAGCGCGTCGATCGCCTGGCGGATCAGCTCCACCCGGCCGACGCACTCGAAGGCGTGGTCCGCGCCCGTGGGGAGGACGTCCCGCACGCCCTCGGTCGAGGTGAGGAAGTCCGTCGCGCCGAAACGCCGCGCCACCTCCTCCTTCGCCGGGTTGGCGTCTACGGCCACGATCCGCAGGGCGCCCGCGAGCCGCGCCCCCTGCAACACGTTCAGCCCGATCCCGCCCGTCCCGATCACCAGCACGCTGTCGCCCCGGTCCACCCGCGCCCGGTTCAGTACGGCGCCCACCCCCGTCAGCACCCCGCACCCGATGAGCGCCGCCGACGCCATGGGGATGTCCTCGGGGATGCGGACGGCCTGCACGGCCTTCACCACCGTGCGCTCCGCGAAGGCCGAGTTCGCCGCGAACTGGTACACCGGCAGGCCGTCGTGGCTGAACGGCCGCCCCGGGCGCCCGATCGCGCCCCGGCACATCGTCGGCCGCCCCCGGTCGCACTCCGCGCACGTCCCGCAGTTGGCCAGCGTGGACAGGGCCACATGGTCACCGGGCGCGACATGGGTGACGCCCACACCCACCGCCTCCACGACCCCGGCCCCCTCATGGCCCAGCACCACAGGAACCGGGAAGGGTATGGTCCCGTCCACCACCGACAGATCGCTGTGGCACAGCCCGGCCGCCCGGATCGCGACCAGCACCTCACCCGGCCCGGGCTCCCGCACCTCCAGGTCCGTCACGACCCGGACCTGCTTCCCGTCGAAGATCACGCCTCGCATCACACGGCTCCCTTGGGCTCCCTGGGCAGGCCGAGCACGCGCTCGGCGATGATCGTGCGCTGGATCTGGTCCGAGCCGCCGTAGAGGGTGTCGGCCCGGGAGAACAGGAACAGGTGCTGTGCCGCGTCCAGTTCGTACGGCGCCGTGGCCGACCAGCCGGCGGGACCCACACTCGCCGCCGTGCCCCGCACCAGCACCGCCAGCTCCCCCAGCCGCTGATGCCAGCCGGCCCACAGCAGCTTCGCCACGCTCGGCGCCCCCGCGTCGCCCGAACCGCCCAGCGTGCGCAGGGCGTTCCAGCGCATGGTGCGCAGTTCGGCCCACTGCCGTACGAGCCGCTCCCGTACGACGGGATCCCGCGCCGCCCCCGACTCCAAGGCCGCCCGCACGACGTCCTCGAACTCCTGGGCGAACCCGATCTGCTGGGCCAGCGTGGACACGCCCCGCTCGAAGCCGAGCAGGCTCATGGCGACGCGCCAGCCGTCACCCTCACCCCCGACGACCTGCTCCGCGCGGGCGCCGTCGAAGTAGACCTCGTTGAAGTCGCTGGTACCGGTCAGCTGCCGGATGGGACGGACCTCGATGCGGCCCGGCTGGTCCATGGGGACGAGGAGGAAGCTCAGCCCGCGGTGCCTGCGGGACCCGGCCTCGGTACGGGCGAGCACGAAGCACCAGTCGGCCTCGTGCGCCAGCGACGTCCAGATCTTCTGCCCCGTGACCCGATACGCCCGGCCGCCCGCCTCGCGCACGGCCGCGGTACGGACCCCTGCCAGGTCCGAACCGGCACCGGGTTCGCTGTACCCCTGGCACCAGAGTTCGTCACCGGCGGCGATCGGAGGCAGGAACCGGGCCTTCTGCTCCTCGGTGCCGTGCGCGATCAGCGTGGGCGCGAGCAGGTTCTCCCCGATGTGCCCGGAGCGCGCGGGCGCCCCCGACCGCGCGTACTCCTCGGCCCAGACGACCTGCCGCGTGAGGCCGACCCGCCGGTTCCCATACCCGTCGGCACCCCACCCGAGCCCGATCCACCCGGCCGCCCCGAGCGTCCGCTCCCATGCGCGTCGGTCGCCCGTACCCCCGGTATGCGCGGCAAGCCATTCACGGACCTCGCCGCGAAAGTCCTCGTCTTCACGCGTGAACCCAAAATCCATGAGGTTCGTCCCTCCCTCAGGGGCGCGGGGAACTGCGCGAACAGCCACACTCGACCCGCACCCGCCATACGGACACGCACCCCCGAGCTACTGGGCGTTGGGCCGCTCCCCTTCCCGCGCCGCCCGCTCCCCCTCCCGCACCCGCTCCAGCAACGGCATCGGATCCACCCCCACCGACCCCGGCAGAAACTCCGCGACCTTCTCCACGGTCCAACCGCCGGAGGCAAACCCCGCCCGCAACTCCCTCGGCTGCGCCCACACCGCGATCTTCGCCCCGGCGACGGTGTACACCTGCCCGGTGATCCCCTCCCGGGCCGCCGCGTCGGACAGCAGATACACCACCAGCGCGGCGACGTCCTCCGGCTCCCCGATCTCCGCCAGTTCCATCGGAACGCCCGCCGACATCCGCGTCCGCGCGACCGGCGCCACCGCGTTCGCGGTCACCCCGTACTTGTGCAGCCCCAGCGCGGCGCTCCGTACCAGCGAGATGATCCCGCCCTTCGCCGCGCTGTAGTTGGCCTGCGACACGGACCCCTGGTGATTCCCGCTGGTGAACCCGATCAACGTCCCGGCCCGCTGCTTCCGCATCACCGCCGAGGCCGCCCGGAACACCGTGAACGTGCCCTTCAGATGGGTCGCGACGACCGGGTCCCACTCCTCCTCGGTCATGTTGAACAGCATCCGCTCGCGCAGGATCCCGGCCACGCAGACCACCCCGTCGAGCCGCCCGTACGACGACAGCGCCACGTCGACGACCCGCTGTCCGCCCGCCATGGTGGAGATGTCGTCGGCGACCGCCACCGCCTCCCCGCCGGCCGCCTCGATCTCCTTGACCACGCCCTCGGCTATCTCGCTGGTCGGCGAGGCGCCGTCGACGGAGACGCCGTAGTCGTTGACGACGACCTTCGCCCCTTCGGACGCCGCCGCGAGCGCGACCGCCCGGCCGATGCCCCGCCCGGCGCCGGTGACGGCGACGACCTTCCCTGCCAAGAAGTTACCCACGCCCGGCCCCTTCCCGTCCCACGGTTTCTGACGGACCGTTAGATTTCAGGTTCCCGAATTCTACGACCCGTCAGATACGGGAAGACAAGCCCCGGGGAGGACTCATGTCGCTGCCGGACGTGTTCCACGACATCGCCAAGCGCGTGAACAACTGGGGCCGTTGGGGGACCGACGACGAGCTGGGCACACTGAACCTGATCACCGACGAGGTCGTACGGGACGCCGCGGCCACCGTCCGCACCGGCCGCCGTGTCCCCCTCGCGCTGCCCCTCCAGCAGGACGGCGTACAGACCGGGATGATCCCGGGACGCGTCAACCCCCTGCACGTCATGGTGCAGATCAACCAGGAGCTGTTCGGCCCGGGCACGGTCGCGTGCAGCGACGACGCCGTGACCATGGGGCTGCAGGCGGCCACCCACTGGGACGCGCTGCCCCATGTCTCGCACTCGGGCCGGATCTACAACGGCCGCCCGGCCGGCTCCGTCACGGCGCACGGCGGCGCCGGGTTCAGCGGCATCGGCACGGTCCGGCACCTCGTCTCGCGCGGGGTCCTGCTCGACGTCGCCCGGGCCCGGGGCACGGACCGGCTCGACGGCGGGTACGCCGTCACCCCCGAGGACCTGGACGCCGCCGAGGAACTGGCCGGAACGCGCGTACGGGCCGGCGACATCGTGCTCGTACGGACCGGGCAGGTCCAGGTCTGCCTGGCCGGGGACCGGCACGGCTACGCCTACCCGTCGCCGGGACTGTCGATCCGGACGCCGGAGTGGTTCCACGCGCGCGATGTCGCGGCCGTCGCCAACGACACCCTGACCTTCGAGGTGTTCCCGCCCGAGGTGGACGGCCTGTGGCTGCCGGTGCACGCCCTCGACCTCGTGGAGATGGGGATGCCACAGGGCCAGAACTGGAATCTCGAAAAGTTGTCCACAGCCTGTGGAGAAGCGGGGCGCTACGCCTTCCTGCTGACGGCGACGCCCGAGCCGTTCGCCGGGGCGACCGGGTCTCCGGTGGCACCGGTCGCCGTTCTCTAGGGCATCGCCCCCAGGGATCCACTGAAGCTGGATGGCGGCGCCCCGCTGCTCGCCCCGAGCACGGCAGCGTGCGCCGCCATCCATCTCCGGCGCTCCCGCCCCGGCTCCCCTGGCCCTGAAGGGAGCCGACGCCGAATCACGACTCACACTCGCCGAGGGCCACCGTCACCGACGCCCTCGCCGTCCCCTCACGGCGAATCGCTGCTCACCAGCGTGAACACACGGTCACGGCGCGTCAACACCCGGTTCGGTGATTTGTCGCTTATGCGGTGTGTGCCGTAGGCGCGCACGGAAGCACATCCCGGCGCATCGCCGCATGCCCTGACGGAACCGGCCGGCCTGCCGTGCACCCGTGCCCCGACTTCGCCGCAAGACCCCGCGGCATGTGCCGCCCCGGTCTGAAGGGTCCGGCCCTACACCGCCTCGTAGGCCAGCCCCTCGAAGGACGTCCCGCCGCCGTACGCCGCCGCGCCCCCTCCGCACGACGTCGTGACCTCACCGGACTTCGCGCACCGGTCCAGCTCGCACCAGATGCGCTTGCCGGTGCTCTCGACGCTCCAGCCCCAGCGGTCGGCGAGGCCGTCGACGAGGGCGAGACCCCGGCCGCCGGTCGCGTCGTCGTCAGCGCACCGGGGCACGGGGGCCCGGCCGCTGCGGTCGGCGACCTCGAGACGCACCGTGGCCTCGTCCGTCACCGCGTGCGGCAGGGACAGCAGCAGGACCGCGGGACAGCCGGTGTGCACCACGGCGTTGGTGACGAGTTCGGAGACGAGCAGGATCAGCGTCTCGGCGAGCGGTTCGTCGGCCTGTATGCCCGACCCGGCCAGGCGCGAGCGGGCCCACCGCCTGGCACGCCCCACCTCTGCGGGGTCGGGCCGGATCTCCAGCTGCACTTGAAGCACCTGCACCGCTCACACCATCCGAACCGGCGGACACTTAGGCTCGCGCCTCACGAGGGCCACGATCGTAGCCATTTTCTGCATGGCCAGAACAACGGCCGGGACAAGGATCACGGACCGTGAATCCCTTGTGGGACAGCATGGTTGACGTACAGTCACCCCAACAAGCGCTTCGGGCATATTCCAGCGCGAAGGAGTACCCCTGCGGGATACTGTGCGACGCTCACCGCGGGGAGTCGAACAGGCCGCGCCCCTGGGTCGCACCGCGCTCTGAGCCACTCGCATCTCACACAAGGTACCGGAGCGGACCGCCGACTCCGGGCTGTTACGAGTCACGCATCGGATACGACCCGGTATCAACTCTCCGTAATTCCGGCATGCCACAATCCGCGACATCTTTTCGGGCATCGTCGGCAATGTCGCAGCCAGCGGGCCTGTCAGGCCGCCCCGGCCGCCAGATCGGCCGCGAGGATTTCCTCACTCTCCGTGACGCTTCCCGCACGTTGGGTTCGAACCCATGCGCGTTTCAGATGCAGATGGACCTCGGACTCCCAGGTGAAGCCCATGCCGCCGTGCACCTGGAGACAGTCGCGGGCGCCGCGTACGGCGGCCTCGTCGGCGAGCAGGCGGGCGGCGGCGATGTCGACCGGGTCGGCGGTGACGGCGGCCGCGTACACCGCGGCGCGGGCCGTCTCCGCCCGGACCAGCATCCCCGCGCACAGGTGTGCCACCGCCTGGAAGGCCCCTATGGGCCGTCCGAACTGTTCGCGGGCCCGGGCGTGTTGCGCCGCCAGCTCGCAGACGCGGCCCGCCGTGCCGAGCTGCTCCGCGGCGGTGAGGAGGACGGCGACGGGGTCCGGGGCCGTCGCCGCGCCGCCGGGCACGCGGTGCAGGGGCGTCAACGGGTCGAGGGAGCGCAGCGGCACGGCTCCGGCGGTGTCGCCGCGTACGACGTCGGCCTCCGCCAGCCACTCCGCGAGGCCGCCGTCGACGGCCGTCACGACGGTCTCCCCGGTGGCCGCGCCGGGTACGGCACCGGCCGCCAGGTGGGTGGCGGCCAGCGGCCCGGGCAGCAGCGCCCGCCCCGCCTCCTCGAACACCAACACCGCCTCGGGCAGCCCCAGTCCGACCCCGCCGTCCGCCTCGGGCAGCCGCAGGGCGAAGAACCCGGCGTCGCCCAGGGCCCGCCACAGCGCCCGGTCCAGTCGCACCGGGTCCCGCACGGCGGCCCGCAGCGCCTCCGCGTCGAAGCGCCGGGCGAGCAGCTGCCGCACCCCGTCGCGCAACGCCCGCTGGTCGTCCGTCAACCGGAAACGCACGGTCACCGTCCCTTCGGCAGGCCGAGGATCCGCTCGGCGACGATGCCGTGCTGGATCTGCGAGGTACCGGCCGCGATGGTGTACGAGAGGGAGGAGAGGCGGTCCAGCGTCCAGGGCCGGTCCAGGTCGAGGCAGTCCGGGCCCAGGACCTCGGCGGCGGCGTCGTAGAGCTCCTGGCGGGCGTGCGAGTACCGCAGTTTGAAGACCGAGCCGCCGGCCCCGGGCACCCCGCCCGAGGCCTCCGCCGCGCTGACGTTCCACTGCGTGAGCCGCCACAGCGCCCGGAACTCGGCGTTGAGCCTGCCCAGCCGGCGCCGGAGCGACGGGTCGTCCCAGCGGCCGTTCTTACGGGCCTCGACGGCCAGTTCGGCGAGCACACGGCGGCAGGCCACGACCTCGCCCGCGAAGGCTGTGCCGCGTTCGAAGGACAGCGTCACCATCGTCACGCGCCAGCCGTCGTTCTCGTCCCCGACCCGGTTCGCGAGCGGCACGCGCACCTCGTCGAGGAAGACCTCCGCGAACTCGGCGGAGCCGGCCAGCGTGCGCAGCGGCCGTACGGTGATGCCGGGGGCGTCCATGGGCATGGCGAGCCAGGTGATACCGCGGTGCTTGGGCGCCGAGGGGTCCGTGCGGACCAAGAGCTCGCACCAGTCGGCGACTTCCGCGTGGGAGGTCCAGATCTTGGAGCCGGTCACCACGTAGTGGTCGCCGTCGCGCCACGCGCGCGTGCGCAGGGCCGCGAGGTCGGAGCCGGCCTCCGGTTCGCTGAAGCCCTGGCACCAGACCTCCTCGCCGCGCAGGATCGGCGGCAGCCAGCGCGCCCGCTGCCCGTCCGTGCCCTCGGCGGCGATGGTCGGGCCGGCGTGCAGCAGCCCCACGAAGCCCGCGCCCACATAGGGCGCGCCGGCCTTCTCGGTCTCCTCCAGGAAGATGAGCCGGGTGGTCGGGGAGGCGTCCCAGTGGACGTCGGCGTATCCGGCGTCGTGGAGCCTGCGCTGCCAGCCGAGGTCGTAGGCGCGGCGGGCGGGCCAGTCGTCGGGGGGCGGCTTGGGAGGCAGCGCGGGCAGCACCGTGCCGAGCCACTCCCGCAGGCGCGCCCGGAACTCCTCTTCCTCGGGGCTGTACGTGAGGTTCATCTACTTGTCGAGGTCCAGGTCGAGCATGCGGATCGCGTTGCCGCGCATCAGCTTGTAGACCGTCTCGTCGTCGAGGCCCTTGACGTGGTCGAGGGCGACTTCCTTGGTGTGCGGGAAGGTCGAGTCGACGTGCGGGTAGTCGGTCTCGAAGGTGGCGTTGTCGCGGCCGACGACGTCGAGGGACGCGACGCCGTGCTTGTCGCGGAAGAAGCAGCAGTACATCTGCCGGTAGTAGTACGTGGACGGCGGCTCGGGGATGGTGTCGCGGACGCCGCCCCAGGCGCGGTGCTCCTCCCAGACGTCGTCGGCGCGTTCCAGGGCGTAGGGGATCCAGCCCATCTGGCCCTCGGAGTAGGCGAGTTTGAGGCGCGGGTACCTCACCAGGACCCCGCTGAAGAGGAAGTCCATCATCGAGGCCATCGCGTTGTTGAAGCTGAGCGAGGCCTGGACGGCGGGCGGTGCGTCCGGGGAGGCGGCGGGCATCTGGGACGAGGACCCGATGTGCATGTTGACGACCGTCCCGGTCTCCTGGCAGACCGCGAAGAACGGGTCCCAGTAGCCGGAGTGGATGGACGGCAGCCCGAGGTGGGTGGGGATCTCGGAGAAGGTCACCGCCCGTACGCCGCGCTCGGCGTTGCGCCGGATCTCCGCGACGGCCAGTCCGATGTCCCACAGCGGGATCAGGCAGAGCGGGATGAGCCGCCCGCCGCTGTCCCCGCACCACTCCTCGACCATCCAGTCGTTGTAGGCGCGTACACAGGCCAGGGCGACCTCCTTGTCGTGCGCCTCGGCGAAGGTCTGGCCGCAGAAGCGGGGGAAGGACGGGAAGCAGAGGGACGCCTCGACGTGGTTGAGGTCCATGTCCTCCAGGCGGGCCTTCGGGTCCCAGCAGCCGCGCCGCATCTCCTGCCTGGTGATGCCCTCCAGGGTCATCTCGTCCCGGTCGAAGCCGACGGCGGCGATGTTGCGCTTGTACGGGAACTTGAGGTCCTCGTAGATCCACCAGTCGGTGGGCGGGCCGTCCGGGTCCATGGTGATCCGGTACTTGCCCGCGACGTAGGCGAGTTCACCGATCCCGGCGGTCAGGGGCCGGGGTCCGCGGTCGCGGTACTTGGCCGGCAGCCAGGTGTCGAAGAGGTGGGCGGGCTCGATCACGTGGTCGTCGACGCTGATGATGCGGGGCAGTTCGGTCGCGCGCTCCATGGGTCGTCCCCTCCGCCGGACTGATGCTTATCTGATGCCGCGTCAGATAGCATCCTACCTGACGACCCGTCAGCCAAGCAGGTAGGGGGCAGCCGTGAACGAGACCCCGCACGCCCTGAGTTCGTCCCGCACACTGTGGGAGCTGGTCACCCGCCGTGCCGCCCTCACCCCGGATCGCCCGCTCTTCCTCCAGGGCGACCGCAGGCTCACCTTCGGCGCTCTGCGCACGCGGGCCGAGCGGGTCGCGGCCGGGCTGTACGGCATGGGAGTCCGCCCCGGCACGGTGGTCGCCTGGCAGCTGCCCACCCGGATCGAGACCGCCCTGCTGTCCTTCGCGCTGGCCCGCCTCGGGGCCGTGCAGACGCCGGTCATCCCCTTCTACCGGGACCGCGAGGTGGGCTTCGCGCTGCGCGAGTCGAGGGCGGAGTTCTTCGCGGTGCCGGGTGTGTGGCGGGGCTTCGACCACACGGAGATGGCCCGGCGGCTGGGCGCGAAGGGCGTCTTCGAGGCGTACGCCGACCTGCCCGACGGGGATCCCTCCGTCCTGCCTCCGCCTCCCCCGCCCTCCGACGGCACCACGGTCCGCTGGATCTACTGGACGTCCGGCACGACCTCCGACCCCAAGGGCGTGCTGCACACGGACCGTTCCCTGATCGCGGGCGGCTCCTGCCTCGCGCACGCCCTGCGGCCGTCGGGGGACGACGTGGGGTCGATCGCCTTCCCGTACGCCCATATCGGGGGGCCCGACTACACGGTGATGCTGCTGCTCTACGGCTTCCCGGCGGCGCTGTTCGAGCAGTTCGCGCTGCCGGACGCGCTGGAGTCCTACCGGCGGCACGGGGTGACCATGGCGGGCGGGTCCACGGCGTTCTACTCGATGTTCCTGACGGAGCAGCGGAAGCGGCCGGGGACCCCTGTGGTCCCGACGCTGCGGCTCCTGGCGGGCGGCGGAGCCCCGAAGCCGCCGGAGCTGTACCACGCCGTGGTCCGAGAGATGGGCGTCCAGCTCACCCACGGCTACGGCATGACCGAGGTACCGATGATCACCATGGGTGTCCCGGACGACACCCCCGACCTGCTGGCGACGACCGAGGGGCGGCCGCCGGAGGGCATGGAGATACGGATCGTGGACGGGGAGGTGCGGTTGCGCGGGGAGGCGGTGTGCCAGGGGTACCTCGATCCCGAGCAGACGGCGGAGGCCTTCGACCCGGACGGCTTCCTGCGCACCGGCGACCTCGGACACCTGACGGAGACCGGCCACCTGGTCCTCACCGGCCGCCTCAAGGACGTCATCATCCGCAAGGGAGAGAACATCTCGGCCCAGGAGATCGAGGACCTGCTGCACCGGCATCCGGCGGTCGCAGACGCGGCGGTGATCGGCCTGCCGGACGCGACACGCGGCGAGCTGGTGTGCGCGGTGGTGGAACAGCCCCCGGACGCCGAGCCCTTGACCCTGGCGACGGTCACCACCCACCTGCGCGCCGAGGGACTGTCCGTGCACAAGCTGCCGGAGCGGCTGGAGGTGGTGGCCGCGCTGCCGCGGGGGGAGACCTTGCGCAAGGTACTGAAGTACAAGCTGCGCGAGCGGTACTCGGGCGGGTGATGCGGCCGGGGCGGGAGCCCTGCCCCCGGGCAGGTGGCGCCATACGGGCCTGGGCACCACACGGTGGCAGGCGACTGGCCCGGGCCGGCGGTGCCGGCCCGGGCCAGTCGCTTCACCCGTCGCTCTACTCGGGCACCGTGAAGTACCGCGCGAAGGCCGGTACGACCTCGGGCTCTCCGACCTTGCCGTCCTCGTCCGCGTCCAGCGCGCCGGCGGCTGTGCGGGCGATGTCCTCGGGGGCGCCGAGGCAGGTGAGGACGCGGGCCACTTCCTCGAGGGTCGCCGCGCCGTCACCATCCGTGTCGGCGATGTCCAGTGCCGCGTGCAGGAAGGGGCGGGCGATCTCGGCGAACCGGTCCGGGTTGTCGCGCAGGCGCTTGACCGCGCCGCCCACGAACTCCTCGCGCGTGATGCGCTGGTCGCCGTCGCGGTCCGCGATGCCCGCCATGCCCTGCCAGAACGCCTCCGCGCCGCCGTACAGCGCCTGGCCCTTGTCGGACCGGGCCGCTACGGCGAACTCCGCGAGCAGCGCCTTGGCCGCCCCGTAGAAGTCCTCGCGGTCGATGTAGCCGTTGCCGTCCTGGTCGAAGATGGCGAACCGGGCGGCGATCCTGCGCTCGTACTCGCTGCTGACCATGTCTCTTTCAGGCCGCCTTACGTCAGGTGGGGTGCGTCTCGCTCGGAGCGTACGACGGAGGGGGCCGTTCGGGCGCGGGAAAACGTCACTTGCGCCAAGACCGGGGGAATTCCGGGACAACAGCGTGTCAGAACGGCAACACTCGCCCTACCGTGCGTCATCGGCCCCTCACGCGGACAGGGGTTCGCCCTCGTCACCCAGGGCCGCGTCCACATCGACGTACACGTCGAACAGCCTGCGAACGCCCAGCGCGCCGAGGACCCGGTTGACGTGGGACCCGTCGGCCGCGCCCCGGGCGGGCAGCACCAGCCGCAGCCGGCCCTGGCAGGAGCGGATCAGACGGCGGGCTGCGATGAGCACGCCGACGCCGCTGGAATCGCAGAAGAACACGTCGGAAAGGTCGAGGACAAGACAGTGGTGCCCCTCGGCCACTACGTCGTGCACACGCTGACGCAGCACCGGCGAGGTCACCAGATCCAGTTCGCCGGACACCTGGAGCACGGCCCATTCGCCCTGCTCGCCGCCGGTCACTTTGAAGGTCACCACCACGCCCTTCGATCGCCAAAACGGAAGCAGTCCCTACGCTTCCTTGCAGCGCGGCTGCCCAGCGGCCGTTCCCTGAAACTCAACCCGAAAAACGGATCCCTCTCGAATGAGGCTTGTTTTAGTCGGCTTCGATCCTGTTCGATCCTATTCAGTCAGGTCTGATCGGATGGCGGCGGGGTAGGCGCCTGTACCACCTGCGGCCGCCCGGGGGGCGCACATTGCCACAAAGGGGCGTGCGCTACCGGACGTGCCGACTACATTCGAGGAGACATCAGGCACACGCTGGACAGGGCACGGGCGCGGGACACGAGCAGGGGGTGAGGGGGCCGCATGGCGAAAAAGGACGTACCGCCCCGCTGGGACCGCAAGATGCAGCAGCGGCTCGCCCGCGGGGAGGCCGCCGCCCTCGGTGAGCTCTACGACCGGTTCGCCTCCCTCGTGCACGGCCTCGCCCACCGCGTCCTCGGCGACGAACACGCCGCCGACGGCATCACCCGCGAGGTCTTCGTCCACGTCTGGGAACATCCGGACGCCTACGACCCCCGGCAGGGCCCGCTGCGCACCTGGGTCGCCACCCTGACCCACCGCCTGGCCGTGCAACGCCTGCGCGCCACCGAGACCGCCGCCCTCGCCCGCGACGGCTCCGGCACCGCCGAGGAGCTGGAGCACAGGGTGCGCCGCGCCTCGGTCGCCGCCCGCGCCGACTACATCGTCCAGTCCATGCCGGCCCCGCTGCGCTCGGCCCTGGAGCGGGCCTACTTCCAGCGCCGCGACTACCGCCAGACCGCCACCGACCTCGGCATCACCGAGGACGAGGCCCGCCGCCGGCTGCGCCTGGGCCTCCAGCTCCTGTCCACCGCCCACGAGACCGAGCCACCCGGCGCACCGCAGGGACACGGGGGTGCGGTGTGAGCGGGTCGGAGATGCCCGAGTACGACGAAGGACAGGAGCCGGGGAAGCCGCCGCGGATCCCTCCGCCCCGGGCCTCCGTCGAGGACAGCGGACTGCCCCTGCCCGCGCCGGCGGATCTCGGCGACGCGGCGCTCCCTCCCGTACGGCCCGTGCTGGAGCACCCCGTGCTGAAGGCCCTGCTCGGCGCCTGGGCGCTGGCCGCCTGCTCGCCCGAGGAGGCCGTGGCCGTCGAGGAGCACCTCGGCGAGTGCGGGCAGTGCGCCGACGAGGCACGGCGGCTGCGCGAGGCGGTCGGACTGCTGCAACGGCCCGAGAGCCTCGACCTGGACCCGTCGCTGCGCACCCACGTCCTGGAGACCTGCCTGGAGCGGCGCCCGCCGCGCATCCCGGTGCCGGACTGGGCCGCCGCGTACGACGCCGAGACCGCGCGCCTGGACGCCCTGGTCCAGGACTTCGGCGACGCCGAGTGGCACGCGCCGGTACGGCTGCGCTGGTTCCGGGCCGACGCGTCCACGAGCCGCCGCACGACCGTCGCCGGGGTCATCGCGCATCTGCTCAGCGTCGACGGTCTTGTCGCGCTCGCGCTGGGCCTGGACGACCCGCTGGGCGACGTCACGTCCCGGCGCCCGACCCCGGCGGCCCGCACCGAGGCGTACTGGCGGGCCTCCCACTTCCCGCCCACCCGGGCGGTGCGGGCGCCCTGGCGGGAACAGAGCCACCACCTCGTCCGCACGGTGTCCTTCACGGGCGGCGGCGCCGGGAAGATGATCGTGCCGTACGGCGACTTCGCCCTGCCCCTGCACGACGCGATGCTCGACCGGGCCTTCGAGTGCTGGGTGCACGCCGAGGACATCGCGGACGCGGTCGACTACCCCTACGACCCGCCCTCGCCGCGCCATCTGCACCGCATGATCGACCTGGCGGCCCGCATGCTGCCGACGGCCCTGGCACACCGCCGCCGGGCCGGCCTCGCGGCCCCCGCCCACCACCGCCACCTCGTGGCGGCGGGCGAACCCGGCCGCAGCCTCCGCCTGGAGATCGAGGGCCTCGGCGGCGGCGAGTGGCTGATCCCCCTCGACTCCCCCGCGGCCAAGGGCTCCGCGGAACACGAGGTGGCCCACGTAGCCCTGGACGGCGTCGAATTCTGCCGCCTGGCAGCAGGCCACGTACCTCCCCAGGAGGCGGCCGCGGGCCAGGTGGGAGACAAGGAGGCGATCAGAGACGTCCTCTTCGCCGCAGCCTCACTGAGCAGGATGTAGAACCCGGGAGCGGGGAAGTTCCCTCAGGGGCGCGGGGCTGTGTCGATATGCGGCTCCGCCGCGTGGGCGCGAACAACCACACACGACCCGCACCCGCCACCAAACGGGACGACCCGAGCTACTAGGCGAAAATAACCGTCCGCCGCCCATTGGGCAGAATCCGCCGCTCGGCATGCCACTTAACCGCCCGCGCCAGCGCCTGACACTCCACATCACGCCCGATGGCGACCAGCCCCTCAGGCGTCACGTCATGCCCCACCCGCTCGACCTCCTGCTCGATGATCGGCCCCTCGTCAAGATCAGCCGTCACATAGTGAGCCGTCGCCCCGATCAGCTTCACACCCCGCGCATGAGCCTGGTGATACGGCTTCGCACCCTTGAAGCTCGGCAGGAACGAGTGGTGGATATTGATGATCCGCCCGGACAGGGCCTTGCACAGATCGTCCGACAGCACCTGCATGTACCGGGCGAGGACGACCAGCTCGACACCCTCCTCACGCACGATGTCGAGCAGCCGGCCCTCCGCCTCGGACTTCGTGTCCCTCGTCACCGGAATGTGGTGGAAGGGGATGTCGTACGAGCCCACCAGCTCGGCGAAGTCCGTGTGGTTGGACACCACCCCGGCGATCTCCACCGGCAGCGCCCCGGTCCGCGCCCGGAACAGCAGGTCGTTCAGGCAGTGCCCGAACTTGCTGACCATGAGCAGGATGCGCATCTTCTGGTCGCCCCGGTTGATCTGCCACTCCATCTGAAAGGAGTCACCGATCGCCGCGAAGCTGGCCCGCAGCTTCTCCACGGACACCGGTGCGTCCGCCGAGAAGTGGACGCGCATGAAGAACAGTCCCGTGTCGTGGTCGCCGAACTGCTGGCTGTCCTCGATGTTGCAGCCGGTCATGAAGAGGTAACTCGACACGGCGTGCACGATGCCCTTCCTGTCCGGGCAGGAAAGGGTGAGGACGTACTGGTCGGGCGGGGTCGCGGCGGTGGTGGACTGCTCGTTCATGCAGGACAGGGTCCCACAGGCGGCCGCACCGCCCGCAATCGTCCCGCTGTACGGACCCCCTGGGCGAACCCCTAGGCGGACCTGGTCATGATCCGCAGTACCTCCAGGCTGCGCGGCGGCGTGTCCGGCTCCTCGCCGTCGCTCGCGGCGAGCCGCACATGCGCGTCCCGGGCCGCCTGGATCGCCTCCGGCCACGCCTGGTGCTCGAGGTACGCGGCGACCGGCGCGTCCGGCCCGACCTGGTGCATGATCCGCAGCACCCGCAGCACGGCGCCGTCGACCAGGGCCGCCTCCTGCGAGTCGCGGAAGATCGTGCCCACGTACTTCTCGGCGGACCAGTGATCCAGCCAGGTGTCCTCGACCAGCCGGTACACCGCGTCGGTCACGTCGCCGTAGCCGTCCACGCCGGCCAGCCAGACGTCCCGCTGGAACCCGGGATCGGAGAGCATGTGCAGCGCCGAGCGCACGTTGCTGCGCCAGCGCCACCACGGCATGTCATTGACAGGCATGCCGCCCATGGTGGATGAGCGACGGCCACGACGGGAAGAGTTCTCCGAAGCTTGCACGGTCATCGATCGTACGTTCCCCTCCACATCGGTCACCCCTGCCCCCGCAATTCACCTGCGCGTCACCCATTGTTGAGCCGAGATCACTCTCGGGTTGGTCATGTGGCGGAATCGTGCGGAACCATGACCGGCAGGCGACGCACCCGCAGCACATTCCTCCCCGGCCACCTCACCCGTCACGCCAGAAAAGGCGTCCTGTCCGCGGGCACGGCGGCCGCGTGCGCGTCGATCCTCGCCGGCTGCGGGGTCGTCCCCGGCACCACGGGGGATGCCGGGGACGATCCGATCACCGTCATGACCTGGGCGCCGCAGGACACCAAGGCCACCAACAAGCCCGGCATGCCCGCCTTCGCCCACGCGTACGCCCGCTGGATCAACGCCAAGGGCGGGATCAACGGCCGCAAGCTCAACGTGCTGACCTGCAACGACCACAACGACAGCGTGGCCGCCGCCAAGTGCGCCCGGCGGGCCGCCAAGGAGAACGTCGTCGCGGTCGTCGGATCGTACAGCCAGTACGCCGACTCCTTCTTCCCGTCCCTGGAGGGCGCGGGCATCCCGTACATAGGCGGCTACGGCATCACCAACGCCGAGTTCACCAGCCCCCTGTCCTACCCCGTCAACGGCGGCCAGCCCGCGCTGCTCGCCGGTCTCGGCAGGTCCCTGGCCGGCTGCGGGCCGGTCGCGCTGGTGCGGCCCGACACCATCGCGGGCGACCAGCTGCCTCCGCTGCTCGACTCCGGCCTGAAGGCGGGCGGCCACTCGGCGGCCCGGGACCAGCGGGCGCCGGAGGACGCCACCGAGTACGACGGCCACGCCGGGCGGGCGCTGGAGACGACGACGTCCTCCCCCGGGGACGAGGGCTGCGTGGTGCCCGCCCTCGGGGACCGCAACGGCACCTTCATGGACTCCTTCCGGCGGGCCCGCGAGGACTATCCCGACGTACGGACGGCCACCGTGCTCGGCAGCGTCGACCAGACGGTGATCGACGCGACCGGCGGGGCCTCGGGGCCGTACGAGGGCTCGTACATCACCGGCTGGTACCCCGTGGCGAGCGATGCCCGCTGGGACGGGATGAAGCGGGTGATCAAGGAGGAGGCCTTCGGCGACAACCGCATCGACGCCGCGGACGCCGGGGTGCAGACCACCTGGATCGCCTACACCGTGTTCAAGAAGGTCGTCGAGTCCCTCGGCGGCGGCGAGGTGAGCGCCGACACGGTGACGGAGGCGCTCGACGACGGCCTCAGGGTCAGCACGGGCGGGCTCACGCCGACGCTGCGGTGGCGGTTCCAGGACAAGCTCGCCGCCGTCGGCTTCCCGCGCCTGGTGAACGCGAACGTGACCCTTCAGGTGGTGCGGGAAGGGCGGCTGGTGTCGGCGCGGAAGGGCTTCGTCGACACGACGAGGACCCTGCAGGACGCCGACGTGAACTACTGAGCCCCGCTCAGCGGTTCCCGCCCGGATCGGGCCGCGTCACCTCACGTCACCTCACGTCACAGCTGCGTCGGCTGGCGCTCGGTCAGGCCGTACGTCTTCGCTATCGCGTTCCACAGCCCGGCCGCCTTGGTCTTCTCGGTGCTCGCGACACCGCTGGCCCTGTTGCCTGCCTGGGTCTGGCCGGTGGCCCGGGCCTGGCCCTTCCGGCAGCCCTTCTTGCCCGCGGTCTGGTCGGCCCAGGCCGCGTAGTGGTTGTCGGCGGACGCCGAGGCCTGCCACGCCTTGGTGAGGGCGGTGGTCAGCGCGGCGTGCTGGGGCAGCTGGTCGACCGCGATGCCGGAGAGGCGGGTGACCAGCTCGGTGCGCTGCTTGGCCGCGTCACGCAGGTTCTTGGCGGCCTGGGGCAGGTTGTCGCAGCCCTTGACGTCGGCGACGGAGGTGATCACGGTGGTGCGGCTGTCGCCGCTGTCGGCGAGCAGCTTGTCCAGCTCGACCGCCTGCGCGCGGGCCGGGTCGGCGGAGGGTGAGGCGGAGTCGTCCGTCGCGGGCGCCGAGGCGGCCACGGTCTTGTTGTTGTCGCCGCCGTCGTCGTCCCCGCCTCCGCCGGCGGCGAGCAGCGCGCCGGCGCCGACGCCGAGGACGGCGATGCCGATGCCGACCGCCGCGATGACCGGAACCCGCGAGCCGGTCCGGCCGCCGCGCCCGGACCGCCCGCCGCCGGAGTGGCCGCCGCCGGAGTGGCCGGGCGGGGTGTAGGAGGGCTGGGGCTGGTGCTGGGGCTGCTCGAAGCGGGGCATCTGCTGCGTGGCCCCGGCCGGGCTCTCGGCGCCGTGGTCGCTGCGGAAGAGGTTGTCGAACTCGGCGGGCGGCTGCTTGTCCCCGCCGGGCACCGGCGCGATGTACTGCGTCGCCTCGGCGTCCGGATTCGAGGCGGGCGGCAACGGCCCGGCTCCGGCCCGGGGCCCGGTCCCCAGGAACGTGGTCGCCTCGGGGTCGTGACCGGTGGGCGTCTCGGGCGGCAGCGCACCCGGGCCCACCGGGGGTATGTACTGCGTCGCCCCTTCATCGGGGGCAGCGGCGACTGGCGGCAGGAACTGGGTCGCGCCCTCGTCGGCGGGCGCGGGCAGCGGTGCGCCTCCGGCGCCCGTGGACGGGGAGGGAGACCCGTACCCGTCCGTCGCGGGCGGCAGCGGGGCACCCCCGGCGGGAGCGCCGTACGCCCCTGGAGCGGCCCCGTACGCGCCGGAGCCCGGCGCGGGATACCCGTAGCCGCCGGGCGCCGAACCGCCCGCGGTGGATCCGTACGCGTCGGAGGCCGGGGGCAGACCGCCCCCGGCGGGAGACCCGTACGCGTCCGTGCTCGGCGGCAGCTGGCCTCCCGCGGCCGGGGAGCCGTACCCGCCCGCGGCAGGAGATCCGTAGCCGTCCGTGGCCTGCGGCAGCGGGGTGCCGTACGGGCCGAGGGCCGGGGGCAGTTGGGAAGCGTCGGGCGGAGTGCCGTACCCGGCGTACGGGTTGGGGGGCTGGGTGCCCTCCTGGGGGAGCGCGCCCGGGGCGGCGGGGTGTTGGGCGTGCTGGGCGTCCCATGCCGGGGGTTCCGGGGTGGCCCACTGCTGGGACTGCTGAGGCTGCGGGGACTGCCAGCTGTTGTCCTGCGGCGGGGGCGGGGTCTGCTGGTCGGGGCCCCAGGGCTGGCCCCAGGTCTGGCCCCCGGCGGGAGCGGAGGCCGGGGCCTGACCGGTCGGGGCCGGGCCGGGCCGGACGCCTGCCGGGGTGTCACCGGGTCCGCCCGTCATCCCCGGCAGCAGGGGTTCGCCACCGTCGGAGGGCAGCACGATGCCTTCGCGCGCTTGGCGCGCCGAGGGCTCCTCGCCCTGTCCACTCTGCGTCACCGGGACTCCTACTTATGGGGGACCTTGTGAATCGTCGGTTCACGCTACCGGGTCCCCAGAGCCCCGTGCCACGCAGCACAGGGCCTGACCTCAAGCCCTGTGAGCGCGGTAACACAACCGGGTCACGGCACGCTGTTCATGTCACCTCCCGCGCGCGCGGCGGCCGTTTCCCACACGTTCACGCATTCGCAGACCGTGTGTTCACGCCGCCGCCTGGAGGTCCAGGCGTGCCCCGAACTCCCTGACCACGGCCTCGTCCCGGTACGGCTCCAGCCGCTGCTGGAAGTCCTCCAGATACTCGGCGCCCCGGTTGGACCGCAGTCCCTCCAGCAGTTCCACGGCCTTCATGCCCGTGCTGCACGCCTCTTCGACCTCGCGCTGCTGCACCTGCGCCGTGGCCAACAGCACATAACCGATGGCCCGGCGGCGCGCCCGCGTCTCGGGATGCCCGTCCAGCGACTCCCGCGCGCACCGCGCCGCCGCGTCGGCCTGCCCCAGGTCCCGGTGACAGTGGGCCAACTCGTCGGCGAGATAGGCCTCGTCGAAGTGCGCGATCCACACCGGGTCGTCCCCGGCGGCCGGGTCGGCCGCCTCCAGGGCGCTCACCGCGCGCCCGGCCGCGGACTGGGTGGCGCGCACGTCGCCCATCAGGGCGTGCCCGCGCGCCTCCGCCGCGTAGAACATCGACTCCGCACGCGGTGACACGCGCCCCCGCGCCCCCTCCTGCGCCGCCCTCGCCAACTGCGCGATCTCCCGGGGATTCCCGAGCTGCGCGGCGAGATGGCTCATGGAGGCGGCGAGGACGTATCCGCCGTAGCCCCGGTCCCCGGCCGCCTGGGCGAGCCGCAGCGCCTGGATGTAGTAGCGCTGGGCCAGACCGGGCTGGCCGGTGTCCACGGCCATGTATCCGGCGAGCTCCGTCAGCCGGGCCACCGCGGCGAACAGGTCCCGCCCCACCGCCTCCCGGTACGACCCCGCCAGCAGCCCCGAGACCACGCTGTTGAGGTAGTGCACGACGACCGGGCGCACATGCCCGCTGCCGTACTGGTGGTCGAGATCCACCAGCGCCTGCGTCATGGCGAGGACCGCCCCCACGTCGGACTGCCCCACGCGCGGCCCGGCCGAGCGCGACACCTGGCCGTCGGGCGCGGAGATCAGCCAGTCACGGCTGGGCTCGACCAGCGCGGACGCGGCGACGGAGGAGCCGGACAGGAAGTCCCGCCGCCCCACGTCACTGCGCCACAGCTCGCAGACCTGCTCGATGGCCCCCAGTACCGTCGGCGAGAACTGGAGACCCACGCCCGAGGCGAGGTTCTTGCCGTTGGCCATGCCGATCTCGTCGATCGTGACCGTACGGCCGAGTTTGCGGCCCAGGGCCTCGGCGATGATCGCCGGGGCCCGGCCCCGCGGCTGCTGCCCGCGCAGCCAGCGCGCCACCGACGTCTTGTCGTAGCGCAGGTCGAGGCCGTGCTCGGCACCGCACATGTTGACCCGGCGGGCGAGGCCGGCGTTGGAGCAGCCGGCTTCCTGGATGAGCGCCTGGAGCCGTTCGTTCGGCTGCCGAGCGACGAGCGGCCTTGCGGCCATGGCGTACCCCCTGTGGCTGCGGTGCCTGCCCACGCACCGAGTTGACGTGTCTTCCGCGGCCGAACTCCCTCACGTCCCGGCGAAAAGATCCGGCCGTGAAGATCAATGCCCCGCCGACCAGGCGAAAATGCGAGGCATGTGAGGATTGCCGGGGTAACGGCTGTTGCCGGCCCCACTCGTGGCTACCCAGGTCCGGCCACCGATCCTCCTGCGCGCCCCCGCACATGCACCCATGCGCCCCGAGGACAGGGGCGGTGCTCTCCCCCGCGCACACGGGCGGGCGTAACCCCTGGTGACGACCAGAGTTGTGTTCATCGTGGAAGAGACGATCGCCGGCACCGAAGCCGCTCAGATCCCGAAGCAGCGCGGGGAATCGCTGCTGGAGACCGCCGTCCGCTACGCCGAGGAGCGCCACTGGGACGTGTTCCCCGGCACCTGGCTGGAAGCGGTCGAAGGACATCAGCGGTGCTCCTGCGGTGACGCCGCGTGTCCGGCACCCGGATCGCACCCGGCGCGCCCGGACTGGGCGACACAGGCGACGGGCAGCGCGACCGTCGCGCGACGGATGTGGCAGAAGCAGCCCACCGCGTCGATCCTGCTGCCGACGGGGCGGACGTTCGACGCGATCTCCGTGCCGGAGACGGCGGGCTTTCTGGCCTTGGCCCGGATGGAGCGGATGGAGCTGACACTGGGGCCGGTGACGCTCACGCCGAGTCGGCGGATGGAGTTCTTCGTGCTGCCGGGGGCCGGGGCGAAGGTGCCGGATCTGGTGCGGAAGCTGGGGTGGTCGGTGTCGTCGCTGGATCTGACCGTGCTGGGTGAGGGGGCGTATGTGGCAGCGCCGCCTACGCGGTTCGGGTCGCGGGGGGCTGTGCAGTGGGCCTGCCGGCCTACGCCTGCGAATCGGTGGCTGCCGGATGCGGAGGAGTTGATCTCGCCGCTTGCGTATGCGTGCGGGCGGGACCGGTAGCGCCTGATCGTCTGCGTGGTTCCTCTTCGTCGGCGGCTGCGGCTTGTCTGTGGTTGATCGCGCAGTTCCCCGCGCCCCTGAAAGACGCCACCGTAGGGTTCTAGGTGACGGAGGGAGACGCGGTGGGATCCAGTGCTGTACGGGTGCAGGGGCTCTGGAAGCGGTTCGGGCAGCAGGTGGCTGTGGCCGGGGTCGATCTTGAGTTGCCGGCGGGGAAGTTCATCGGGCTGGTCGGGCCGAACGGGGCCGGGAAGACCACCACCTTGTCGATGGTGACCGGGCTGCTCAGGCCCGATCACGGGACCGTCGAGGTGGTCGGGCACGACGTGTGGCAAGACCCTGTCGAGGTGAAGGCCCGCATCGGGGTGCTGCCCGAGGGGCTGCGGCTGTTCGAGCGGCTGTCCGGGCGGGAACTCCTGGCGTACAACGGGCGGTTGCGCGGACTGCCCGGTGCCGAGGTCGACAAGCGGGCCACACAGCTCCTCGACGTCCTCGATCTGGCCGGTGCCCAGCACAAGCTCGTCGTCGACTACTCGACCGGCATGCGCAAGAAGATCGGGCTGGCCACCGCTCTCCTCCACAATCCCGAAGTGCTGTTCCTGGACGAGCCGTTCGAGGGCGTCGACCCCGTCTCGGCCCAGACCATCCGGGGCGTGCTGGAGCGGTACACCGCCTCGGGCGCCACCGTCGTGTTCTCTTCCCACGTCATGGAGCTCGTCGAGTCGCTGTGCGACTGGGTGGCCGTCATGGCCGCCGGGCGGATCCGGGCCACCGGGACCCTCGCCGAGGTGCGCGGAGACGCGCCCTCACTGCAACAGGCGTTCCTGCAACTCGTCGGGGCGCAGAGCCGGGACGCCGGATCCGACCTCGACTGGCTGGGCGGCGGGGCCCGGTGAGTGCCCCCGCCCTCACCCCCGTCGTCGTACGGCTGAAGCTGTCGCTGCTGCGCAACGGGCTGAAGCAGTCCGGCGGGCGCAAGGCCGCCTACATCGCCTCGGCCGTCTTCGCCCTGCTCTTCGCCGCGCTGCAACTGGTCGGTCTGATCGCGCTGCGCGGGCACGCGCACGTCGAGTCGCTGGTCGTGCTGGCCGTCGCCGTACTGGGGCTGGGCTGGGCGGTGATGCCGCTGTTCTTCCCCACGGGTGACGAGACGCTGGATCCGACCCGTCTGGTGATGCTGCCGCTGCGGCCCCGGCCGCTGGTGCGCGCCCTGCTCACGGCGTCGCTGGTCGGCATCGGGCCGCTGTTCACGCTGTGCCTGCTGGTGGGCTCCGTGATCGCGGTGGCCCGGGGCGGGGCGGCGTTCGCGGTGGGTGTCGTCGCGGTCGCCCTGGCGCTGCTGGTGTGCGTGGCGTTCGCGCGGGCCGTCGCCGCCGCCAACGTACGGCTGCTGAGCAGCCGCAAGGGCCGCGACCTCGCGGTGCTGAGCGGGCTCGTCATCGCCGTCGGGGCGCAGGTCGTCAACTTCGGCGCGCAGCGGCTCGGTTCGGCGGGGCTGGGCGAGCTGGACCCGGTCGCGGACGTGCTCCAGTGGGTGCCGCCGGCGTCGGCGATCGGCGCCGTGCACGCGGTGGGCGAGGGGTCGTACGGACTGGCCGCCGTCCAGCTGGCGCTGACCGCCGGTGCGCTGGTGGTGCTGCTCGCGGTGTGGTCCCGGCATCTGACGCGGCTGATGACCTCGCCCGACGGGTCCACCCTGCCCTCCGCCGAGTCGGCCGCCCGGGAGCGGTCCTCGACCGGGCTCGGGCGGCTGCTGCCCTCCGGGCGCACGGGCACGGTCATGGAGCGCAGCCTGCGGTACGTGTGGCGCGACCCCAAGACCAAGGCGGCCTGGGTGACCTCGCTGGCCATCGGGCTGATCGTGCCGGTGTTCAACGCCTGGCAGGGCACCGGGTCCGTGTACTTCGCGTGCTTCGCCGCCGGGATGCTCGGCATCCAGATGTACAACCAGTTCGGGCAGGACACCTCCGCGTTCTGGATGGTCGCCCTGACGATCTCCTCGCGCCGGGACGCCTACGTCGAGCTGCGCGCCCGCGCGCTGGCGCTGCTGCTGATCACCCTGCCGTACGCCACGCTCGTCACCGTGGTGACGACCGCGATGCTCGGCGACTGGCGGCGGCTGCCCGAGGCGCTGGGGCTGTCCTTCGCGCTGCTCGGCGCGATGCTCGCGACCGGGGCGTGGACGTCCGCCCGCTTCCCCTACTCCATCCCGCAGGAGGGCTACAAGAACGTCGCCCCGGGGCAGACCGGGCTCGCCTGGATCTCCATCTTCGGCGGGATGATCGCCGCCGCCGTGCTGTGCGCTCCCGTCATCGCGCTCACGATCTGGCTGAACGTGAGCGCCGAGGGCGACGACTGGACGTGGCTGCTGCTGCCGGTGGGCACGGCGTACGGGGCCGCGATCACGGTGCTGGGGCTGCGGCTGGCCGCTCCGCAGACGGCCCGGCGGCTGCCGGAGATCCTGGGGGCGGTCAGCAAGGGTTGACCTGTCTGCCTCCGGGTGCGCCTCAGTTCGTGCTGAGGGCGTCCAGGAACGGCTCGATCGCCGCGCGCCAGGCCTCCGGCTGGTCGTAGTGCACCAGGTGGCCGGCGTCGGCGACCTCCGCGTACTGGCCACGGGGCAGGACGCGGACCATCTCCTGGGCCTCGGCGCGGCCCAGTTCGCCGTCGAGGCCGCGCACGACCAGGGCCGGGCAGCGGACCTGGGTCAGCTCCTCCCAGTGCGCGTCGTACACCCAGGTCTCGCGGGAGCGGAGCATCTGTTCCGGCTCGAAGACGGGGCGCCAGCCGTCCGGGGACTCGGCCATCACCTCGGCGTAGAACGCGCCGCGGGCCGGGTTGGGCCGCTCCACCCAGGGGTCGTCCTCGCCGAACCACTTGCGGACGTCGGCGAGCGTGGCGAAGGGCAGCGGCCAGGACTGGAACCACTGGTCCCACTCACGCTGCGACGCCGCGCCGAGCGCGGAGGCCCGCATATCGCAGATGATCAGCCCGCGGACCAGGTCCGGGCGCTTGGCGGCGAGCTGCCAGGCGGTCAGCGCGCCCATGGCGTGACCGATGAGGACGACCGGGTCGAGCCCGAGCTGTTCCAGGGCGGCCTCGACGTCGTCGACGTAGGCGTCACGAGAGAAGGCTCCCCGCGGGGGCTTCTCGCTGCGGCCGTGGCCGCGCTGGTCGAGAGCGACGGCGCGGTACCGGCCGGAGAGCCAGCGGGCGGTGGACGCCCAGTGCGAGGCGCGGCCCATCAGGCCGTGCAGTAACAGCACGCCCGGGGTGCCGTTCGCCGCGGTCCGCGCGCCGGGCGTGCGCTGCGGGTCGTGCGGGTGCCGCGAGTCGTGCGGGTGCTGCGGGTCGTGCGGGTGCTGCGGGTCGTGCGAGTCGTGCGGATCGTGCGCCGGATCGGTCTTGGGCGGGTCTCCGAACTCCCAGGCCGCGAGGCGTACGCCGCCCGTCCCGGTCACGTCGATGCGTCGCGCCATGTCCTGGCACCCCCCAAGCTTCGCGCGGACCGTGGTCGTCTCCGGCCGTTCGGTCCTGTGAACCGTGTTCTGCCTGCTGCGCCTTCTTGCCGTGCCGTGCGTCACCCGCACACTATCGAATGCCCATTCGAGAATGCCGTTCTCGCGGACAACACCCCTCGTTCGAGTGACCACCCTCAGGGATTGATAGCCGCTGCCGAGGGGAGATCTTCAACGGGAGGCGGACCGCTCGGGGAAACCGGTCCGCGGGGGATGACCTTGAGAGCTCGGGGCTCCGGGTCAGCACAGGGGAGGACAGGCCCCGGCGCCACAAGGCGCCGGGGCCCTCCGCATCTCCACGGCGGCACATCCTCCCGCCCCCTCCCCGGCCGGGCGACATCGCTGTCGAGCCACGACCAAGAGCCCTCAGGTCATATGCCTCACGCGACAGCGTCGCACGGGAAGCGGACGAGCGCTGCCATTCGACGGACTGAATCCCGGATACGACAGGATCACGCCAACACCGACGCCAACACCGACGCCAACGCCACCGGCGCGGCCGACCCGGCCGGGCTCAGGGCTTGGCGACGAACACGTGGGAGGCCACCTCCGACTCCAGCTCGGCCGCCTCGCCGCCGCTCCCCACCAGCACACCGCCCGCCGACTCGGTCACGCTGACCACCGAGCCGGGCTGCACGCCCGCCCGCCGCAGCGTGTACATCAGCTGCGCGTCCGTCTGGATCGGCTCGCCGATCCGGCGCACCACGACCGTCTTGCCCTCGGCGCCCGGGTCGAGCGTCGCCAGCGACACCATTCCCTCGTCCAGGAACGGGTCGGCGCCGTCCTTCTCGCCGAGCTCCTCCAGACCCGGGATCGGATTGCCGTACGGCGACTCCGTCGGGTGCCGCAGCAGCTCCAGCACGCGGCGCTCCACGGCCTCGCTCATCACGTGCTCCCAGCGACACGCCTCGGCGTGGACCTGCTCCCACTCCAGGCCGATCACGTCGACGAGCAGACACTCGGCGAGCCGGTGCTTGCGCATCACGCGCGTGGCGAGACGGCGGCCCTCGTCGGTGAGCTCCAGGTGCCGGTCGCTGGCGACGGACACCAGCCCGTCGCGCTCCATCCGCGCCACGGTCTGGCTGACGGTCGGCCCGCTCTGGTCCAGCCGCTCGGCGATACGGGCGCGCATGGGGACCACACCCTCTTCCTCCAGCTCGAGGATGGTGCGGAGATACATCTCCGTGGTGTCGATCAGTCCGGACATACATGCCCCTCGATGAGATCTGCCGGAGGCTGGACGGCTCACCGGCGCGTGCGCTGGCCCTGCACCCAATTCTGCCGGATACCACCGGCAACCGTGCCGCGGGAGGGAAAGCAGGGGATTACTCGGCCCGGCGGAGGGGTACGAACTTCCCCTTCGAGGGCCCCGGAGCCCCGCGGAGCACCGTGGACCCGGCCGTCACGACCGTCTTGACACCGCACTGGTCCAGACCGCACCGTATCGGCGACATGCGCCCACCGAGGCCATCCTGAAGGGACCCCGTATGAGCGACCGCGCGCCGGCCGGCCAGTTCCTCGACGCCGCGATCGACCTGCTGCGGCGGGTCCGCGACGAGGAGGCCGACAGCATCACGGCCGCCGGCACGCTCCTCGCCGACACCGTCGAGAGCGAAGGCCGCCTCTTCGCCTTCGGCGCCGGGCACTCCTCCCTCGCCGCCCAGGACCTCGTCTACCGCGCCGGCGGTCTCGCCCTCATGAACCTGCTCGCCGTGCCGGGCGTCGTCGGCGTCGACGTCATGCCCGCACCCCTCGGCTCCGCCCTGGAACGCGTCGACGGCCTCGCGAGCGCCGTCCTGGACAGCTCCCCGCTCCGCGCCGGCGACGCCCTCCTGATCATCTCCCTGTCCGGGCGCAACGCACTCCCCGTGGAAATGGCCATGAAGGCCCGCGCCCTGGGTGTGCGCGTCATCGGAGTGACCTCGGTCGCCTACGCCTCGGAGACCGAGTCCCGGCACGCCTCGGGGACGTATCTCAAGGACCACTGCGACCTCGTCCTCGACTCGAAGATCGCGGTCGGCGACGCCGAACTCACCCTCGACAACGTCCCGGCCCCCTTCGCCCCCGCCTCCACGGTCGTCACCTCGGCCCTCCTCCAGGCCGTCATGGCCACCACGGCCGCCACCCTCGCCGACCGCGGCCTCGAGCCCCCGCTCCTGCGCTCCGGGAACGTCGACGGCGGGCACGACTGGAACAGCCGCGTGATGGAGCGGTACCGGGACCGGATCTTCTACCGGCACTGAGGTCCCGGAGCCTCGGGCCTCGGGGCCCGGGCCTGGGGCCTGGGGCCTGGGTTCACACCGGCTCGTCCGACAGCCCCGCGAGATCGAGAGCCGCCGCGATCCGTATCGCCACGTCCTCCGCGTACATCGCGTCGGACCGCTCGAACGCGCTGCGCCCGGCTCCCCGCAGGAACGTCACCACACCCAGCGTCCGCCCCCGGCTGCGCAGCACCGCGCACAGCGCGTGCACCGCGTCCGGCGGCCACTGCCGGGCCTCGGCCCACAGCCGGGCCTCCTCCGGCGACGCGGCCCCCGCACTCGCCCGCAGCGCACCGACCCGCTCCACACACTGCAGGGCCGGATGCCCCTTCGCGTACCGCGCGGGCAGCCCCGCGTGCCCCGAGAGCTTGCTCGGCCCCGGCGCGCCGGACGGAGTGGCGGCGACCCGCACCAGCCGTACCGTCCCCTCGGTCTGCGCGTCGGTGAGCGCGCCGCCGGCCACCCGGTCGATCAGCGCATGGTCGGCGAACCCGGCCAGGGCGAAGTCCAGGTGCACCGTCGCCGCCTCCGCCGGGTCCTCGCACTCGGCGGCGGCCCGCGAGGCCCGGTGCAGCTGCTGCGTACGGAACCGCAGCAACGACGCCTCCTGCTCGCTCTGCTTGGCCTCCGTCACATCCTGGAACAGCCACCCCACACCCAGCGGAACCGGCTCCTCCGCGAGGGGCGAGGCCAGCCGTACGAAGCCGCTGCGCCAGCACCGCCGCCGCTCCCCCTCCGGCAGGCGCACCCCCACCCACACCTCGGCGGGCGCGGGCGGCGCGCCCTCCGCCAGCACATGCTGCAGCGCGCTCTCCAGTTCCTCCACGCCCTGCGACAGCAGATCCCCGAGCGGCCGGCCGAGCACGGACGTACGCCCCGTGCCCAGCGCCTTGGCCGCGTGCGCGTTCACCACGGCGGGCCTGAGGTCCACATCCACGAGCACGACGCCCCAGCTGGCGTCCTCGAACAGCGCCTCGCTGAGCGCGATCGACCGCTCCAGATCGATCTGCGCGTGCACCTCGCTGAAGGCGCAGTACACCCCCGCCGGCTTCCCGTCAGGCCCTCGCACGGCCGCCGACTGGGTCCGTACGAGCACCCGCCCGCCGTCCTTCGTCAGCAACGCGAACTCGTTCACCTGCCGGCCCGGGGCGTGCATCGCGGACAGCAGCCGGCTCTCGACCTCCTCGGCGTCCGCGCTGCGCACGGCCCATCCGGCCAGGCCCCGCCGCCCCACGGCCTCGTCCGCGCTCCACCCGAGAATCCGCTCGGCCTCACGGTTCCAGTGCGTCACGACACCGTCGGCGTCGAAGGCACACAGTGCCGCGTCCATCCCGTCCAGCAACGCGGCAAGCAGATCGGACCCGTCCGAACCGTCCCGCTCGGGCTCGTCGGGCCCCAGTTCGTCGGTGGTCCCACTATGCCGGGAAGCACTCACCTGGACCCCCTGCAGGCTGCGTCCGCACGTACCGCACGTCGGTTCGCTACTTGCAATCATTCAACTGGAACGTGACCCAGCGCACACCGTGTTCCCACAACATTGAAGGAATCGTTGTACGAGGGCATTCCCCACGTCAACGCCCGGCAGTCGTCCGACCGCACCCACCGAAGCATTCCAACGATCCGTAGCACGAAGATCGGCTGCGCATTCGAGGAAGCGGCCCTCTTCGCACGGATGAGCGCTGTCGGGCCGGTGAGGCTGTTGTGCAAGCAGACCCACCAGGCTGTGCTTCCTCAGCAGCCTGCGATGTGCAGTTTCTGCCTGGCTACTCGGTGCTGCTGACCGACGATCCCGCGGTGGAGCGGCTGTCCGAGCTGCCGCGGAGCGAGCGGCTGGCGTTTCTGGCCGACATGGATCGGCTGGGGGAAGCCGTCGAGGAGGCCTGCCGACGGGTGGAGGCGGGATTTCGGCGGGTCAATCTGGAGATTCTCGGGAATGCCGACGGGTTTCTGCACGCTCACGTGTGGCCGCGGTACGACTGGGAGCCGGCGGATCTCGTGCGGCTGCCCGTGTGGCTCTATCCGCGTGGGATGTGGGGCGAGGAGCGGTACGCGCTCGGAGCACGGCATGAGCCGCTGCGGGAGGCCATCGGTGCGGAGCTGGACCGGCTCACCGGGTGAGACGTGCTCACGGCCCCACCCGGAGCCGGGTGAGGCCGTGCGGGGGTCGGATCAGTGGGCGATGTCCCCGTAGCCCTCAACCTCGCGGGGGTCGCGGGTGCCCGGGCCGACGTAGCGGGCCGAGGGGCGGACCAGGCGGCCCGTGCGCTTCTGCTCCAGGATGTGGGCGGACCAGCCGGCCGTGCGGGCGCAGGTGAACATGGACGTGAACATGTGCGCCGGGACCTCGGCGAAGTCCAGGACGATGGCCGCCCAGAACTCGACGTTCGTCGCGAGGACGCGGTCGGGGCGGCGGGCGTGGAGTTCCGCGAGGGCCGCCTTCTCCAGGGCCTCGGCGACCTCGAAGCGGGGGGCGCCGAGTTCACGGGCGGTGCGGCGCAGGACCCGGGCGCGGGGGTCCTCGGCGCGGTAGACGCGGTGGCCGAAGCCCATGAGGCGTTCGCCGTTGTCGAGGGCCTGTTTCACGTAGGCCTCGGCGTCGCCCGTGCGTTCGATCTCCTCGATCATGCCGAGGACGCGGGAGGGGGCGCCGCCGTGCAGCGGGCCGGACATGGCTCCCACCGCGCCGGAGAGCGCGGCCGCGACGTCCGCGCCCGTCGAGGCGATCACGCGGGCCGTGAACGTGGACGCATTCATGCCGTGCTCGGCCGCGCTCGTCCAGTACGCGTCCACCGCCGCCACATGCTTGGGGTCCGGCTCGCCGCGCCAGCGGATCATGAAGCGTTCGACGACGGACTGCGCCTTGTCGATCTCCCGCTGCGGGACCATGGGCAGGCCCTGGCCCCGAGCCGACTGGGCGACGTAGGAGAGGGCCATGACGGCGGCGCGGGCCAGGTCGGCGCGGGCCTGCTCCTCGTCGATGTCGAGGAGCGGCTTGAGGCCCCAGACCGGGGCCAGCATGGCCAGGGCCGACTGGACGTCGACGCGGATGTCGCCGGAGTGGACCGGGATGGGGAACGGCTCGGCGGGCGGCAGGCCGGGGTTGAAGGCGCCGTCGACGAGCAGGCCCCAGACGTTGCCGAAGGAGACATGGCCGACGAGGTCCTCGATGTCGACGCCCCGGTACCGGAGTGCGCCGCCCTCCTTATCCGGTTCGGCGATCTCCGTCTCGAACGCGACTACTCCCTCGAGCCCGGGTACGAAGTCGGACATCAGGCGGCTCCTCGTGATGTAAGTGACAGATGGTGTCTGGTGGGGTGAGACGTGTGAACCATGTGTCAGTCAGCTTGCGAAGCGGGCGGCCGTCCGGAGGATCCACGGTCGCCGCGGCGACTCGCGGTCCTGGCCGGTCTCCCCTGTGATGCCCCGTGCGGCTGGCGGTCACCCAACCCGAACGGCATCAGAACGATATCTCCGAGTGCCACCTTTGGGGAGGGTTCACGGCACTCAGTGCCACTCAGTGACGAAGGACACCGTCCATACGGCAAGATGACCGGGTGACCGACCGCGACGCCGTCCCCTTCGATCTGGCCTCGATGCGCAAGCAGTACCGGGCCGAGGGCCTCTCCGAGACCGAGCTGGCCGCCACCCCCGTGGAGCAGTTCGCGCGCTGGTTCAAGCAGGCCGCGACGGACGGCGGGCTGTTCGAGCCGAACGCCATGGTCGTCTCGACGGCCGACGCCGAGGGGCGGACCAGCGCCCGTACGGTTCTGCTGAAGCACTTCGACGAGCAGGGCTTCGTCTTCTACACGAACTACGACTCCCGCAAGGCCCGTGACCTGGCCGAGAACCCGTACGTCTCGCTGCTCTTCCCCTGGCATCCGATGGCCCGGCAGGTCCTCGTCACCGGTGTCGCGCGGCGCACCGGCCGGGACGAGACGGCGGCGTACTTCCGGACCCGGCCACACGGCTCACAGCTGGGCGCGTGGGCCAGCGCCCAGTCCTCCGTGATCTCCACCCGTGCCGACCTCGACGGCGCGTACGCCGAGCTGGCCGCCCGCTATCCGGAGGGCGAGCAGGTGCCCGTACCGCCGCACTGGGGCGGCTTCCGGGTGGCCCCGCAGGCGGTGGAGTTCTGGCAGGGCCGGGAGAACCGGCTGCACGACCGGTTGCGGTACGTGGAGCAGGCTGACGGGAGCTGGCGGGTGGAGCGGCTGAGTCCTTGAGGGCTCAGATCTGTCCGGGGTGCCTCGTCCCAGCCCCAGTCCGGGACGGCGACGGCCGCCGTGCATTCGGGGCGCCCCGGGCAGGTCGGGTCAGCCCAGCGTCTGCTCCAGCAGCCCCGCCCACTGCGCCACCACCCGTTCCCGGCGGGACGCGTCGTCGGTGAGGAGGTTGGCGAGGCCTAGGCCTCGGGCCATGTCGAGGAGGCCCTGGACCGTTTCGCGGACGCCGGGGAGGGATTCGTCGGCGGCGAGGAGGTCGACTGCTATGCGGTGGGTCTCGCGGCCGACGCGGGATTCGAGTTCGGTGACGCGGGGGCGGAGCTGGTCCTCGTTGGAGGCGGCGACCCAGAGGTGGAGGGCGGCGCGGAAGAGGGGGCCCGTGTAGAGGTCGACCAGGGCGGCGACGACCGCGTGGCGGTCTCCGGACGCGCCCTCGGGGAACAGGGCGCGCAGGGCCGTCGAGCGTTCTTCGGCGACGTATTCGACGGCCGCCGTGAAGAGGTCCTCGCGGGTCGGGAAGTGGTGCTGGGCGGCGCCGCGGGAGACGCCCGCGCGTTCGGCGACGACCGACACCGTGGAGCCGGCCCAGCCGTGTTCGGCGAGGCAGGCCACGGCGGCTTCCAGGAGCCGCTGCCGGGTGGCCCGGCTGCGGTCCTGCTTGGGGACCCGCTCCGCACGTTCGGCCGTGCTCACACCACCCATGCCGCATCCCGTCGTTCGAGGAAGGCCGTCATCCCCTCGCGGGCCTGCGGGGAGGAGAACAGCCGGGCCGAGAGCGCGGTCAGGTCGGTCGCGTCCCGGTCGAAGGCTTCCAGCACCCTAGCCGTGAGCAGCCGTTTCGTCTCGGCCAGGGCGTCGGGGGCGGATTTGCGCAGGCCGTCCAGGAGGGGGGCGAGGGTGGTGTCCACGTCGGCGCCGTACGTCGTGAGCAGGCCGGTGCGCTGTGCCTCCGCCGCTTCGAAGCGTTCGCCGGTGAGGTAGTAGCGGGCCAGGGCGCGCGGGTCGGTGCGCGGGAGCAGGGGGAGGGAGATGACCGCGGGGGCGACGCCGATGCGGACCTCCGTGAAGGCGAAGGTGGCCTCGGTGGAGGCGGCGGCGATATCGCATGCGGCCAGCAGGCCGAGGCCGCCCGCGCGGACGTGGCCGGTGACGCGGGCGACGACCGGCTTGGGCAGTTCGATGATCTGCCGCAGCAGGCCGACCAGGGCGTCCGGGGGTGGTGGGTCCTTGAGGTCGGCTCCGGCGCTGAAGGTGTTGCCGGTGTGGGTGAGGACGATCGCGCGGACGCCGGTGTCCTTGCCGGCGTCGGTGAGGGCGTCGGCCAGTTCCGCGACGAGGGCCGCCGACAGGGCGTTGCGGTTGTGCGGTGAGTCGAGGGTGAGGGTTTCGACCGCACGCGCGCGCGTGCGGGTGACGAGGCTCATGTGCGCTCCCTGAGCTGTCGGCGGAGGATCTTGCCGGAGGCCGCTCGGGGGACGCCGACGATGAAGGTGACGTGCCGGATCCGCTTGTAGGGGGCGACCCGTTCGGCGACGAACATCATGACCTCCGCCTCCGAGAGGCCGGTGGCGGACGGCTGGCGGACCACGTAGGCGTGCGGGACCTCGTTGCCGTCGTCGTTGTACGTGCCGATGACGGCGGCGTCGGCGATGCCCGGGTGGGTGAGGAGGAGTGCCTCCAGTTCGGCGGGGGCCACCTGGAAGCCCTTGTACTTGATGAGTTCCTTGACGCGGTCGACGACGAAGAGCCAGCCGTCACCGTCCACGTGGCCGACGTCTCCGGTGTGCAGCCAGCCGTCGGGGTCGATCATCGCGGCGGTGGCGTCGGGGCGGCCGAGGTAGCCCTTCATCACCTGGGGGCCGCGGATGAGGATCTCGCCGGACTCGCCGGCGGGGAGGTCCTTGCCGGGGTCGTCCAGGGAGACGATGCGCATCTCGGTGCCGGCGATGAGCTTGCCGACGGTTCCGGGCGGCGCGGCGCGCATGGCGTCCAGGGGGACGACATGGGTGCCGGGCGACAGTTCCGTCATGCCGTAGGCCTGGCCGACGGGCGGCAGGCCGAGCCGTTCGGAGCAGGCGGCGGCGAGGCGGGCGTCCAGGGGTGCGGCGGCGCTGAGGATGTACTTCAGGGACGACAGGTCGTACTGGGCGACGGCCGGGTGCTTGGCGAGGGCCAGGACGATCGGCGGGGCCACGTAGAGGCCCGTGATGCGGTGGTTCTGGATGGCCGCGAGGAACTGTTCCAGGTCGAAGCGGGGCAGGACGACGACGGTGGCGCCCTTCCTGAGGGGCGCGTTCATCAGGGCCGTGAGGCCGTAGATGTGGAAGAACGGCAGGACGGCGAGGATGCGGTCGCCGGGGCCGGCGGGTATCGCCCCGTCGAGCTGGGCGAGGTTGGTGGCGATCTGCCGGTGGGTGAGCAGCACGCCCTTGGGGGTGCCGGTGGTCCCGGAGGAGTACGGGAGGGCCGCCACGTCCTCGGCGGGGTCGATGTCGATCACCGGCTCGGGGGCGGCGGAGGCCAGCATGTCGATCAGGGACCGGTGGCCGGTGGCGCTGTCGCACACGAAGATCTCGCGTACGCCGCCGGCGAGTTCGGCGGCCCGGCGGGCGATGTCGAGCAGCGGTGAGACGGTGACGATCCAGCGGGCCGCCGAGTCCGTGAGCTGCTTGGCGAACTCCTGGGCGGTGGCGAGCGGGTGCACGGTGGTGACGGTGGCGCCCGCGCGCGTGGCGGCGTAGAAGGCGGTCGGGAAGGCGATGGTGTTGGGGCTGTGCAGGGCGAGGACGTCGCCCTTGCGCACCCCGGCCTCGGCGAGCCCAGCGGCGACGCGCCGGTGGAAGCGGTCCAGTTGCTCGTAGGAGAGTGTGGTGCCGTCGGTGCCGTCGATCAGCGCGGGGATACCGCCGAACTCCGCGGCCCGGGCCAGGACCGCGTCGTGGATGGGCAGGTCGACGGGCGGGACGTCTGCGTACTCGCTGCGGAACATGGTTCCTCCTCGCGCGCGGGCCGTCGCCGGCCGCCTCAGTACGACTTGGGCAGGCCCAGGGTCTGGTGGGAGACGTAGTTCAGAATCATCTCCCGGCTCACCGGTGCGATACGAGCCACGCGCGCGGCCGTTATCAGCTGCGCCAGGCCGTACTCGCGGGTGAGGCCGTTGCCGCCGAGGGTGTGCACGGCCTGGTCCACGGCCTTCACACAGGCCTCCCCGGCGGCGTACTTCGCCATGTTGGCGGCCTCTCCGGCGCCCATGTCGTCGCCCACGTCGTACAGGTGGGCGGCCTTCTGCGTCATCAGGTGGGCGAGTTCGAGCTCGATGTGCGCCTGGGCCAGGGGGTGGGCGATGGCCTGGTGGGCGCCGATGGGGGTCTTCCAGACCTGCCGGTCGCGGGCGTACTCGATGGCCCGCGCGAGCGCGTAGCGGCCCATGCCGATCGCGAAGGCGGCCGTCATGACGCGCTCGGGGTTGAGGCCGGCGAAGAGTTGCAGCAGGCCGGCGTCCTCGTCGCCGACGAGGGCGTCGGCGGGCAGCCGTACGTCGTCGAGGGTCAGCTCGAACTGCTTCTCGGCGGCGTTGAGTTCCATGTCGATGGGGCGGCGTTCGAACCCGGGGGTGTCGCGCGGGACGATGAACAGGCAGGGCTTGAGGCTGCCGGTGCGGGCGTCCTCGGTGCGGCCGACGATGAGGGTCGCGTCCGCGATGTCGACGCCGGAGATGAAGACCTTGCGGCCGGTGAGGATCCAGTCGGCTCCGTCACGGTGAGCCGTGGTCGTGATGCGGTGTGAATTGGACCCGGCGTCGGGTTCGGTGATGCCGAAGGCCATGGTGCGGGTGCCGTCGGCGAAGGCCGGGAGCCAGTGCCGCTTCTGTTCTTCCGTGCCGAAGCGGGCGATGACCGTGCCGCAGATGGCGGGTGAGACGACCATCATCAGGAGCGGGCAGCCGGCGGCGCCCAGTTCTTCGAGCACGAGGGAGAGTTCGGCGATTCCGCCGCCTCCGCCGCCGTAGGCCTCCGGCAGGTTGACGCCGAGGTAGCCGAGTTTTCCTGCCTCGGACCAGAGTGCCTCTCGGTCGTAGGTGCGGCCGTGGCGTTTGCCTAGTGCCGCTACGGCCGATCGGAGGGCCTTGTGCTCATCGGTTTCGATCGTGGGCATGTGACTCCTTCGTCGTGGCTGGTCGCGCGCACGCGGCGGAGCCGCAAATTCGATGCGGCCCCGCGCCCCTAAGGGGTCTCCTTCACCACCGCAAGTAGTGCGCCCGGCTCCACCTGTTGTCCGGGTACGGCGTGCAATTCGCTCAGCGTTCCTGTGGTCGGGGCCGTGATCTTGTGCTGCATCTTCATCGCTTCGAGCCAGAGGATCGGTTCACCGGCCTTGACGGGGGTTCCCGCGGTGAGGCCGTCGGCCACTCGGACGACCGTGCCGGGCATGGGGGCCAGGAGGGAGCCGAGGGCGTGCTGGGCCGTGGGGTCGGGGAAGCGGGGCAGGGGCGTGAGGGTGGTGGTGTTGACGTAGAGGTGGTCGCCGTAGCGGGACACCTCGAACCTTCGCCGTACGCCGTCCACTTCGAGGACGACGAGGCGGGCGTCGGCGTGTACGACGGTCACCCCGTCCGCTTCCAGGCCCGTGCGGGTGTGGCGGTAGTGGACCTCGTGTTCCTCCCCCGCCATCGCATAGCGCTTGATCTGCGGTTGTGAGGGGACGTTGCGCCAGCCGCCGAAGCGGGAGCGGGACCGGGGGCCGGTGTGGGCGTCGGCGAGGGCCGCGGCGAGGGGGGCGTGCGGGTCGGGGGCGGGGGTGGTCAGGTCGGGCAGGTGGCGGTCGTAGAAGCCGGTGTCCATGCGGGCCGCGGTGAACTCGGGGTGGCGCAGGGAGCCGACCAGGAGGTCGCGGTTGGTGACGGGGCCGTGGATCACGGTCCGTTCCAGGGCGGAGGCGAGCTTGCGGAGGGCCTCCGTGCGCGTGGGGGCGTGGGCCACGACCTTGGCGAGCATGGGGTCGTAGTGGACGCCGATCGTGTCGCCGTCGGTGTAGCCGGTGTCCAGGCGGACGCCTTCCGGCACGGACAGGCGGTGCAGAGGGCCGGTCTGCGGGGTCCAGTCGCGGGAGGGGTCCTCGGCGTACAGGCGGGCCTCGACGGCGTGGCCACGCGCGCGTGGAGGCTCGTCGTCGAGGGGGTGGCCTTCGGCGACGCGGATCTGCTCGGCGACCAGGTCGAGGCCGAACACGGCCTCCGTCACGGGGTGTTCGACCTGGAGGCGGGTGTTCATCTCCAGGAAGTGCGCCCTGCCGTCGGCGACGAGGAACTCGACCGTTCCGGCGCCCACGTAGTCGACGGCTCGGGCGGCCCGTACGGCGAGGGTGCTCAGCTCCTGCCGGAGTTCCTCGGGGAGTCCGGGTGCCGGGGCCTCCTCGACGACCTTCTGGTGGCGGCGCTGGAGGGAGCAGTCGCGGGTGCCGAGCGGCAGGACCGTGCCGTGGGTGTCGGCGAGGATCTGGACCTCGACATGGCGGCCGTTCTCCACGTACGGCTCGACGAAGACCTCGCCGTCGCCGAAGGCGCTCGCGGCTTCGGCGCGTGCGGAGGCCAGTTCGGCGTCCAGGTCCGCGAGTCGTCGTACGACGCGCATGCCGCGTCCGCCGCCGCCCGCCGCCGCCTTCACCAGCACAGGCAGGTCGGCTTCGGTGACGTGGGTGAGGGGCTGGATGTCCATGAGCTGCTTGGCGCGGGTCTTGGACGCCATCGCCTCGATGGCCTCGGGGGGCGGGCCGATCCAGAGCAGGCCCGCGTCCTGGACGGCCCGGGCGAAGCCGGCGTTCTCGGAGAGGAAGCCGTAGCCGGGGTGCACGGCGTCCGCGCCGGCCGCGACGGCGGCCTTCACGATGAGGTCGCCGCGCAGATAGGTGTCGGCGGGCGCCTCCCCCGGAAGTCGTACGCTCGCGTCGGCCACGCGTGCGTGGAGGGCGCCCTCGTCCGCGTCCGAGTGGACGGCGATGGTGCGGATTCCCAGCTCACGGCAGGTGCGGAAGACGCGGCAGGCGATCTCGCCCCGGTTCGCCACCAGAACAGAAGTAATCATTGCCTCACATCCGGAAGACGCCGAAGCCACCGCGTGCGCCCTCGTAGGGGGCCGTGTGGATGGCGGACAGGCACAGGCCGAGGACGGTGCGGGTGTCGCGCGGGTCGATGACGCCGTCGTCGTACAGCCGTCCGGACAGGAACATCGGCAGCGACTCGGACTCGATCTGCTGCTCCACCATGGCGCGCAGGGCGGCGTCCGCCTCCTCGTCGTACGGCTGTCCCTTGGCGGCGGCGGACTGGCGGGCGACGATCGACAGCACGCCCGCGAGCTGCTGCGGGCCCATGACGGCCGACTTGGCGCCGGGCCAGGCGAAGAGGAAGCGGGGGTCGTAGGCCCGGCCGCACATGCCGTAGTGGCCGGCGCCGTAGGAGGCGCCGAGCAGGACGGAGAGATGGGGGACGCGGCTGTTGCTGACCGCGTTGATCATCATCGCGCCGTGCTTGATGATGCCGCCCTGCTCGTACTCCTTGCCGACCATGTAGCCGGTGGTGTTGTGCAGGAAGAGCAGCGGGATGTCGCGCTGGTTGGCGAGCTGGATGAACTGGGCGGCCTTCTGGGACTCCGCGCTGAAGAGGACCCCTTGGGCGTTGGCGAGGATGCCGATGGGATAGCCGTGCAGGGTGGCCCAGCCGGTGGTCAGGCTCGTGCCGTAGAGCGGCTTGAACTCGTCGAAGTCGGAGGCGTCGACGATGCGGGCGATGACCTCGCGCGGGCCGAAGGGGCTCTTCAGGTCGCCGGGGACGATGCCGAGGAGTTCGTCGGCGGCGTACTTGGGGGGCTCGGCCGGACCCGGATCGTCGTACGCCTTGCGGTGGTTGAGACGGGCGACCACGCGCCGGGCCTGGCGGAGCGCGTCGGGCTCGTCGACGGCGAAGTAGTCGGCGAGGCCGGACACGCGCGCGTGCATCTCGGCGCCGCCCAGGGACTCGTCGTCGCTCTCCTCGCCCGTGGCCATCTTCACCAGCGGCGGGCCGCCGAGGAACACCTTGGCCCGCTCCTTGACCATGATCACGTGGTCGGACATGCCGGGGATGTAGGCGCCGCCGGCGGTGGAGTTGCCGAAGACGACGGCGACGGTCGGGATACCGGCCGCCGACAGCCGTGTCAGATCGCGGAAGATCGCGCCGCCGGGGATGAAGATCTCCTTCTGGGACGGCAGATCGGCTCCGCCGGACTCCACCAGGCTGATGCAGGGCAGCCGGTTGGCGAGGGCGATGTCGTTCGCGCGCAGGGCCTTCTTCAGCGACCAGGGGTTGCTCGCTCCCCCGCGCACGGTCGGGTCGTTGGCGGTGATCAGGCACTCCACGCCCTCGACGACACCGATGCCGGTGACGAGGGACGCGCCGACGGTGTGGTCACTGCCCCAGGCGGCCAGCGGGGACAGCTCCAGGAACGGGGTGTCGGGGTCGAGGAGCAGCTCGACGCGCTCGCGGGCGAGGAGTTTGCCGCGTTTCCGGTGCCGTGCCACGTACTTCTCGCCGCCGCCCGCGAGGGCCTTGGCGTGCTCGGCGTCGAGTTCGGTGAGCTTGGCGAGCATCGCCTCGCGGTTGTCCCGGTGGTCGGGGCTGTTCGGGTCGAGCGCGGAGGTCAGGACGGTCACAGGAGGGCCTCCGGTATGTCCAGGTGGCGGGAGCGCAGCCATTCGCCGAGGGCCTTGGCCTGCGGGTCGAAGCGGTGCTGGTCGGCGACGCCGGCGCCGAGGATGCCCTCGACGACGAAGTTGAGGGCGCGGAGACCGGGCAGGAGGTGCCGGGTGACGTCGAGGCCGCGGCTCTCGGGGATCAGCTGCTGGAATCGTTCGGCCGTCAGCTCGTGCGCGAGCCACCGCCAGGCGTCGTCCGTGCGGGCCCACACCCCGACGTTGGCGTTGCCGCCCTTGTCGCCGCTGCGGGCGCCCGCGACAAGGCCGAGGGGGGCGTTCCGGGTGGGGCCGGCGGCCGGCGGCTCCGGCAGGGGCGGTTCCGGTACGTCGTCGAGTACGGCGGTGTCGTGGGCCGGGGGCACGGGGATGCGGCGTCCGTCATGGAGGACGGCCACATGGTCGACGGCCCTATGGGGCACGTACACATCCTCGAAGACCCCGTACGGCGAGCCCTTTCCAGGTGGCGCGAGCACATGGAAGCCGGGGTAACTGGCGAGCGCCAGCTCCACGGCCGCCCCGCTCAGCGCCCGCCCGACGGTCTGCTGGTCCGGGTCCCGTACGACGAGCCGCAGCAGCGCGCTCGCCGTCTCCTCGCTCGGGGCGTCGGGCCGGTCGGTGCGGACCAGCTCCCAGCGCACGTCGGCGACCTTGCCGAGAGCCGGTTCCAACTGCTCCCGCACCAGCGCTGCCTTGGCCTCGATGTCGAGGCCGGTGAGCACGAAGACGACCTCGTTGCGGAAGCCGCCGAGCTTGTTGAGCCCGACCTTGAGGGTGGGCGGGGGCGCCTCTCCGCGCACGCCGTCGATCCGCACCCGGTCGGGCCCGTCCTGGCCGAGCCGTACGGTGTCCAGCCGGGTGGTGACGTCGGGCCCCGCGTACCGGGCGCCGGCCGTCTCGTACAGCAACTGGGCGGTGACGGTGCCGACGTCGACGAAGCCGCCGGTGCCGGGGTGCTTGGTGATGACGCAGCCGCCGTCCTCGTGGAGTTCGGCGAGCGGGAAGCCGGGGCGTCTCAGGTCGGCGTCGCTCTCGTGGAAGAAGGCGTAGTTGCCGCCGGTGGCCTGCGCCCCGCACTCCAGGACGTGCCCGGCGACGACGGCCCCCGCGAGCCGGTCGTAGTCCGTCTCCCTCCACCCGAAGTGGGCGGCGGCGGGCCCGGTGACGAGGGCCGCGTCCGTCACCCGACCGGTGACGACGAGGTCCGCGCCCTCCCGCAGACAGGCCGCGATGCCGAACCCGCCGAGGTAGGCGTGGGCGGCGAGGCTGCCGGGGTGGCGGGCGGTGAGGTCGTCGCCCTCGACATGGGCGACGCGGACGGGGATGCCGAGCCGGTCGGCCAAGTGCCGTACGGCGTCGGCGAGTCCGGCCGGGTTGAGCCCGCCGGCGTTGGTGACGATCTTGACGCCCCGCTCATGGGCGATCCCCAGGCAGTCCTCCAACTGCCGCAGGAACGTGCGGGCGTACCCGGCGGCCGGGTCCTTCAGCCGGTCACGGCCGAGGATCAGCATCGTCAGCTCGGCGAGGTAGTCACCGGTGAGGACGTCGAGTTCGCCGCCGGTGAGCATCTCGCGCAGGGCGTCGAAGCGGTCGCCGTAGAAGCCGGAGGCGTTGCCGATGCGCAAGGTCACCCGGGCTCCCCCTCCCCCTTCGGCTTCGGCATGCGGCCGTTGCCCGGCGGTCCCGCGAAGGCCTGGGCGAGGTCGAGCCAGCGGTCGGCGTCGGGGCCTTCGGCGCGCAGGGCGAGGTCGCCGCGGTGGGCGCGCTGGGTGACCAGGAGGCAGAAGTCGAGGGCGGGGCCGGTGACGCGTTGCGGGGCGTCCTCGGGGCCGTACGCCCACACGTCGCCGGACGGTGCGCGCAGTTCGACGCGGAAGGGGTCGGCCGGCGGGGTCAGCCCGTGCGCCCCGTAGGCGAAGTCCCGGGTCCGCACCCCGAGCCAGGCCACATGCCGCAGCCGGTCGGTGGGTGGGCGCACCACACCCAGGGCGTCGGCCACGTCCTGGCCGTGGGCCCAGGTCTCCATAAGACGGGCCGTCGCCATGGAGGCGGCCGACATGGGCGGGCCGTACCAGGGGAAGCGCGCCTTGGGCGGGGCGGCCCGCAGCGCCTTCTCCAGCGCCGTACGCCCCTCACGCCACCGTGCGAGCAGTTCGGCGGGCGGGAGCGCTGCCCCCTCCTCGGCGCCCTCGTCGACGAAGGAGCCCGGGGCCGCGAGGGCCTTCTCGACCAGGGCGCGGAAGCCGTCGGCGTCCGTGACGGCGAGCAGGGACGAACGGTCGGTCCAGGCGAGGTGGGCGACCTGGTGGGCGACGGTCCAGCCGGGCGCGGGGGTGGCGAGCGCCCAGCGGGGCGTGCTCAGCCCGGCCACGAGACGGTCGAGTTCCTCGCTCTCCTCGCGCAGGTCGTCGATCACGGATGTCGGATCGGACACGGGCGCTCCCTGGGGCACGGCGGTGTGCGGGGTGGTGCGGAGTCGTGCGGCGTGCTGTGGAGCATGGCAGGGGGGTCAGAAACAATCAAGCATGCTTGCATGAAAAAAGGAGGGTGGCCGGACGCGTCCCCGGTCGGGGCCTATCCGTCGATGTCGAGCGCCGTCCCGTACAGCCGGTCCACCCTCAGCCGGACGACGACCCGGCGTTCGGCCACCAACTCCTCCAGGAACGCCTCCTCGTCCTCCGGCTCCGCGCCCCGCGGGATCATCCCGAGCAGCTCCCGCCCGACCGCGTCACCGGGAACGGCAGTGACCCCGGAGACCTCGGCCTCGCCCTCCGCGACGGCGAACGACCACACGTCCCCGCCCTGCACATGCAGCGCCGCACGCGGGTCGCGTCTCAGATGCTTGACCTTGATCCGCTCGGCCGTCGTCGAGAACCGCACGATCCGAGCCTCGGGGTCCCAGCTGTAGACCATCGTGGTCAGGTGGGGCCTGCCATCACGCTTGACGCTGGCGAGCGTGCCGAACTGCTGCTTGCCGAGGAGGTCGGAGAGGGCTTCGTCGGAGAGGGGGCGGGGAGCAGGGCGTTGAGTCATGAACGAGGCAACTGCGTCGCCCGCGGCGTTATTTCGCTTGTCGGCGGGCGATCGCGAGCAGATGGGAACTCGCCGCCAGCAGCTCCGGGTAGGGCTCGGCCATGCGTGCGGCGGTCAACGCCGACTCGAACAGGGCCGTATCGCTGAACGGCTGGCCGGTGTTGCGCTCGGCCGCCGCGAGCATGGACCAGGCCGGACCTTCGATTCCGTACACCTCGGCGCCGTCGAAGCCGGCCTCCGCCACCTCGTCACGCAACTGCTCGCCGCTGTGGAAGTAAGCGGCGGTGAAGGCCTTCTTCCCGTCATGGATCTGCGTGGCCAGGATGCCGGTGATGCTCTGCCGCATGGGCTCCTTGTGCAGGTGCGCGAAGGCGGCGTGCTCGAACAACGACGCGTAGCGGTTGATACCGGCCGCCGCGAGAAGACCGCCCGGCTTGAGAACGCGGTGGGCCTCGGCCAGCGCCTGGTCGCGGTCCGCGCGTTCGAGCAGGTGGTAGAGAGGGCCCAGCAGGAGCACGACGTCGTACGAGGCATCCTCGGCCGTGAGCCGGCGGGCGTCTCCGAGTTCGACGCCGGCGCCGGTCTGCCGGGCCTGTTCGAGGTGGCGTGGGATCGGGTCCACCAGATGAAGGTCGTAGCCGTCCTGGACGAGCCACCGGGCGTGGGCCCCCGGGCCGCCTCCGATGTCGAGGATCCGGGCCGGGGCTGAGGGGAGGTGCCGTCGCAGCAGTTCCTGCGTGCGTACCATCTCCAGGCGGCCGTCGGCTGTCGTGGTGAGCCGGTCCGCCTCGTCGATGGTCTCCGTGTAGAACCTCACGATCTCCGGGGCTGTCTCAGGGCTCGTCATGCGGGCATTGTGGTGGCTCGCCGGTGGACCAGTCCAGTGATCGGAAGTGCGCCCCATGCCGCTGCTGAAGTACGAGCAGATCGCCGACGATCTGCGCACGCGCATCGCCAACGGCGAGTTCGGTGCCGGTGATCTGCTGCCTTCCGGCCGCGACCTCGCCGAACAGTGGGACGTGTCCCGTGCCACCGTCGTCAAGGCGTACGACGTCCTGCGCAACGACGGTCTGGTGGTCGCCCGTCAGGGTTCCGGCTTCACCGTCGTCGAGACTCCCGTCGCGCGGCCCGCCGGCGGCCGCCGCGCGGGATCCAGTCGGGTGTCCGGCGGCGCACCCTACCGGCGCCTCGGTGTGCCGGACCGTGCCGCGCCTCCCGCACATGTGGCGGACGCCTTGGGACTGCGGCCGGGCGAGACGGCGCTGCGACGCGTCCGGCTGGTACTGCTGGACGACGGTTCCCCGCACAGCCTGGTGACGGCCTGGTTCCCGCCGTCGGTGGCGGACGCCGCGCCTCGGCTGGCACTGAAGGGGCCGATCACCGAGGGAACCACGCACTACGTGAGGCGCGAGACGGGCCGCTCACCGGTTGAGGGCACGGACAGCACGACGGTACGGCTCGCCACGGACGACGAGGCCGAGCTGCTGGCGGTGGAGCGGCCGACGGCGGTGGCGGTCGTACTGCATACGGCGTTCGACGACGATCGCCGGCCGCTGGTGTGCGAAGAAGGCGTCACGGCTTCGCACGTGTTCGAGCAGGTCGACAACTACCCGATGGCGTAAGCGAACTGACGACGGACACGAACTGACATTCTGCTTGACTGGACCGGTCCACCGGTCCAGTCTCTTCGTAGTGACGCGAGATCGCTGCGAAGGAGCATCGACATGCAGAAGGCTGCGATTCCCGGGCCGGTTCCGACCGGTCTGTCCGTCCCACCCACATCCGAGCCGGTCTCGGCATGGTTGGCCTCGGCCCACCCTTCGCCGACCGCGGTGCGTGATGAGTGGGACAGTGCCGCGCAGCTCGCGATGGTCCCCCTCGGTCAGCTCTTCGACGCCGTGCGCATCCCGGAAGGCTTCGTGCACGCCGCCACAGGGAGTGATGAACCGTCCGTCATGGCGGCCCGGTTGAACCGATTCCTCAACGACCCCGTCATCCACGACCCGGGTTTCGGCCGCTACTACGCGCTGGTACCGCCCGGCACGGCAAAGGAGTGGCCGACCCCGCTCGCCGAGTGCTTGACGGAAGGCACCTTCCTTGGTGTGCCCCGCGTCCACCGCACGGAGTTGGCCGAGCCACGGCGGGCCTCGTACTGGTCCGTTCCGATGAGTCGCCCGGGGTGTCTGTGCAAGGCCGCGGATGTCCTGGCGCTCGTGCCGGCGGGCGGCTGCCGGTCCGGTGACGAGGAGGGCGGTTCGTGACCGCGCTCGTCACGGGCATTCCGCTGCCGCCGGACACTGTGGCGATGCGCGCGGCAGCGCATCGCCTCCTGGCCTCCGACGCCGGGACACCCTCGGACGAGGAACTGTCCGCGTTCGTTCACCGGCTGCGCGAGCACATCGAGCTGCTCACGCCCGCGGTCGAGGAACTCACCCGCCCGCTGCCCATGGACGACGTCCGCGCGGCTGCACGATCTACCGCATCGGCGAGGCGCGACTGAGACTCCGCGACCGGGCGCGGCTCAAGCACCGGGACGGCCTCGCCTACGCCCAAGGCCTGGCCCGCTCCCTCCTGTCCTTGTGCAACCACTACGAGGCCCGGAGGGACCGGCGAGTCGTCGTGCACAGGGAAGACCGAGAACTGGCCGCATACGTACGCCTGCTGTACCACCCGCCCCGCTGCCAGGCGTGGCCGCCCCTCGGCTCCCTCGGAATGCCGCGCCGCCGAGCGGCTGTACGAGGAGTGGCGCGAAGCGCGCCGCAGCGGGAGAGCCGTCGGTAAGGCAGCAGTGATCTGCGGATAGGGTCCCCCCGCATGGGAGTTGGCGTAAGCGTGGAGAGCGAGATGGTCGTCGTCCCGGCCGGGGCGGTGACGCTGTCCGACCGGCGGACGCGGCGCGACTGGACAGTTGATGTCGCGGCGTTCCGGATGGGGGCGTTCCCCGTCACCCAGGAGCGGTACGCCCAGGTCACCGGTGAACGGCCGAGTACTGCTCGGGGGGAGCGGCTGCCGGTCGAGGGAGTGTCGTGGTGGGACGCGGTCCGCTTCTGCAACGGCCTGTCCCGTGGTGAGGGGCTGACGCCCGCGTACCGCCTGCGCGGCGAGGACGAGGGCGTCGAGTGGGACGCCTCCGCCGACGGCTACCGGCTGCCGACCGAGGCCGAGTGGGAGTACGCCTGCCGGGCCGGCAGTGCCGGGCCGCGTTACGGCCGACTGGACGAGGTCGCCTGGTATCGGGGGAACTCGGGCGAGCGGATCCACTCCGTGGGTGGCAAGCAGGCCAACGCGTGGGGCCTGTACGACATGCTGGGCAACGTCTGGGACTGGTGCTGGGATCTCTACGACGCCGAGGTCTACGGGACGTACCGGGTGTTGAAGGGCGGCGGCTGGTCGGACGAGCACTGGAGCTGCCGGGTCTCGGTGCGGCGCCGTAGCCATCCGACGTTCAGGATCGACGACGTGGGGTTCCGCGTCGCGCGGTCGGCGGTGGCGTGAGCCGGGGGGATGGGGTCACGCCCAGAGGAGAAGGAGCAAGCGACCATGCAGGCGTCAGAAGCCCGGCGTGCGATGGCCGCGGCCATGTCGATCGCCTCGTCACTCGGCCTGCCGGCCGACGACGTGATCGTCCTTCATGACTCGAACAAACTCACCCTGCGCCTGCTGCCCTGTGACGTCCTGGCCCGGGTGGCACCGGTCGGGGATCAGGTCGCCCAGTTCGAAGTCGAGCTGGCTCAGCGGCTGGCCGACGCCGGGTGCCCGGTGGCCGCTCTCGCGCCGCGGGTGGAGCCACGGCCGTATGAGCGGGACGGCTTCGTCATCACGCTGTGGACCTACTACGAACCCGCGACGCCGGGCGAGGTCTCACCGGCCGACTACGCCCACGCGCTCGCGCGGCTGCATGCAGGCATGCGCGAACTCGACGTCCCGACGCAGCACTTCACGGACCGGGTCGAGCAGGCCCAACGGCTCGTGGCGAACCGCGACCGCACTCCGGACCTCGCCGACGCGGACCGGGAGCTGCTCGGCGACACGTTGCGGCGCATGAGGCGCGTGATCGGCGAGCGCGGCGGCGCCGAGCAGTTGCTGCACGGCGAGCCGCATCCGGGGAATCTGCTCAGCACGGGGAACGGGTTGCTGTTCATCGACCTTGAGACGTGCTGCCGCGGGCCCGTCGAATGGGACCTCGCGCATGCGCCCGAGGAGGTCGGCGAGCATTATCCGGGGGTCGACAAGGAGTTGCTGCGCCAGTGCCGGATCCTCGTGCTGGCCGTGATCACGACGTGGCGCTGGGACCGAGACGACCAGCTCCCGGACGGGCGCCGGCTGGGTGCGGAGTGGCTCGGCCGGATCAGGGCAGCACTCGATCGCAACGGCTTTCACCCTGGCTGACTCTGACGAAGAACCCTCGCCCGTGCCCGAGCCGAGCCCGACCTGTGGCCGGGCCCCGCACTGAAGCGAGCGGCTACAGCTGACCGGGGTGATCGTCGCCGACGATCTGCCAGATGATCCGGATGAGGGTGTAGAGGGCGGGTCCCCAGCGTCGGGCGTGGGTGACGATCTTCTCCCGGCTCCGGCCCTGGCGGGACCGCGGCTGATCGATGCGGTCCTCGGAGCGATCGGAACTGTCGCGGTGCGCTTCGTTGGAGGTCATAGTGCCATTGCTCCGCGTCCGAGTTCGGACGGCCGGGAACCCGGACATCCCGTGCGTCCGTCCCTCCCGCCAAGGGCATCCGGGCCGGGGCCGACGTCCCGGACGGCTCGGACGCGCCCGGACGGGGTATGGAGCATGCCCCAGGGCTGGGCATCAGGCGGGAGGGGGAGGCGCATGCCGCAGGAGGAGCCGATCGATTCGTGGGAGAGGTTCCGCAAGGACCTGGAAGCACTGCACGAGGCCGCGGGCAGGCCGATCTGGACTGCGGTAGCGGAACGGTCCGGAGTGGCACGGTCGACGGCACACGGCTACGTCCGTGCGAGCAAGGGCCGCGTCGGCAACGGGAATTGGGACCAGGTGGAGGCGTTCATCGTCGCGCTGATCGACTACGCGGACGCCCACTCCCGGACCAGCTCTCTCAGCGCCGCGCAGCGGGACTTGCCCCGGTGGGAGCGCCGGTGGACAGCCCTGGACGTGTCACGGCAGAGGCGGGAGCACGAGCCGGCTCCCCCCAAGGTGCAGCCGCGCGGGGTCGGGATGCTGGGCGGGTGGGACGGCGCCGGGACGGTGGTTCTCTCACCGGAGGTGTCAGCCGAGTTCGCGGTCTGGGCCGCAGACCACCCCCACCTCGACAGACTCGCCGACAACGTCACGACAACCGGGGAGCTCGGCTTCCCCCGGGAAGCGTCAGACCTCGCCGAGAAGCTGGTCACGCGCACGACCGCGGCTCTGGGAGAGGGGCATCCGGCGACCCTGGCGGCTCGGCATGCCCACAGCTACTGGGTGGGGCAGGCCGGCGACATCCGCACAGCCCTGGACATGGCCGACACCCTCCAACGGGACTGCCTGCGCTACTTGGGGGCCGACCACGCCCTGACCCTCCTGGCCCGCCTGCGGCACGCGGCCTGGCAGCACCGCAACGGGCGGATGGTGGAGAGCCGACGCGCCTACGCCGCTCTCGCCAGAACGACTCCCCCGCCACCCGACGAACGGTTCCTCATCCTGGCCCGGCTCGGACGCACACAAGCACTCGGCACGTCCGGCCAGCTTGAGGAAGCGCGCGACCAGCTGGAGCAACTCCTCCCCGACATCAGCCACGCCTTCGGCCCTCACCACCTTGTCACCCTGCACGCCCGCATCAGCCACTCCTACCTCACCGGAAGAGCGGGGGATCCGCTCAGGGCGTACGCGCTGCTCACCAAGCTGTCCGAGGACGTGGGAGAGCACTTCGATCGCACCCACCCCGTCGTCCTGGAACTGCGCACCTACACGGTGTTCAGCGGCTGGCGGGTATCACCGCCCGACGAAGGCGTGCGCCAGGCCCGCGACCTCCACAAGGACTGCAGCGACCTCTTGGGCGACGACCACCCGACCACCCTCAAAGCCCGATCCCTGGTGGGCATCGTCCTCTACGACAGGGACGGCACGGAAGCACGCGACGTGATGACCGAAGCGCACAGGGCCCAGCAGCGCGTCCTTGGTACCGAGCATCCCGACACCTTGAACTCCGCCAACAATCTCGCCGTCGTCATCAGCGCCGTAGAGGGCGCGCAAGCGGCCCTCGACCTCTACCGCGCCACCCTGGAGACACAACGACGCGTCCTCGGATCCGACCACCCCGACACCCTCCGCACCGAGAACAATCTCGCCAACGCCATCAGCGACATCGAGGGCTCGGAGGCCGCCCTCGACCTCTACCGCACCACCCTGGAGACACAACGACGCGTCCTCGGATCCGACCACCCCGACACCCTCCGCACCGCAAGCAACCTCGCCAACGCCATCAGCGACATCGAGGGCTCGGAGGCCGCCCTCGACCTCTACCGCACCACCCTGGAGACACAACGACGCGTCCTCGGACCCGACCACCCCGAAACCCTCCACACCGCCGCGAATCTTCGATGGGCTTGCGGTGAGACAGCCGATGAGCCAGAAGGCCTCTAGCCCTCCAGCCCCGTGCTCTCCAGCGCCGCCGTCTTCTCGCGCCCGCGGCGGCCCCGGCCCACCTGCGTGCGCACCGCCCCCATGCTCGCCGCGACGACGAGGGCGATCGCGGCGGCCTCCATGGCGGAGAGGGCCTGGTCGAGGATGAGGAAGCCGGCCGTCGCGGCGATGGCCGGCTCCAGGCTCATCAGGATCGCGAAGGTGGAGGCCGGCAGGCGGCGCAGGGCGAGGAGTTCGAGGGTGTAGGGCAGGACCGAGGAGAGCAGGGCCACCGCCGCGCCCAGCCCCAGCGTCACCGGGTCCAGCAGCTTCGTACCCGACTCGGCGATGCCCAGGGGCAGGAACAGCACCGCGCCGACCACCATCGCCAGGGCCAGCCCGTCCGCCTGCGGGAAGCGGCGGCCCGTACGGGCGCTGAAGACGATGTATGCCGCCCACATGGCGCCGGCGCTCAGGGCGAAGGCCGCTCCGGCGGGGTCGAGGCTGCTGAAGCCTCCGCCGCCGAGGAGGAAGACACCGGCGAGGGCGAGGGCCGCCCAGACGAAGTTGATCGCGCGGCGGGATGCCAGGACCGAGAGGGCGAGCGGGCCGAGGACCTCCAGCGTGACCGCGGGGCCCAGCGGGATGCGGGCGACCGCCTGGTAGAAGAGGCCGTTCATCGCGGCCATGGTGATGCCGAAGACGACGACCGTGCCCCAGTCGGTGCGCGAGTGGCCGCGCAGTCGCGGACGGCAGACCAGCAGCAGGACGACCGCCGCCACGAGCAGGCGCAGCGCCACCACCCCGAGGGCGCCCGCCCTCGGCATCAGGGTCACCGCCAGGGCGCCGCCGAACTGCACGGAGATGCCACCCGCGAGCACCAGACCCACGGGCCCGAGGGATCCGAGACGGCCGGCGCCGCCTGGGCCTCCGGGGCCGCCGGCCGGGGAGGGCGTGGCGGCCGTCGCGGGCTGCGGCGTGGTGGCGTTGGTGGCGCTGGCGGGGGTGGTCACGGGCGGTCCTGTGCTGGTCGGGCTCCGGGTGCGGGCTGTGCGTACACCGGCCTGCACTCCGCGTACATCCCGATGTACTTGCCAGTCCAGAGTAATGGACTCAGTCAGGTGCGTGAAGCCCTTTTGCCTCTGTCTCGGGCTCTGAGACGCCGGCGCCGGGACGTCAGCGCCGGGAGAGGTAGAGGCCGAACGCCTTGTACAGCAGCCGGTTGAGGGGGTACTCCCACTCGCCGAGGTACTCGACGGCCTCGCCGCCGGTGCCCACCTTGAAGCGGAGCAGGCCCAGCAGGTCGCTGGACTCCTCCAGGGTGTCGGTGATGCCGCGCAGGTCGTAGACGGCGGCGCCGAGTGCGTGGGCGTCGGTCATCATGCGCCACTGCACGGCGCTGCTCGGCTGGACCTCGCGCCGGCGGCTGGTGGAGGCGCCGTAGGAGTACCAGACGTGGTCGCCGACGGTCAGCATCGTCGCGGCGGCGAGCACCTCGCCGTCGTGGTAGGCGAGGTAGAGCCGCATACGGTCCGGGTGCTCGGCGGTGAGCGCCCTCCACATGCCCTGGAAGTAGGACAGCGGGCGCGGGACGAACCGATCCCGCTCGGCGGTCTCGCCGTACAGCTCGTGGAAGGCCGGCAGATCCTCGATGTCGCCGCGTACGACCTTCACGCCGGCCTTCTCGGCCTTCTTGATGTTGCGCCGCCACTGCTGGTTCAGGCCGCTGTGGATGTCGTCCAGTGACCGGCCGGCGAACGGCACCTGGAAGACGTACCGGGGCTGCCCCGCGGCGAAGCCGCCCTCGCCGCCGGCCTCGGTCTGCCGCCAGCCCATGCGGCGCAGATCGCCCGCGATCCGGCCGGCCCGCGGGTCGTACGACGTCGCCCGCACGTCGTTCAGCCGCCCGGCGGCCGGGTCCGCGATGCCCGCCTTGACCGCCTCGGCGCTCCAGCGGCGCACCGCGACCGGCGGGCCCATCCGCACCGCGAAGGCGCCCCGCCGTCCCAGGTGCGCGAGCATCGGCTCCAGCAGCCGTTCCAGACCGGGCTCGTGCCAGTCGACGAGCGGGCCCTCGGGCAGATACGCGAGGTATCTCCGCAGCCCGGGCAGTCGCGGTCCCGGCAGCGGGCGCAGCAGTACGAGCCCCGCGCCGACGAGCCGCCCGACCGCGTCGAACCAACCCAGGCTCTCCGCCCGCCAGTCGGGCTTCACCTCGCCCCAGGACGGGACCTGGGTGTGGCTGGCGGAGGGGCGGGCCGCGACGAACGCGAGGTGTTCGTCGCGGGTGATCGGTCTGACGCGGATGCTCATACGCGGGCTCCTTCGAGTGGCTGACCACGCGAGCCTAGGAGCGGGCCCGGCCCTCCTCCGGCTCAGACACTCGGGTCCGTCCGTCGCGTGGCCCGAACGCCTCAAGCAACCCCCGCCAACGCCTCAAGCAACCCCCGCTTCACCCCTCGTCCTCCGGTTCGAACCCTCCCCCGGCGGCATCGTCGCCCGCCCCGTCCAAGGCCGCCGCCAGGACCTCCGCCAGATGCCTCCCCCGCACCCCCGCCAGCTGTTCCAGCTGTGTGCGGCAGGAGAAGCCGTCCGCCAGGACCACCGTGCCGTCCGGGGCGTTCCGTACCGACGGCAGGAGGTGTTCCTCCGCGCAGGACGTGGACACCTCGTAGTGGCCCTTCTCGAAGCCGAAGTTGCCCGCGAGGCCGCAGCAGCCGCCGCTCAGTTCGCCGGAGAGCCCGGCCGCCGCACGCAGCCGGCGGTCGGCGGCGTCGCCCAGCACCGCGTGCTGGTGGCAGTGGGTCTGGCCGGCCACCGGGCGGTCCACGCGCGGCGGCGTCCAGTGGGGGGCATGGCGTTCCAGGGTCTCCGCGAAGGTGAGGACCTTGGCGGCGAGGCGGGCCGCGCGCGGGTCGTCGTGCAGCAGCTCGGGGACGTCGGTGCGCAGGGCCGCGGCGCAGCTCGGCTCCAGGACCACGACCGGGGCGTCGGTCTCCAGCACGGGTTCCATCAGGTCGAGCGTGCGGCGCATGACCGCCCGGGCGCGGTCCAGCTGGCCCGTCGACATATACGTCAGCCCGCAGCAGACCCGGCCCCGGCCGCGCAGCACCGACAGCGGATCCATCGCGACCGTCCGCCCGTCACCCACCGGCGATGTCACCAGCCGCAGCGTCGGCGGCAGCCCCACCCGCAGCCCGGCCGCCTCCAGCACCCGCACGGCGGCCTGCCCGACGGAGGGCGAGAGGTGCTCGGTGAAGGTGTCGGGCCACAGGATGACCAGGGTGCCCGAACCGACGGCCGCCTCGCCCCGCCGCCGCTCCCACCACCGGGTGAACGTCCGCCTCGCCACCCGCGGAATCTCCCGTTCGGGTGCGATCCCGCCCAGCCGTTTCGCCGCCCATGCGAGGGGCCGTACCGCGGAGAGCGCGTTGACCAGCCACGCCGTGCGCGTACGGGACACGGCCCGGAGCCACACCGGAAGCCGCCCCATCGAGTAGTGCGCGGCCGGTCGGCGTCGCCCCGCGTAGTGGTGGTGGAGGAACTCCGCCTTGTACGTGGCCATGTCGACCTCGACCGGGCAGTCCGAGCGGCAGCCCTTGCAGGACAGGCACAGGTCCAGCGCGTCCCGTACCTCGGTCGAGCGCCAGCCGTCCGTCACGACCTCGCCCGCGAGCATCTCGTGCAGCAGCCGGGCCCGCCCGCGTGTGGAGTGCTCCTCCGCGCCGGTCGCCCGGAAGGACGGGCACATCACGGAGGAGCCGGACACCGACGTCGTACGGCACTTGGCGACGCCGACGCAGCGCCGTACCGCCGCCGAGAAGTCGCCGCGGTCCAAGGGGTAGCCGAAGGCGACGTCGACCGGTTCGCGGGGCAGGACGGAGAAGCGGAGGTTGGAGTCGAGGGGTGCGGGGCGTACGAGCATGCCGGGGTTGAGCAGGTCGTCGGGGTCCCATACGCCCTTCGCCCGCTCGAAGAGGTCCACCATCTCCTGGCCGTACATCCTCGGCAGCAGCTCCGCCCGCGCCTGCCCGTCCCCGTGCTCCCCGGACAGCGACCCGCCGTGCGCCACCACCAGCTCCGCGAGCTCCTCCGAGAAGCGGCGGAAACGGGCGACTCCGGGCTCGGTCAGCAGGTCGAAGTCGATCCGGACGTGGATGCAGCCGTCCCCGAAGTGCCCGTACGGCGTGCCGCGCAGCCCGTGTTCGGTGAGCAGCCCCCGGAAGTCCCGCAGATACGCCCCGAGCCGGGCGGGCGGCACCGCGCAGTCCTCCCACCCCGGCCACGCCTCCGACCCGTCCGGCATCCGGGTCGCCGTGCCGCTCGCGTCCTCCCGGATCCGCCACAGCGCACGCTGCCCCGCCGGGTCGGTGACCACCAGGGCGTCCACGACATCGGCCGCCCGCACGATCGCCTCGGCACGCGCGCGTGCCTCAGCCGCCGACTCTCCGCCGGTCTCCACGAAGAGCCAGGCCGCGCCCTTGGGCAGGGCCGCCGCGGACGGCACCAGGTCCGCCGACATGCCCTCCACCGTCAGCGGCCTCAATGGCAGCAGCCCGGCGGCGGCCTCCGCGGCCGCGCTCTCGTCGGCGTAGCCCAGCACGGCCAGCGCACGCGCGCGGGGCGCCTCGACCAGTCGTACGACCGCCTCCGTCAGCACGCCCAGGGTGCCCTCGGAGCCGCAGAAGGAGCGGGCCACGTCGGCGCCGTGCTCGGGCAGCAGGGCGTCCAGCGCGTATCCGGAGATACGGCGGGGCAGCTCCGGGAAGCCCGTGCGCAACCGGGCGAGGTCGCCGTCCACCAGGGCCCGCAGCCCGTCGGGCGCCCCGGACCAGTCCTGCCCGAGTCGCAGCCGCTCCCCGCGCGCGGTGACCACGTCCAGTTCGCGCACGCTGTCCGCGGTGGTCCCCCACGCCACCGAGTGGGAGCCGCACGAGTTGTTGCCGATCATGCCGCCGAGCGTGCACCGGCTGTGCGTGGACGGATCCGGGCCGAACCGCAGACCGTGCGGTGCGCCGGCCTCCTGGAGCCGGTCGAGCACCAGCCCCGGCTGCACGACGGCCGTCCGCGCCTCGGGATCCAGCGACACCAGCCGGTTCATGTGCCGGGTGAAATCCAGCACCACGCCCGTTCCCGTCGCCTGCCCGGCGATGGACGTTCCCCCGCCCCGCGCCACCACCGGCACGCCGTGGGCCCGGCACACCTCCAGCACGGCCGCCACGTCATCGGTGTCGCGTGGGGCGACGACGCCCAGCGGGACGCGGCGGTAGTTGGAGGCGTCCATGGTGACCAGCGCCCTGGAGGTGACGTCGAAACGGACGTCACCCCCGACGGCCCCGCGCAGCTCGACCTCAAGATCCGTCATACGTCCAGCAAAGCAGTCTCACGCCGAGACGAACCCCGTCTCACCCGACGGACCACGTTTCGCCCAGGTTTCCTCACCGGCTAACCTCCAGAGCGTGGCTGAGATCCAGATTCCCGCTGACATCAAGCCCGCCGACGGACGTTTCGGCGCGGGCCCCTCCAAGGTGCGGACGGAAGCGCTGGACGCGCTGGCCGCGACCGGTACCTCCCTCCTCGGCACCTCCCACCGGCAGGCCCCGGTCAAGAACCTGGTCGGCAAGGTGCGCGAGGGCGTCCGTGAGCTGTTCCAGCTCCCCGACGGCTACGAGGTGGTGCTCGGCAACGGCGGCTCCACCGCGTTCTGGGACATCGCGACGCACGGCCTGATCGAGAACAAGTCGCAGCACCTCACCTTCGGCGAGTTCTCCTCCAAGTTCGCCAAGGCGTCCAAGCTCGCGCCGTGGCTCGCCGAGCCGGACGTCATCACCTCGGACCCCGGCACCCACCCGGAGCCGGAGGCCGCGGCGGGCGTCGACGTGTACGCGTTCACGCACAACGAGACCTCCACGGGTGTCGCCGCCCCGATCAAGCGGGTGGAGGGCGCCGACGAGGGTTCCCTCGTCCTGGTCGACGCCACCTCCGGCGCCGGCGGCCTGCCCGTCGACATCGCCGAGACGGACGTCTACTACTTCGCCCCGCAGAAGTCCTTCGCCTCCGACGGCGGCCTGTGGATCGGTGTCTTCTCCCCGGCGGCGATCGAGCGCGCCGAGCGTATCCACGCCTCCGGCCGGCACGTCCCGGAGTTCTTCTCGCTGCCCACGGCGATCGACAACTCCCGCAAGAACCAGACGTACAACACCCCGGCCCTCGCCACGCTGTTCCTCCTCAACGACCAGCTGGAGTGGATCAACGGCCAGGGCGGCCTGGACTGGTCGGTGCGCCGCACGGCCACGTCCGCGCGCACGCTGTACGGCTGGGCCGAGGACGTCAAGTACGCGAACCCGTTCGTCACCGACCCGGCCAAGCGCTCCCAGGTCATCGGCACGATCGACTTCACCGACGACGTCGACGCCGCCGCCGTCGCCAAGGTCCTGCGCGCCAACGGCATCGTCGACACCGAGCCCTACCGCAAGCTCGGCCGCAACCAGCTGCGCGTCGCGATGTTCCCGGCGATCGACCCGGCGGACGTCGAGGCCCTCACGAAGTGCGTCGACTACGTGATCGAGAAGCTCTGACCTTCTCCCGTACGTGACTTCCCGTACGTGACTGAGGGCGCCCCGCGGAGTTCCGCGAGGCGCCCTCACTCGTGCTCGGGCAGGCTCGCTCAGCCGCCGTAGCCCAGGATCGCGCTCAGGGTCTTGCCCGCCGTCGAGACGGCCGACTCGGCCTTGCTCGGGGTCTTCGCCGCAGCGGACTGCGGCTTCGGGTCGGCCAGCTTCTTGCAGACGGCGTCGGCCGTGCCGCTGCCGTGCGGCACCTTGCCGTTGGTGAGGTAGGTCGCCAGGTGCTTGTCGAGGCAGGCGTTGCCGCCCAGCGAGATGCCGTGGTTGCCGCCGCCCTGCTCGACGACCAGGCTGGAGCCCTTCAGCAGACGGTGCATGGTGACGCCGCCCTGGTACGGGGTGGCCGCGTCGTCCGTCGCCTGGAACAGCAGGACCGGCGGGAGCTTGGAGTTGGCGACGTTCACCGGCTTCAGCGTCTTCGTCGGCCAGAACGCGCACGGTGCGTTGTACCAGGCGTTGTTCCAGGCCATGAACGGGGCCTTCTCGTACACGGCCCAGTTGTCCTTGCGCCACTGCTTCCAGTCGCGCGGCCAGGAGGCGTCACGGCACTGCACGGAGGTGTAGACGCTGTAGCCGTTGTCGCCGGAGGCGTCGATGGCCGCGATGTCGTCGTACGCCTTGACCAGCGCGGCGGTGTCCTTCTTGTTGACGTAGGCCGCGAACGTCTGGGCCAGGGTGGGCCAGTAGGCGTTGTTGTAGCCGCCGGGTATGAAGATGTCCTCCAGTTCGGAGGCGCCCACCTTGCCGCCGGCCGGCTTCTTGGCGAGGGCCGCCCGCATGGCGTACCACTTGGCCTCGATCTTCTTCGGATCGGTGCCGAGCTTGTACGTGGAGTCGTACTTGGCTATCCAGGCCATCAGCGCCTTGTGGCGCTTGTCGAAGGCGTAGTCCTGCTTGATGTTGGCGTCGTACCAGACCCCGGTCGGGTCGACGATGGAGTCCAGCACCAGGCGCCGCACCCGCTCGGGGTACAGCTTGGCGTAGACCGCGCCGAGGTAGGTGCCGTACGAGTAGCCGAAGTAGTTGATCTTCTTCGCGCCGAGGGCCTTGCGGATGGAGTCCATGTCCTTCACGGCGCTGACCGTGTTGATGTACGGCAGGACGTCCTTGTACTTGGTGCCGCAGGCCTGGGCGAACGCCTTGGCGCGGGCGAGGTTGGCCTTCTCGATCGCGGGCGTGCTGGGCACGGAGTCGGGGCGCACCGGGTCGAAGTGGCCCGGCTTGCAGTCCAGGGCGGGCTTGCTCTCGCCCACGCCGCGGGGGTCGAAGCCGATGACGTCGTACTGGGCCGCGACCTCCTTGGGCAGGGAGGAGGCGACGAAACCGGCCAGCGACAGACCGCTGCCGCCGGGGCCGCCGGGGTTGACCAGCAGCGGGCCCTGGTACGTCGAGGCGGTGTGCGGCACGCGGGAGAGCGCCAGCGTGATCTGCTTCCCCTGCGGCTTCGCGTAGTCGAGCGGCACCTTCACCGACGCGCACTGCATCGTCGGGGAGTCGTCCGTGGCGCACTTCTTCCAAGTGACCTTCGCGGCCTGGGCGGTGGTCGCGGAGTGCGGCGCCTCGGCGCTGGCGGGAGCGGCGGTGAGGGTCCCGGCCAGGACGACGGTCGCACCGCACAGTACGGCTGCGCTTCTTCTCATGGAGTTCTCTCAGAACGGTGAGGGGGGTCAGGCCCGCGTCAACACGGGCCGTGCCGCATCGTTTCGGAAGAGCACGCCATGCACATACATATTCGACCGAGACTTGACCGAATCGAGTCATTCCCTGCGCTCAAAGCGCCTTAAAAGAGGGGTGTTTGGGCCATCAGCACCCAAACACCCCTCTCGCCGCGCGGGTCAGGACTTACAAGGAGCAGGTCAGGAGGAGGTCAGGAGCCGGGAAGGGAGCGAAGGAAACCAGGGGCCTCCTCCTGCTTCTCCTTCGCTTCGCCGCCGTCGCCGTCGCCATCGCCTTCGCACCGGGTCTCCGTCGTATTGTTCTGGGGCCCGAACAGGACGGACCAGACGATGTTCTCGAGCCCCTGCTTCTGGGTGTTGGACGTCTTGCACGAGTAACTCTGGTTCTTGCCGCCGTCAGACGGCGCAGCGCTCTGGGCCGCGACGGGCGCGGCGGAAGTCAGGGCCGCCGCGAGGATGATGACGGCCGCACCAGCCGAGTGCGCCAGGGATCGCGGCATACGGTACAAACGCTGATTTTTCATGATCACACCTTGAGCGGAAAAGTGCCCAGGAGGAAGGCTGACGGCCCCTCGGCCGGGCAACTGAACCCGAACGGCCGCCCGCACCGCACGCCGCCACCGCACGCCGCCACCGCGACCGCTCACGTCCGGCGGGTCGAGGGCTGCGGAGGCAGCATCACGTCTCCGCTGCGCTTGAGCCGCTGCCAGGGCAGCCGGTAGCCGTTGATCGCGGTCAGGCAGGCCTGGGTGAGGACGAGATACATCACCTGGCGGTAGACGACCTGTTGGAGAGGGAGCGCCCACAGCGGCCGGAGCCGCTCGCCGTCGAGGTGGAAGGCGTACGCGGCACAGACCGCCTGCACCGCCAGCACACCGCACCACGCGAGCACGGTGGTGAGCGGGTTCCCGAACACCAGGCCGTAGAGGGCCAGGATGTCGATCAGCGGGGCGAGCAGCGGGGTGAGGATCTGGAAGACGGCCAGCAGGGGCAGACCGAGGCGGCCGAACCGGCCGGCGGGGCCGCGCTCGATCAGCGCGTGCCGGTGCTTCCACGCGGCCTGCATCGTGCCGTAGCTCCACCGGTAGCGCTGGCGCCACAGCTCCCGCAGCGAGGACGGTGCCTCGGTCCAGGCCAGCGCGTCCGGCACGTAGCCGATCTCCCACCCGGCCCGGTGCAGGGCCATGGTGAGGTCGGTGTCCTCGGCGAGGGTGTCCGCGCTCACCATCCCGGCGTCCCGCAGGGCCTCTGCGCGAAAGGCCCCGACGGCACCGGGGATGGTGGGCATGCAGTGCAGCAGGTCGTACATGCGGCGGTCGAGGTTGAAGCCCATGACGTACTCGATGTGCTGCCACCGGCCGAGCAGTCGCCGCCGGTTGCCGACCTTGGCGTTGCCCGCGACGGCGCCGACGCGGGGGTCGGCGAAGGGCTGGACGAGGCGGCCGACGGTCGAGGGGGCGAAGACGGTGTCGGCGTCCAGCATGACGACGAGGTCGTGGGAGGCCCGCAGGACACCGGTGTTGAGGGCGGCGGGTTTGCCGCTGTTGGGCTGCCGGACGACGGTGACGTTCTTCAGGGCGAGTGACTCCGCGAGGTCGGCGGTGCCGTCGCGGGAACCGTCGTCCACGACGATGATCTCCACGGGATGCTCGCTCGCGGCGAGGGAGCGGAGCGTCTTGGGGATACACGGCTTCTCGTTGTAGGCGGGGATGACGACGCTGACGGGCCGGGTGACGGCCCCGCGCCCGCCGGTGTCGGAGCGCCCGCGGCGAGCGTGCTGACGGGCGTGGTGACGGGCCAGGACGAGCAGCAGCACACACCGGGCGAGGACGAGCGAACCGACCACCAGCAGCAGCGCGCTGACGGCCGTGACCGCTGTCGCCGACACGGCGACGGCGGCCACGAAGATCCGGCCGCTCCACCGGTCGGCCGTGCCGACGGGGCTGCTGAGGGTGTCGGTGCCGACCAGCTCGGCGAGCGTGGTGAAGCGGTAGCCCTGGGCCTGCAGCCGGGGGATCAGGGTCTTGAGGGCCTCGACCGTCTGCGCTCTGTCCCCTCCCGCGTCGTGCAGGAGGACCACGGCACCCCTGCCCCCGGTCGGGATGGCCGCGTCGGCGATCTCCCGGGCACCCGGCCGCCGCCAGTCGTTGGTGTCCTGGTCGATGAACGCCAGGACGTAGCCCTTCTCCCCCAGGCGCCGGGCCAGGGACCACTCCGGGGTGTCGAGGGCCGAGGGCGTCGAGGAGTAGGGCATCCGCATCAGCGAGGTGTGGATGCCCGCGGCCCCGGCGAGGGCGAGTTGGGTCAGCGACAGCTCACGGTCGATGTCGCTCGCGGACCGGGTGGTCAGGTCCGGGTGGGAGAAGGTGTGCACGCCGATCTCGTGGCCGGAGCGCACCACGCGGCGCAGCACGTCCGGGTACCGGGCGGTCTGCTGCCCGGTGACGAAGAAGGTGCCGGGCGTGCCGTAGCGGTCGAGAACGGCCTGGATGCGGGGTGTCCAGGTGGGGTCGGGGCCGTCGTCGAAGGTCAGGACGACGGTCTTGTCCGGCGTGCGATAGGTGCGCAGACGATCGTTGGTGGTGTCGACGACCGGGCCGCCGTCGGCGATCGAGCGGGGGACGCCGGCCGCCGATCGTCCGCCGCGCCCTTCCTGGTCGCCGGCGAAGCCGCGGGTGGTGTAGCCCTCGACCAGGAGGACCGAGGCGACGAAGGCCAGCAGGATCAGGGGGACGACGATGCGGAAGCGATGCCGCGGTGCCAGGGGCGCTCGGGTCCGGCGCGGACCGGACGGCCTCGATGAGCGGTCGGGTGACCGGTCGGGGCGCCGCCGCATCAGGGAGCCTCGGCCACCGAGGGGTCGGCGGGCGGGGGCGGCTCGGCGGCATCGGGCGGTGCCGAGGGGCTGGTCGCCGGCCCTGTGGGCTCAGGTGCCGGTGGGGCGGGTGTGGTGGGCGGAGCGGGTGTGGGCGGGTCCGGGGGCGAGGGCGTTGTGGTGCCCGTGCCCGGCTCGGGGGCGGGAGCGGCGGGGTCGTCGGGGTCGGCGGGCTGCTCCGGCGGGGGAGGCTCCTGTGCCGGTGGTGTCTGTGGTTCCGGTGCGTCGGAAGGTGCCGGTGCGCCGGGCGGTGGGCTCCCTGGGACCAGGGGCGGTTCGAGGGAAGGGCCGGGCCCGGTGAGCCCCGGGACGAGCAGGGCGCTGGGGCCGGCCGCGTCCGAGGCGTCGCCGGGCGGTGCCAGGGGCGTCCCGCCCGGGGCCTGGGCCCTCGGCGCGGCGGGCGCCGCCACGTCACCGGGGAGCAGCGCGCCCGGCGCGAAGGGCGTCGCCCCCATCAGGCTCAGCCCCAGCACCGCCATGTAGGCCGCCGCACAGCCGGCCAGTCCGTAGCCGGCCCGCCGGAGATTGCGCGCACGCCGGCCGGAGGAGTCGACGAACACCGGAAGGCGCGGATCGCTCGACGGTTCCTGCCCTGTTTGCTCCCTCTTGGCACGGTACGGCGCCATAAATGTCAGCGTACGCCGCCCCGGAGCCGTCGGTCGGACGAGGCGCCCGGCGAGCACCGGGCGCCCCCTCACCCCGACGTCAGGTCGCCGTACAGCTCACACTCGGCACCGCTCCGCCCCCGGGAGCGCCGCCGAGGCCGAGGCTCGCCGAAGCCCCCACCGGCACGCTCCCGTTGTGCGCGGCGTTCACCGCCGTCACGCTCGCCCCGCTCTGCGTGTACGAGGCGTTCCACATGCTGGTGACCTTCTGTGCGCCGCTCCACGTCCAGGCGACCTTCCACGACGTCAGCGGCGTACCGCCCGTGTTGGTCACCTTCACCTCGGCGTTGAAGCCGCCGCCCCAGTCGCTGCTGACCGTGTAGGCGGCGGTGCAGGCGGCCCCGCCACCGGGTTCACCGGGCCCGCCGGGGTCCGGCCCGGAACCGCCTCCCGCGAAGCCCGGCGCCTTGATCGCCTTGAGGTAGCCGTCCTTGGCGGTGTCCACGGTCTGCCAGTCGTCCTTCAGGATGCCGCCCGTGTCGCCGGAGTTGGGGTTCCAGGACCAGAACGTCCAGTGGAAGCTGTCGGCGCCGTTCGCCGACGTCGACCGCAGATACGTCACCAGCGCGGACAGCCACCGCTGGTCCACCGTCGACTGGAGCGTCGTACCGAACTCGCCGAGCCACACCGGGGCGATGTTCTGCTTGAAGATGTAGCCCCAGTACTTGTCCCAGATCCCCGGCATGTTCGCGGGGAACGAGGGGTCGCCGAACCACGGCTGCTGGGCCACCGACGTGGCGTAGTCGTGGGCCGAGTACACCAGCCGGTTCGGCACGTCGAGCTGGACCGGGTACTGGGCCACGCCCATGAGGTTGCCGCCCCACCAGCCGTTCGTGCCGTTGTACGACTGCACGCCCTCGACCATGATCAGCAGCTCGGGGTTGACCGACAGCACCGCGTTGCCCGCGCGCTGGGCGGCCAGCCGCCAGTCCCTGCTCGTGTCGCCGCAGCCCCAGCAGGCCGGGTCGTGGGGCTCGTTGTGCAGGTCGATGCCCACGACGGTGGAGTTGCCCTTGTAGCGCGTGGCCAGGGCCTTGAGATTGGCGATCCAGGTCGACTCGGGGACCGACGCCGTGTACCAGAGGGCCGACTGTCCGGCCGCGTCCGGCCGGTGCCGGTCGAGGACGATCTTCAGCCCGGCCTGTCCGGCGTAGGCCACGATCTTGTCCAGGACCTGGAGCGAGGTCAGCCCGCGCAGGTCGGTGTTCTTGCCGTCGTAATTGACGCTGTCGGGCATGGTGCCGGACTTCAGGATGTCGTCGCTGTAGGGCATCCGGATGGTGTTGTAGCCCAGCGACTTCATCTGGTCGATCATGCTCTTGTAGTCGCGGGCCCACAGGCCGTGGACGACGTGGTTGGCGGTCTCGAAGCCGAACCAGTTGACACCGGCGATACGGACGGGCGCTCCGGCCGCGTCCAGGATCTGACGGCCGCTGGTGTGCCAGTAGCCGGCGCCGGCCTTCACCTCGACGTCGGCGCGGGCCGACTCCGTGCCGGCCAGCGGTAACAGGAGCGCCGCGGCAACACACAGCGCTCTGCGCAGAGTGCGGAACATGTGGCTGCTTCCTCTCGGGTTCCTCGGGGAGGGGGAGGCGCGGCCCCGGAACCGGACGAGAGCCGAATGGGAGCGCTCCCACAACGCCGCGCACCCCCCAGGAAACTGACGCACCATGAACACGTCAAGACCCCGGGAGGTGCGCGTCGCCCGCGCTACCGGCTGAGCTTCTTGAACCGCCGTACGGCCAGCGGCAGGAAGATGGCCGTCAGGATCACCGGCCACACCCCGGCCATCAGCAGCGCGTGCTGCTCGACCCAGGTGTCACCGCCGACCGGCGTGCCGAACAGTTCGCGGGTCGCCGCCGCCGTGGAGGAGATCGGGTTCCACATCGCCACCCAGCCCAGCCAGTCGGGCATCAGCTGCGGCGCGACGAAGATGCTGGAGATCATCGTGAAGGGGAAGGCGACCGCGAAGAGGCCGCCCGCCGCCTCCGGGTTGGGCACGATGAGGCCGAGCCACACGCCGATCCAGATCAGTGAGAAGCGCAGCCACAGCAGCAGCCCGAACGCGCCGAGGAAGCCGAGCCCGCCGTCCGGACGCCAGCCCATGGCGAGCGCCGTGAGCATCATGATCGCCAACTCGGCGCAGGCGATGATCAGATCGGTGACGCCGCGCCCGGCCACCACCGCCGAGGACGACATCGGCATGGAGCGGAAGCGGTCGATGACGCCCTTGGTGGAGTCGTAGACCACGACGGTCGCCGTGTTGATGAAGCCGAACGCCATGGTCATCGCGAACATGCCCGGCATCAGGAAGTCCTGGTAGTCCCCGCCGCCGGGCACCTTCATGGCGCTGCCGAAGACATAGCCGTAGAGCAGCACGGACAGGATCGGGAAGCCCAGCTGCCAGGCGATGTTGACGGGCTGGCGCTGGTAGTGGGTCAGGCCGCGGCGGACGATGTTCCAGCAGTCGGAGAGCAGCCAGTACGTGCCGCTCCGGGTGCTCGGCGTACTCAGGTCGATGGCGCTCACGCCGCGGCCTCCTTCTCGGTGCGGTGTCCGGTCAGGCGCAGGAACACGTCGTCGAGGCTCGGCCTGCGCAGCCCGATGTCCTCGACGCGGACGCCCTCGTCCTGCAGGGTCCGCGCCACCTCGGTGAGCGCGGTGACCCGGTCGGTGACCGGGGCGTGCACCCGCAGCTCGCTCTCGTCGGCCTCGGGTTCTCCGTCCGTGACCCGGGCGACGACCTTCACCACCCGCGGGATCTCGGACCGCTCGGCGACCACGACCTCGATCCGGTCGCCGCCGACGAGGTTCTTCAGCCCGTCCGGGGTGTCGTCGGCGATGGCCCGCCCCTGGTCGATGACGGTGATGCGCGAGGCCAGCTTGTCGGCCTCCTCCAGATACTGCGTGGTCAGCAGCACCGTCGTGCCGCCCGCCACCAGCGCCCGTACGGACTCCCAGACCTCGCCCCGGCTGCGGGGATCCAGGCCCGTGGTCGGCTCGTCGAGGAAGAGCACGGCCGGTGCGAGGATCATCGACGCGGCGAGGTCGAGGCGGCGCCGCATGCCACCGCTGTACTTGCCCACGCCCTTGTCGGCGGCGTCGGCCAGGTCGAACTGTTCCAGCAGTTCACCGGCCCGGACCCTGGCGCGCCTGCCGCCGAGATGGAACAGCCGGCCGAACATCTCCAGGTTCTGCCGGCCCGTGAGCACCTCGTCCACCGCCGCGTACTGCCCGGTGAGCCCGATCCGGGCCCGGACCTCGCGCGGCTGCCGGGCCACATCGAGACCGGCGACCGTCGCGCTGCCCCCGTCCAGCCGGATCAGCGTGGACAGGATGCGCACGGCGGTGGTCTTGCCCGCCCCGTTCGGCCCGAGCAGACCGTGCACCGTGCCCTCGCGCACGGCCAGGTCGAAGCCGTCGAGGGCGCGTTTCTCGCCGTACCGCTTCTCCAGCCCCTCGGCCCGTACCGCGTAACCGTCCATGCCGCCCCTCCCGTGCCCGCACTTCGCCGACCTTGAACTGAGTACACCGTACCCTATTACGCGTACACAGTACCCAGTTTTTGCCGCGGCCTCTAAGCTGGGCCCATGACGAGCGGTACGAGTGGTGCGGGCAGTACGGAGACCAGCGGCAGCGGCGATATCGCCCGCACCCTCGAACTGCTGTGGGACACCGGCCGGCGCCCCAGCCGGGGCCCCAAACCGACCCTGACCCTGGACCGGATCGTGGAAGCCGCCGTCCAGGTCGCGGACGCCGAGGGGCTGGGCGGGCTGTCCATGCGCCGCGTCGCCGCCGGACTCGGCACCGGCACCATGTCGCTGTACCGGTACGTCCCCGGCAAGGCCGAGCTGCTCGACCTCATGCTGGACCGGGTGCAGCGCCGCTCCGACAACCCGTCCGACCTGGGCGACGGCGGCTGGCGCGCCGCCCTGGAGGCACTGGGCCGGACGACCCTCGCCCTCTACCGCCGCCACCCCTGGCTGCTCCACGTCAACCAGTCCCGCCCGGTTCTCGGCCCGAGCGCCGTCGACGGCATGGAGAAGATCCTCACCCGGATCCGCCCGATGGGGCTGACCGACCCCGAACTGGTCTCCGCGGTCATCATGATCGACGGGTACGTCGTCGGAGCCGCGCGCACGCAACTGTACGAGCGGGAGGCGGAGCGCCGGACGGGCCTGACGGACGTCGAGTTCTGGCAGGCGCAGGTGCCGGTGCTGGAGAAGGCCATGGCTTCGGGCCGCTACCCGGTGATGGCCTCGCTCTCCGAGGACAGCTTCGGGTCGGACTTCGACCACTTCGAGTTCGGGCTGCAGCGGATCCTGGACGGGCTCGAGGTCCTGGTGAAGCAGCGCGGCGAGTCGGCCCCCTAGGCGCTGCCGGGCTCCCCTACCGTCGCCGTCGCCTCAGCCCCCGCAGCCCGAACAGCGCGGCACAGGCCACGGCGACGGCGATCGCGCCGTTCTTGAGATTCCCGCTCAGCCCGTCCCCGCCGCCACCGTCCGAAGCGGCCGAACCGCCGCTGCCGGAGGCCGAACCGGACCCACCGGCGCCGGGAGCGTCCTGCGGCTCCACGGGGCTGTCGGCCCCCTCGGCGCCGTACATGAGCTTCTTCCCGTCGGCGGTGTAGGTGACGGACTCCCCCTGCCCGAGGAACGGCACCCCGAGCCGCTCCTTCTTCTTGATCTTCCCGTCGTTCCAGTCGTACGCGATCGCCCCGAAGTAGCTGCGTACGACGAGGTGTTGGGCGTCGGGGGAGAGCGTGGCGTCGGTCGCCTCCAGGTCGGGGACGGCCGCGACGGGCCGGAAGACGTTGCTCCCGGTGGGAGACAGCTCGGCCGGCCCCTCGTACAGATGCCCGCCCTTCTCGTTCTTGTCGACGAGGTAGACACGGCCGGTCTTCGGGTGCACGACCAGCGACTCGGCGTCCCGCGCGCCGTCGGAGTACTTCACGACGTACTGCGTGGCCCGGACGGTCTGGTCACGCAGGTTCTTCGGCTCGGGCAGCCGGTAGATCCACACGTACGGCCAGCTGCCGCCGAGGTTGTCGCCGATGTCGCCGACGTAGATCTGGTTGTCCGGCCCGATGGAGATGGCCTCGACATCACGCGGACTGCCCACCCCGGCCATGGTGATCGTGGCGACCGTCTCGCCCGTAGCGCTGTCGACGGCGTAGAGATACGCCCCGTCGTCGCTGTCGTTGTGCGTCCAGTAGACGCCGGGGTGCTGGCGGGACGCCGCCAGGCCACTCGACTCGGTGATGCGCGGGTCCTTGATCGTGAACTCCTCGTCCCCGTCGGCTGCGGAGGCGGGCACGGCGAAGGCGCCCACGAGGAGAGCCGCGGCGAGGAAGGCGATCGGTCTGCGCATGCCCCAAGACTGCCATCCCGCTCCGCGGTTCATGGGGCACAACGGATCACGGGCGGGACGGATGACAGAGGCCGACGGGTTGCGAACGTCCGGCGGGGGTCGGGGGCGCGGGGGGGGCGCGAACACCTGACGGACTCCGAGCGCGGCCGACGACGGGCAGTCGGCTGACGTCGGCGGCCGACTCGCGCCGACGGGCGGCTCGGATCCTAAGGGCGGCTCCCATCCGGCAGCCGACTCCCATCCGACGGGCAGCTCCCATCCCACGGCCGACCCCCCTCCGGCAGCCACCTCCCGCCCGACAGACAGCTCCCATCCCACGGCCGACCCCCCTCCGGCAGCCACCTCCCGCCCGACAGACAGCTCCCATCCGACAGGCAGCTCCCGCGCGTCCGGCTGACGGCTCGTCGAGGACACGCACCCCGCATCCGGCCCGGGCGCCGAGGGCGGACCGCGGACGGAGGCGAGACGGAGACCAGCCGGAGGCGAGACGGGGGGCGGGGGGGGGGGGGGGGGGGGGGGGGGGAGGAGGGGGGGGGGGAGGGGACGGGGGGGGTGGGGGGGGGTTTGCCCTCCCCACCCCCCCCCCCCCCCCCCCCCCCCCCCCCCCCCCCCCCCCGCCGGTCACCCGCCGCGTGGCCCGACTCACACCCCATCCCGCAGCCCGACCCTCTCGTGATCCTCCATGATGAGCGGATGCTCAGGTTCATGCCCGTAGGTGACTCCATGACGATCGGAAGCACGGGCGAACACACGTGGCGCTACCGGATCTGGCAGCACCTGTGCCGTTCCTACGGCGGCCCCTTCACCCTCGTCGGCCCGCGCGAGACGCTCTACGACAAGCTCGACGAGGCCCCGACGTCGTACGCCTACGCCGAACCGGACTTCCCGCGTGCCCATCTGGCCGGCTGGGGCGAGGGCTGGCAGCACATGGCCCCGCTGATCGGCGAGGCGGTGCGCTCGACGCGCGCGGACATCCTGCTGGTCTCCCTGGGCCTCATCGACCTGGGCTTCTACACGAACGCGGAGCAGACCGCCGAGAACGTCCGGGCCTTCACGGCCGAGGCACGGGCGGCGAACCGGCGGGTGCGGATGGTGTGGCTGCCGGTGACCCCGAACGTCCGGGCCCAGACGGACCCGGCGTTCGCCACCGAGGTCGCCCGCTTCAACGAACTGCTGGCGAAGACGGCCGCGGACCTCGACGAGCCCGGCTCCCTCGTCCTCCTGGCCTCGACCCCGCCGTCGTACGACATCGACACCGACACCTACGACGGCACGCACCCGGGCACGAGCGGCGAGCACAAGATCGCGGCGGCCTTCGCGGAGGCGATGTACCAGGCGTGGGACCTGGGCGAGCCCTACGAGGAGTGAGGTCGGCGTGCGTCACTTGTCACTGGCCGGTGGTGTCGCCGAGGGCTCGGCGAAGAACTTCCAGATCGTGATCACGGCGATGACCTGACCGATGAGATAGGCGACCTGCAGGGAGTAGTAGCGCATCTGGTAGACCGACAGGAGGAGCCCCAGGCGGCTCTGCCAGTAGCGGCGTTCCGTGCGGAACGTGTCGAGGTCGAGCGCGATACCGGTGACGGTGAGGACGAGGAGCATCGTCGTCGCGTACAGCGCGAGATTGGCGGTGCCCTCCTGTACGAACCAGCCGCTCAGCGCGTCCAGTGCCACCGGAAGCGCGAAGGCGACGGCGACCGGGAGCGCCTTGACCGCCCCGCGCCGCCCGGGCAGGACACGCCACAGCGCCCCGAGGAGGAAGCCCGCTCCCACCCAGGTGGACACCCACCACAGGACGCGCAGCACCGTTCCGGGCAGACCGAACAGGTCCATCAGCGTGTCCTGCCAGGCCTCGCCCCGGACGGAGTCGGACCAGGCGCCGAGGACTGCGGCGGGCAGACCGGGCATCAGGGCGAAGCGCGCGCCCCGGACCCCGTTGTCCCACCAGTTGTCCCGCGGCCCCAGCGCGAGCGCGGCGTCGACCACGGAGACCTGTGCGGGAAGCCGGTCGGTGCGCGCCAGGCGTCTGCTCGTCGGCCAGTCGTGGAGTTTGTCCAGCGTCTTTTCCAGCTTCGCCCGTTCGGGCGGCTTGTCACCGGTCATCCCCTGGTCGAGGCGACGCAACTCGGCATGGGTCTCCCGGTAGACGCGGGACTTGTTCAGCAGAACCGTACGGGCTCCGGAGTCCGCGCTCTCGGCGAGCGGCCGCCCGGAGACCTCGAAGCACTGCTCCAGGACCGCGTTGCGCCGACGGAAGGCCACCGCCGCGTACAGGGCCAGCATGTACAGCGGGATCCAGAGGACCTCGGGAAGTGCGCTGCCGAGGCGGCCACTGCCGATGGAGACGGCGAGGGGGAAGAACGTGAGAAGCAGCAGCCGGTCCGCAGGGTCGTCGAGCGGCGAAGTCGTCGGGGCACGCCAGGTGCGCAGCACGCCGAGCACGGCCACGGCGGTCAGGAGCCAGGCGTAGGAGAGGAACCACTCCTGGCCATGGGACGCGGACCAGACCGCTTCCCAGATGAAGTCCTCCTTGTGAAGGTTCCCGTACCCGGCGTCCCAGCGGTCGTAGAGCCAGGTGGCGCGCTGCCAGTTGCGTTCCTCCGTGAGCGCGCAAGAGAGGGCGACCACCACGGTCCAGGCAGCGACGGCGGGCCCGGCGATACGCAGTCGCAGCTCCCGGTCCCGCGGTCGCTGCCCGGGGGGAACGGTGCTGCGGCTCTTCGGGAGCAGCTCCGCGTCGACCGCGAGCCGCCAGGCCACCGCGACGAAGCCGAGCACCGTGGCGGCCATGAGACAGCAGGCGGCCGTGGCCTGCGCGGCGAGGGCGAGATCCGACGGCAGCCAGTCCCCCTCGCATGACGCGCACAGACCGAAGAACTCCGTCAGGGTCATCGAGGCCAGCGGCGGGACCATCAGCACAAGCCCGGCCAGCCAGATCCGCCAGGGCGGTTTCGCGAAGCAGAACAGCAGGGCGACGGCGGCCAGGGCGAAGACATGGCCGCGCAGGAGGGCCTCGTCCAGCCACCACTCCGTGCGCCTCATGTCGTAACGACGGAGCAGGTCGTCCACACGGATGAGCAGGTGGAGTACGACGACGGTGACGGCCCACCACTCGAGATTGCGCAGCACACGGTCCTGACGTGCGAGCGGAGGCACACGTGGGGGACGCGGGGGACCGGGCCGGCGGTAGAGGGCGACGGCCCCGAGCAGAAGGCCGGAGATCGTCACCATCCACAGCAGCCCACCGAGTACGTCGAGCCCCGCGGCGCTCAGACGGTCGGACTGTGCGGCCCATGCGCGCTGCCAGGACGGCCTGATGGACACGGTCACGGCGGGGGCCGCCCGCGGTTTCTTCCCCGTAGGGCGCCACACCAGCCCGGAGTCCTTGTCCTTGGCCGTCGGCAGCGGCGTCGCGGACTCCACGCCGGGCGGGCCGGGGTTCACCGTGATCCTGTTCCAGACCGAGCCCGCCAGCGCGGGCGGCGGCTCGAGGGTCACGGTCCAGGCCTCGGCTCCGGCCCGTACCCGCCAGATCCCCGCATGGATGTGCGCGCGGTACTGGTTGACCCAGGAGACGGCCTCGTAGACGACCTTGACGCGGCCGCCCTTCGTCGTGACGACCGGCGGGTGGGGCCGCCATTCCCCCCAGCGGGGTTGCTGCTTGCCGGGATCTCGAGTGAGGCAGGCCATCGCCTTGACGTACGCCCTGCTCTCCCGGCTGAGCAGCAGGGCCTCGGCGTGCTTCCAGTCGGCCGGCAGGTCGACGGTCAATTCCGTCTCGATCTTGGTGTACGTACGGTCGTCATGCCGTAGTTCCACACCGGTGCTGACCCGCGCTTTCGCGAGCCCGGCGGTCGCGCACGGGTCCCCGGTCCCCTCCCCCGCGCGAGCGGATCCGGAAAGGAGCAGGACCCCCACCGCCGCCGCCAGGACCGTCGCCAACGCCCGACTTCTCAGCAAGCCCGCCCCCCGACCGACTCGTCATCTCACGACTTCGGACATCCTGCCCACAGCGCCGTGTATCAACTCACCATCCATAAATAGGACTTCCTCCACACGGGTCGACCCGCCATCGACTCCCTTGCCTGGAGCGCACTCCACGTCGCTAGCGTGCACCCATGAAGTACACGCAGCTCGGACGCACGGGACTCAAGGTCAGCCGGCTCGTCCTCGGCACCATGAACTTCGGCCCGCAGACCGACGAGGCCGACAGCCACGCCATCATGGACGCGGCGCTGGACGCGGGCATCAACTTCTTCGACACCGCCAATGTCTACGGCTGGGGCGAGAACAAGGGCCGCACCGAGGAGATCATCGGCAACTGGTTCGCCCAGGGCGAGGGGCGGCGCGACAAGGTCGTCCTCGCCACCAAGGTGTACGGCAACATGGGCGCCGACGGCCCGGCCTGGCCCAACCACGACAAGCTCTCCGCCGTCAACATCCGGCGGGCCGTGGACGCCAGCCTCAAGCGGCTGCAGACCGACCACATCGACGTCTACCAGTTCCACCACGTCGACCGGGACACCCCCTTCGACGAGATCTGGCAGGCGATCGACGTCCTGGTCCAGCAGGGCAAGATCCTCTACGTCGGATCGTCGAACTTCCCCGGCTACAAGATCGCCCAGGCCAACGAGATCGCCGCCCGGCGCGGCGGGACCATCGGGCTGGTCAGCGAGCAGTGCCTGTACAACCTCGCCGAGCGGCGGGCCGAGATGGAGGTCGTCCCGGCCGCGCGGGACTACGGCCTCGGCGTCATCCCCTGGTCGCCGCTGCACGGCGGTCTGCTGGGCGGCGTGCTCAAGAAGGAGGTCGAGGGCGGACGCCGTGCCTCCGGCCGGGCCGCCGACGCCCTCGCCGATCCGGCGACCCGCGCGCGGATCCAGTCCTACGAGGACCTGCTCGACAAGCACGGCATCGAACCCGGCGAGGCGGCCCTGGCCTGGCTCCTCACCCGCCCGGGCGTGACCGGCCCGATCGTCGGCCCGCGCACGGCGGGACAGCTGGAGTCCGCCCTGCGGGCGGCCGACCTGGACCTGTCCGAGGAGCTCCTGACCGGCCTCGACGAGATCTTCCCGGGCCCGGGCCCGAGCCCGGAGGCCTTCGCCTGGTAGCGCCCCTGGAAGGGGCGCGGGGAACTGCGCGACAGGCCCCCACCGGCCGGCAGCCGGAAGGCGACCGCAGTTCCCCCCGGCGCGCCCTACCTCCCCAGCGCGGAAGCCAGGACGACAACGAGAAACATCAGCACGAGCACACCGGCCATGATCCGGTTACGGGTTTTCGGGTCCACGGCACCGAGCCTAACCGGCACCCCCGAGCGCCCACCGACCGACCGCCTCATACCGGGGCTGCTCACCCGGAACCCCCGACGTCGGCAGATTGCTCCGCACCAGCGCCAGCTCGCCCACCGTCCAGGTCCGGCCCGTGAACCCGGCCAGGGTGTCCAGATACGCCCGCACGTCCCGCGCCTCCCGGCTCCTCGCGATCGTCAGATGGGCCTTGTACCGCCGGTGCTCCCCCATCGGCACCCCCGCCTTCCGCGCCGCCGCCTCGGCCCGGTCGGCCAGCAGCCGCAGGGTCGCCAGGTCCCCCTCGGCCCCGGCCCACAGCGCCCGGCCGTGCCCGAACTGACCGCCGCCCCGCACGGCCAGCTCAAAGGCGCCGGTACGGCGAGCGACCCGCTCCAGCCGGGCCGACAGCTCCGGCACGAGGCCGTCGTCGACCTCCCCGTAGAAGGCGAGCGTGAAGTGCCAGCCGGCCCGGCCGGTCCAGCGCATCCCGTCCGCCCCGGGCAGCTTCCGCAACGCGTCCACGACGGTGCCGAGTTCACGGGCCGCCTCGTCGGGAGGCAGTACGGCGGCGAAGACTCTCATGGGGACAGCCTGGCACCATGAGGCCATGGAGATCACCATCAGAGAAGGCGGTCCCGACGACATTCCCGCGATACTCGGGATGCTCGACGGCTGCGTGGAGTGGCTGGTCGCGCAGGGCCGCACGGGGCAGTGGGGGACGCAGCCCCTGTCCCAGAGCCCGAAGACGGTGGAGTCGGTCGGGCGGTACATGGGCGAGGGCAGCGTGTTCCTGGCCGAAGCGGACGGTGTCCCGGCCGCCACCCTCACCCTGACCGACTCTCCCGGCGCCTACCTGGCCCACCTCTCACCGCCCGGCGAACCCGAGCGCTACATCCACTGGCTGGCCTCCGACCGCCGCTTCAAGGGCCACGGCCTCGGCAGCGCGCTCCTCACACACGCGGCCGAGGAGACCCGCCGGGCCGGGGTGGGCCTCCTCCGCGTGGACTGCTACGCCGGCGACGACGGCAAGCTCGTCCGCTACTACGAGACCAACGGCTTCACCCGCACCGAGGCCTTCACGGTCGGCGAGAACGACTGGCCCGGCCAGCTGCTGGCCCGGAGGGTGTAGGCGGCCTCCGGACCCGGGCGTGTCCCGGTCACCGTGCGTATCGTTGTACCGCGCGGCCGACTCTATTCGCGGGTGCGGCCGGGGAGGAGCGCCACGATGACCGTCCTTGCAGACAGGATCGAGATGGCCGACAGCAGCGGTGAACTCACCCTCGACACAATGTTCGAGTGGGTGGAGACGATGCCGGTCCCCGAGGGCTACAAGGTCGAGATCGTCGGGGGGAACATCTTCATGGCTCCTCAGCGGGACACCCACTGGGAGATCATCGCGGACATCTACGACCAGCTGCGCACCAAGTATCCGCGCAAGCGCCTGAAGTCCGACGTCCGCGTCGACTACCCGGGCCACCTCAACGGCTTCGCCTCCGACATCACCTTGATGGCGGAGGGGGCGTCAAAGAACGCCAAGAACCTGTGGCGCTACGAGGACGTCGAGTTCGTGGCCGAGGTGATCTCCAGGAAGACCGCGGCGAACGACTACGGGCCCAAGAAGGACGCCTACGCCGCCGCAGGCGTGCCGGTGTACCTGATCGTGGACCCGTACACCGGCCGCTGGCATCTGCACACCAAGCCCAAGGACGGCGAGTACCGAGGCGAGCTGAGCCTGGACTTCGAGGACGAGATCGACCTGACGGGAACCGTGGTCGGGCTCGTCCTGAAGACCGGCGAGTTCCCCCGGGACTGATCCCGCCTACGCCGCCGGAGCCAGCGCCTCCTGCCGCTCCCGGGGGACGAACCGCACCCGTGGGTGGCCGTGGTGCCAGCCCACCGACAGACGCAGGTTGCCCACCCGGGCCAGGATCACGCCGATGACCGCCGCGGCGACCGCCGCCACCGCACCTCCGGCGGCCAGGCCGACCCGGGCGCCGTACGTATCGGTGATCCAGCCGACGATCGGGGCGCCGACCGGGGACCCGCCGAGGAAGACCATCATGTAGAGGGCCATGACACGGCCGCGCATGGCCGGATCGGTGGACATCTGGATGCTGGTGTTCGTCGTGACGTTGACCGTCATGCCGAACAGGCCCAGCGGGACCATGAGCAGGGCGAACATCCACAGCGTCGGGGTCGTCGCCGCCACGATCTCCAGCGCGCCGAAGACCATGGCGGCGGCGATCAGCAGCCGCAGCCGGGCGGTACCGCGCCGCGCCGCGAGCAGCGCGCCCGCAACCGAACCCACCGCCATCAGCGTGTTGAACATGCTGTAGGCGCCCGCGCCCGCGTGGAACACGTCGTCGGCGAAGGCCGAGAGGTAGACGGGGAAGTTGAAGGCGAAGGTGCCGACGAAGCCGACCAGGACGATCGGCCAGATCAGCTCGGGCCGGCCGGTGACATAGCGCACGCCCTCCCGCAGCTGCCCCTTGCCGCGCGGGGCGCGCTCCACGACATGCAGCTCGCGGGCGCGCATCAGCAGCAGACCGGCGAGCGGCGCGACGAAGGACAGGCCGTTGAAGAGGAAGGCCCAGCCGGTGCCGACGCCGGTGATCAGCAACCCCGCCACGGCGGGACCGACCAGCCGAGCCGACTGGAAGTTGGCGGAGTTGAGGCTGACCGCGTTCTGCAACTGCCCGGGGCCGACCAGTTCGGAGACGAAGGACTGCCGGGCCGGGTTGTCGACGACCGTGGCCAGACCGACCGCGAAGGCGGCGACGTACACGTGCCACACCTGGACATGGCCGGTGAGGGTGAGGACGGCGAGGGCGATGGCGGTGAGGCCCATCGACGACTGGGTGACGAGCAGGGTGGGCCGCTTGCGCAGCCGGTCGACGAGGACACCGCCGTAGAGGCCGAAGAGCAGCATCGGCAGGAACTGCAGCGCGGTCGTTATGCCTACGGCAGCGGAGGAGCCGGTGAGGCTGAGGACCAGCCAGTCCTGGGCGATGCGCTGCATCCAGGTGCCGGTGTTGGAGACGACCTGCCCCAGGAAGAACAGGCGGTAGTTCCTGACCTTCAGGGAGGAGAACATCGAGGACTTGCGCGGGAGCGGGTCGCGGGGAGGCGTGTCGGAGGTGGGCGGGGAGTCGTGGGGATCAGGTGCGGGGACGGAAGCTGCTCCGGGACCCGTACTCAAAAGGGTTCGCCTCCTTGCTGTGACGACTTACAGGTGCGCGAGCTTCTCCAGCACGGGGGCGGCGGCGCGGAGTTTCGCCCACTCGTCCTCGTCGAGGTCCTCGACCAGCGTGGCCAGGAACGCGTTCCGTTTGCGGCGGCTCTCCTCGAGCATCGCTTCGGCCTGCTCGGTGCGCGTCACGACCTTCTGGCGCCGGTCCTCGGGGTGCGGCTCCAGACGGACCAGCCCCTTCGCCTCCAGCAGCGCCACGATGCGGGTCATCGACGGCGGCTGGACGTGTTCCTTGCGGGCGAGCTCGCCCGGCGTGGCCCTGCCGCAGAGGGACAGGGTGCCGAGCACCGACATCTCGGTGGGGCTGAGCGACTCGTCGACACGCTGGTGCTTGAGCCGACGGGACAGCCGCATCACGGCGGATCGGAGGGAGTTCACGGCGGCTACGTCGTCGCCATGGCTGAGGTCCGGCATGTTCTTTAGCGTAACTCATTACTCTCGCTAAAGAACACCAGGGACACGCAGAAGCCCCCGTGACCCTGGCCACTTACCCGTGACATCACTCATATGGGTGACGCGACGGCGGAACGCGACCCACCGCACCGAAGGATGCCGCGACCCTCATGCCCATGGGGACCAGCGTGCTCAGCCTGCGAATAGACCACGACCTGCTCGACCGGCTCCGGCACCATGCCGCGAAAAGGGGAATGAGCGTCCAAGACTATGTCGTCCGGACGCTCATTCGAGATGACTTCGACGAACGGTTCCAGTCCGCCGTCGAGGAGACGGAGAGGTTCTACGGGGTCACCTGAGGACCCCGTCCGATCAGGTCAGCCCCAGCGCGGGCATCAGGTAGTAGAACGTGAACACCGCCGCCACCGCGTACATCGCCGTCGGAACTTCCCGGCCCCGGCCGGCCGCCAGGCGCAGCACGACGAAGGTGATGAAGCCCATGCCGATGCCGTTGGTGATCGAGTACGTGAACGGCATCATCAGCATCGTCACGAAGGCCGGGACGGCGATCGTGTAGTCCGCCCAGTCGATCTCCTTGACCGAGCCGGCCAGGATCAGGAAGCCGACCGCGACCAGGGCCGGGGTCGCCGCCTGGGACGGCACCATCGTGGCGACCGGCGTCAGAAAGAGGGCAAGGGCGAAGAGCCCGCCGGTGACGACGTTGGCGAGACCGGTGCGGGCACCCTCACCCACACCCGCCGTCGACTCGACGAAGGCGGTCGTGGCCGACGACGAACTCGCACCACCGGCGGCGACGGCGAAGCCGTCCACGAGCAGCACCTTGTTGATGCCGGGCATCTGCCCCTGCGCGTCCGTCAGCTTCGCCTCGTCGGAGACGCCCATGATCGTGCCCATCGCGTCGAAGAAGCACGACAGCAGCACGGTGAAGACGAAGAGCACGCCGGTCAGCATGCCGACCTTCTCGAACCCGCCGAACAGACTGACCTGCCCGACCAGCCCGAAGTCAGGACTGGCAACGGGATTCCCGGGCCACTTCGGAGTCGTGAGCCCCCAGCTCGGCACGTCGACCACGGCCTCGATCACGACCGCGACCACCGTCATGGCGACGATCGAGATCAGGATGGCCCCGGACACCTTGCGCACGATCAGCGCGAGCGTCAGCAGCACGCCCAGCACGAAGACCAGCACCGGCCACCCGTTGAGATGACCGTCGCCACCCAGCTGCAGCGGCACGGTCGTCTGCGCGGCATCCGGAATACGCGAAACAAAACCGGCGTCGACGAGGCCGATCAGCATGATGAACAGGCCGATACCGATCGAGATGGCCTTGCGCAGCCCGAACGGCACGGCGTTCATGACCCGCTCGCGCAGCCCGGTCGCGACCAGCAACATCACGACGAACCCGGCGAGGACCACCATGCCCATCGCGTCCGGCCAGGACATGCGCGGGGCGAGCTGCAGCGCGACGACGGAGTTCACACCGAGCCCGGCGGCGAGCGCGATCGGCACATTGCCGATGACGCCCATGAGGAGCGTGGTGAGGGCGGCGGTGAGGGCGGTCGCGGTGACCAGCTGACCGTTGTCCAGCTGGTGGCCGTACATGTCCTTCGCGCTGCCGAGGATGATCGGGTTCAGCACGATGATGTAGGCCATCGCGAAGAAGGTGGCGAGACCGCCCCGGACCTCGCGGGACAGGGTGCTGCCCCGCTCGGAGATCCGGAAGAAGCGGTCGAGTGCGCCGTACGTGGGCCCGGCTCCCGGCTGTTCAGGGGAGGGGGCCTGGGCGGGAGCCGAGGACGACATGTGTTTGGTGTTTCCTACGAAGAGAAGTGGTCAGACACAAACCGTTTCAGTATGAACATATAAACCCCCGAACGACCATCTCCGCGCGTAGACCTGATCGCCTCGTAAGCTGTCCCCATGGCGAAGTGGACCCCCAGGCACGAGGCGCCGGAGCCCCTGGAGGGCCCCGTGGTCGCCACCATCATCGGCGGCACGATTCTGTGGTTCCTCCTCTTCCTGATCCAGCTCCCCTTCTATGGCTGGTTCGACGACCACGGCCACACCTGGTGGGTGTGGACGTGCCTGGCCGGGGCCGGGCTCGGCCTGATCGGCATCTGGTACGTCCGCAAGCGCGATGCCGCGATCAAGCGAGCCGCCGCCCAGGACCCGACGGATACTCCCCCGACCCGCTCGACCCCCTCGGCCCAGTAAGAGGGACCACGACCCGCCCGCACCCGCGCACGGCGAGAAGGGGACGTGTCGGGGGGTGTCCGCCCGCAGCGGTTGTCGCGTCAACGAACAGCCAGTCGGCGTGACACCCCATCGCGACGTTCCGAGGACGGACACCCCCCGACGCGGCCCCGACCCACCACCCGGCGCCAGGCGCAACGCGCACCCGCCCGCTCCGGCGAGACACAGCCCCGCCCCCTCCCTACGCTCAAGAGGAGGCGGCGAACGCCCGGAACCGGTGAGGAGCGCAGTCATGACGATCCAGAACAGCGCGGTCGAGGCGGACCGGGCTCTGAAGGCCAAGCACCGGGCGATGTGGGCCCAGGGCGACTACCCGTCCCTGGCCGCCGAGGTCATCCCCGGCCTGGGAGCGGTCCTGGTCGAGGCCTGCGGGGTGCGCCCGGGCCAACGCGTGCTGGACGTGGGCGCCGGCAGCGGCAACGCCGCGATCCCGGCCGCCCTGGCCGGCGCGGACGTCATCGCCTCCGACCTGACCCCGGAACTGTTCGGGGCGGGCCGGCTGGCCGCCGAGCAGCAGGGCGCCCACCTCACCTGGCAGGAGGCCGACGCCGAGGCCCTGCCCTACGGCGACGCGACGTTCGACACGGTCCTGTCCTGCGTCGGCGTCATGTTCGCCCCGCACCACCAGCAGGCCGCCGACGAACTGATCCGGGTCTGCCGGCCGGGCGGCAGAGTCGGCCTGCTGAGCTGGACCCCCCAGGGCTTCATCGGCCGGATGTTCGCCGTGATGAAGCCGTACGCACCCCCACCCCCACCCGGCGCCCAGCCGCCCCCGCTGTGGGGAGACGAGAAGCACGTGCGCGCACTCCTCGGCGACGGCGACCGGGTCACCGACGTCCGCGCCGAGCGCGGCACCGCCAGGGTCGACCGCTTCGCGACGCCCGAGGCGTTCCGGGACTACTTCAAGGAGCGCTACGGCCCGACGATCGCCGTCTACAAGAACATCGCCGACCACCCCGACCGCGTCGCCGCCCTGGACCGCGACCTGGTGGAACTCGGCCGCGACGGCGCGGCCCGGGAGTGGGAGTACCTGCTGCTCACCGCCCGCCGGGCGGGCTGACGGACGCGTACAACTGCCGTACGACCAGGGCACGACACCCCTCCTCCCCAGGTCGGATCTTCCCCGCATTCAGCAGGTGAAGCGGCAAATCCGCACGTACCGTCGAATGCATGACGCATCTCGACGCGGGTGCCCGGCTCGACTCCGCGCGGCCGGTGACGGTCACCTCACCGGTGACCGGCCTGACCGGTGCTCAGGTCGCCGAACGCGTGGAGCGCGGCCAGGTCAACGACGTACCGGTGCGCAGCAGCCGCTCCACCGTCGACATCGTCCGCGCGAACGTCTTCACCCGCTTCAACGCGATCATCGGCATCCTCTGGCTGATCATGCTGGTGGTCGCGCCCATCCAGGACAGCCTGTTCGGCTTCGTGATCCTCGCCAACACCGGCATCGGGATCGTCCAGGAGTGGCGGGCGAAGAAGACCCTGGACTCCCTCGCGCTGATCGGCGAGGCGCGACCCACCGTCCGCAGGGACGGGGACGCCACACAGGTCAGCACCTCCGAGATCGTCCTCGACGACCTGATCGAGATCGCCCCCGGCGACAAGATCGTCGTCGACGGTGTCTGCGCGGAGGCCGACAACCTCGAGATCGACGAGTCGCTGCTCACCGGCGAGGCCGACCCGGTCGTCAAACGCCCCGGCGACCAGGTGATGTCGGGCAGTTTCGTGGTCGCGGGCGGCGGGGCGTTCCAGGCGACGAAAGTCGGCCGTGAGGCCTACGCCGCCCAGCTCGCCGAGGAGGCCTCGCGCTTCACCCTCGTCCAGTCCGAGCTGCGCTCCGGCATCTCCACGATCCTCAAGTACGTGACGTGGATGATGGTCCCGACCGCGATCGGCCTGATCATCAGCCAGCTGTTCGTGAAGGAGAACGCCTTCGACGACTCCGTCGCCCGTACGGTCGGCGGCATCGTCCCGATGGTCCCCGAGGGCCTGGTCCTGCTCACCTCCGTCGCCTTCGCCATCGGCGTCATCCGGCTGGGCCGCAAGCAGTGCCTGGTGCAGGAGCTGCCCGCGATCGAGGGGCTGGCCCGGGTCGACACCGTCTGCCTCGACAAGACCGGCACCCTCACCGAGGGCGGCATGGACGTCACCGAGCTGCGGCCGCTCCAGGACGCCGACGAGACGTACGTACGACAGGTCCTGGGTGCCCTCGGCGAGTCGGACCCGCGCCCGAACGCGTCCCTGAAGGCGATCATCGACGCCTACCCGGACGGCGAGCACTGGCGCTGCACCCAGGCGCTGCCCTTCTCCTCGGCCCGCAAGTACAGCGGCGCCGCGTTCGCCGAGGCCGGCGGGGAGACGAGCACCTGGCTGCTGGGCGCGCCGGACGTCCTGCTGCCCGACGACGACCCGGCCCTCGCCGAGACCGGGCGGCTGAACGAGCAGGGCCTGCGGGTGCTGCTGCTCGCCCGGGTCGCACGCGACCTCGACGACGCCGAGGTGACCCAGGGGGCGAAGCCGACCGCCCTGGTCGTCCTGGAGCAGCGGCTGCGGCCGGACGCGGCCGACACCCTGGGCTATTTCGCCGACCAGAACGTCCGCGCCAAGGTCATCTCCGGCGACAACGCGGTGTCGGTCGGCGCGGTCGCCGCCAAGCTCGGGCTGTCCGGCACCACCGTCGACGCCCGCCGGCTGCCCGCCGACGAGGACGGCATGGCCCGGGCCCTCGACGACAACACGGTGTTCGGGCGGGTCACCCCGCAGCAGAAGCGGACCATGGTGGGGGCGCTGCAGTCCCGGGGGCACACGGTCGCGATGACGGGCGACGGGGTGAACGACGTCCTGGCCCTGAAGGACGTCGACATCGGCGTGGCGATGGGCTCCGGCTCGGAGGCGACCCGGGCGGTGGCGCAGATCGTGCTGCTGAACAACAGCTTCGCGACGCTGCCGTCGGTGGTGGCCGAGGGCCGCCGGGTGATCGGCAACATCACGCGTGTGGCGACGCTGTTCCTCGTCAAGACGGTCTACTCGGTGCTGCTGGCCGTCCTGGTGGTCTGCTCACAGGTCGAGTACCCGTTCCTGCCGCGCCACCTGACCCTGCTGTCGACGCTGACGATCGGCATCCCGGCGTTCTTCCTCGCGCTCGCGCCCAACAAGGAGCGGGCGAAGCCGAACTTCGTCCGGCGGGTCATGCGGTACTCGATCCCGGGCGGGGTGGTGGCCGCGGCGGCGACCTTCGCGACGTATCTGATCGCCCGGGAGCACTACACGGGCGCGGACGCGCTGGACGCGGAGACCAGCGCCGCGACGCTGACGCTCTTCCTCATCTCGATGTGGGTCCTGGCGATCATCGCCCGCCCCTACACCTGGTGGCGCGTCGCCCTGGTGGCGTCGATGGCCGGGGCGTTCCTGCTGGTCCTGGTGGTGCCGTGGCTCCAGCACTTCTTCGCGCTGAAGCTGGTCGGCATGACGATGCCGTGGATCGCGGTCGGCATCGCGGCGGTGGCGGCGGCCGCCCTGGAACTCGCGTGGAGGTGGGTGGACCGCCGCGTTCCCGCGTAGCGCCGGTTCTACTTCACGTCGACGAAGTCGCCCGTGGCGTTGACCGCCGGGGTGGTCGTGGTGCCCGCGAAGGAGTAGCGGAAGTAGCCGTCCTCGGAGGCCTTGACCGTGGTCTTCAGCTCACCGGTGGAGTTCGACTTGATGGTCTTCACCGTGGTGTAGGTGTTGGAGTTCTTCTTGCGGAACTGCAGCTTCACCGACTGGTTGGTGTAGCCGTGGTACTTGTTGTCGTCCCAGTTGGCGCGGGACAGCTTGCCGGTGACCGTGATGGTCTTCCCCTTCTTCACCGGCTCGGGCGAGGCGTTGACCGTCTGCTTGGAGAAGCGCTGGAGCTTGAAGGAGTTGGTCGGGTCCGTCACCGCGACACCGACCTCGTCCAGGTTCGGGTTCTCCGGGTCCTCACCGTTGAACGCGACCGCGAAGCCTGCGGCCTTCCAGGAGCCGGCGTCCTCGTTCAGCAGCGCGAACGGGTCGATCTCGACGGTGGCCTTGCAGTTGGCGACGGTCGCGGAGGAGTCCGTGCAGCTCGCGTCGTTGCTGTCGAAGAAGAAGGCCGAGTCCTCGAAGGAGGCGCCGCGGTACAGCTCGATGCCCGCGAAGAAGTCGTCCGCGTGGATGTCGACGTCCGCGCCGTGCGTCAGCTTGAAGGAGACGGGCACCTTCACCAGGTTGGTGGTGCCGGCGGAGATGTTCTTGCCGTTGTTGACCTTGACCGAGGAGAAGGTCGCGTTCAGGGCGTACGGCTCGCCGTCCACGGCGCCGACGAAGGCCGAGCGGCCGGAGTCGGCGTGGACGACCTCGCTGGCGGCGGCGATGTCCGCGGGAACCTTCGGCTCGGTGGCCTGCGCGGCCGGCACGGCGAAGGCGGACAGGGCCAGGGCGCCGGTGACGGCGGCCACGGTGGCTCGGATGCGCATGCATTCTCCAGGTGGAGAGGGACCCCGGCGCTCGTCGTCGGCTCCTGGGGCCCAAGTGATCGTGGAGTCTGTTGACTCACGTGATCAGATACGCGACGAGTGCGCATGGTTGTACGACGAGTGAAAACTTTGTGCGGAAGTTTTCACCAGCCGCCCGAGCCCCCTGAGCCTCAGTCGAACCACCGGTCCCGCGACAGCTCCTCCGTCCGGGACGGATCCTCCATCAGCGCCGCCACCTCGAACCGTCGCGGCCACTGCCCGGCCGCCCAGGCCAGACCCGCGGCGACGCCCTCCAGGGTGGCGGCGTGCAGGACGCCGTCGTCGGTCAGCCGCCAGTCGATCTCCACGCCGTCGACGACGAGTTCCTCGTGTTCGACGTAGGACGCCGGGGTCAGCCGGCCGAGCAGCACCCGCACCGGCTCCGGGACGTCGTGCTCCACGCCCTCCGAGGTGACCTCCCCGGTGACGGACTCGCTGAGGCGCCGTACCTGGAACAGCTCGGCCAGATCGGCGGCCCGGGAGGGGCGGACCGGGAGCAGCGGGACGCCCGAGGTGAAGGGGAGGAGGTCGGGCGAGTCGACGACCACGGCGTCGGCCGCGTCCACGACCTCCACCCGGCCGTCGACGACCGCGCGCAGCTCGTCCGGCAGGGTCACCTGCTCGGGGTCCAGATCCGCCAAGGCCCCGTACAGGGCGTGCAGCTGGGCGTCCGCCACCTCGCGCTCGGGCTCGGCGAGCCGGTCGAGCAGCTCGGCGGCTCCGCCGGGCTCGTCCAGCAGCGCGGCGACGGACGTGCGAACCCCCAGGGCCCGCAGCACCTGTTCATCTTCAAAACCGGTCGCGTCGGCCTCGTCGTACAGCCCGCGCAGCAGCGGGTCGCCGCCGGCGGCGCGCAGACCGGCCGGGCGGCGGCCGTCGAGCACCGGGTTCCCGCGCAGCCACCACGCCGCGTACGGCCGTACGACCTCGTGCGTGCCGTCGTGCAGCAGGATCCGCACGGGCTGGACGATCGCGTCCCGGAAGGGCGGCTGCGACAGCAGGGCCAGGGCCTGGGCCCACTTGTCCTCGTCGACCAGGTCCAGGTCCCGTACGGCGATGATCTCCGTGGCGACCGGCGGGACCGGGCTGTCGGGGAAGCGGTCGAGGATGTCCTCGCACCACACGTCGACGGCGTCCAGCAGGCCGGCGTCGTCGGGCTCGGCGAAGTCGCCCTCGCGGGGCTCCAGTTCGTCCGGGTCGAGAACGACGTCGGTGGCGCGGACGAGCGCGAAGTTCGCCAGGACCCCGCAGGCGGCGAGCGGCTGCTCGCCCCACCTGTCGGCCAGTTCGGTGTCCACGGCGGCGAGTTCGCCCTCGCGCATCACCTGGGCGAAGGGGCTGCCGGGGAAGACGAGTTCGCAGGCGGGGGCCGGTTCGCCATCCTCGTCGGGCAGGGCGAGGGCGCCGAGCCAGGGCTCGTCGCCGGGCTCCAGGCCGGCGTCGCGCACCAGCGCGAGCACGGTGTCGGCCAGTTCGTCGGCGTCGAGGGTGTCCTCTTCCCAGTTCACCCCGCCCTCGTCATCCAGGGACGCGGCGACGGCGGCCCGTACCTGCGGGGTGGTGAGCACGGCACGCGGGGTGGCGGGAAGGGCGCCGAGCTTCTCCAGGAGCGGGTGGGAGGCGTCCTGGTGGGCGACCTTCAGGCCGAGCCGGGCCAGCACCTCGGGGTCGATACGGGCGGCCTCCGCGCCGGGCAGGAGGACCTGCCGGGGGCCGATCGTCGTACGGCCGTCCGCCAGCGGCACGGGGAGGCCCGACAGCCGGTCGGGGTCCACCCCGGCGAGGCTGTCGTAGAGCCGCCGCCACCAGCCGGGGTCCTTCTCGAGCCCGGCCAGCCGGTCGACGGCGTCGGTCAGCGGGACACGGGCGACGCCCAGGGTCCGCAGCTCGGCGCGCCGTTCGAGACCGCCGGGCAGCAGCGTGGGCAGCACCTCGGCGAGGACCCGCACGGTGTCCGCGCCCGCGCCCTCGACGATCTCGGCGTCCCGGGGCCGCAGGGAGTCGGGCAGGTCGTCGTCGCCCTCCTCCTGCTCACGGCGCTCGGCGGCAGGCGGTAGGAAGGCCGGGTGGGCGGGCGGGAGAAACGCAGTCCGCGGCAGCCGCTCCAGGATCGCCTGGCGCAGGGCGCCGTCCAGCTCGCCCTTGCCGAGCGGGCCGGGCACGAGGCCGATGATCCCGGCGGTCACCGGCCGCCAGGCGCCGAGGAGTTCGGCGTACGCGTCGGCCGCGCGCTGGACGAGGAAGTCGGTCAGCGGTCCCGGGGCGGCGTGCCGGCGGGTGGAGTCCAGCGGGAACGAGGCGATGAGCAGGGCCGGGACGCCGAGCGGCTCGTCGCTGGGCGTGGGGGCGTGCACGACCGGGCTGGTGCGGGGCCGGGCCGGGCTGCCGTCAGTGTCGACGGGCACGGCCCAGGTGACGGACCACCGCGGCCGCAACCGCTCCTCGAGGGGCCGGTCGGCGAGCAGTTCGGGGGTGAGCGGGCCGTGCGCGACGGCGGTGCGCCAGTGGGTGACGCCGCCCTCGGAGTCGTCGACGACGGTGAAGGCCCCGTCGGTACGGCGGGTGAGGGTCCTGGGGCTCTCCCCGTTGACCTCCACGACGACCTCTTCGAGGCCGGGGAGGGCGAGCAGCAGCGCGTCGTCCACGGCGTGCAGCAGCCGCTCGGCGAGATCGGCGGCGGGGTCGTCGCGCAGCGGGAGGATGACGGCGGTGTCGTACGGGGCGGGGGCGGTGCCCTCGGCGGCGAACGGCAGCCGCAGCAGCGGTACGTGCCCGTCGCGCCGCCGGACCTCGTCCCCGAGCCCGGGGCTGTGCCGGGCGGTCTCGGCGGCCAGGTCCCGGGCCTCGGCGAGGGACCAGCGCACCCCGCCGTGCCGGCCGACGACGGCGGGCTCGTCGGTGACGGACAGGACGGCGGCGAAGCCGACGCCGAAGCGTCCGACGGCCTGCTCCTGGTTCTCCCGCTTCGCCGACGCCCGCAGCGTGGACAGCGACTCGACACCGGCCGCGTCCAGGGGTGCCCCGGTGTTGGCGGCGACGAGCACGCCGTCCCGCAGGGTGAGCCGCAGCCGCCCCGGTACTCCGGCCCGGGCCGCGGCGTCGGCGGCGTTCTGGGCGAGCTCGACGACGAGCCGGTCCCGGTAGCCGCCGAGGACCAGGTCCTCCTCGGCGTTGGCGTCCTCACGGAACCGGGCGGGGCTGGTGGCCCAGGAGTCGAGGACACCGCGGCGCAGGCGGGCGGTACCGAACGGATCGGCCCCCTCAGCGGCGGGCCGCACGAACTTGCTGCTCACGTTCCGTACCTTCTCCTCGTCGACGTGAGGACGAAGGTACCGCCTGTGGAGCGGGGGGTGCGTGCCCGCCCGGCGCTACCGGCTCCGGAACGCGCGGGCCCCTACGAGTGGCCCAGTTCCTCCGTGCTCTCGTCCGTCGTCGCCTCGACCGAGCCCGAGTCCGGCGCCGGGCGCAGGGGGAACGGGTCGACGCGGGTCTCGTCGATGACCGGGGAGGGCGGCTGCGGGGGGCGGGGCATGACCGCGGCCTCGGAGTGGCCGCCGCAGCCGTAGGTGAGGGAGACGAGGCGGCCGTCGGCCGGGGAGAACTCGTTGGCGCAGACGCCGAAGGCCTGGCCGAGGGAGCCGCCGATGGGGGCGAGGAAGCCGCAGGTGACGCAGGCCGCCGGGGCCGACTGGGCCATGGGGGTCTTGGGGCCGAACGCCTCCTCCCAGCGGTCGGCCGCGGTGTACAGGCCGTAGCGGGACAGGACGCGGGCCCGGCGCATGCCGAGTTCCTCCGCCAGTCCGGTGATGGAGCCGCGGGACGGGATGGCCGGGAGGAAACCGGACGGGGGTCCCGCGGTGACGTCCGCGTCCTCCGCCTCCACCAGGTCGGCCATCTCGTGCGACACGGGGGAATTGGGCGCCGGCTCGTCCTCGCCCGAGTAGCCGGGCTCCAGACGCAGATCCTCGGCGTCCGTGGGCAGCAGATCGCCCGGCCCCATGTCACCGGGGCGCAGCCGCTCGCTCCACGGCACCCACTCGGGCGCGAGCACCGCGTCCGGGCCGGGCAGCAGCGCCGCCTCGTCCACCGTGACGATCTTCGCCCGGGACGCCCGGGCCACGGTCACGGCCCAGCGCCAGCCCCGGTACCCCAGCTCCCGGCATTCGAAGAAGTGTGTGACAACGCGGTCTCCCTCGGAGACCGTCCCCACGTGCTCGCCGACGATCCCTGGCGCCGCGGCCTCCTCGGCTGCGGCGCGCGCGAGGTCGACGGCCTCGGCGCACAGACGGTCAGGGGTGCGGCTTCGCGTTGTCGCTGCGCTCACAGGTATCGCTTCTCTCCATACGCCGTCTGACGAGTGCGCCACTCCCAGCGCCGGGGCGGACGGAGCGGACCGGGGGACCGCGTCGACGTCCTTCATCCATTTTGCGGGATGGCTGAGATACGCACGCTACCCTTCCGCCCCACGTCGCGTACACCGACGGTGCCATGAGCAGGTGACCGGACAGTCGCCCGACAGTCACCCCACAGGCCCTATACAAGCGGTAACGGCACTACCCACAGCCTTCTCGGGGCACTATGACGTCGTGGCAGCCGCGAAGACGCCCGTCAAGGGAAGCAGCCGACTGAGCGGACCGGGCCGTATGCGCGGCTCCCTCCGCGCGGTCGGCCGTGCCCTGCACTTCCCGGTGACCGGAACCGCCCGCGGCATCCGCAAGGCCACCCACGCGCACGGCGCCGGCGAGTCCGGCCTCGGCAAGCTGATCGAGCTGCACGGCGTGAACGGCGCCGGCGATGTCATGGTCACCGTCGCCCTCGCCTCGACCGTCTTCTTCTCCGTCCCGACCGACGAGGCCCGCGGCCGTGTCGCGCTGTACCTCGCCATCACCATGGCGCCCTTCACGCTCCTCGCGCCGGTGATCGGCCCCCTCCTCGACCGCATCCCGCACGGCCGCCGGGCGGCCATGGCCGGCGCGATGCTGGCCCGGGCGCTGCTCGCGATCGTGCTGTCCGGCGCCGTCGTCACCGGCGGGATCGAGCTGTACCCGGCGGCGCTCGGCGTCCTCGTCTCGTCGAAGGCGTACGGGGTGGTCAGAAGCGCGGTCGTGCCCCGGCTGCTGCCGCCCCGCTTCTCCCTGGTGAAGGCCAACTCGCGGGTCACCCTCGGCGGGCTCCTCGCCACCGGCATCGCCGCCCCGATCGGCGCCGGACTCCAGCAGATCGGACCACGCTGGCCGCTCTACGGCGCCTTCGTGCTCTTCATCGCGGGGACGGTCCTGTCGTTCACGCTGCCGCCCAAGGTGGACTCCGCCAAGGGCGAGGACACCGCGCTGCTGGCCGCGGACGAGCAGCATCTGCACGGCCCGCACCGCCGGCCCGTCAAACGCCCCGGGCTGCGCACGGTCGGCCCGGCCGTCACCCACGCCCTGGCCGCCAACGCGTCCATCCGCTGTCTGACCGGCTTCCTGATCTTCTTCCTGGCCTTCCTGCTCCGCGAGCATCCGGTCTCGGGCCAGAGCGCCGCCGTGTCCCTGGGGATCGTGGGCGTCTCGGCGGGCGCGGGCAACGCGCTCGGCACGGCGGTCGGGGCGTGGCTGCGCTCCCGGGCCCCGGAGATCATCATCGTGACGGTGGTGGCGTGTGTGGTGGGCGTGGCGGTGCTGGCCTCGGTGTTCTTCAGCGCGGTCCTGGTGGCCTGTCTGGCGGCGATGGCCGGCTTCGCCCAGGCCCTGGCCAAGCTGTCCCTGGACGCGCTGATCCAGCGGGACGTGCCCGAACTGGTCCGGACCTCGGCCTTCGCCCGCTCCGAGACACTGCTGCAGATGGCCTGGGTGCTGGGCGGGGCGATCGGCCTCGCGCTGCCGCTCAACGGCACGGTCGGGCTGGCGGTGGGCGCGGCGATCGTCGGCACCGGGTGGCTGACGACCGTACGGGGGCTGATCGGCTCGGCCCGGCGCGGTGGTGCGACGCGGCCGCGTGTGGCGTAGCCGCCGGGCACGCCGTACCCCGCGTGGGCACTCCCGGTCGTGTGCCCGATAACCTTCGCCCATGAACACGTTGCAATCCGTAGTGCGACGCCGCCGCGCCGTCGCTGTCGTCGGTGTCGTATCCGCCGGACTGCTCGTCCTGTCGGCCTGTGACAAGCCGACCCCGATCGCCACGGTCACCGTGGGCAGCGACTCGGTGAACTCCGAGGCCACCTGTGGCGGCGAGGGCGACGCCCTGAAGCCCGCCGACCTCACGCAGTGCCTGAAGGACAAGGGCATCAAGTCCATCTCGGTCGACCCGGACGAGACCGTGCGCTTCGGTGTCGACCCGGAGATCGCCGACAAGGGCTGGACGATCCTGATGAACGGTCAGCCGCTGACCGACGCCAGCACGAAGACGTACCGCACCATCCCGGGCAGCGTGTTCTTCAACGCCCAGTACGGCGCGCAGGGCGACTCGACGCTGGTCTCCATCAAGGAGGGCGAGAAGGACACGTCCGGCCTGTGGAACTTCAAGCTGGAGAAGGACGCGTAATCGCTGCCGCTGGGCTGGGCAGGGTGCTGATCGCCACCGCTGTTCCTGTGGAGAGGGACGCGGTGGCCCGGGCTTCCCACGGCGGTAGCGGCATCGAGGTGATCGATGTGGGTGTCGGGCCCGCCCTGGCCGCCGCCTCCACCGCCTCCGTTCTCACCGCCGCCGCTCTCCGGGGCACCCCCTACGATCTCGTGGTCTCCGCCGGGATCGGGGGCGGGTTCCAGCCGGAGGCGCCCGTGGGGGCGCTGGTCGTGGCCGATGAGATCGTCGCGGCCGATCTGGGGGCCGAGACGCCCGACGGGTTCGTGCCGGTCACCGAGCTCGGGTTCGGGACCGTACGTCACCGGCCGCCCGGGGACCTCGTACGGCGGGTCGCCGACGCCGCCGGGGCCCGTGCCGGGGCCGTGCTCACGGTGTCGACCGTGACGGGGACGGCCGCCAGGGCCACCGCGCTCCGCGAGCGGCACCCCACCGCTCTGGCCGAGGCCATGGAGGGCTTCGGTGTCGCCGAGGCCGCCGGCGCGCACGGGGTGCCCGTGCTGGAGATCCGGGCGGTCTCCAATCCCGTCGGGCCGCGTGACCGTGCCGCCTGGCGCATCCCCGACGCGCTGGCCGCACTGACCGAGGGTTTCGGGAAGCTCGTGCCCGTGCTGGAGAGTTGGAACCGGCATGACCAGTGACCAGTTGCAGATCGCGTACTCCCCCTGCCCGAACGACACGTTCGTCTTCGACGCCCTGGCCCACGGCCGCGTCCCCGGCGCCCCCGCCCTCGACGTGACCTTCGCCGACATCGACGTCACCAACGGCATGGCCGAGCGCGGCGAGTTCGACGTACTGAAGGTGTCGTACGCCGTGCTGCCGTACGTCCTCGACGAGTACGCGCTGCTGCCCTGCGGTGGCGCCCTGGGGCGGGGCTGCGGGCCGCTGGTGCTGACGCGGGAGGCGGACGTCGACCTCACCGGGCGCACCGTCGCCGTGCCCAGCGAGAGGTCCACCGCGTATCTGCTGTTCCGGCTCTGGGCCGCCGACACCCTGGCCGACGGGGTCGGCGAGATCGTCGTCATGCCGTTCCACGAGATCATGCCGGCCGTGCGGGACGGGAAGGTCGACGCGGGGCTCGTGATCCACGAGGCGCGCTTCACGTACGCCGGCTACGGCCTGCACAAGCTCGCCGACATGGGCGAGCACTGGGAGCACACCACCGGGCTGCCGATCCCGCTGGGCGCGATCATCGCCAAGCGGTCGCTGGGCGAGCAGAAGCTGCGGCTGCTCGCCGACTCCATCCGGACGTCCGTGCGCGCCGCCTGGGACGACCCCGAGGTGTCCCGCCCGTATGTCATGGAGCACGCCCAGGAGATGGACCCGGCCGTCGCCGACCAGCACATCGGGCTGTACGTCAACGAGTTCACGGCCGCTCTCGGCGAGGACGGCTACGCGGCCGTACGCGGACTGCTGACACGCGCGGCGGCCGAGGGACTCGTACCGCCCCTCGGCCCGAACGCGCTGCGATTTCCCTGACGGGCCTACACGTCCAGCTGGTCGGCGACCGCCCGCAGCAGGCCGGCGATCTTCTTGCCGGAGGTGCGCTCGGGGTAGCGGCCCCGCTCCAGCATCGGGGTGATGTTCTCCAGCAGGGTCGTGAGGTCCTGGACGATCGAGGCGAGTTCGTCCGGCTTCTTGCGCGTCGCCGCGGCGACGGAGGGGGTCGGGTCCAGAATCGTCAGGGACAGTGCCTGGTCGCCGCGCTGCCCGGCGACCACGCCGAACTCCACTCGCTGACCGGGCTTGAGCGTCTCGACTCCGGCGGGGAGGACCGAGGAATGGACGAAGACGTCACCGCCGTCGTCGCGGGAGAGAAAGCCGAAGCCCTTCTCGCTGTTGAACCACTTGACCTTGCCGGTAGGCACGTCTGTCCTCGTCCTCGTACTCGTCGGAAAACTGCTTCTGGAAACGGGTCTTGATAGCACTCGGGCGGGCCGCACGGACCCGCCGGTACCAAGGCTAGTGCTCTTCAGGCCGGTGACAAGACGTCACCGGGTTGTTCCTTCGGGCTGGGAACTACCCTGGTCGGGTGCGTGACAAAACCCAAACGAATTCCGCCGCGCCCGGTGACCGTCTGGTCCGTGCCGGTGCCATCGTCTTCTTCATCGGCGCCGTGGCCACACTGGTCACGGTCGCCCCGCTGTTCCTCGGGACGGCGCCCTTTCCGACGTACATGTTCGGATTGAGCATGCTCATGGCTATCGGTTTCCTGATGGCCGGCGCGGGAGTACTGCGTTCCGTGGCGGCCGGACGGCGTCAGGCGCGCGCGGGGCGGTAGTCCGAAAGCCACCCGGGGAATTCGGTCAGGTCGCCGAGGACGACGTCCGCGCCCGCGGCGCGCAGTTCCTCCGGGGGGCAGGGGCCGGTGGCCACCGCGACGGACAGCGCGCCGGCCGTCCGGGCGCCGCGCACGTCTCCGACATGGTCGCCGACATAGACGGCCGCGTCGTGCTCGCGCAGTGCCTCCGCCTTCTGTTCGGCCCACAGATCGCCGATCACCGCGTCGGGCTCCATGCCGAGGTGGGCGAGGTGCAGCTTGGCGTTGGGCTCGTACTTGGCGGTGACGACTATCGCGCGCCCTCCGGCCTCACGTACCGCCGCGATGGCCTCGGCGGCGCCGGTCATCGCGGGGGTCGCGGCGATGGCGATCGACGGGTACATCGCGCGGTACAGATCGGCCATGTCCGCGACCTCCGCGGCCGGGAACCAGTTGATCAGCTCCTCGGCCAGCGGCGGCCCGAGCCGCGTGACCGCCAGATCGGCATCGATGAACGTCCCCGTCCGCTCGGACAGCGCCTGGTAGCAGGCGCGGATGCCGGGACGGGAGTCGATGAGGGTCATGTCCAGGTCGAAACCGACGGTGAGTGCCATATGGGCCATTGTGCCCAGGGCGGGTGACGGCAGACGTCCCCCCGGTGCCTACGGCCTCTGCCGTTGTGAACGCCACAGCAGGAACAACGCCGACGCCACCGCCGCGCCCCGGACCACCCAGGGCCAGGTCTCGGAGACCGCGTCGTTCATGTGGCCCTCGGCGATCGGAGCGCCCCAGCGGCCGTTCATCCTGCCCCAGAGCCAGACCAGGCCCGACGTGACGGCGAGCCCGGGCAGGACCATGACCGCCCACTTCGTCTCCGCCTGGGTCAGGCGGCGCGAGGCGTAGGCGATGAGCCAGCCGAGGAGCAGCACGAACCAGTTGCCGAGCACGGCGCCCGCGACGAGCAGCCCCGCGGCGGCGAGGAGCAGCGGGTTGCTCCAGTTGCCGGCGGAGGGCAGCCGGGGGAGGCGGCGGCGACGGGCGCCGGTCCCGGCCGCTTCCTCGACGGCGGGCTCGGCCTCCTCGGCGGCCGTCTTCTCCGGCTCCTGCTTCCTCGGCTGCGGCGGCTTCAGCAGGTCCGGCAGTTCCACGCCGCCCACGAAGCCCGGCACCTCCTCGCCCACACCGAACGGGCTGCCGTCCACCCGCCACCAGTCGGGCTGGACGACGCTGTCGCCGAGTTCGTGCCCGGCGGCCAGGTGCGGCGGGGCCGGGCCCTCGGCGGGCGCCGGGTGCGACTCCTCGGCGGGCCGCGCCGGGCGGGGCCGCGGGACGACCCGCCGCAGCATCCCCTTCGCCCGTTCCTCCGGCTCGGCGGCACGCTGCACGGGCACGGACGCGGGGGCGGGGGCGGGGGCGGCGTTCCGCGGCGCACCGCCGGTGCCTTGCGCTGCCGCCGTCACGACCTCGTCGGGGCTGCCCAGGCGGGTCAGGATGCGGCGGACGGCGGCGGGTGAGTCGACGGTGGCTTTCGCCCGGCTCCGGTCGATCTCGTTGCGCAGGTCCGCGACCAGGCGCATCCGGGTGGCCGAGGACAACTGCCGCTGCTGGGCCACGTCGCCGACACGGCTCAGATACTCGTAAACGACCTGGTCGCTCTCAATCCCCACGAAGTCCCCTCCGGGGCGGGTGCGTTGGCTGACGCCGTCGGACGACGGTATCGCGAGGACCGGCGGGTCGGCGAAACCCGGCCCGCCCGGCGTCCGGAAGACGCGGCCCGGCCGCCGGAGGCGACCCGCTACCGTGGACCGGATGAGCACCGAGGACAGGCCCCCGGCCCCCCGCTCCCTCGCGGAAGCGCTCCGCGCGCGGGGCGATGTCCCGCTGGGCGCGCTGCTGCGCAGCCGCCCGGACCTCATCACGCCCGTGCCGACCGACCTCACCCAGCTCGCGACCCGGGCCGGCACCCGCGCCTCGGTCGTGCGGGCCCTGGAGCGGCTGGACCGGTTCACGCTGCAGACGGCGGAGGCGCTGGCCGTGGCGGCGGACCCGGCGACGTACGACGAACTGCTCGGGCTCACCGCCGGGGACGACGCCGACCCGGCCGTCGTCGCCGCCCTGCCGCACGCCGTGGACGTGCTGCGCGAGCAGGCCCTGGTCTGGGGCGGCGACGACCGGCTGCGGCTGGTCCGTACGGCACGTGAACTGCTGGCACCCGCGCCGCAGCACCCCTCGCCGACCGGGCTCGGCCCGACGGTCCAGGAGGCCACCGCCGGGATGTCGCCGGGGCGGATCCAGGAGATCGTCACGACCGCCGGGCTGGCCTCGACCCATGACTCGGTCTCCGCCGTGACCGCCCTCACCGGCCTGTTCACGGACCGGGCCCGGATGACCGCGCTGCTCGACGGCGCCCCGGCCGACTCCCTGGAGGTGCTCGAACGCCTGGTGTGGGGGCCGCCGTACGGGCAGGTCACCGCGGATCCGGCGGCGCGGCTGCGCTGGCTGCTGGGCCGCGGGCTGCTGCTGCCGACGGCGCCGGGGACGGTCGTCCTGCCGCGCGAGGTCGCCCTGCACCTGCGGCGGGGTCTCGCGCACCGGACGCCCGAGCCCGTGCCGCCGGTGGTCGAGGCCACCGCCGTGCACCGTCCACAGGTTGTGGACAGTACGGCGGCCGGGCAGGCGTACACCGCGCTGGCGACCGTCGAGGAGCTACTGAAGGACTGGGACGAGGGCGGGCCCGCGGTGCTGCGGGCCGGCGGGCTGAGCGTGCGGGACCTGAAGCGGACCGCCGTCGCGCTCGACGTGCCCGAGCCGGTCGCCGCGTTCTGGGTGGAACTGGCGTACGCGGCGGGCCTGATCGCCTCGGACGGGGAGGCCGACGAGCGGTACGCGGCGACCCCGGCCTACGACGAGTGGCTGGAGGCGCCCCCCGCCGAGCGCTGGTCACGGCTGGCCACGGCGTGGCTCGCGGCGACCCGGACGGCCGGTCTGGTGGGCGGGCGGGACGCGAAGGACCGTACGTTGTCGGCGCTCGGGCCGGGCCTGGACCGTTCGGCGGCGCCCGAGGTACGGCACCGGGTGCTGGCGCTGCTGGCCGGGCTGCCCGAGGGGGCCGCGCCGGACGCCGAGTCGGTGCTGGCCCGGCTGCGCTGGGAGCGCCCCCTGCGCGGCGCGCAGGGGGAGGACGACCCGCGTACCCGCCTCGCCCGCTGGGCCCTGTCCGAGGCGGAACTGCTGGGCGTGACCGGCCGGGGCGCGTTGTCGGGGCATGGGCGGGCCCTGCTGGGACCGGCGGCGGCCGTGCAGCACCCCGAAGCGGAGCCCTCCGGACCGGCGGGTCCGGCGGCGGGGCTTTCGGCGGGTCCGGGAGACAAGCTCCCCGTCCACCATCACCACCATCGCCCCGTCCCGGTCGCTCCCCTCTCCCCCGCCGAACAGGCCGTCGCCTCCGCCGCCGCGGCCCGGCTCCTGACGCCCCAGCTGCCCGAGCCGCTGGACCATGTGCTGCTCCAGGCCGACCTGACGGCGGTGGCGCCCGGGCCCCTGCGGCGCCCGCTCGCCGACATGCTCGGGGTGCTGGCGGACGTCGAGTCCAAGGGCGGGGCCACCGTCTACCGGTTCACGCCCGGGTCGGTGCGGCGCGCGCTCGACGCCGGGCAGGCCGCCTCCGACCTGCACGCCTTCCTCACCGCGCACTCCCGCACGCCGGTGCCGCAGCCGCTCGCCTATCTGATCGACGACGTGGCCCGCAGACACGGCCAGCTGCGGGTCGGCGCGGCCTCGGCGTATGTGCGCTGCGACGACGACGCGGTGCTCAACGAGATCCTGGCCGACAAGCGGGCCGCCGGGCTGGGGCTGCGGCGGCTCGCCCCGACCGTGCTGGCCGCGCAGGCCGACCCGGCGGGCCTCCTCGAAGGGCTGCGGTCGATGGGGTTCGCGCCGGCCGCCGAGTCCGCCGAGGGCGATGTGCTGATCACCCGCGCCCTCGCCCACCGCACCCCGCCCCGTACGGCGCCCGAGCCGGTGCCGGACGGCCCGCCGGTCCCCGACGACGTCCTCCTCGCGGCGGCGCTGCGCGCCATCCGGGCCGGCGACCTCGCCTCCACCACCCCGCGCAAGCCCGGCACCGCCCCGGCGGTCAACGGCGAGCTGCCCCGCACCGGTTCCGCCGAGACCCTCGCCACCATGCAGGCCGCCGTCCTGACCGGCGAGGCCCTGTGGATCGGCTACGTCAACGCCGAGGGCACCGCCAGCCAGCGGGTGATCGCGCCCGTCCGCGTCGAGGGCGGTTTCGTCACGGCGTACGACCACACGGCGGACGAGGTCCGTACGTATCCGCTGCACCGGATCACCGGGGTCGCGGAGCTGGCGGACGACTCCGGCTGACCCCTGTCGGGCAGGGGGCGCTTCTCACCCGTTCGGGTGCACGCGGGCGTTCATGCACGCCACGCCGGGGATGTCCCACCCTTGGGCGACCTTGCCGGGCGTGCCGCATCACGCGCTGTGCCCGGGGGCAGCCACCGGGTGTTCCTGTGAGCCCTGTCGAAAGGAAGTCCCAGCATGCGCGCTGTTCGTCGAGTCACCGCCGTCCTGGCCACCGCGACCCTGATGATGTTCGGTGGTCTCGCCACCCCGGCCGCGGCGGTCGGCATCGATGTCGCCGGCCTCGTCCTCGAGACGCCGCAGATCTGATCCGCCTCCGCGCACCTGCCGGGGCCGGCCCCGCGTTCCGGGCCGGCCCGCGGTGCTGTGTCCCTCACCGCTCAGCCCGTGAAAGGCCCTGCCGCCATGCGTGAAAAGTTTCCCGCCGTCGTACTCTCCGCCGCCGCCCTCGTGGGCGTGCTCGCGTCCTCGGCCGCGGCGGCCCCGCCCGCGCTGCCGCTGCCGATCCCGGCGGCCCACGCCGAGTCCCTGGTCGGCGAAGGCGTCTCCGTCGAGGGCCCGCTGGTCAACACCATCAGTCTGTCCACGCTGCGGTAGCGCGGCGCGTCCGGTAGCTGTCGCCGTCCAGCCGGACCACCTCGGCGTGATGGGCGAGGCGGTCCGCCATCGCGGGTGCGGAGGTGCCGAAGACCTCGTCCCAGCGGCCGAGCGGGCGGTCGCTGGTCACGATCAGCGAGCCGCGCTCGTAGCGGTGCGCGACCAGCTGGAAGAACAGGCCCGCGGTGGCCGCGTCGAAGGGCGTGTAGCCGATCTCGTCGACGATCAGGAGGGGGTGTTCGTCGAGGGCGGCCAGCTCCGCGTCGAGCCGGCCGGCGGCCCGGGCGCCGGAGAGCCGGGCGGCCCAGTCGGCGGCGGTCGCGAACAGCACCCGGTGCCCGGCCTGGCAGGCCCGCACGCCCAGGGCGACGGCCAGGTGCGTCTTGCCGGTGCCGGTCGGGCCGACGAAGACCACGTTGCGCCGGGCGGCGACGAACTCCGCCTTGCCGAGCAGGGCCACGGTCTCCCGGTCGAAGCCCCGGGGGTGCTGCTGGTCGAAGTCCTCCAGCAGCTTGCGGGCGGGGAAGCCGGCCGCGCGGATCCGGGCCTCGGCGTCCGCGTCGGGTTCCGGGACGGATGTGGGCTCCGGCTTCCGGGGGCGGGGCAGGGTGGCCGCCGGGGTCTCCTGGCCCGGCTGCGGACGCGTGACCTGCGAGTACCCGGCCGGCTCGCGCTCGGCGTGCCCGCTGTCGGCATGGCCTCGATCCGCATGGCCTCGATCCGCATGCCCGCGATCCGCATGGCCGCGATCGCTCTGCGCCGCCATCGGGCCCGACATGTACGCGAGGATCGCCGCCGAGGCGATGAACGCCATGTGGATCACCGTCCCCCACATCAAGGCGTGGCGGGAGGTGTGGTGGACGTCCACGAACATCTGGAGCAGATGCACCGAGGAGATGCCCACGATCGCGGTGGCGAGCTTGACCTTCAGTACGTTGGAGTTGACGTGCGAGAGCCATTCCGGCTGGTCGCGGTGGCCCTGGAGGCCGATGCGCGAGACGAAGGTCTCGTAGCCGCCGACGATCACCATGATCAGCAGGTTGGCGATCATGACGACGTCGACGAGCTTGAGCACGGCGAGCATCACGTACGTCTCGGTGGCGTGCCCGCTCACGCACATGAGGATTAAGGTCCACAGCTCCTTGAAGAACTTGTAGACGTAGACGCCCTGCGCGGCCACCAGCCCGAAGTACAGCGGGGCCTGGAGCCAGCGGGTGGCGAACAGGGCGTATCCGAGCGTGGTCGTCGGCGTATTCTGCACGGTTCGCCATTCTTCGGGGCCACCACGGAAAAACTGAATTCACACCACACGTTGGGATGAAAAGGCATTCTGTAGGACCGGCGTCATTTCAGCAGCGCAGATCACACCCTCGGGCGGCGTCGATCAGGCACACTGGACGTTTGGCCGCAGAAAGGGTGCCGCGTGTGAATGGTCCGCTGATCGTCCAGTCCGACAAGACCCTGCTCCTGGAAGTCGACCACGAGCGGGCCGACGACTGCCGTCGCGTCATCGCCCCCTTCGCGGAGCTGGAGCGGGCGCCCGAGCACATCCACACCTACCGGGTGACCCCGCTGGGCCTGTGGAACGCGCGCGCGGCGGGCCATGACGCCGAGCAGGTCGTGGACGCGCTGGTGGAGTACAGCCGCTATCCGGTGCCGCACGCGCTGCTCGTCGACATCGCCGAGACGATGGACCGCTACGGCCGGCTCACCCTGTCCAAGCACCCGGCGCACGGCCTGGTCCTGACGACCACCGACCGGCCGGTGCTGGAGGAGATCCTGCGGTCGAAGCGGATCACGCCGCTGGTCGGCGCCCGGATCGACCCGGACACCGTCGCCGTGCACCCCTCCGAGCGCGGGCAGATCAAGCAGACCCTGCTGAAGCTGGGCTGGCCGGCCGAGGACCTCGCCGGGTACGTCGACGGCGAGGCGCACGCGATCGAGCTGGCCGAGGACGGCTGGGCGCTGCGGCCGTACCAGAAGCAGGCGGTCGAGAACTTCTGGCACGGCGGCTCCGGCGTCGTCGTCCTGCCCTGCGGCGCCGGGAAGACGCTGGTCGGGGCCGGGGCGATGGCGCAGGCGAAGTCCACGACGCTGATCCTCGTCACGAACACCGTCTCCGCGCGGCAGTGGAAGCACGAGCTGGTGAAGCGGACCTCCCTCACCGAGGACGAGATCGGCGAGTACAGCGGGACGCGCAAGGAGATCCGGCCCGTCACCATCGCCACGTACCAGGTGCTGACGACCAAGCGGAAGGGCGTCTATCCGCACCTGGAGCTGTTCGACTCGCGGGACTGGGGCCTGGTCGTCTACGACGAGGTGCACCTGCTGCCGGCGCCGGTCTTCAAGTTCACCGCGGATCTGCAGGCCCGTCGCCGCCTCGGCCTGACGGCCACCCTGGTGCGTGAGGACGGCCGTGAGTCGGACGTGTTCTCCCTGATCGGGCCCAAGCGGTTCGACGCGCCGTGGAAGGAGATCGAGGCGCAGGGCTACATCGCGCCCGCCGACTGCGTCGAGGTCCGGGTCAATCTGACGGACTCCGAGCGGCTCGCGTACGCCACGGCCGAGACGGAGGAGAAGTACCGCTTCTGCGCCACGACCGCGACCAAGCGGAAGGTCACGGAGGCGATCGTCCGCCGCTTCGCCGGGCAGCAGATCCTCGTGATCGGCCAGTACATCGACCAGCTCGACGAGCTGGGTGAGCACCTGGACGCGCCCGTGATCAAGGGCGAGACGTCGAACGCGCAGCGCGAGAAGCTCTTCGACGCGTTCCGCGAGGGCGAGATCAGCGTGCTGGTGGTCTCCAAGGTCGCGAACTTCTCGATCGACCTGCCGGAGGCGACGGTCGCGATCCAGGTGTCGGGCACCTTCGGCTCCCGCCAGGAGGAGGCCCAGCGCCTCGGCCGGGTGCTGCGCCCCAAGTCGGACGGCCACCAGGCCCACTTCTACTCCGTGGTCGCCCGGGACACCATCGACCAGGACTTCGCGGCCCACCGGCAGCGCTTCCTGGCGGAGCAGGGGTACGCGTACCGGATCGTGGACGCGGACGAGCTGCTCGCCGAGAGCTGAGAAGGGCGGGTCCGCCGGCTCACTTGCGGCAGGTCCGTCGGCTCACTTGCGGCGGACCACGCCGACCTCCTCGCCGTACTGGCCGAGGACGATCACGTCGAAGGCGGCGCCCGCGAAGACCTTGACGGCGCGCAGGGCGTCGCCGAGGCGGTGGCGGTGGCTGCCGGTCACGGCGGTGGCACCCGGCGGCCGGCCCGGTGCGGGGGCAGGGGAAAGGGTTGCTGCGCTCATGTCTCCATGGTGCGGTTTCGTCCGTAAAGCCCGCGTCGGTCCAGGGACCGAGCCCGCGTCCTCCGCTCGGATGACCTCCCACACCGGCAACCCTTCCGGGGCGCCGAAAAACCGTTGGCGGCCGCCTCCCCCGCTCCTCTAAGATCTCCGCTCTTGCCCGCCTCCCTCTACGGAGCGCCGCCGACCGGACGGAAACCGGTCCGCATCTCACCGCCATCCCTTCCGCAGGCCCTCCGGAGGCACCCCCTTGTCCACGCCCGTCGACGACCCGCTCTCCCGTGAGCGCTCCCACCTCGCCTCGTCCCGTTCCGCCCTGCGCGCCATGCGCGAGGACGTCGAGGCCCTCGACATCAGCGACGTCACCGCGAACTGGGTCAACGCGGAGGCGCTGAACCACCAGATCGAGGAGCGCATCAAGGCCCTGGCCGACCTCAGCGACACCCCGCTGTTCTTCGGGCGGCTCGACTATCTGCACACCCCGGGCGCCGAGCAGGCGGAAGGGGCGGAGGGCGAGCGCTTCTACATCGGGCGCCGGCATGTGCACGACCACGACGGCGACCCCATGGTCATCGACTGGCGGGCGCCGGTCTCGCAGCCGTTCTACCGGGCCTCCAAGAAGGACCCGCAGGACATCGCGCTGCGCCGACGCTTCGGCTACACCCGCGGCGACATCACGGCGTACGAGGACGAGCACCTCTCCGACCCGGCCGAGGCGGCGAAGACCAGCAGACTGCTCCAGCAGGAGATCGAGCGTCCGCGTGTCGGGCCGATGCGGGACATCGTCGCGACGATCCAGCCCGAGCAGGACGAGATCGTGCGCTCCGGCCTCTCCGGCTCGGTGTGCGTGCAGGGCGGCCCGGGCACCGGGAAGACCGCCGTCGGCCTGCACCGGGTCGCCTACCTCCTCTACGCCCACCGCGAGCGCCTCGCCCGCACCGGCACCCTGGTCATCGGACCCAACCGGTCCTTCCTGCACTACATCGAGCAGGTCCTGCCCGCCCTCGGCGAGTTGAGCGTCCAGCAGGCCACCGTCGAGGACCTGGTGGCGCACGTCGAGATCAAGGGCACGGACGACGCGACGGCCGCGGTCGTCAAGGGCGACGCCCGCATGGCAGAGGTGCTGCGCAGGGCCCTCTACGCCCACGTCACCCTGCCCACCGAGCCGGTCATGGTCGTACGCGGCTCCCGCCGCTGGCGCGTCGCGCAGTACGAACTGGAGGACCTCGTCCGCGAGTTGCTGGACCGCGACATCCGCTACGGCGCCGCCCGCGAGGCCCTGCCGCAGCGCATCGCGCACGCCGTGCTGGTGCAGATGGAGCGCTCGGGCGAGGCGCCGGACGACCGGGTGCAGGACGCGGTGGCCCGCAACAGCGCGGTCAAGGCGGCCGTGAAGACGGTGTGGCCGGCCGTCGACCCGGCGAAACTGGTGCTGCGCCTGCTGTCGGACGCGGACTTCCTCGCCGAGCACGCGGCGGGGATCCTCAATGAGGAGGAGCAGAAGGCGATCCTGTGGGCGAGACCGGCGCGCAGCGTCAAGTCCGCCAAGTGGTCGACCGCCGACGCCGTGCTCATCGACGAGGCCACCGACCTGATCCAGCGCACGCACTCCCTCGGGCATGTCGTCCTCGACGAGGCGCAGGACCTCTCCCCCATGCAGTACCGGGCGGTCGGCCGCCGCTGCACCACCGGCAGCGCGACCGTCCTCGGTGACCTGGCGCAGGGCACCACGCCCTGGGCGACCCGCGGCTGGCAGGAGGCGCTGACCCACCTGGGCAAGCAGGACGCGGTGGTGGAGGAGCTGACGGCCGGCTTCCGTGTGCCGACGGACGTCATCGCGTACGCCTCCCGGCTGCTGCCGCACATCGCCCCCGGCCTCACCCCGGTCGTGTCGATCCGCGAGAACCCGGGCCACTTCGAGGTCCGGGAGGTCGCCGGGACCACCGACGTGGTCGAGGCCTGCCGCGAGCTGCTGGGCAACGAGGGCTCGACCGGCCTGATCGCGGCGGACGCCCGGATCCCGGAGCTGGCGGAGGCCCTGGCGGAGGCCGGGATCCCGTACCTCGGCCCGGGCGAGGAGACCACCCAGGAGACCCGGCTGACCCTGGTCCCGGCCTCGCTCGCGAAGGGCCTGGAGTACGACTACGTGGTCCTGGACGAGCCGCGGGCCGTGGTCGACGGCGAGCCGGACGAACGGACCGGGCTGCGGCGCCTGTACGTGGCGCTGACACGAGCGGTGTCGGGTCTGATCGTCACGCACGCGGCGCCGCTGCCGCCCCAACTGGCGTGACCGCTCAGGTCGCGACGTAGCCCCCGTCGGCGGCGAGCACCGCGCCGGTGATGTAACTGGCCTTGTCGGAGGCCAGGAACGCCACGGCCTCGGCGATCTCCTCGGGCTCGCCGGCGCGGGTGAGCGGGGTGTTCCGGCTGAACTCCTCGAACATCTCGCCCACCGTCTCGACGGCCATGTCGGTGCGGATCGGGCCGGGCGCCACGGAGTTGACGCGGACGCCCGCCGCGCCGAACTCGACGGCCCACGACCGGGTCAGCGCGTCCATCGCGGCCTTGGAGGCGTTGTAGACGGAGCCGACGGGGGTGCCGATCTGCCCGGCGACCGACGAGACGTTGACGATCGCGCCCTTCTTCCTGGCCACCATGGCCGGCACGAGCGCGGCCGTCAGGAAGTAGGCCGCACGGACATTGACGTCGAACACCTGCTCGTAGCTGTCGAGCGGCTGCTCGGGGGTCGTCGAGACCGGGAAGACGCCCGCGTTGTTCACGAGCACGTCCACCTCGCCGACCTCCTCGGCGAGCCCCCGGACGTCGTCGAGGTTCGCGACGTCCGCGACGACGAAGTGGCCCGTCCCGCCCGCCCGCTCGATCAGCTCGACGGTCTCCTTGCCGAGCTCGGCCCGGCGCCCGGTCACATAGACGGTGGCACCCGCCTCCGCGAGCTTGACCGCGATCGCGCGGCCGATGCCCGACGTGGCGCCGGTGACGAGTGCCTTCTTGTCCTGAAGTTCCTTGGTTGTCATGTCTGCCAACGTGGCCGCGCCAGATCGTCAGCGCATAATTTCCGCATATACGGCCTGGTCAGGCCGGTTGCCGCTCGCCGGCCGGCTCCGCCGTGCACAGCCCGAAGCAGAGGCGCACGAACCGCGGCAGCCGGTAGCGGCCGCGTACGAGCGGCTCGATCAGGTGCACGCCCGCGAGCGACTCCAGCACCAGCTCGATCTCGCCGGCGTCGGCCCCGGACAGCTCCGCCGCCTTCTGACTGTCGATCACCTCGGCGTCCTGGCGCGCGAAGCACATGAGCATGCGCCGTTCCGGATCGCTCAGCTGCTGCTCGGCCGCGATCAACGGGGCCATCATCGCGGCGCAGTCGGACGGGATCACGTCGGTGAGCCTGCTGTCCCGCTCCATCTGCAGCAAAGCCATCTCGATCGTCCAGTGCGGACGCGCGCTGAGCTTGCCGCCCATCACCCTGATCGGGTGCGGCAGTCGCGAGAGGCGTTCCAGCAGCACCTCGGCCTGCTCGGGCTCCGCGTCCGCGCGTACCGGGCCGACGGCCTTGCGCAGGAACTCCCGTGCCTCCCGCTCGGCCAGCCCGGCGATCTTCAGCCAGGTCACCCCCGGCAGCTCGTGCAACCGGCGGACGCTCGTGAGGATCATCGCCGAGCCGGGCGTGGCGAGATCGCGCACGGCCGCCGCGTCCCGCACGTCGTCGACCACGACCAGGAACCGCTTGCCGCGCGCCTTCTCCCGCCACAGCGCGGCCTTGTCGCCGACGGGGTTCTCCACGCCGACCGCGCGCAACAGCTCGCCGGCGACGTCCCCGCCCCTGACGACGATCTGCCCGTCCGGGAAGCGCCCCTTGACGAGGTGGCCGATCCGGGTGGCCAGCGCGGTCTTGCCGCTGCCCCGCATACCGGTGATGCCCACGGTGCCCGGCAGCGTCCGCAGGGCCTGCGCGATCTCCTCGGCACGGCCGGTGAAGTCGACCAGATCCGGCACCAGCTGCTCCGGCCTGCGCGGCAGGGTGAGGTCGCCGTCGAGGATCTGCGCGTAGACCTTGCGCAGCTCCGGCCCTGGTTCGAGGCCGAGTTCCTCGATGAGCAGCGCGCGCACCCGGTGGAAGTGGTCGAGTGCCTCGCCCTGCCTGCCCTCCAGGTAGAGCGCGCGCATCAGGAGGGCGCGTGGTCGTTCCCTGAGCGGGAAGGCGGCGACGTGCTTCTGCAGCTCCAGCACGTCGAGTTCGCGTTCGAGGCAGTCCTCCCGCGTCTTGAGCCGGTAGTCGCCGAGCCGCACCCGTTGCGCGTCGAAGTAGGCGCTCCGGAGGCCTTCCAGGGGCTCGCCCCGGCAGTCGTCGACGATCTCCGCGCGGGCCGTGTACCCGCCGTCCCTGGACGTCAGGTTCAGCTCCGGAAGCGCCTTGCGGAGCTTGTACACGTACGTCCGCAGTGCCATCACCGCGCTCGGCGTCGGGTCGTCCCAGACCATGCCGATCAACTGCTCGTTGCTCAGCCGGATGCCGTTGTTCAGCAGCAACGCCGCCAGCACCGCCCGCTGCTGGCGCGGCCCCAGTGCGACCTCCTCTTCGTCGCGCCAGGCTCGTACCGGACCCATCAGTGAGAAGCGCAGGCTCATGCAACGCCACAACGCACGGGCCCATGCCCTGCTTCCCCGTGTCCTGCCGGGAGGGTCACGCGGGGGCGGCGTCCAGGGCGGTACGCCATCGCGCGACGGCCTCCGCCGACACCGGTGCCTCCCAGCCCTCCGGCCGGGCCGCCCCGCCGATGTGGAAGCCGTCGACCCCGGCCGCCCGCAGCGTCGGCACGTGGTCGAGCCGCAGCCCGCCGCCCACCAGCAGGTGCTGCTCGTACCCCGGCTCTCCTCGGCGGGCCGCCTCCGCGAGCAGTACGGAAAGCCCGTCGTCGACCCCGCAGGCCGATCCGGCGGTGAGGTACGTGTCGAGCCCCGGCATCCCGTCCAGCTGCTTGCGCAGGGCGTCCCGGTCGGCGGCCCGGTCGATCGCGCGGTGGAAGGTCCAGGGGCAGCCGTCCAGTACCGCGACGACCCGCTCCACGGCCGCCAGGTCCACGCCGCCGTCCGCGTCGAGGAACCCGAGCACGAACTCCTCGGCTCCGGCCTCCCGCAGCTCGCCCGCCGCCCGGACCAGCCGGTCGGTGTCCCCCGCCGCGAACCCGTCCGTGAGCCGGAGCATCACCCGCAGGGAGAGGTCGACGGCCCGGCGGATCCCGGCGACGGTCCCGGCCGACGGGGTGAGCCCGTCGGCCGCCATGTCGGTGACCAGCTCGAGGCGGTCCGCGCCTCCCGCCTGGGCGGCGACCGCGTCCTCGACGCCGAGGGCGATCACCTCCAGGACTGCACGCTTGCTCATGGGGCCCCTTCGTCGGCGTGGAATCGGCGTTCGGACGCCTGACGGTCACGACAGGTCTAGTCCAATCAAAGACTACGCTGCCCCGTTCCGCCGCCTCCCACGCCCCGGTGCGGCGCCTCAGCCGAAGATGTTCAGCTCCTTCGCCTCCACCCCCGCCAGCTCGAACGCGGGCGCCCCGCCGACCGGCCGCCCCGCGTACAGCCGTACGAGGGTCGGCCCGTCCCCGATGAAACGCCCCGGAGGCCGCTCCCCGTCGCTCTCGCCCAGCCGCAGCGGCTCGTCCAGGTCGTCGAGGTCGGCGTGCAGCGGCACATGCCCCCGCTCACGGGTGATCCGGGCGAGCAGCGCGAGCGCGTCCGGCAGCCCGGCCCCGCCGTACGCCCCCGGCTCCCCGAGCGCCTCGCGCACGTCCCCGGCGTGCACCCACTCCCCGAGCGCGAGGCCGTCCAGCTTCCCGTCCGCCCCGGCGATCACGGCCCCGGCCTCGCTCATCCCGCGCTCCAGCTCGTCCACGACCTGCGCGTTGCTCCAGCCGCCCCGCTTCGCGATGTCCCGGTCGTTGGACTCGGGCGAGAACACGCCCTCCTCGAACCGCCCGTCCGCCACCCGCGTCAGGGCGGCCGAGCAGTGCGCCAGCACATCCCGAACCGTCCAGCCCGGACACGCGGCCACGGGCCGTGCGAAGTCCTCCTCGGCCCTGCCCCGCAGCAGCGGGATCAGCGCGTCACGCTCGATCGTGAGCAGCCGCCCGGGCTGCTCGGGGTCCCGTACGTCGTGCACATCAGCAGGAGTCGTCATGGAACCCACGCTAGATCCCAACCCCGGGTCGGCGGGAGAATGACGCCATGGCCGATCCCGACACCCCGCGCACCCTGCACACCCTGCGCACCCGCTTCACCCGCACCCTGGAAGCCGCCCGGGGCCCGGCCGCCGACGGCCCCGACCCGGCGCCGTACGCCGACAACCTGCTCACCCGCTGGCAGGAGCCCCAGCGCCGCTACCACACGGTCGAGCACCTCACGGCGGTCCTCGATCACATCGACGTACTGGAGCGGCACGCGCACGACCTGGACGTGGTGCGGCTGGCCGCCTGGTTCCACGACGCGGTCTACCTCCCCGACCGCTCCGAGAACGAGGAACGCTCCGCCCGCCTCGCCGAACGCGCCCTCACCGAGGCCGGTGTCCCCGCCACCAAGACCGCCGAGGTGGCCCGCCTGGTCCGCCTCACCGTCACCCACGACCCCGCCGACGACGACCCCGACGGCCAGGTCCTCTGCGACGCCGACCTGGCCGTCCTCGCCTCACCCCCGTCGGCGTACGCGGCCTACACCACCGCCGTCCGCGAGGAGTACCACTTCGTCCCGAACGACGCCTTCCGCACGGGCCGCGCCACCATCCTGCGCCAACTCCTCGCCCTGCCGAGGCTGTTCAGGACCCCGCACGGAGCGAAGGAGTGGGAGGCGACGGCCCGCTACAACCTGCGGTCGGAGCTGGAGCTGCTGGAGGAATCGCCCTCCGGACCGGCCTCCGAGTCCTAGGGTTGGCCCCACCGCACCACAGGGAGGGGAACACGCATGGACAACACCACCGAGCCCGAGGTCATCGAGCCGAGCCTGCCGTTCTGGGTCACCGTCAGCGAGGAGGGCGACGACGACTCGATGGGCCTGTTCGGCAACGGCGGCGGCGAACCGGCCCTGCGGTCCGTCCCGCTCGGCCCCCTCCGCAAGAACCTCGCCGAGACCGTCGACGCCCTCCAGCAGCTGTTCGAGGACGCCGCGGCCCGGGGCGGCACCCTGCCGCTCGCCGAGGCCCAGCTGTCCTTCCAGGTCACCGCGAGCGGCGGCGTCCAACTCCTCGGCACCGGCCAGGTACAGGGCACCCGTGGACTGACGCTGGTCTTCAAGCGGCCTTCCTAGGGCCCTCCAGGGACTTCCGAGGCTTCCAGGGGACTTCCCGAGGGGACGCAACCACCCCTTTGTGAACTAAAGTTGTCGGACGAACGGCCGAGGGTCAGGGGGACGGCATGAGCGGCAGCGCGGCGAACGGAAGCAGTACAGCCAAGACGGCCTGCCCCGCCTGACCGCCGCGCATGTCCCAGCACAAGGTCCAGCACAAGGCCCTGCTCATCGGAGCGAGCGAGTACGACGACCAGCACATCCAGAACCTGCCGTTCGTCCGCGACGACCTGCAGCGGATCCGGGACGTGCTCATCGAACGCGGCTTCCAGGCAGCGGAGATCGTCGAGAGCAAGCGCGGCATCACACCGAACACGGTCAACGGCCGCATCCGCGCCTTCTTGCGCGACGCCGGCCGGGGCGACACCCTGCTGATCCTGCTCAGCGGACACGGCCAGCACTTCGAGGGCAAGGACTTCCTGATCCCCGAGGACGCCACCTTCGACGTCGGGGTCTTCGCCGACAGCTGCATCGAGATCGGCTGGGAGCGGGAGCTGGAGGAGTCCCCCGCGGGCCATGTCGTCTTCCTCGTCGACGCCTGCCGCGAGGGCATCGACCGCGACACCATGGCGGCGCTGCCCGGCGTCCAGCCCTGGCCCCGGCGCAAGGTCGCCGACGCGCTGCGCCGCAAGGTGGCGTACGTGCACGCCTGCAAGGCACCCCAACTGGCCCTGTTCGTCGGCGAGAAGGAGACGGTCCGGCCTGGCTTCGACCCCGGCACGCAGCCGGGCGAGTCCTTCAGCCTCTTCTCCCGCGCCCTCGCGGACACCATCGCGGCGGACCCGCACGCCCTGCGCCTGCGCGAGTTCGCGGCGCGGGTGCAGAAGCGGGTCGGGGAACTCCACCGCGCCTACGGCAAGACACGGCCCGTGCAGGAGGTCACCGTCGTCACGGAGACCGCGGCCACCCCCGGCGGCGAGGACTTCCCGCTGCTGCCCGGCCCCGACCGGCGCACCGAGGCGCACCCGTGGATCCGTTCCGCCGAACAGCACCCGATCTGGCAGCGCACGCCCGACGGCCCCGCCCGCCGGCACCTCCAGGAGACCTGTGCCGCCCTGGCGTCCCGGCTGGCCACGGCGTACGAGAGCGCGGCCCACGCCCTGCGCGACGACCCGTGGCACGACGCCGAGCTGGCCCGGCGCACCCACGTCAGACTGGACTTCCTCACCAGCCGGCTGGCCGACAACGTCGCCCTGTCCCCGACCGAGGCCGCGCTGGCGGTCCTGCTGCCCCTGGTCGAGCAGGCCTTCTGGACCCAGGAGGCCGCACAGCGCGTCGGCGTACTCGGCACGGACCTCTGCGCCTCCGGCCCCGACCACACCCGCTTCCGCAAGTTCGGCCAAGGCTTCCCCCGACTCAAGCGCCGGCTGCACACCCTGCACGACCAGACGGCGGCACGCGACTCCGTGAAGCGCATCCGCTGGTGGCTCTTCCACCGCTGGCTGATCCAGCAGCCGGAGCTGTACGCGGCGGAGAAGCTCAAGTCCCTCCTCGGTGAGGTGACGGGCGGCACCGACCAGCCGCCGTGGGTGACCGACGCACTCTCCTCGGACCGTCTGATGCGGCTGCTGAAGGAGCACCGCACGGCCCCGTTCTCCGTCCGCCGGGCCGCCGTCGGCCGCCCTTCCGGCGCCCTCGACGACCACGACGTCATCGCCGCCACCACCGGCGACGAGCACGAGGTGCGCCCGCCCCTGGTCTCCGCCCTGCTCAAGGCGGCCTACGCGATGGCCGTCGACCCCGTCGACCTGCCCGAGATCGTGGTGGAGCACCTCGGCATCTACGACAGCGTCGACCTCGGCGAACTCATGGTCACCGTGCGCCGCTCCGACTGGCGCCACTCCGGGGTCGGCCGCTCCCTGAACGCGGTCTGCACCCACCCGGCCGTCCAGATCGCCCTGCGGGAACACGCCACCCGCGTCGACACGCTCCTGCGCGAGATCAACCGCGACGACAACCCCGCCCTGGCCCCGCTGGGCGCCCTGCCTCCCTACGCCGACGGCAGCCGGGTCCGCCTCGACGGCAACACCCCCGACCAGCTCTCCGACGGCATCCGTTTCCAGCTCGCCGAGGACCGCGTCCAGGAACTCCTCATGGGCGAACAGCTCTACGGCGACCGCGAGCTGGCGGTCCGCGAGCTGTACCAGAACGCGCTGGACGCGCTGCGCTACCGGGACTGCCGCACGCAGTACCTCCAGCGCACGGGCCGTCCGACGGCGTCCTGGGAAGGCCGGATCGAGTTCGTGCAGGGCGTGGGCTCGGACGGCCGCCCCTACCTGGAGTGCCGCGACAACGGCATCGGCATGGGCCTCACCGAACTCGGCAGCGTCTTCTCCCAGGGCGGCACCCGCTTCGTCGACCTGCCCGAGTACATCGAGGAACAGGTCGCCTGGAGCGAACTCCCGGAACCCAAGCTCCGCCTCTACCCCAACTCCCGTTTCGGCATCGGCGTCCTGAGCTACTTCATGCTGGCCGACGAGATCGTGGTCCGCACCTGCCGCATGGGGCGGGACGGGCGGCCCGGGCGGCTGCTGCAGGTGACGATCGCGGGGCCGGGGAACCTGTTCCGGGTCGAGGATCTCGGGGAGGGCGAGGCGTCGGGGACGACCGTGCGGCTGCTGTTGTCGCGGCAGGGGAAGCGTGTGTCGTGCGTGGAGGCGTTGCAGCGGTTGCTGTGGGTGGCGCCTTATCGGACTTTGGCGGTGCACGGGTCCCGGGAGCATGGGTGGGTGCCGGGGGAGTTGTCCCGTACGGGTCTTGAGATAGAGATGTCGAAACGGAAGCCGGGACCTCGCGTCAAGGACCCCGTCTGCCTTGCGTCCAACTCACCCGATCTCTGGTGGATCGACCGCCAGGGCATCATCCTGTCCGACGGCCTGTTGACGGGATCGGAACCGGCGTTCCAGATGGTGCAGGAGTTTCCTTACGGCATCATCCTGAATCTGCATGGCGAGCATGCGCCGGTACTCACCGTCGACCGCAAGAAGGTGCGTTCCTTCGACGGCGATCATGTCAGGGCTGTCCTCACTGCCGCGGTGCCGAGTCTGACACTCCCGGGTCTTCCCCTCCCGACCCATAACTGGCTGACGCAAGCCAGCTCGGTCTCGACGTGGTTCGGCGACCTCGTGGCTCAGCACGCCCACCTGGCCGATCTGACGTGGCGGATCGGGAACGTTTCGATGTCCTTCCGCGAAGTCGGCTACTTCCTTCCCGACGTCGACCTGATCCCTCTGGTGACCGGCAGCTACCCACCGGCAGGACACTCGACCCACGTTGCCCGCTTCATCGGCACCATGCCGCCGAGTGTGCTGCGTTGGCGCCTGCGGGCGCTGTACCGCGCGGGTCTCGGCGGCCCTGTGTCCCTGCCGGAACCGTTCCCGTCCGACGAGCTGTGCGCCCGGCCCTCCGACCTGTCGCTGCTCACCATTGGCAGACAGAGGCGCTGGGACAGGGCGTACCGAGACTGGATGAATGAGCGGCCCGGTCGGCATCCCGCGTTGCTTCTCAGTCTCCTCGTCGACTGGCACGACCCCGCCCAGCCGCTGGGCGTCGGCGAGGTCTTCGTGCTGAGCCTCAGAGTGGAGCACCCGCCTGCGGAGGTATCCGACCGGCTCGCCGCTCTGGGTTACCAGGTCGAGCCCTTGGACGACTGCGTCGCCGCCGACTGCGAGGATCTTCCGCTGCTGCGACGGATGGGCGACCCGTCGGGGTGGCTGACTCCGGGCTCGGCGCTTTCGGGACCCCAGGTCTGTGTCAGTGCCGCGCACCGAGCCTGCTCCACTGCGCAAGCCGCGCGGCGTCTGCGGGAACTGGGCTTCACCGTGCCGGACGACCACCCGGTCCGGGAGCGGTGGACCGACGAGGAGCGAGGCATCCTCCAGACCTTGTGGTCGTCATGTGCCGGCCCGCCGTCCCCGGAAGAGGCTCTGCGGATCTCCCGCGCCCAGCTGGCCTCGGTGGCACACGGGACGGATACGACGGTGTTCCACGTCACGGAGTTCCTGTCCGAGCTGGGCTTCCAACTGCCCCCCGACACCACGGACGGTCCCGAACTGTCGGAGGACGACCGGTCGCTCCTCCTGTACGACTTCCAACGTCCTTGGGTGGACCGGGAAGTGTCACTCCTCTACATGACGGCTGTGGCGCGCCATCTCCACAAGCCCGTCCCCTCCATCGCGGCGCGGCTGGAGGAACTGGGCTACGCGGTGGCGTCCGTCCCCGACGAGGAAGGGCAGTTGCCCTCACCGGCTGAGACCGCTCTCGTCAATAGCAGTCTCATGCTGCACACGAACGGTCCCTTGAGCGTGTTCGACGTGGCCTACGGAGCACGGCAGGCGGGGCTCCCCCTGGCCGAGGCCGTCTCCATCCTCACCACATGGGGATACCACTGCCCGGTCACCGCCGAGGCCCTGGCCCACGCCGAGGAAATCGACGGCGCGATCCTGAGACACCGCCCTTTCCCCGGCCCCGCCACCTATGGCCCGGTATCCCCCGCCGTCCTCAAGGCTGTTGGCGGCCGAGCCAAGGCCCTCGCCGACTTCGGCTACGACGTCGCCCCCCTGTCGGAAGACTGCGACACAGAACTACGCCTGGAACACGCCCTGCTCCACGCTCTCACCAGCAAGATCGCACTCCCCTTCACCCCCCACCCCGACGACCCCCCACTCACCCTCGTCACCCTGGCCGTAGTAGCCCTCTCCGCCGCCAAGACCCTCCGCGAAACCGCCCTCAAGGCCACCGGACTCGGCATGCGTCACGAGATCGAGGACTGGTTCCCCGCCCCGGAAATCCCGTCGCCCCAGCCCCCCACCCCCTCGTAACCTCCCCACCATGTGGACAACGGGCGCGGAACAGGTGGAGCAGGCCGTCGGCGAGTGCGTCGGCCTGCTGGGGGGAGTCACCGACCGGGACTGGGAGGGGACACCGGCCGGGCGGCTCGCGTGGAGCTGCCGGGAGACGGCCGTGCACGTCGCCGAGGATCTCATCGCGTACGCGGGGCAGTTGGCGGGGCGGGAGCCCGAGGGGTACACGCCGTTCGAGATGTCGCTGGCGGAGGGGGCCGGCAACGCGGACGCGGTGCAGGTGATCAGGACGACGGGGGCCCTGCTCGCGGCGGCGATCCGGACGACGCCGCGGCGGGTGCGGGCCTTCCATCCGTATCCGTTCCGCAACGCGAACCGTGAGGGGTTCGCGGCGATGGGCGTGGCCGAGGTGCTGCTGCACACGCACGACATCGCCGAGGGGCTGGGCGTGGCGTACGAGGCGGACTCCGGGCTGTGCGACTTCGTGCTCAGGCGGATCTTCCCGCATGTCCAGCCCGGACCGTCCCCCTGGCAGACCCTGCTGTGGGCCACCGGCCGGGGTGAGCTGCCGGGGCGGGCGCCCGTCACCGCGTGGCGGTGGAACAACAACCTGGTGATCGACACCGAACGGCTCACCCTTGAGGGCGTCACCCCGGCGGTGGCCGACGATCTGGCCACGGTCGGCGACGGCGGCTGCTTCGAGTGGCTCGGAGGGAGCCCGGCAGAGGGCACCCGGGTCGGCGCCGGGCTGATGTTCAAGCAGTACGAGGACGGGGTCCACCGCCCCGAGTGGACCATGTACGTGCTGGTCCGCCGCGAGGACGACCAGGCGCTCGGCGCCATGGGGTTCCACGCCGTTCCGGATGAGGCGGGGCGGGTCGAGATCGGGTACGACCTGGTCGAAGCGGCCCGTGGGCACGGCTACGCCACCGAGGCGCTGCGCGCGCTGTCGGCGTGGGCGCTGGCCCGGGACGAGGTACGGACCGTCGTCGCCAACGTCGAGCGGGACAACACGCCCTCGCGGAACGTCCTCACCCGCGCCGGATTCACTGCCGTCGCGGAGGACACCGAGCAGGTCACCTACGAGATGACCGACCTACGAGGTGAAACGACCTACGAGCCGGGTGAACCCGGCGAGCGGTAGAGGCCCTTGGGCCGCCGCAGCCCCGCGCCGTGCAGCAGCCGCACCACCTCGCGGCTGCTGACCTCCACGGCCCCGGCGCCCACCGCGTCGGCGTACCGCTGGGCGGGGATGTCGTAGTGGTCGCGTTCGAAGGCCCGCCGGGGCACGCCGAGCCGTTCGGCGAAGGTGTGCAGTTCGTCGTAGGAGACATCGCTGATCAGGTGGGACCACATGCGGCCGTGCCCGGGCCAGGCCGGCGGGTCGATGTAGATCGTCACCAGGGCCTCACGAGGACGCCCCGCCGAGGGCCTCGCTCAGCGACCCCACCGCCGCGACCTTCACGCCCGCCTCGCCGCACACCCAGTGCGGGTCGGCCCCCAGCACCGGGTCCACGTCCAGCGCGTGCGGGTCGCCGTCGCCGCACACCGGGCACAGCGGCCAGCGGCCGTAGCGCTCCAGCAGGGCGTCCTGTACGTCCTGCGCGACCAGCCCGGCCACGTACGGAGCGCCCTCCGGCCACTGCTCGACCCACCACCGCCGCTCCGTGACGGCCTCCTCGACCAGGGACACGACATCCGCCTCGGCGACGCGTCCCGCGACGAGGTCGGCCAGTACCAGGGCACGCGCGGCGTGCAGCGTCTGCTCCAGGGGGGTGATGGGCTCCATGCCCCCCATTGTGCGCACCCTTGCTGCGCACTCTTGACCCGGCACCGAGCCGAAAATATCTTTCAGTGGTGACCAGCAGAGTGAAGGAAAGTTTCGTCGGCACCCTCGGCACCCCGCCCGCCCCCGCCGCCCTCGCGGCCAAGGTCCGCACCCTGGCCCCGTCGATGACGCGTTCCATGCAGCGCGTCGCCGAGGCCGTCGCGGGCGACCCGGCCGGCTGCGCGGCCCTCACGGTCACCGGCCTCGCCGAACTCACCGGCACCAGCGAGGCGACCGTCGTACGCACCGCCCGGCTGCTCGGCTATCCGGGTTACCGGGACCTGCGCCTCGCCCTCGCCGGCCTCGCCGCCCAGCAGCAGTCCGGCCGGGCCCCGGCCATCACGACGGACATCGCGGTGGACGACCCGATCGCCGACGTGGTCGCGAAGCTCGCCTACGACGAACAGCAGACCCTCGCCGACACCGCCGCCGGCCTCGACACGGTCCAGCTGGGCGCCGCCGTCACCGCGCTGGTCGCGGCCCGCCGCACCGATGTGTACGGCGTCGGGGCGTCCGGCCTGGTCGCCCAGGACCTCACGCAGAAGCTGCTGCGCATAGGGCTGATGGCCCACGCCCACAGCGACCCGCATCTGGCCGTGACGAACGCGGTGCAGCTGCGGGCAGGTGACGTGGCGATCGCCATCACGCACTCGGGGTCGACCGGGGACGTCATCGAGCCGCTGCGGGTCGCCTTCGAGCGCGGGGCCACGACCGTGGCGATCACCGGCCGCCCCGACGGCCCGGTCACGCAGTACGCCGACCACGTCCTCACCACCTCCACCGCCCGCGAGAGCGAACTGCGCCCGGCGGCCATGTCGTCCCGGACCGGCCAGCTCCTTGTGGTGGACTGCCTGTTCATAGGGGTGGCGCAGCGGACGTACGAGACGGCGGCACCGGCACTCTCGGCGTCGTACGAGGCGCTGGCCCACCGGCACCGCCCCTGAGCCGGAAAGACACGGGAAGACACAGAAGGACACGAAAGAGCCGTCATGACCTCCACCTCCGACCCCCGGCACCTCAGAACCGAGCTGGAGTCCCTGACCACCGAGGCCTTCCGGCCGGAGCTCGCGGACATCGACCGGCTGCCCACCCCGGACATCGCGCGGCTCATGAACGGCGAGGACGCCACCGTGGCCGGGGCGGTCGCGGCACGGCTGCCACAGATCGCCACCGCGATCGACGCGGTCGCGGAACGGATGGCCCGAGGCGGCCGCCTCGTCTACGCGGGCGCGGGCACGGCGGGCCGGCTGGGCATCCTGGACGCCTCCGAGTGCCCGCCCACGTTCAACACCGACCCGGCCCGGGTCGTCGGCCTCATCGCGGGCGGCCCGGCGGCCATGGTCACCTCGGTCGAGGGCGCCGAGGACTCCCGCGAGCTGGCCCGGACCGACCTGGAGCCCCTCGGCCTCACCCCCGACGACACGGTGGTCGGCATCTCCGCCTCCGGCCGCACGCCGTACGCCATCGGCGCCGTCGAGTACGCCCGCACCCGCGGCTCCCTCACCGTCGGCCTCGCCTGCAACCCCGGCAGCCCGCTCGGGGCCGCCGCCGACCACGGCATCGAGATCGTCGTGGGCCCCGAACTCCTCACCGGCTCCACCCGCCTGAAGGCCGGCACGGCACAGAAACTCGTCCTCAACATGCTCTCGACGATCACGATGATCCGCCTGGGCAAGACCTACGGAAACCTGATGGTCGACGTCCGCGCCTCGAACGACAAACTCCGCGCCCGCTCCCACCGCATCGTCGCCCTCGCCACGGGCGCCGAGGACAAGGAGATCGAGGACGCCCTCCTCGCCACCGACGGCGAGGTCAAGAACGCGATCCTCACCCTCCTGGCCGGTGTCGACGGCCCGACGGCGGCCCGTCTGCTGGAGGAATCCGACGGCCATCTGCGCGCGGCCCTGGAAGCGTGCCACCGCTAGAGGTGTGCTGCCACTATGGGGGCATGAGCAGCAAAAGCGTCGTCGTGGAGCGGCGGATCGCCGCCGGGCAGCGTGCCGTGTGGGAGGCCCTGACGGACCTCGGAGGCATGGAACGCGTGCTCAGCGGGGTCACAAGGATCGAGGTCATCACCGAGGGCGGCTTCGGGGTCGGCACGCGGTGGCGGGAGACCCGGCGGATGTTCGGCAAGGAGGCCACCGAGGAGATGTGGGTCACCGCCTGCGAGGCGCCCGACCGTTATGTCGTGGAGGCCGATTCGCAGGGCACCCATTACATCTCGGAGTGGCAGCTGCGGGCAGACGATCCGTCGGCGACCACGGTGCGGATGACGTTCGGCGCGGAGGTGCCGGGCGGTGCCCGGGGGCTCCTCGTCAGGCTTCTCGGCGGCGTGGGGGCGCGGGCCGTACGCAAGGCCATCGAGAAGGATCTCGACGACATCGCCTCGGCGCTGGAGGCACGCAACGGCTGAGCCGACGCATCTCACCTCGCCTTCGGCTCCCGGTTGACCTGCCTCACCCGCGCCCGCAGTGTCTCCCGCGCGGGCAGCGACCTCAGCACGTCGGTCAGATGCTCGGCCGTCCGTACGTTGCACCGGCCCAGTTCGACGAGGGCGAACGGTTCCTTGCTCGCGGCCGTGACCGGATCGACGCCCAGGGACGGCAGCACGACACCGACCTCCTTGAGGGCGTCCCGCAGCGACTCCACGATCTCTTCGGTCGAACGCACCTGTTCCTACCTCCACGCTGAGTTGGTGATTCACCACACAGCGTGGCCGACGCGCCTCTAGCCTGGCCAGACACGGCGGTCCAACAACCCGATCTGTACGACAGGGAGTTGCCCATGCCCGGCCCCAGGGACCTCGACCCGTCCTCCTCACCTCGGGCCCTCCTGGGCGCCGAACTCCGCCACGCCCGCGAGAAAGCCGGCCTGAGCCAGGAGGAACTGGGTCAGCGACTGTTCGCGAGCGGGTCGTTCGTCGGGCAGCTGGAGGCGGGTACGCGCAGGTTGCAGCGGGAGTACGCGCGGTTGCTGGACGAGGCGTTGGGGACGGAGGACTTCTTCCAGCGGAACTGCGGGGCGGCGGCGAAGTCGAAGTATCCGGAGCACTTCGCGGAGGCGGCGGAGGCGGAGGCCCGGGCTGTGGCCATCAGGGAGTTCGCCTCGATGCTGATTCCCGGGCTGCTCCAGACGCCCGCCTACGCCCGGGCGGTGTGCCGCGCATATCAACCGACCGCACCGGATGAGGAGATCGAGAAGAGGGTGGCCGCCCGCATGGAGCGCACCCGCATCCTCGACGATCCAACAAAGCCCTTGTTGTGGGCCGTGATTGACGAGTCTGCCCTGCGGCGGGTGACAGGCGGGGCGGAAGTCATGGCCGAGGCCCTGCGACACATCAGCGGCATGGCCCGCCGTAGCCGGTCCATCGTGCAGGTGCTGCCCTTCGACGCGGGGGCGCACCCGGCCATGCAGGGGTGCGTCAAGCTCATGGACTTCGACGACGCACCTCCGCTGGCCTACCTCGAAGGCGTCGGCACCGGGCGGCTGGATGACGACCCCGCCACTGTCGCGGAGTACCGCTTCTACTACGAGTTCCTCGCGGCCTCCGCACTCTCGCCTGAGAAGTCTCTAGCCCTGCTCGAAGCAATGACGCAGGATTACGGCCATGAGGAACATGCCTGAGTGGTACAAGTCCAGCTACAGCGGCGGCAGCGGCGACAACTGCCTGGAAGTCACCCGGGCAATCCCTGATGTCATCCCGGTCCGCGACTCCAAGAACCCCCACGGCCCGAAGCTCGCGTTCCGGGCCACAGCCTGGGCGGCGTTCGTCGAGAACCTCAAGGACGAGACGGCCTGAGCTTCGGGATCCGGGCTTCGAGCCCTCTTTTCAAGGAATGGGTGGAGGGCCTCAACCCGCCCTCCCACCCCGCGTGTTGACTTGACGCGTTCGGCTTGCCACGCACAGTGACGTGCCTCTAACGTGCTCGCATACGCAACAGCCCCCGCCCGGTGCTACCAACACCTGCGGGGGCTTAACCAACGAGATCGAGAGTCGATCGATCCCATGGCTGAAGCCAACTTTAGTGCTGCCGTCCCGTCCGCGCACCCCATGGCGACCCCGGGCTACGGCAAACGCAGCACACCCGACCAACACCCCCGCACCAACCACGACTTCGCCCACCTCCCACCCCGCGAAGCCGCCATCGCCGCCTACCTCGACCGACTCCCCGACGGCGCCGACATCTCCGTGAAGACGCTGGCCAAACAGCTCCCGTACGGACAGTGCGCCCTCGGCACGGCCCTCAACCGCCTCCAGGGGGCAGGGCACCTGCGGCGAGGCAGGGAGTGCGTGACGGCCGAAGACAGCAGCTCCCGCTGGATCACTCGAACGTGGTTCACCCGCACCGCCCGGGACGACGACTGGTGGGCCGCCTTTACCCGTGGCGACGCACCACAGCCGAAGGCGGCGCGCCCCACCCGATCCCGGGCCCACATCCTGCTCGCCGCCCTCGGCCGCACAGCCTCCGTCCTGTCCCTCTCCGAACGGGACTGCGCGACGCTCGCCCCGCTCGTGGCGGACTGGTTCGCGCGAGGCGCCTCGGAGGGCGACGTACTGCGGGAGCTGACATCCGGCCTGCCGACTCCCGTCCACCACGCCGCGGCCCTGGTCCGCAGCCGCCTGACCAGCAAACTCCCACCCCCACCCGCCCCGCGCCCGCCCCTACGGGTCCTGGAGTGCGCGAACTGCGGCGCCCCGGGGCGTCCGGAAACCCTGCCAGGGGGTCGTTGCAGCGCCTGCCGGGGCGAACACACCCCCGCACAACCCCCTGCACCCCTTTCCGCCCCCACGGTCCAGGCCCACGCGGCCGGTATCCGCGCCGCAATGTCCCAACGACTACAAGAGAAGGCACCCACATGACAGCTCTGCCCGTCGAGGACTTCGAGGATCTGACCGACGTGGCCCCGGACCACATCCGGCTCGAGTACGTCGACGGGCGTGTCCGTACGAAGGCCCCACTCACCGTCGAGGACTTCGAAGAGCTGGAACGCCGTGCCCGGGAGACCGTGCGGCTTGAGTACATCAACGGAAAACTAGAGGTCAAGGCCATGCCGGACGGCAACCACACCTCGATCTTCATGTGGCTGCTGCGCCAGTGCTTGATGCAGCGCCCCGATCTGAATCTCGTACCCGAGTCCGGCGTCAAGGCGGAGGCCTATCGCAAAGGCGAGCACGGACGGACGGCACCCTCGCTGCCGTGGATCGGTTCAAGGGAGATGGCGAGTGGTCCGACCCCGAAGGTTCCCTCATGGCCGTGGAGATCACTTCCCGCGACCGCGACACCAACCAACGCGCCCGCATCGACAAGCCCATCGGCTACGCGGCGGCCGACATCCCCGTCTACCTCCTCATCGACCGCGACAACAACACACTCACCGTCCACAGCGAACCGAAAGACGGCCGCTACCAGCAGATCTCCCGACACCCCTGGGGCGCCACCGTCGAGCTCCCCACCCCCGTGAACATCACCCTGCACACCGAGAAGCTCAAGGACTACGCCGACTGAGGACAATGGGCGTATGAACCACGCCCAGCTGACCGCCCTAGGCCGAGCCCTCCGAGTCCTCGGCGAGCATGGCGAGGCCCTCACCTCCGACACCCCGGACGCCAAGCTGCACGAGGTCAAGGCCGACCTGAAGCGCGCGCTGGACCTGCTGGACGAGAGCGTCGCGGGCGCCGCGCCCAGCACCCGCTGCCCCGAGCATCCGAACGGCCCGGTCGACGAGAACGCCCCCGACCTGTGCCTGCTGTGCGAGACCCGCCGCAGGTCCGCCCGCCGGAACGAGTACAACGGGCCCGCCCCGCAGCAGCCGCAGACCGACCCCGTCCAGTCCCGCTACGGCGTGAGCGCCGACCGCCCCCAGCCCCAGCAGCGCTGGCTGCCGGAGCTGTGGAACGGCCAGGCCTGGCAACTGTGCGGCACCCCGCGCCGGGACCGCCGCGAGGCCGAGCTGTTCATCAACGCCCAGCGCCGGGCACCCCGAGCCGCCATGGCGTACCGGCTGGTGCACGAGTTCACCGACTACGAGGTGCTGCGGGTGTGGGGGACGCCGGTGAAGGTCGACATCGAGCCCATGGGGAACCTCTAGCTCACAGGAGGGGCAGGGCGGGGAAGCCGTAGCCCTCCCACAGTCGCCGCGACGTCTCCTCCGGGTAGGCGCCGACCACCGGCTCCGCGTCCAGCACCTGCACCAGCCGCCGCTCGTCGTCGTACGCCGGCCAGCCCGGGTCCCCCGACCGCGCGAAGGCCGTCCAGGACGCGCGGAAACGGGCCGACAGCGCCAGGGCCTCCTCGGACGGCTCCCCGCCCCCGAACGTCAGCAGCCCCAGGTCCGCCCCGTACGTGCCGAACAGCAGCGGGATGTCCAGGCCGTGGCAGGCTCCGAGCGCGCCGCCGTTGCCCGGGGCCGCCCAGGTCAGTTCGTACACATGGGCGCGCCCGCCACCCGCCCTCGCCGCCTCGGCCAGGTGCAGGGAGGGCATGTTGAACAGCCAGTCCGTCTGGACGCGTTCGTAGAGCTCGCCCGGGGAGGCGTCGGGGAAGGCGGCGCGGTAGGCCTGCTCCCCGTCGGGGCCGGGGGCGAAGAGGTGGAGGGCCGCGCTCGCCCTCTCTTCGGTGATCTGCTGGCCCGCCATGGCGATGAAGAGCCGGAACTCGTCCCGGTTGTGGCCCACCAGCAGGTCGACGTCCTTCGCCGAACCGGCCGCCAGGGCCTGCCACGGCGTCGTCGGCAGCACCTCTCCGTCGACCACCGGCGAGAACGGCGTGACCGTGGGCGCCGCCTGGCCCCAGCGGTCTACGTACTGGAGCATCTTGGCGCCCAGCGTCTCACCGGCCGACGTCAGCCGGTGCGGAGGGATCGTCGAGAGGTCGGCGACCGTGGGGCGCAGCCCCAGCTCGGCGGCCAGGGCGAGGCCGATGTCCCGGGCGAGTGCGTCGGAGAAGAACGTCCCCGGCACGCTCTGCGCGATGGCCCGCCGGAAGAGACCGGCCGCGCGCGGCATGGAGAGCAGTGAGGCGACCGAGCCCGCGCCCGCCGACTCTCCGAAGACCGTGACCTGGTCCGGGTCGCCGCCGAACGCCTGGATGTTGTCGCGGACCCACTCCAGCGCGGCGACCTGGTCGAGCAGTCCGCGGTTGGCGGGGGCTCCCTCGATGGACGCGAAACCCTCCATGCCCAGGCGGTAGTTGAGGGACACGACCACGAGGTCACCGTCGGTCGCGATGTGCCGGGCGTCGTAGCCGGGGCTGCCGGAGTGGCCGAGCTTGTAGGCACCGCCGTAGATCCACACCATCACCGGGCGGCGGGCCGCCGGGTCGGGTTCCGGGGTCCAGACGTTGGCCGTGAGCCACTCGTCGCCCTCGGGTACGTCGAGCAGGCCGGGCCCGCCCAGGCTGCCGACGTCCTGCGGGGGCGGCGGGCCGAAGGCGTGCGCGTCGCGTATGCCGTCCCAGGGCTGGGCGGGGCGCGGTGCCTGGAAGCGGGCCTCGCCCACCGGGGGCGCGGCGAAGGGGATGCCGCGGAAGACGGCGAGTCCCTCCTCCCTGCGGCCCCGAACCGCACCGGCGGTCGTACGGACCACCGGTGCGGGATCGTCCGAAGGGCCACCCGCCGACGGGCGGGACTCGGTCGTCGTCATCTGGATCTCCTCACGGAATGCCGGTGAACAGGCGCTCCGCCAGTGTCATTGACTGACGCAAGTAAATCCAGAGTCGCAGGGCCCCCGGCCCCCCGGTCAGCTGAGGGTCTTCAGGTCAGCTGAGGGTCTTCAGCGCCGCCGGGTCGTACGGGGCCGTGTCGCCGAAGCGGCCGTCCAGCACCTTGGCCGCCCACTGCGGGTCCTGGAGCAGGGCGCGGCCGACGGCGACCATGTCGAACTCGTCGCGCTCGAAGCGGTCCAGGAGGTTGTCGAGGTCGTTGACGTCGGCGCCCTCGCCCTGGAAGGACTTGAGGAAGTCGACGCCGTTCAGGCCGACCGAGCCGACGGTGATGGTGGGCTTGCCGGTGAGCTTCTTGGTCCAGCCGGCCAGGTTGAGGTCGGAGTCCTCGAACTCGGGCACCCAGTAGCGGCGGGTGGAGGCGTGGAAGGCGTCGACGCCGGCCGCCGCGAGCGGGGTCAGGATGGACTCCAGCTCCTCGGGCGTCTCGGCGAGGCGGGCGTGGTAGGCCTCCTGCTTCCACTGCGAGTAGCGGAAGATGATGGGGAAGTCGGCGGAGACGGTCTCGCGGACGGCCGCGACGATCTCCTCGGAGAGCTTGGCGCGGGCGACGCGGTCGCCGCCGTAGGCGTCGGTGCGGCGGTTGGTGCCCTCCCAGAGGAACTGGTCGAGCAGGTAGCCGTGGGCGCCGTGGATCTCCACGCCGTCGAAGCCGATGCGCTCGGCGGCGGCAGCGGCCTCGGCGAACGCGCCGATGACGGCGTCGATGTCGGCCTGGGTCATGGCCTTGCCGGTGGGCTCGTCGGCGCCGATGCGCAGGCCCGAGGGGCCGACGGCCGGGGCGTCCGCGAACGGCGGCTCGCCCTGGTTGCGGACCATGCCGATGTGCCACAGCTGCGGCACGATCGTGCCGCCCGCGGCGTGCACCGCGTCGGCGACCTTCGCCCAGCCCGCGAGCTGCTCCTCGCCGTGGAACCGCGGCACGCGGTCGCTCTGCCCGGCCGAGTCGTGCCCGACGTAGGTGCCCTCGGTGACGATGAGGCCGACTCCGGCGGCGGCACGGCGGGAGTAGTAGGAGAGGACGTCCTCTCCGGGAACGCCGCCCGGGGAGAACATGCGGGTCATCGGCGCCATGGCGATCCGGTTCGGGACGGTCAGGCCGCCCAGCGTTACGGGCCGGGACAGGATTTCTGCGGCGCGGGAGGCGGAGGCGGCGACAGTCACTCAGGGGCTCCTTCGGATACCGGACAGTATGTGCATACGCATAGGACGTACGTTTCAACCATCCGGCCCACCCCTGCCATCCCGCCCGCACTGTGACCCCGCACACGCCCGCCTGCGCCGGGGCACGTCCGGACACGCCCGAGGGCGGCACCCCCTGCCCGGGAACCCGGAACAGGGAGTGCCGCCCTCGGCAAGACCGTTGATCAACCCGGGGAATCCCCAGGGGTCGATCAGAAGTCCATGTCACCGCCCGGCATACCGCCACCGGCGGGCGCGGCGGACTTCTCCGGCTTGTCGGCGATGACGGCCTCGGTGGTGAGGAACAGCGCGGCGATGGAGGCGGCGTTCTGCAGCGCGGAACGGGTCACCTTCGCCGGGTCGATGATGCCCTCGGCGATCATGTCGACGTACTCACCGGTCGCGGCGTTCAGGCCGTGGCCGACCTGGAGGTTGCGGACCTTCTCCACGACGACGCCGCCCTCGAGACCACCGTTGACGGCGATCTGCTTCAGCGGGGCCTCCAGCGCGAGCTTCACGGCGTTGGCGCCGGTCGCCTCGTCACCCTCGAGCTCCAGCTTCTCGAAGACCTGGGAGGCCTGCAGCAGGGCCACGCCACCACCGGCGACGATGCCCTCCTCGACGGCCGCCTTGGCGTTGCGCACGGCGTCCTCGATGCGGTGCTTGCGCTCCTTGAGCTCCACCTCGGTGGCGGCACCGGCCTTGATGACCGCCACGCCGCCCGCGAGCTTCGCCAGGCGCTCCTGGAGCTTCTCGCGGTCGTAGTCCGAGTCGCTGTTCTCGATCTCGGCGCGGATCTGGTTGACGCGGCCGTTGACCTGGTCGGTCGAGCCGGCACCGTCGACGATGGTGGTCTCGTCCTTGGTGATGACCACCTTGCGGGCCTTGCCCAGCAGGTCGACCGTGGCGTTCTCCAGCTTGAGGCCGACCTCCTCGGAGATCACCTCGCCGCCGGTGAGGATGCCGATGTCCTGCAGCATCGCCTTGCGGCGGTCACCGAAGCCCGGGGCCTTGACGGCGACGGACTTGAAGGTGCCGCGGATCTTGTTGACGACCAGGGTCGACAGGGCCTCGCCCTCGACGTCCTCGGCGATGATCAGCAGCGGCTTGCCCGACTGCATGACCTTCTCCAGGAGCGGGAGCAGGTCCTTGACGTTCGCGATCTTGGAGTTCGCGATCAGGATGTACGGGTCGTCGAGGACGGCCTCCATACGCTCCATGTCGGTGGCGAAGTACGCCGAGATGTAGCCCTTGTCGAAGCGCATACCCTCGGTGAGCTCCAGCTCCAGACCGAAGGTCTGGGACTCCTCGACGGTGATGACGCCTTCCTTGCCGACCTTGTCCATGGCCTCGGCGATGAGCTCGCCGATCTGGGTGTCGGCGGCGGAGATGGAGGCCGTGGAAGCGATCTGCTCCTTGGTCTCGACATCCTTCGCCTGCTCCAGCAGGGCGGCGGAGACGGCCTCGACGGCGCGCTCGATGCCACGCTTGAGGGCCATCGGGTTGGCGCCGGCGGCTACGTTGCGCAGGCCCTCCTTGACCAGGGCCTGGGCGAGAACGGTCGCGGTGGTCGTACCGTCACCGGCGACGTCGTCCGTCTTCTTGGCGACTTCCTTGACCAGCTCGGCGCCGATCTTCTCGTACGGGTCCTCGAGCTCGATCTCCTTGGCGATGGAGACACCATCGTTGGTGATCGTGGGGGCGCCCCACTTCTTCTCGAGGACGACGTTGCGGCCCTTGGGGCCGAGCGTCACCTTGACGGCGTCCGCGAGCTGGTTCATGCCGCGCTCGAGGCCGCGCCGCGCCTCCTCGTCGAACGCGATGATCTTGGCCATGTGAAGTGGTCCCTCCAGGACTGGGGGTGATTACTTCGGACCGCGCCCGCGCCCGCGACGGACGGCTCGCCAGCCTCGTGGTTCCTTCCCCACCCGGCCTGCGGGCCTCACCGACCCGGTCCTTACGTTGTCACTCTCACCTTCAGAGTGCTAACGCAATGATTAGCACTCGGCCTAGGCGAGTGCAAGCGCCTCTCGGGATGCGGAGGCACTCTCAGCCCCCGGCGAACAGGGTGCGCCGGGCTCGGCCACGGGCCGCGGACAACGCCACGACGCAGCGGCCGAGGCCGGGAAGTGGCTGGCCCCACGCCCGGCGACGACAAGCGGGCGGCCGACGCGAACGAGTCCGGGCGTGAGCCCACCGCCCCCGCACCGGGCAGGACTTCGGGGCGCCTTCGGGCGCGGCGGACTCCGACGAGCGCTCTCCCCGGCGCGTCCGTCACCCCGGCCCGACCGCCGGCCCGACCACCGGACAGACCGCCGGACAGACCGAAGGGCCCGCACCCCGGGGGGTACGGGCCCTTCAGAGAAGACCTGCCGCTTGCGGTTTGTCGTGGTCGCGCGTTCAGGCAGCGACGCGAACCATGTCGGCCTGTGGACCCTTCTGGCCCTGCGAGATCTCGAACTCGACCCGCTGACCCTCTTCAAGGGTGCGGTAGCCGTCCATCTGAATCGCGCTGTAGTGGACGAAAACATCCGCACCACCGTCGACCGCGATGAAGCCGTACCCCTTCTCCGCGTTGAACCACTTGACGGTGCCCTGAGCCATGCCTAACTCCCCTATTACTGGCCCTTGCACAGACCCGCACTTCGCGGATCCGGGTCAGACCTCACCCCCCACGGATTGGGGGCGTGCGCCGGAACGCGTCGACCGCGGCCGAATGTATCTGTCCAACTGCCCTCTGCAACAGGTCAATCGGACGAGAATTCTGGACGCGCGGGATCCGGAATGTGGGGAGAATTCGTGCGACTTCAGGGCAAGTCGGGCCACGCAAAGGGAACAAAAGCGGCGAAAGACGCGCACACTTTGGCTACATCTTGTCGGGCGCGAGGCAGGAATTCAGGGTGCCCGATCAGGGGATCGGGATCGCGTTCCCCAACTGTACCGCGCTCAACCACACAGAATTGCCCCCTCCGCTTCTCTCACGGAGGGGGCAATTCAATGAACACTCAGTGACGGCCGTTACCGATGGTAATAATCAAGCCGGTCGACCGGTTCAGCCGCCGGCCACAGCCGGAATGATCGACACACCGGCACCGTCCGGCGTGGCCGTCTCAAGACCCTGCTCGAACCGCACGTCGTCGTCATTCACGTACACGTTGACGAACCGGCGCAGCTTGCCCTGGTCGTCCAGCACCCGGGCGGCGATCCCGGTGTGGTTCTTCTCCAGATCGGCGATGACCTCACCGAGGTTCCCGCCCTCGGCGGCGACCTCGGCCTGCCCGCCGGTGTAGGTACGCAGGATGGTGGGGATGCGAACGTTGACGCTCATCGGAATATGACCTCCGGTTTCGATTGAGCTACAGCTGGGCCGCGTCCCAAGGGGCGCGGGGAACTGCGCGACCAGCCCCCACCGGCCCGCAGCGAACAACGGTTCAGACGAGCCCGGCGTCCCGGAACGAGTCCAGGTTGGGCCGGATGGTCGCGGTCAGCCCGGTCCCGGCCACCGCGTCCAGCGTCTTGAGACCATCCCCCGTGTTCAGGACCACCGTGGTCTTGGCAGGGTCGAGAAGCCCGTTCTCCAGCAGCTTCTTCGCCACCCCCACCGTCACCCCACCGGCGGTCTCCGCGAACACACCCTCGGTCCGCGCGAGCAGCTTGATCGCCTCGACGACCTGCTCGTCGTTCACGTCCTCCACCGCACCGCCCGTACGCCGCGCGATGTCCAGCACGTACGGCCCGTCCGCCGGGTTCCCGATCGCCAGCGACTTGGCGATGGTGTCCGGCTTCTGGGGCCGTACGACGTCGTGCCCGGCCTTGTACGCCGTCGACACCGGCGAGCAGCCCTCGGCCTGCGCGCCGAAGATCTTGTACGGCTTGTCCTCGACCAGACCGAGCTTGATCAGCTCCTGCAGCCCCTTGTCGATCTTCGTGAGCTGCGAGCCGGAGGCGATCGGCACGACCAGCTGGTCCGGCAGCTGCCAGCCGAGCTGCTCGCAGATCTCGTACGCCAGCGTCTTGGAGCCCTCGGCGTAGTACGGCCGCAGGTTGACGTTGACGAAGCCCCAGCCCTCGCCGGCCGGGTCGCCGATCAGCTCGGAGCAGAAACGGTTCACGTCGTCGTAGTTGCCCTCGATGCCGACGAGCTCGCCGCCGTAGATCGCGGCCATGACGACCTTGCCCTGCTCCAGGTCGTGCGGGATGAACACGCAGGAGCGGAAGCCGGCGCGGGCCGCGGCGGCACCGACCGCACCGGCGAGGTTGCCGGTGGAGGAGCAGGACAGGGTGGTGAAGCCGAAGGCGCGGGCGGCCTCCAGGGCCTGGGCGACGACACGGTCCTTGAAGGAGTGCGTCGGGTTGCCGGAGTCGTCCTTGACGAAGAGCTTACCGGCGTCGACGCCGAGCTCACGGGCCAGGTTGTCGGCCTTGACGAGCTTGGTCCAGCCGGGGTTGATGTTCGGCTTGTCCGCGACGTCGGCCGGGACCGGCAGCAGCGGGGCGTAGCGCCAGATGTTCGCGGGGCCCGCTTCGATGCGCTTGCGGAGCTCTTCGGCGTCGTAGGCCGAGAAGTCGTAGGCGATCTCCAGCGGGCCGAAACACTCCTGGCACGCGAAGACCGGTCCGAGGGGGACGCGGTGACCGCACTCGCGGCAGCTCAGGGCGGCGGCGGGGCCGAGGTCTACGGTGGATTCGGTGGTGCTTGCAACAGTCTGCGCAGCCATGTGAGGCGAGGCCCTTTCTCCTCATCTTCCTCACGACGCATCTCGCCGTGAGACGGATTTGGCACCTTCCCGAGCCGGGAGCCTCGCGCGTGTGGTCGACAGTGACCTACGAGAACCGACTGGAGGGTTGCCGGGACTTCAACGGGCCGTTTCCCTCAGTCCCTCTGGATGAGCTGTATTCGGTTGTCGACGTGGGTTGACCCCGGACATGCGATGGTCACCCGCGTTGTTCAAGACTGTAACCGACGACCAGGACAGTTGAGATAGTCGTCCGAACCGCGAGATGGCTCACGGTCCGTCCCGCCGAGAGTACGCAGAGGAGCCGCCACGGTGCTGGAAGAAGTCGAGCGCTGGCTGAGCACCCGTTCCTGGTCCGCGACCGATCGCCCCCTCCACCAGATACTCGCCGCCAAGCAGCGCACGGGCCAGACGGTCAGTGTCGTGCTGCCCGCGCTCAACGAGGAGGAGACGGTCGGCGACATCGCCGCCGTGATCCGCCACGACCTGATGCGGCAGGTGCCGCTCGTCGACGAGCTGGTCGTCGTGGACTCGGGCTCGACGGACCGTACGTCGGAGGTGGCCGCGGCGGCGGGCGCGACGGTGGTGCACCGGGACGCGATACTCCCGCGGCTGCCCGCGGTGCCCGGCAAGGGCGAGGTGCTGTGGCGCTCGCTGCTCGCCACTCGCGGGGACATCGTCTGCTTCGTCGACGCGGACCTGCGGGACTTCTCGTCCGACTTCGTCTCCGGGATCGTGGGCCCGCTGCTCACCGAGCCGGGCGTGGACCTGGTGAAGGCCATGTACGACCGTCCGCTCGGCGCCGCCGCCGGGCAGGGCGGCCGGGTCACCGAGCTGATGGCCAGGCCGCTGCTCAACATGCACTGGCCGCAGCTGGCCGGCTTCGTGCAGCCGCTCGGCGGCGAGTACGCGGCCCGCCGCTCGCTGCTGGAGCAGCTGCCGTTCCCCGTCGGCTACGGCGTCGAGCTGGGCATGCTGGTCGACGCCCTGCACCTGGCGGGCCTGGACGCCCTCGCCCAGGTCGACGTCGGGGTGCGCAAGCACCGGCACCAGGACGGTCAGGCGCTGGGCCGGATGGCCGCCGCGATCTACCGCACGGCTCAGCTGCGGCTGGCCCGCGGGCATCTGATCCGGCCGTCCCTGACGCAGTTCGAGCGGGGCGGGGACGGCTTCGAGCCGCGGACGTACTCCGTGGACACCGAGGAGCGTCCGCCGATGGTGGAGATCGCCGAGTACCAGGCACGGAAGGCGGCCTGACCGTGGCCTGGCAGTGGCCTGACCGGGGCTGTTTTCGGCCGTGCGGGTCAGGGGGCTGCCAGGTCCGTACGTTTGAGCGTTTCCGGGCCGGGCTAGGTTGAGGGCTATGGCTTCTACGTACGGTGCTGCACGGGTGCTGGTGGCCTCCAACCGCGGCCCGGTCTCGTACGCGGTGGGCGAGGACGGTTCGCTGAACGCCAAACGGGGCGGCGGCGGACTGGTCTCGGGGCTCTCCGCGATCGGCTCGGACGCGGACGCGCTGTGGGTCTGCTCGGCGCTGTCCGACGGCGACCGCGAGGCCGTCCGGCGGGGTGTCGGCGAGGACGGCGTGCGGATGCTGGACATCCCGGCCGACGTGCACGCCGACGCGTACAACGGCGTCGCCAACTCGGTGCTGTGGTTCGTCCACCACATGCTGTACCAGACCCCGCTGGAGCCGGTCTTCGACGCGGAGTTCCGGCGGCGGTGGGCGTCGTACGAGACGTACAACCGGGCGTTCGCGCAGGCGCTGGCGGAGGAGGCGGCCGAGGGTGCGGCGGTGGTCGTGCAGGACTACCACCTGACGCTGGTGCCGGGCATGCTCCGCGAGCTGCGGCCGGACCTGAGGATCGGGCACTTCTCGCACACGCCGTGGGCGCCGCCCGAGTACTTCCGGATGCTGCCGGACGACGTGGCCGGGCAGGTGCTGCGCGGCATGCTGGGCGCGGACCGGCTGGGCTTTCTCACCCGGCGCTGGGCGGACGCGTTCGTCGAATGCGCCGAGCGGTTCGGCGGCGGGCTCGGGGGCACGCGGGTCGGGGTGCACGGGCTGGGGGCCGACGCGGACTTCCTGCGGCAGCGGTCGCACGAGAAGGACGTCCAGGAGCGGATGTCCGCACTGCGGGAGGAGATCGGCCCGGCTCCGGACGGCGGCGCCCGCCGCACCATCGTCCGGGTCGACCGCACCGAGCTGTCGAAGAACATCGTGCGCGGTCTGCTGGCGTACCGGCAGCTGCTCGACGACCACCCCGAGTGGCGCGAGCGCGTCGTGCACGTCGCCTTCGCGTACCCCTCACGGCAGGACCTCGCGGTGTACCGGGACTACACGGCCGAGGTGCAGCGGCTGGCGGACGAGATCAACGCCGCGTACGGGACACCGGACTGGACGCCGGTCGTCCTGCACGTCAAGGACGACTTCGCGCGCTCCCTGGCCGCGTACCGGCTGGCCGACGTCGCGCTCGTCAACCCCATCCGCGACGGCATGAACCTCGTCGCCAAGGAGGTCCCGGTCGTCTCCGACGCGGGCTGCGCGCTGGTGCTGTCGCGGGAGGCCGGGGCGTACGAGGAGCTGGGCGAGGACGCGATCACGGTGAACCCGTACGACGTGACCGGCACGGCGGCGGCCCTGCACGAGGCGCTCTCGATGCGCCCGGAGGAACGCGCCGAGCGCGCCAAACGCCTGGCAGCGGCGGCGACCGCACTGCCGCCGGCGCAGTGGTTCGTGGACCAGCTCGACGCGCTGAGGGGCTGAGCGGTGATGAGCCAGGAGGCGCTGCCGACACCCGTCACCAAGGCCGGGCAGGAGGGTCTCGACGCCCTCCTCGCGCGGCCCTCCGAGGCGCTGATCGGCCTGGACTTCGACGGGACGCTCGCGCCGATCGTGGCCGATCCGGAGCTGGCCAGGGCCCATCCGGAGGCGCTGGGGGCGCTGGCGGCGCTCGCGCCGAAGGTGGCCGCCGTCGCGGTGATCACCGGCCGTCCGGCCGAGGTCGCGGTCCGCAACGGCGGCTTCGCGGACGTACCCGGTCTCGAACACCTCGTCGTCCTCGGGCACTACGGCGCCGAGCGGTGGGACGCCCGCAGCGGCAAGGTCACCGCGCCCGAACCGCACCCCGGCGTCGAGGCGGTCCGCGCCGAGTTGCCCGGGCTGCTCGAAGGGAGCGGCACCTGGGTCGAGGAGAAAGGCCGGGCCGTGGCCGTGCACACCCGCCGGGCCGCCGACCCGCAGGCCGCCTTCGAGGCCCTGCGCGAGCCGCTCACCGCCCTGGCGACCCGGCACGGCCTGATCGTCGAGCCCGGCCGCCTGGTCCTCGAACTGCGCCCGCCCGGCATGGACAAGGGCGTCGCCCTGACCGAGTTCGCCCAGGAGATCGGCGCCGGTTCCGTCCTCTACGGCGGCGACGACCTGGGCGACCTGCCCGCCTACTCCGCCGTCGACCGCCTCCGCGCGACCGGCACCCCGGGCCTGCTGGTGTGCAGCGGCAGCGACGAGGTGACGGAACTCCGGGAGCGAGCGGACCTGGTGGTGAACGGCCCGGAGGGAGTAGTGAACCTACTGACGGCACTGGCGACCCAGCTCAGCTGAAGCGCCCTAAAAGGGGCGCGGGGAACTGCGCGACCAGCCCCCACTCACCCGCACCCCGCGACGGCCGATCAGCCCCACGGCCCTCAGCGCTCCGCCCGCCGCCTCTCCCGTATCCGCCGCAGCCGATTCACCGTCACCGGATCATGAGCGAGCGCCCGAGGGTCGTCCAACAGCGCGTTGAGAAGCTGGAAGTAACGCACGGGCGCGAGCCCCAGCTCCTCCCGCACGGCCCGTTCCTTCGCACCGGGCCCGGCAAAGCTCCGGCGTTCGAGCGCGAGGACGTCCCGCTCCCGGCGCCCGAGCCCCTGCTCGCCTGAATCCTCGTCCATACCAGGCACCGTAACGCCCGCCACCGACAGCCGGACTACTCCGCGTTCTCCGCCCGGGACGCCTCCGCCTGGAGCTGGCCCAGGACGGCCGAGGGGCTGCCGCCGGGCGCGACGGCCTTGCCGATCCGCTGCTTGATCTCGGCGCTGACGTCGGCCCAGGAGGTCTTGCCGACCGGGTAGAGCTCGGAGGTCAGCAGTTCCTCCAGGAACGGCCTGAGGTGCCGGTCCTGGTCCGAGACGGACATGGCCCCGGACGCGGAGGTGGTGACCGGCAGCAGGTCGTACTCGCGGGAGAAGGCCAGCACGTTCTTCTCGCTGTAGACGAAGTCGAGGAAGTCGCCGACCTGGTCGCGGTTGCCGTTCTTGCGGAAGGCCGTCATCCAGTCGGCGACACCGAGCGTGGACTTGCTCGTGCCCTCCTTGCCCGGCGTCGGCACCATGCCGTACTTGACGCCCTTCTTGGCGGCGATGTTCATCAGCGACGGGTGCCCGTTGACCATGCCGACCTCGCCCTTGGCGAAGGCGGCGTACGCGTCGGCCCGGTTGAGCTCCCCGGGCGCTACCGGCCCGTTCAAGTCCTTGCCGACCAGTTCGTCCTTCAGCCAGTTGAAGGTGTCGACGTTCTCCGGGGCGTCGATGCCGTAGCTGTCGACGGTGTCGGTGTAGCCGCCCCCGCCGCTGAGCATCCACTGCATGGTCTCGGCGGGCGCCTCCTCCGGACCGAGGGGCAGCGCGTACGGGTAGGTCACGCCCTCCGCCTTGAGCGCCTCGGCGTCGTCGGCCACGTCGTCCCAGGTCTTCGGCGGGGTGATGCCGGCCTCGGAGAAGAGGGTCTTGTTGTAGAAGAGCACGCGCGTGGAGGAGGCGAACGGCATGCCGTACTGCACGCCCTTCACCTGCCCCGCGGAGGCCAGCTGCCCGACGAAGTCGGCCTGCACGGGTATGGAGAGCAGTTCGTCGGCCTTGTAGAGCTGGTTCCGGGCCGCGTAACCGGCGTACGAGCCGATCTGCGCCATGTCCGGCGGGTCACCGGCGGCGACCATCTCCCTGACCTTGCGGTCGACGTCGTTCCAGGAGTAGACGCTGACATCGATCTCGACGTCGGGGTGGTCGGCCTCGTACTCCTCGACGAGCTTGTCCCAGTACTTCTGCGAGCTGTTGGCCTTGCTGTCGCCGTAGTCGGCGGCGACCAGCTTCAGGGTCACGTCGGCCGAGCCGCCCGTGACGCCGCAGCCGCCGAGGACCGCCGTCATGCCCAGTGCGGACACCACCGCGATCGTTCCTGCCATCCGCCGCCGCTGCACCGCTGCACTTCCCCAACCCTGGCGTCGCCCGCCAAATCCTGGCGTGGTCCGCCACCGAAACTTTTCGATATTCGGAATAAGGTCTACACCACGTGAGTGGACTAGACCTCTCGCGGGTCCCCGGGTCACACTGTGTTCCGTGAGACATGTCATCGCCCTGGACGTGGGCGGCACCGGAATGAAGGCCGCTCTGGCCGGCCCCGGGGGCGAGGTGCTGCACCGCTCCCGCCGGGCCACCGGACGCGACCAGGGTCCGGACGCCGTCGTCGCGGGCATCCTCGACTTCGCCGCCGAGCTGCACGCGTACGGCGCCGAGCACTTCGGCACGCCCGCGGCCGCCGCCGGTGTGGCCGTGCCCGGCATCGTCGACGAGGCGGAGGGCATCGCCGTCTACGCCGCGAACCTCGGCTGGCGCGACGTCCCCCTGCGCGCCGCGCTCGCCGAACGGCTGGGCGTCCCGGTCGCCCTCGGCCACGACGTGCGCACCGGCGCTCTCGCCGAGGGCCGGGTCGGCGCGGGGCGCGGCACCAACCGGTTCCTGTTCGTGGCGCTGGGCACCGGCATCGCGGGCGGCATCGGCGTCGAGGGCCGGGTCGAGTCGGGCGCGCACGGCTTCGCGGGCGAGATCGGCCACATCGTCGTACGGCCCGGAGGGGCCCTGTGCCCGTGCGGGCAGCGCGGCTGCCTGGAGCGCTTCGCGTCGGCGGCGGCCGTCAGCGAGGCCTGGGCCGCGGCCTCGGGCGACCCGGACGCGGACGCGGCGGACTGCGCGAAGGCGGTGGAGTCCGGCGACCCGAGGGCCGGGGCAGTCTGGCAGACCGCCGTGGACGCCTTGGCCGACGGCCTGGTCACGGCCCTGACCCTGCTGGACCCCCGCACCCTGATCATCGGCGGCGGCCTGGCGGAGGCGGGGGAGACGCTGTTCACGCCTCTGCGGGAAGCGATCCGCAGCCGCATCACCTTCCAGAAACAGCCGACGCTCGTGCCGGCGGCCCTGGGGGACAGTGCAGGCTGCCTGGGGGCGGGCCTGCTGGCCTGGGACCTTCTGGCATCGACCGACCGTACGGAGGTAACGCCCTGATGACCGATGCCCCAGGGGCGCGGGGAACTGCGCGACCAGCCCCCACGCACCCGCACCCCGCAACGTCCGGACACCCCACGGTCCTGACCGGCGCGACCGTCGTCCTCCCCACAGAAACGGTTCAAAACGGCCGGGTAGCCATCGACGGCTCCCGCATCACCCCCACCGCCTCCGAGAACGCCCAGGTCATCGACGTAACAGACCACTACGTCATCCCCGGCTTCGTCGACCTGCACAACCACGGCGGAGGCGGAGCCTCCTTCACCTCCGGCTCGGCCGAGGACATCCTCAAGGGCATCCACACCCACCGCCTGCACGGCACGACCACCCTGGTCGCCTCCACCGTCACCGGCGACCTGGACTTCCTCAGCCAACGCGCCGGCCTGCTGAGCGAGCTGGCCGAGCAGGGAGAGATCGCCGGCGTCCACTTCGAGGGCCCGTTCATCTCCCCCTGCCGCAAGGGCGCCCACGCCGAGGACCTCCTGCGCGACCCGCACCCCGCGGACGTCCGCAAGCTGGTCGAAGCGGCCCGGGGCCACGCCAAGATGGTCACGCTGGCCACCGAACTCCCCGGCGGCCTGGACTCCGTACGCCTCCTGGCCGAACAGGGCGTGATCGCGGCGATCGGCCACACGGACGCGACCTACGAACAGACGGTCGAGGCCATCGACGCGGGCGCGACGGTGGCCACCCACCTCTTCAACGCGATGCCCCCGCTCGGCCACCGCTCCCCCGGCCCGATCACCGCGCTCCTCGAGGACGACCGGATCACGGTCGAGCTGATCAACGACGGCACGCACCTGCACCCCGCCGCCCTCCGGCTCGCGTTCCACCACGCGGGCGCGTCACGGGTCGCGTTCATCACGGACGCGATGGACGCGGCCGGTTTCGGCGACGGCCGCTACTGGCTCGGCCCGCTGGAGGTGGAGGTCGCCGACGGCGTGGCCCGCCTGGTCGAGGACGGCACCATCGCGGGCTCCACCCTCACCCTGGACCGCGCCTTCAAACGGGCGGTCACGGTCGACGGCCTCTCGGTCGAGGACGCGGTACAGGCACTCTCGGCGACCCCCGCCCGCCTGCTCGGCATGTCCGACCGCATCGGCTCTCTGGAGCCGGGCAAGGACGCGGACCTCGTCCTCCTGGACTCGGATTTCGAGTTGAAGGGCGTGATGCGCCGGGGCGAATGGGTGGTCGGTCCCCAACTGGGCTGATCCATCCCCCAGTCGGGAGACGGTGGCCGAGTCCAGGACTGGGCCGACCGCCGTCTCTTTGGCATGATCGAGCCTCCGGAAGTTCACGGCAGCAAGCGCACGGCTCGGTATCGGGGGAGGTCGACCAGGTGATCCTCACGGTCACACTGAACACCGCTCTCGACATCACCTACCGCGTACGGTCCCTCCGCCCGCACACCTCCCACCGCGTCTCCGAGGTGACGGAACGCCCCGGCGGCAAGGGCATCAACGTCGCCCGGGTGCTGGCGGCCCTCGGGCACGAGGTGACGGTGACGGGATTCACGGGCGGTGCGACGGGCCGGGTCGTGCAGGAACGGCTCGCGTCGGTGCCGGGCGTGGTGGACGCGCTGATCCCGATCACGGGCACGACCCGCCGCACGATCGCCGTGGCCGACGACCGGACCGGCGACACGACCCAACTCAACGAACCCGGCCCCACGGTCACCCCCACCGAGTGGTCCGCCTTCCAGGAGGCCTACGAGACCCTGCTGGCATCCACCTCGGCAGTGGCCCTGTGCGGCAGCCTCCCACCGGGCGTACCGGTGGGCGCCTACGCCGGACTGGTCCGCACGGCCCGGTCCGCCGGCATCCCGGTCCTCCTCGACACCAGCGGCGAACCACTGCGCCGCGGCGTCGCCGCCCGCCCCGACATCGTCAAGCCGAACGCCGAGGAACTGGCAGAACTGACGGGCTCCCACGACCCGTTGCGTGCCACGCACGACGCCCGCCGCCGAGGCGCCCACGCGGTGGTCGCGTCCCTGGGCGCGGAAGGCCTGCTGGCGGTATCCCCCGAGGGCCGCTGGCGCGCCGCCCCACCCACCCTCGTACGAGGCAACCCGACAGGCGCGGGCGACTCCGCGGTCGCCGGCCTGATGTCGGCCCTGGTGGAGCACCTTCCCTGGCCGGACCGCCTGACCCGAGCGGTCGCCCTGTCGGCGGCGACGGTCTCGGCGCCGGTGGCGGGGGAGTTCGACCGGGGCGTGTACGAGGAGCTGCTGGGGCGGGTCACCGTGACGAGTGAGGCTTCTGCGGCGTAGGACACAGGTGGCCGAAACCCCCTGGCCGATCTGCCTCTTCCCACCTAAGATCACGGACGACCAAGATCGACTTCTTTACAGGGGGAACAATTGAACAAGATCACGAGGCTGGCCATGGTCGGCATCGCCTCCGTGGGCCTCATGGCCACCATGAACTCCGGCGCGTCGGCGGCCCCGGCGGTCAAGGCCGCTCCGGCGGCCGCGCAGGAGTGGGGCGGCGGCTGGAGCGATGTCCGGGACGTCAGCATCCGTGAGAAGCCCAGCACCACCGCACGGAAGGTCGGCACCCTGAAGAAGGGGAAGATCGTCAAGTGCTGGGTCGCCGGGTGCAGCGCGGTCGACGGCGGCAGCTACAAGTGCACCAGCGGCTCGCCCACCGAGAAGCGCTGGCACGAGGTCAACTGGGGCGGCAAGAAGCGGTACGCGGCGACTCGCTGCCTGGAGTGGGGCCGCGTCGAGTGAGCTGACCTCGCTCTCCGCTCGTACGACGGCGGCCGTCCCCCACGCTGTGTGGGGGACGGCCGCCGTCGTCGTATCAGCTCGTCCGGCTGCCCTTCTTCAGGTAGAACTGGTCGAGGACCGCGTCGCACTTGTTGCCCTCGTTGCAGGCGAGCTCGATGGTGTTGGTGCCCTTGTTCAGGTTCACCGTGGCGTAGGTGTTCTTCCAGCCCTGTTCCCAGTCGCCCTTGGGCGAGCCCCCGAAGTTCTTCATGCTCAAGGGCCTGGAGAGGGCATCGCCGTTGATCACCATGGTCGCGTCGGCGTCCGTGCCCGGGACGCCGTAATTCACAAAGAGCGTGTAGGTGCCGGCCTTCTCGATGCCGTCCACCGTCCAGGTGATCTTGGCACCGACCTGGTTGAAGCCCGTCACATAGACCCCGCCGTCGGCCTTCGCGCCCTTGAACTCCGACGCGGTCGACATGCCGGGGCTGAGGCGCAGGGCCTTCGCGTCGGCCTTCGGCAGCTCGGCCTGGCTCGCCGCGCTCTTGCTGGCGGACGGAGTCGGCTCGGTGCTCTGGGACTGGTTCTGGCCGGAGCCGGAGCCGGCCTGGTCCTCGGGCTTCTTGTCGTCCTTGTCGCCGCCCACCATGGCCACGCCGATGCCGATGACAACTGCCGCGACTACCGCGATCGCGCCGATCAGCAGGCCCTTGGTGTTGGGGCCGCGGCCGCCTCGGCCGCCTCCGCCGCCGGGTACCTGGTGCTGGGGGGCGGTGGTGGCTCCGCCGCCGCCGGGCAGCGTCTCCGGGGCCGCGTAGTGCGCGTTCGGCCGGCCGTAGCCGCCCTGCTGCTGGGGGACCTGTGCGTTCTGAGGCTGCTGGCCGTAGGAGCGGGTACCGACCGCACGCACGCGGTTGACCGAGTTCGGGTAGCCGTAGCCCCCGGACGGCGGCTGGGCTCCGTTGGCCTGCCCGTCGGCGTAGAGATAGCCGAACGGGTCGTCGTCCTCGGGCGTGCTCGCGCCGTTGTTGCCGGGCGTCATCCCTTGGTCTCCTCAGTCAGGTGCGGTGCAATGCGGTACGGGTCGTGAGAGAGCGAGCCTACCCGCTCCCAGTGACCCAAACAGGTGACTCAGACCGCATCAACTCGCTGACCTCGGGTTCACCCAGCGCGTCTGTGTTGTTTGGGACGAGATCGTTTCTCGACGTACATCCGCTCGTCAGCGGATTTCAACACTTCGTCCGCGGTCATTCCACAGTGTGCCCATCCGATGCCGAAGCTGGCTCCGACCCGGACCGCGCGCCCCTCGGCACGGATGGGCTGGATGATCTCGTTGCGGAGACGGACCGCGAGGTCTTGGGCATCGGCCCGGCCGAGTCCGTCGGCGAGGATGACGAATTCGTCACCCCCGAGCCGGGCGACCGTGTCGCCGTCGCGGACGCCGCCGCTCAGCCGCCGGGCGACCTCGATGAGAACCGCGTCACCCGCGTTGTGCCCGAACCGGTCGTTGATCGACTTGAAGCCGTCGAGGTCGCAGAAGAGGACGGCGAGGCCCTTCGTGCCGTCGTCGAGGTCGCCCTCCGGGGCGACGGTGTGCACATGGTGGTCGTAGGCGTCGAACGGGTCGGCGGCCTGCCGGAAGTCGAAGCCGGGGCCGACGACGTCGAAGGCGGGGTGACCGTAGGCCGCGTCATGGGACTCGGCGACGGCGGAGTGCGGGGGCGTGGCGCGCTGGCAGAGCCGGGACGACAGGCGGGAGCGCAGCTCGGCGGAGTTCGGCAGGCCGGTGAGTGAGTCGTGCGAGGCGCGGTGGGCGAGCTGCAGCTCGCGGCGCTTGCGCTCCTCGATGTCCTCGACGTGCGTGAGGAGGAAGCGGGGGCCGTCGGCGGCGTCCGCGACGACGGAGTTCCGGAGGCTGACCCAGACGTAGGTGCCGTCGCGGCGGCCGAGGCGGAGTTCCGCGCGGCCGCCCTCCGCCGAGGTCCGCAGCAGGGTGCCTATGTCCTCGGGGTGGACCAGGTCGGAGAACGAGTAGCGGCGCATCGCGGAGGCGGGGCGGCCCAGCAGCCGGCACAGGGCGTCGTTGGTGCGCAGGATCCGGCCGTGCTGGTCGCCGCCCATCTCGGCGATGGCCATGCCGGACGGGGCGTACTCGAAGGCCTGCCGGAAGCTTTCCTCGCTCGCGCGCAGCGCCTGCTGCTCGCGCTCCAGCCGGACGAGGGCGCGCTGCATGTTGGCGCGCAGCCGGGCGTTGCTGATCGCGATGGCGGCCTGGAAGGCGTACATCTGGAGCGCCTCGCGGCCCCAGGCGCCGGGGTGGCGGCCGTTGCGCGGGCGGTCCACGGAGAGCACGCCGATCAGTTCGCCGCAGGCCGCGCTGCGCTGCGGCCCGGGCGCGTACATGGGCGCGAAGAGCCGGTCGGCCGGGTGCCACTCGTCCTCGAAGCGGGGCGCGGGGCCGTCGGTGTACCACTGCGGGACGTCGTCGTCGTCGAGGACCCAGCCCTCGGTGTGCGGTATGAACACCAGGTCGCCCCAGCGCTCGCCCATGCCGAGGCGGCGTTCCCAGGAGTCGCGCGAGCCGACACGGCCGGTGATGAGGGCCTCGGCGGCGGGGTTCCCGGCGAAGGCGGCGACGACGAGATCGCCGTCGGGGCGTACGAGGTTCACACACGCCATCTCGTACCCGAGAGCGGCGACGACGCCCTCCGCGACGGTCTGCAGTGTGTCGGCCAGGCTGCGGGCCGTGTTCATGTCGGCCATGACCTGGTGCAGTTGTCGCAGGGACGCAAGACGGACGTAAGGCTCCGACTCTGTCTCCATGCTCGCCCTCCCCCCGAGTACCTCGCAGCGAATCAAGAATCAAGGGTTCTCATCGGCGTTCGTCCTGGCAGCTTCCCCGCCACTGAATCACAGCGCGCTGCTCACTCGGTACACAGGGTCAACAATTCATGCCCCTTGTGACTCAAGTCACAGGCAAAGCTGAACAATTGAGTGGAGTTTCTGCGTTTTTCACGTGCACCTATCGAACGCAAACTTTGTCAGGTTGCGCCCAGGTATTTCCCCAAAGCATGGCGAACCGGCCTTCGGGAATCCGTCGCGAGTCCTAAGACCCAGCTCAGGCGGGAGCCCGATGCGCGGCGCGCGGGGCGGAGACTAGCGTTTCGGATGTGCCGAACACTCCCGCCGCCACGTCTCCGATCATTCCGCCACCCGCCTCCGGGCATGCTGAGGGGGTGAGCAACGACGAGTTCCGTGCCGCCATGTCCCGGCTGGCCTCGGGCGTGGTCCTGGTGACCGCGCAGGAGCCGCCGCTCGACCCGGACGACCCCTCGGCGCCGGGCAGCGAGGACGTGGGCATGACGGCCACGGCCTTCATGTCGGTGTCCCTGGACCCGCCCATGGTGCTGGTGAGCCTGCGCGAGGGCTCCCGCATGGACGAGCTGCTCGACGAACAGCCCCAGTGGGCGGTCTCGGTCCTGTCCGAGAGCCAGCGGCACATCGCGGGCCGGTTCGCCATGAAGGGCCGGGTCAGCGACCGGCTGCTGTTCGCCGACATCCCGTACACGCGCGGCGAGTACACCGGGGCACCCCTGGTGGGCGGCGCCCTGGCCGTCCTGGAGTGCCGCACCGAGCAGCGCGTAGCGGCCGGCGACCACACGCTGGTCATCGGCCGCGTCCTGACGGCCCGCGTACCGAGCGCGGAGGGCGGGCCGCTGGCGTACTTCCGGGGGAGGTACCGGCAGTTGGGGTAGGCGGAAATCCGGTGGCCCGGGGTGATCGGCGACCCTAGGGTGCGCCCATGACGACGACGGGCCTGCACCTCGAAGAGATCACCGCCGGGAACCTCGACGCCGCCCTCGGCATCCGCGTCCGTCCCGACCAGGAGCACGCGGTCGCCCCGGTCGTGAAGTCACTCGCCGAGGCGTACGCGCACGGCGCCATCGCGTGGCCCCGCCTCATCGTCGACGGCGACCGCCCGGTCGGCTTCCTCATGGCCTGCCTCGGCATCGACTGGTACGGGGACGGCAGCGACTTCCGCTCGGGCCTGTGGCGGCTGAACATCGCGGCCGACCAGCAGGGCAGGGGGTACGGCCGTTTCGCCGTCGAGTCCGTCGCCGCCGAGCTGCGCAGGCGCGACACCGAGAAGTTCTACGTCACCTGGCACCCGGGTCCGAACGGCCCCGAGGACTTCTACCTGGGGCTCGGCTTCCGCCCGGCCGGGGAGAACAGCGGGGGCCAGACGGTGGGGCTGCTGGAGCTGACCAACGACAGGTCCTAGCTCCAGTCCCGCGCGGAGCGCCCCCGCTTCGTCTCCGAGCGCTGCTTCTTCTCGCGCAGCCGCCGCTCGTTGATGCCTCGGGGGATCCGGGTCGCTCTGCGGGGCTTGGGCGGGGGCGCGGTGGCCTCGGCCAGGAGGGCGGCGAGGCGTACGGCGGCGGTCTCGCGGTTGCGCCACTGGGAGCGGTGCTCGGAGGACCGTACGGTGACGACCCCGTCGACCAGGCGCCCGGCCAGCCGCTCCAGCGCCCGCTGCTTCCACACCTCGGGCAGCGCCTCGGTCTTCGCCAGGTCGAAGCTGAGCTCGACCTTCGAGTCGCTGGTGTTGACGTGCTGTCCGCCGGGCCCCGAGGAGCGCGAGAAACGCCACAGGAGCTCGGCCTCGGGCAGGGAGACGGAGCCGCGGATGACGTGGGGACCAGACATGCCGTCCATGTTCCCTCTCCTGTCCGGTCCACGTCATCCCAATAATCGCGAGTAAAGAAAGTAAAGGAGCTGGAACCTCGCGTACCCCTCTCCACGTTCAGGGGGTAGCTGTAGCTTCTTTGCCGTACTGCCGTACGTAAACGAGGGAAGGGACTCCCAACAATGGCTGTAAGCCTGTCCAAGGGTGGCAACGTCTCGCTCACCAAGGAGGCACCGGGCCTGACCGACGTCACCGTGGGCCTCGGCTGGGACGTCCGCACCACCACCGGCACGGACTTCGACCTCGACGCCTCCGCGATCGCGGTCAACACGCAGGGCAAGGTCTTCTCGGACGCCCACTTCGTGTTCTTCAACAACAAGCAGACCCCGGACAACACGATCGTCCACACCGGTGACAACCGCACGGGCGAGGGCGCCGGCGACGACGAGGCGATCAACGTCAACCTCGCCGGCCTCCCGGCCGACATCGAGAAGATCGTCTTCCCGGTGTCCATCTACGACGCCGAGAACCGCTCGCAGAACTTCGGCCAGGTCCGCAACGCCTACATCCGCATCGTCAACCAGGCCGGCGGCGCCGAGATCGCCCGCTACGACCTGTCGGAGGACGCGGCCACGGAGACGGCCATGGTCTTCGGCGAGCTCTACCGCAACGGCGCGGAGTGGAAGTTCCGCGCCGTCGGCCAGGGCTACGCCTCGGGCCTGGTCGGCATCGCCCAGGACTTCGGCGTGAACGTCTGACGGACGCCGAACTCGTTCTGACCGCGGAGCCCCCGAGCCTTGCAAGAGGCCGGGGGCTCCGCCCTTTTCCTCAGGGGCGGAGCCCCACCCCTCATGCGGACGCCCCACGACGACCGAGCCACCCGCGCTACGTTCCGGGGGGCGCACCCCTCCCCGCTCCCCTGCTCGCCGAACTCACCGCCCTCTACGCCGCCAACCACGAGTTCCACACCCTCAGCGGCGACTTCCCCGACCCGGACGACATCCGCCCGGAACAGGTCGCGGCCGCCCTGGCCGAGGAATGGGCCCATCCGGACGTCGACGTGCTGCTCGCCCGCGGCTTCGGTCGCCTGATCGGTATCGCGATCACCCTCGCCCACCACCCCGACCCCGCCGACCCGGACCCCTGGATCGGCCTGCTGATGGTGGACGCGAGCCGGCAGGGCCAGGGCCACGGCCGCCGTCTCGCCTCCCTCGTGGCGGACCGCTTCCGCGCAGCCGGCCGCACGGCCGTACGTCTCGCCGTCCTGGCCGGCAACCCGAAGGCCCTCGCCTTCTGGACGGCTCTCGGCTACGAGGTCATCGACCACCGCGAGGACATGCGGCTGAAACGCCCGTGCGCGGTCCTGCGCAAGGATCTGACCACGCCGTAGCGCCAGGCCCCTCAGGGCCGTTCCGGCTTCCCCTCCCCGTACAGCCAGTCCTCCCAGATCTCCTCGAAGTCCTCCCCGGGCGCCTGCTTCTCGACGTACGCCGTGAACTCGGCCGTGTCCGCGTTCCCGTACCGATACTCCGCCGCCCACCCCCGCAGGATGGCGAAGAACCTGTCATCACCCACCGCCTGGCGGATCTTGTGGAGGACCATCGCGCCCCGCTGGTAGACGGGGTCGCCGGAGATGTTCGCGGCGTCCGAGGGCTTCGCGGGCGGGAACGCCCAGAGGTCCTTGTACGTCTTCTCGCCGTTCTCGTACAGCGCGTCGAAGGACTCCTGCGCGCTCTCCCCGCCGTGGTCCTCCCGCCACAGCCACTCCGCGTACGTCGCGAAGCCCTCGTTGAGCCACATGTCGCGCCAGCTCTCCGGCGTGACGGAGTCGCCGTACCACTGGTGGGCGAGTTCGTGGACGAGGAGGGTGATGCCGGGGGCGCCGGGGAAGACGGGGCGGGTCTGGGTCTCCAGGGCGTAGCCGACCTCGGGCGCGCGGTCGACGATCGCACCCGTGGAGGAGAAGGGGTACGGGCCGAAGCGCTTCTCCGCCCAGCGCAGGATCTCGGGGATGCGGGCGAGCACCGCGCGGCTCGCCTCCTTCTCCGCCGGGTCGACGGCCGTGTACACGGGCAGCCCGTCCCGGGCGGTGGAGCGGGCGATGTCGTAGCGGCCGATCGCGAGCGTGGCGAGGTAGCTCGCCATGGGTTCGGCGGAGTGCCAGCTGAACGTCGTACGGCCGTCCTTCGCGGTCGTGACGTCGCGCAGCTCCCCGTTGGAGACGGCCCGGAGCCCCCGCGGCACGGTCACCGTGAGGTCGTACGACGCCTTGTCGGACGGGTGGTGGTTGCCGGGGAACCACGCCATCGACCCCGTCGGCTCGCCCAGCGCGAGCACCCCGTCCTCGGTGCGCAGCCAGCCCTCCTGGGAGCCGTCGGGGTCGGTGACGGTCCCGGGCGCCCCGGAGTAGCGGACGGTCACGCGGAACGTCTCGTCCCGGCCGAGGTCCTCGCGCGGCCGGACGGTGAGTTCCTGGCCTGCCCGGTTCCAGCGGGCCGTCTCGCCGCCGACGGTGACCTTGCCGACGTCCAGGCCGGACAGGTCGAGGTTGAAGGCGGACAGGTCCCTGGTCGCGCGGGCGGTGAGGGTGGCCGTGCCGGTGAGGTGGTGGGCGTCCGGGTCGTAGGCGAGGCGCAGGCCGTAGTGGGTGACGTCGTAGCCGCCGTTGCCGGCCTTGGGGAAGTAGGGGTCGCGTACGCCGGAACCGCCCGGGGTGCCGTGGACCCCGCCGCAGGCCGTGAGGGCGAGCGCGGAGACGAGCAGGGCGGGGAGACGACGTACGGACCGGGCCACGCTCTCGATCCTATGAGGGCCGTGACAGCATCACCTCGTGCTCGACATCGGCTACGCCCTCTCCAACCGCTTCCCCGACCCTCCGCAGACCGACTACCGCCGCGCGGACGTCCGCGCCCTGCGGCACGACCTGTTCTGCGGTGACGTCTATCTGGCGGACACCAAGACGGACCACGAGGTGTCCACAGCCTGGGGATGGGTGCCGGTGCTCGACTTCGCGTGGGCGCTGTGCGACATCGTGGAGCGGATCGACCGGGACCCGGCGGGCTCGCGGGCGTCCCGGCCGCAGCGGGCGGAGCTGGACTTCACCGAGTCGACGGACCGGATGCTGTTCGAGCGCCGCTTCGGATGGGTGGACATCGAGGCCGACTGGATGCGGGCGGAGGAGCCCCCGCTCACCGTCTCCCACACCGAACTGCGCCGCGAGTCCCGGGACTTCCTGCAGGACCTGATCGCCGACCTCACCGATCTGCACGACGACCTCGCCGAGAACCCGGCGATCTGGACCCTCCAGGCGCGCTTTCCCCGGGTCTCCTGACGACGGTTCACGGCCGGGCTGACACGATCGCCCTTCGACCGGCAGCGGATACAGCGGACACGGGGAGAACGGCGGCATGAGCCAGGGGCGCGTGACCTACGGCCTGAACTACAGGATGACGCCACCGGTCATCGTCAGCGGAGAAGGGCTGCCGCAGGGCACCTCCGTCCGGCTCCACCGCGATCCCGACAGCCCCGCGCCGGACCGGCACCGCTCGCTGCGGGCCTTCCATCTGCGCGCGGAGGACTGGGCGCCGGTCGCCCGGGTGGTGACGGAGCAGCCCCTGGGGTCACGGCTGAGCGGACGCCCGGCGGTGTACCACGTCCTCGATCCCCACGGCGCTCCGCTCGGGCGGATCACCCTGCGGCGCCGCCGCGCCTTCCGGTGGGGTCGCGAACGCTGGACCGTGGAACCGGCTGCGGGGCCCGTCCTGCACGGGTACGTGGGCCGGCTGGCGTGGTGGGCGCTGTGGTGGCCCTTCGGGCTGCCGGTCTACCTCCTCTTCCTGCTCCTGGCCCTGATGGCGGAGATGGACGGCGGCTTCCGTCCACCCCGGCGCATCACCTGGCGGGACGGCTCCCACCACGCCCACCTCGTCTTCCGCGCGGTGGCAGAGGACTACCGGCTGCTGCGGCACGAACTGGACCCCCGTCTGCTCCACGCCCTCATAGCCCTGCACCAGTCCTACGACTGCCCGGAGGAGGCGGGGGCGGGGGGCTGGTACGAGTACTGAGGTGAGCGTGCGGGGTCAGCCCTCCACTCTGATCCCCCACTCCATCGCCAGCACCGGCGCCAGATCCAGCAGTTGCCCCGTACTGATCACCGCCCCCGACAGCCGGTCGAGACCCCCGCTGATCTCCAGCGACGCGGCCCCGCGCAGGTCGACGTCCGTGAGGGTCGCCGCGTGGAAGTCGACGCCCTTGAGGGCGCAGTCCACGAACTCCACCCGCTCCAGGCGGGCGCCCCCGAAGTCCGGCTCGACGAGGACACAGCCCTCGAAGACGACGTCTCTGAGCCGGGCCGTGCGCAGATTCAGATAGTCGATCTTGCCGCCGCGGATCAGCACCCGCTCCAGCACCGCCCCGTGCAACTGCGGTCCCCCGAGGCGGGCGTCGGTCAGCTCCACGTCCCGCAGGGTCGCCTCGGCAAGGTCGGTGCCGACGCCCCGGACGCCGGTGAGGGCCGAGTCCAGGAAGCGGGCATGCCGCAGCCGGGTCTCGTCCAGCGCGCACCCCGTCAGCGCGCAGTCCATGAAACGGGCCCCCGCCCCGTCCTGCCCGGTGAGATCCGCGTCCCGGAACTCCAGCCCGTCGTAGTCCCCGTCCGGTTCCAGCCCACCGCCCCCGTACGCCTCCAGCACGGGCAGCCGCACCTCCGGTCGCCGCGCGCCCTTCACACCCGTACCGCCCGCCGCTCTCCTCGCCATGCCCCCATGCTGCACCCCACCACTGACAACACCCCCTGACCTGCGCGAACACCGGCCATGTCACATTCCGGCCCCCGCGAACGGTCGTCATCCCGAAGGCGATTACCGACCTCAGGCCCCAGGGAGATCCCAGCCATGCACCGCATCACCGTCATCGGCGGCGGCTTCGCCGGACTGACCGCCGCCATCACCGCCGCGGAGGCGGGCGTCAAGGTCACCCTCCACGAAGCCCACCACACCCTCGGCGGCCGGGCCCGCACCGCCGAGGGCCCGTACCGCACGAACGAGGGACCGCACGCCCTCTACAGCGGAGGCCCGCACTGGGCCTGGCTCAAGCAGCGCGACCTCATCGGCCCGCTCGCCCCGATCCCGCCCCTGGAAGCCGCCCGGCTACGGCTGCGCCACCACGGCGTGCTGCGCCGCACCCCGCCCTTCCCCATGCTGAAGCTGCTGCGCCGCACCCCCCGGCAGGCGCCCGTGGACGTCGACTTCCTGACCTGGGCGACCGGCGTCGCGGGCGAGGAGGGCGCCCGGGCCGCCGCCCACTACTCCGCCGTCGCCCTCTTCCACCACGACCCCGGCTCCCTGTCGGCCGCGTTCGTGCAGGAGCGCCTGCGCCGGGCCACCAAGCTGCCGCCCGAGGCCCACTACCCGCGCGGCGGCTGGGGCAGCCTCATCGACCGGATGGCCGCCCGGGCCTGGAATCTGGGCGTCCGGATGGAGACCCTGTCCCGTGTCGACGCGCTCCCCACCGATACACCGGTGATCGTCGCGACCTCCCTGGACGCCGCCCGGCGGCTGCTCGGCGACGACTCCCTGACCTGGCCGAGCGGCCGTACCGCCCTCGTCGACCTGGCCGTGCGCACCCGGCGCGGGGACGCCTTCGCGGTCTCCGACCTGGACGCGCCCGGCTGGCTCGAACGGTTCACCGCCCAGGACAGCGGCCTCGCCCCGGCCGGCGAGCAGCTCATCCAGGGGCAGCTCCCCCTCGCCCCGCACGAGTCCAAGTCCGACGGCACCGCCCGCGCCGAGCAGCTGCTCGATCTGGGGTTCCCGGGCTGGCGCGAGCGCGTCACCTGGCGGCGCGCGTCCGTCGCGAACGGCCGTACGGGCGCGGTCGACCTGCCCGGCACCAGCTGGCGTGACCGGCCCGCCGTGGACCGGGGCGACGGTGTCTACCTCGCCGGTGACCAGGTCGCGGCCCCCGGTGTGCTCTCGGAGGTCTCCTTCAACAGTGCCCTGACGGCGGTGTCCCTGGCCCTCGGGCGGCGGGAGCTTGACCTCGAGCAAGCTTGAGGTTGAAGGCTGGCCGCAGACCACTGCGACACGAGGAGCCTCGTATGCACGCCATCCGCCTGCACGCCTTCGGCCCGGCCGAGAACCTCACCCACGAGCGGGTCGAGGACCCCCGGCCGGGCCCCGGACAGGTCCGTATCGCCGTACGGGCGGCAGGCGTCCACCTCCTGGACGCCGCCCTGCGCGAAGGCATGCGGGGCGGACCGGTGGCCGAGCAGGCGCCGCTCCCCACCATCCCCGGCCGCGAGGTCGCGGGAGTCGTCGAGTCCCTGGGCGGCGATGTCAACGGCGACTGGCTCGGCAAGCGGGTCGTCGCCCACCTCGGCTTCGTCCCCGGCGGGTACGCCGAACTGGCCGTCACCGCGGTCGAACGCCTGCACGAGATCCCGGAGAACCTGGACTTCGCCGAGGCCGTCGCCATGATCGGCACGGGCCGTACGGCGATGGGGATCCTCCAGTTCGCCGACCTCGGCCCCGGCTCGGTGGCCGTCGTCCCGGCCGCCGCCGGAGGCATCGGCACGCTGATCGTCCAGTACGCCAGGAACGCCGGGGCGACCGTCGTCGGCCTCGCGGGCGGGCCGGAGAAGGTCGCCCGCGTGCGGGCGAACGGCGCGGATCTCGCCGTCGACTACAAGGACCCGGCCTGGCCCGCCAAGGTCCGCGCCCACCTCGGCGGCCGGACCGCGTCCGTCGTCTTCGACGGCGTCGGCGGCGACGTGGCCCGCGAGGCCGTAGCCCTCCTGGGCCCGGGCGGCAAGCACATCGTCTTCGGCTGGTCCGGCCAGGGCATCCTCGACGGCGAGCCCTACCTCGTCGACGGCCTCTCCGAACAGGTCCTCGGCCCCGCCATGCTCGGGAAGGCCGGAGGCCCCGACCCCCTGCGCACCCTCGAAGTACGCGCCCTCACCGAGGCCGCCACCGGCCGGCTCGCCCCGGCCGTCCACCGCTTCCCCCTCCGCGAGGCCGCGGCGGCGCACCGGGCGCTGGAAAGCCGGGGGACTACGGGGAAGGTGGTCCTGGAGCCATGACGTCCTGACACGACATCGAGAAGGGCCCCGCTCGCCACGGGGCCCTCCAGAAAAAGAGTGTCTGCCACCGGCAGATCAGCGAGCGACCGCCTTCGTCGCCGTGCTCACCGCCGATCCGTCCTTGTGCCCCGCGCGGTGGGCCATCACCTTCACGGTGATCTTCTTGCCCTGCTGCGCCGCCTTCAGCACGAACGAGGACTTCGTCGCCCCGCTGACCGCCGTACCGTTCGCGTACCACTGGTACCCGTACGAGGAGGCTGCCGGACTCCACGTCCCGGCCGACGACTTCAGTGTCTTGCCGACCTTGGCCGTCCCGCTGATCACCGGCGGCTTCGTCGCCTTGGGCGCGTCGCCCTTGGCCACGGTCACCGCCGGGGAGGACGCCGACCCGCTCTGCCAGCCGCTCCTGACCGCCGTCACGGTCACGCTGATCTTCTTGCCGGCCCGGGCCGCCGGGATCCGGTACGTCGCCGCCGTGGCACCGCCGATCGCGGCCCCGTCCGCCTTCCACTGGTACGTGTACGACGTCGGCGCCCCCGACCAGGTGCCCGGCGCGGCGGTGACCTCGGCACCCACCTTGGGCGTGCCGGTCACCTTGGGTGCCGCGCTGTTCTCCAGCTCGGGCCGGGGCGTCACGGTGAAGGTGCCGCGCTGGAACTCCCAGCCGCGCGTGAGCACGCTGACGTTCCAGACGCCGGTCGCCGCGCCCGTCAGGTCCACGGTCGCGGTCACCGTCCGGTTGTCCGCGGCGACCGAGTCCGCCTTCGCCTCGATCGTCTTGCCGGCCTGGCTCAGCCGGACCGTGACGTCCTTGCCGAGCGCGGTGCCGGTGACCGTGAGCTTCACTTTGCCGCCGCCGGGACCCGTGTCGGGGCTGACGGCGGTGACGTTCGTCTTCTCCGTGCCGCACAGCGCGGACGAGCAGATGAGTTCGGCGCTGTAGGCCGTGCTCGACGCCTTCTCCGGCAGGCCGAGCAGGAACAGCGACGGCGCGCTCCCGGAGGACGAGCCCGGGACGCCGCAGTCGTAGCCCTCCGGGATGAAGCGCGTGCAGCCGTTCTTCCAGGTGGAGGTGTCGTACAGGACGGGTACCGCCTTGGCGTCGGCGCCCGCCGTGTCCTTGATGTCGGTGTCGAAATGGTCGAATCCGGCGGTGGGCAGCGCCGCGCACACGGCGGTGCGCGACTCGTCCAGCGTGCCGGTGACCGGCCCGTATCCGAAGGCCACGGACGGCACCTTCACGCACTCCGGGGCGGGCCCGTCGGCGGTCGCGATCCGCAGCCGCTCCAGGCGGTACTCGGGCGCCGCCTTCAGGTTGGCCGGCGTCTGCACGAGAACCTGGTGGGTGGTCGAACCGCTCACCGCGCAGGACGTGTTCCGGAAGGAGCACTCCACGCGGCCGTCCCCGGCGACCACCGCGCTGTTGGCGGTACCGAGCGCGTCCCGCACGTCGACGTGTACGACGTCGGTCGCCGCGCCGGTGGTCACCTGGTGGCAGTTGATGGTGCCCGGCGCGTACGCCCTCTTCAGGGACGCCCCGCCGACCTTCACCGCGGCGGTCGTCGCACAGCCCGCGGCGGAGGCTCCGGCCGTGACGTCACGCCGGGCCAGGCTGTACGTCGCGGCCTCGTCCCGGCCGGTCACCAGCACGGTGTGGGCCTTGCCCGGGGTCAGCGAGCAGATCGTCCAGCCGTCGGTGGTGGCGTAACGGTCGCAGACGCGCTTGCCGTCCGAGTCGAGCACCGAGAAGCCGGCCGGAGCGGTGCCCGAGGTCGCGGTCAGCTGGAGCAGCTCCGCGTTCGAGTGCGCGTCCGCCGGGATGCCCAGGCAGTGCGAGAAGACGCCGCCGCCCGTGGTCAGCGCGGCCTTCGCGCCGCCCGGGGCGAAACTGCCCGCGGGCAGGGCGGGGCAGCCCTCGGCGGCGTCGGTGCGGTGGAAGGCGACCGCGTAGGGGCCGGTGGCCGCCTCGCCGCTGTCCTCGGTGTGCACCAGCGCGCGGAACGGTGCCTCACCGGTCAGCGCGCAGTCGCCGTCCCCGAGCGCCTCGCTGCCGCACTGCGGGGTGCCCGCGCGGTCCAGGACCTCCACCTCGGGGGTCAGTCCGGCCGAGGAGTTCGCGGTGAGCGCGGCGATCCGGGCACCCTTCGGCACGGGCAGCGTCAGGCAGTCGTACTGCCCGACCGTGCTCAGCTCGCCCTTGTGGAGGCCGGTCCCGATCTCCTCGCAGCCGGCGTCGGAGGCCCGGTCGAACACGACCAGCCGGTCCCGGGAGACCTCGAACGGGTAGCTGCCCAGGACGGCGGTGTAGGTGCCCGCCTCGCGGATCCGGCACGGGTCGGTGCCGGAGTCGCACACGGTCAGCCCCTCGGCGTCGTACACCCGGACCGCCCCGGCCGACCGGTCCTCGTCCACGGCGTGCACGGTGTAGGGCCCGGCCCGGTCGGCGGTGAAGGTGTAGCAGAGGTCGGTGCGGAAGTCCTGCGGCTCCAGCGGGCCGTACGGCAGTACGGAGGCCGTGGTGCAGCCCTGCGGGTCGTTCAGCCGGCGCACCTGGAGCGCGTAGGCGGCGGGGAAGCCGGTCTCCGAGCGGGAGACGCTCGACAGCACCCGGTAGGGGCCGTCGCCCGGCAGCACACAGCTGTCCTCGCCGTCCTCCGGGAACCGCTCGCAGATCCGGGCACCGGTCCCGTCGGTGATCCAGGCGACCGACTCGCCGTACACCTTCCGCTGCAGGTTCAGCCGGATCCGCTCTCCGGGCCGGCCCTCGAAGGCCTGGCAGTCCAACGCCAGCGGGCTCGCCGCGCTCCGGATCACGGCCGGCCCGTCCCAGCCGGTGCCGACGGGCTCGGCGCAGCCGCGGGTCCCCGAGCCGAGCGGGACGACGGTGAGTTCGGTCTTCTCGTCGTCGACCCAGCCGCTGTTGACGACCTTGAGGGTGTACGTACCCGCCGCGGGCACCTGGCACCAGCCCTCGGTGCGGGCCTCGTCGGCGTAGCAGTCGACCTGGGCACCATCCGCGTCGTACAGCTCCGCGTGGGCGTTGTTCCCGCTGTCGTCCAGGGCCGTCACCAGGTGCGGGCCGGCCGAGCCGACGGTCACGGTGAAGCAGGCGCTGCTCTGCGCCGGAACGGTCGCCCTGCCTACGGCATCCCCCGGATCCCCGAACGGTGCCAGCGCGAGCGGCGCGCACTCCGGGTCATCGGCCTCGGCTGAGCCCGCCCCTGTCAGGCTCAGCAGTGAGGCGAACAGCGAGACGACGGCAGCGGACGCGAGGACCCGCGCCCGTCCGGGTCTTCGGGACGCACGGGCGTCGGTGTACGACATGACAATCCCCCCTGGATCATTGGTTGTTGGCGAGATGCTCGCACATGGGTACGACACCGCGCCCATGAGTATCGGGCGCCCCAGCGCACACGCCGGAACGGGCGACGGACGGTGCCCGCCGAATTCAGGTGACCCGCGCGACGCACCCCACTACCGTGCCGGGAGTGATCGAGATCCCTCGCGAACTGGCAGCATCACAGGAGAAGTTCAACGGCGAGGCGGGCCGCGCCTTCATCAGCGGACTGCCCGCGCGGACGGCCCGCTTCCTCGACCACTGGGACCTGACACCCGACGGCCCCCCGATGCACGGCGTCTCCGCCCTGGTCCTCCCGGTCCTGCGCCGCGCCGACGACACCCCCGCGGTCCTCAAGCTCCAGCTCCTCGACGAGGAGAGCGAGGGCGAACCGGTGGCGCTGCGCGCCTGGAACGGCGACGGAGCCGTCCGCCTGCTCGACCACGACGAACCCACCGGCACCATGCTGCTGGAACGCCTCGACGAGACCCGCATGCTGTCCCACGTGCCGGACGCCCACCTGGCCGTCGTCACGATCGCGGAACTCCTCGCCCACCTCACCTCCTTCCCCGCCCCGCCCGGCGTGCGCCGCCTCGGCGACATCGCCCGGGCCATGCTCGACCGGACCCCGTGGGCCCTGGGCCGCATCCCCGACCCCGAGGCCCGCCGCCTGGTCGCCGACTGCGCGGCCGCCGTACGCGAGGTCGTCGACGAACCGGGCGACCGCCTCCTGCACTGGGACCTCCACGACGAGAACGTCCTCGCCTCCGACCGCGCCCCCTGGCTGGCGATCGACCCCAAGCCCCTCGCGGGCGACCCCGGCTTCGAACTCTGGCCGGCCCTCGACAACCGCTACGACCCCGACGACATCCTCTGGCGCTTCGACGCCATGACCGACATCCTCACCCTCGACCGCCCCCGAGCCCGAGCCTGGACCCTCGCCCGCCTCCTCCAGAACACCCTCTGGGACATCGAGGACGCCCGCCCCCTCGACAACGACCAGCTGGAAATCGCCCGACGCCTCCGCAGCGCGTGAAAAACCCAGGCCGGGAGAGGTCCGGCCTGGACATGGGCTGGTAGGGAAGGTCGGTCGAGATGCGGGTTCTCAGTCAGCAATAGGCCAAAGCTGGACAACCCATACCTCAAGGGGATCCTCATGCGGCCCCTCAGGAGGGAAGGGCTCGAGCGCCAGAGCAGCCTCAACATGATCCCGCCCTCGGCAGAGCAGACGCAGGTGGTGGCGCCCCGGCTGCAGCGCGATCTGGCCGTAGGACGCGCCGTTCAAGTCGACCACCTCGAGGCGATCCGCCATCGGGGACTGAAAATCCCGTTCGTACTCCCAAGATCCTGAAGGCTGAGGAGCGGGCCCGTCCCATACCTCGAGACGCACCAAGGGATAGAAATCGTTGTCGCTGGAGGTCAGGCTCCAGCCTTCTCCGGGGATCTGAACAATGTCGTCCTCCGCCGGCGCCTGCTCGAACAGGATGGGGCCGATCTGGATGGTCCTGTAGTACACCCGCGGGCGGACATCAACAGCGTCGGTCAGAGTGGACACTTACCCTCCTCACCATCGAGCGAGCAGGGCCCGTCAGGCCGGCCCCGACCTGAACCACAAAGGCCCAGGTCAGATGGTGTCTGTCCTGGGCCTGTTCGGAGCCCCCTGTCGGATTCGAACCGACGACCTACGCATTACAAGTTGTCCGATCTTGGTCCGGGGGTGTCCGTTGCTGTACGCGAGGTAGACGCGACACCTGACCAGGCCGCTTCCCAGACTCCGGCGGACAAGAGTGGACGGTCCGAGAATGAGCGGCAATCGCGACCACAACTGAGACCGGTTCAGGTCTGGAGTGCGCCAGCGCTGCACCAGACGGCGACAGCGCCAGCACACCGTCTCCCACCGAGAGGTTAGGAGCGGACAGCGGTGATCAAGGCCGCCACGGCTCCGATGAACGCGGCGGCAGGGGTGAGAGCGATCAAGAGATCCCTGAGCCATCGAGGGCTGCCGCCGCTAAGCTCCTGCTCTGGAGGGCGATGGGCTTCCATCTACTTCGTTTCTCCAATCTGCGAGAGCTTTGAGGTACGCCACCAGCAAGCTCTCCGGGCCAGGCCCCGCTCCCACCACCCGGTGTGAGGCGGGGCTTTGTCTTACGCCCAATGCAACCTGTCCGCTGCACTGCCTGCGACCATGACGGCCGATCCCGGCAACACCCGGACGGCGTAAGCCCAGTTGAATTACCCTATGGCAGCCAGGACCGGACAGGTCCGGACGTTGCCGGACAGGGGCAGACACCTCCGGCCGCTACGGGGGAGACACTCGAATGGATCTTGCAAGTCAGCTGCGAGAGCTCCGTGTGCGCGCCGGAACCCCCTCGTATCGAGCGCTAGATCGTTTGATAGCGCGACAAAGAAGACCTCAGAAGATGACACGCTCTACAATTCAGGAGAAATTCTCAGGGAAGTCCTCTATTAATCTTACGCAAATCGTGTCCATAGTGGACGCGCTGGCCGAGTATGCTCAGATGCACGGAACCCCACTCCCGAAGCATGAGATAGACCGCCAAACATGGCAGGATCGAGTGGCAGCCGCGTCAAAAAACTCTATCGCAGGGCCAAAGGAAGGGCTGACCCCAGGAAGCACTTCCGCCACTCCGGGAATAGAGTGGAATATTGAGCCTCTGCGACGCGCTCAAATGGATGACCTAGTGGCCTTAATCCTGGATCACAGATCCAAACCTGTTGGTGACTGGTTGCCCCGAGTGCTACGGGTCATGACGCAAGCAGAAATGTCCGTCACCGACTTTTTGAGGAGAGCGGCAGAGGATTCACCCCAAGGGGTCGTCAATACGGTGGCAGCGCTGCACATGGAATTTTCGTACGAGGTCGAAGGACCTTGGGGTACCGAAAGGAGTCAGCAGAATATTGACACAGTTGGCCGACTGATTACCTTCTCGGCAGAACGGCATGGCGACACGGCGACTCCAGTAATTGTCGTAAGTTTGAGGCGCTCACACCTCGGCATCTATGTGGATGACTTCCTGACCAGAGTGGCAACTTGGTTCCTTGCTTCTTCTATCGAGAGTGCAGTGGATCAACTACGATCGGCAGCCTTGCTAGGAGACGTCAATCTCGTACTCACAGCGATCGCGCAACGCAAGTACGATCGCATTTACGAAGTTGTGGAGCACTTCGGGCGGAATAAGTGGCGCCCCGGAGACTTGAATACGATCCTTCACGCCATTGGTTCACGCAAAGCCCTCGAACTGAGATACATCATCGAAGATTTTCAGAGCCGCAACGCACCGGAAGACCTGTTGAAAGAAATTGCACGCGGAGTGGAGTACAGCAATCACCAGGAATACATGGAGTGGTTTGCTAGTTGGGGCAATCACGATTTTGCCGACCTGATCCATAAGGCCTCAGAAGAGCCCCCCTTCTAGCGGCGAATCCCCGGAAATAATCTAGTGGACCATACCCCCACAGGAGGGGATTAGTGACGACGAACAAATATCAAGATGTGAATTTCACCGTTCTCCCATCAGAGCGCTTCGGGATCTCCTCCAGGGAGGAAGTATCCGCAGTTATCAGGATGGGGAGTCCGGATCTCCCGGCGCTTCTATCAACAGCACTGGAAGAGCTACACGTCGTCACGCGAATCTTCTTCACCGAGACAACCAACAAATCTGCGGCCATTGTCGGTAATCACGCCTTCAATGACTTCGACGGCTTGATCGATTCCCTACTCTCTGGTGACGGCAGAGCTGCGGCGCGGGTTTCCAGATCGCTATACGAACACTTGGTCAACTATTGCGAAGTGATGGCCTCTACCGCCGCGGCCGAAAGGTATATAGATCATCGAGCAGTAACAGCGGAGCTGCTAGGAGATCTGACGCATGGGCTACCCCATCTGAAGGGCGTTGAACAGAAGCGGGAAAGAGTCAGGCTGGCAAAACTCAAACGCGACAGCTTGAAGGACCTGAAGTCCGCTCTCTTGAGGTTCGGAAATTCCTTCCGTCGCGACTGGTCATCCGGCAACCTGCGCGACCGGGCCGTAAAGCATGGGTACGGAGACAAGTACGACACCTACCGACTGCTTTCACAGGTTACTCACGGCAGCTGTGGCGGCGTGCTGGGAAACTACTCATCCATTTCCGGCGCGACCGTACATCGAACAGGCCCATCCCTGGACCTAGCGGTTCTTTCCTACCTAGAAGGCCTCACTTTCTTTCGAGACTTCGCCAAGGAGATCGAAGCCCGGCAGGGTATCAACACTCGGCAATTGACCACTTCGCTCAACAAATTGCTTTCATACTGGCCTACGTATCGTAAACTTCTGCGCGTCATTGACAGGCGCCTGTGGCCAAGCTCGCCCCCTCCGAGCCCAACCCCAATTATGGCTCTTTACCCAAATGGTCGCATTCGATGGTTTTACTGGGAGCCGGCCTTGAATATGATGAAGGCGGCTAATCCGCCAGCTGACGCGGAATGGATTGAGGAGACTTTTCGCGCGCATGTAAAGGACGGTCACGTGGATGTCCCTCCGGACCTGAATGGACGCCCTATTACATCTGCCGTAGATAACACTCAAGTCTCTCCGAAGGAGGGGGCAGAGTGGTTTACCGCGACCGCGATCTTCCCTCCTGGGTCGAAACCAGAGATTTCATGGCTCAGTCCGAGAGCTGGCGCGTGACCGCCAGGTTTGACAGCAAGAGGACCATGCGAAACTGGACCGGATGGTGAAGCCAGCGGTGAGGGAGATCGGGTGTCGCAGCACGTCAGCCCTCGGGGATCCTTCCTGACAGTCGCAGAGGCCCTCAAGGAGCTAATCGCAACGAAGCGGGGCATGCGTGAGCTACCGCCAGCCGCACAGCTCATGCAAGACCACGGTGTCTCTCGTGGTGTCATCCTCCGAGCCTTCAAGGTGCTTCAGGACGAAGGACAGGCCGAACCAGTGCCAGGAGGGCGCTGGCGCGTCCTCCGGCCCGGGGAACACGTCGACCGTCGACCGCTTGAGGCGCGCATCGCGGACATCGTCACGGATGAGGGCCTGGAAGTCGGAGCAGCGTTCCCGAGCGCGTCAGTCCTAGCTGAGAGGTTCGGAGTTTCCCGCCCAACAGTGACCAAGGCTCTAGACAAGCTGGAGGCCGCCGGCGTGCTGGCGAGTGCAGGGCAGGGCAAGGCGCGGACGGTGCGTTCCGTGCCAACGCGAGAGGAGCGGTCGTAGCTTGCCGAAGTTGACGGAGTGGGCTTACCCCTTGGCTGAGTCCCTGCTCGCTGAGCCGCTACCGCGGCGGTGGAAGCACTGCCTCGGGGTCGCCGAGAGGGCGCGTACGATCGCGCTCGTTCTCAACCAGGAGGCCGATCTGCTGGAGGCCGCGGCGGTCCTGCATGACATCGGCTATGCCCCGGACCTGGCCAAGACGGGCTTTCACCCGCTGGACGGGGCGCGATACCTCCGAGACGTGGCCGGCGCCGACGAACGGGTCATCAACCTCGTCGCCCACCACTCCTGCGCCTGGATGGAAGCGGAAGCGCGCGGCATGCGCGAGGAGCTGGAGGGTGAGTTCCCCCGCGAGAGCGCGCACCTGAACGACGCGCTCTGCTACTGCGACATGAACACCACGCCGGACGGCACGTCCACGAACCCCATCGACCGGATCAACGAGATCGCTGGCCGGTACGGGCCGGACAGCCTGATCGGGCAGTTCATCCGCCGGGCCGAACCGGAGATCCTCGCCTGCACGTCCCGCGTACTCGAACGGGTCGCGGCGGCCAAGCGTCAGCCGATGTAGGGAGTCGTGCGCGCCCGGTCCATGGCGTGCTCGATCCGCAACCGCATCGTGGGGTGCACGTCAAACGTCGTCAGGTCCGCTGGGTCGACCCAGCGGACCTGAGTCGTCTCGTTGCTCGTACGGAGCTCACCGCCGACCGGCCGGGCGCGGAAGCAGATGCTGAACTGCTGGCGCACCTCGCCGTCGTCGTACTGCATCACGTGTCCGGGGTCCGTGTAGAGCCCGGACACGTTGACGACCTCCGCCTTGATCCCGGTTTCTTCCCAGACTTCGCGCACGACGGTGTCGCTGATCGACTCCCCCACGTCGTGACCACCACCGGGCAGTGCCCAGCGCCCGTTGTCGGAGCGCTGAATCATCAGCACCTGTCCCGCGTCGTTCTGCACGAACGCGACGACGGACGGCACAACCGAGTTGGCCGGCGGGGCATCGGGGTCGTGCAGGTAGTCGATACGTCCCATGGTTCAGGCTCCCGTGATGCTCGCTATGTCCTGCTCGGTGATCGGGCGGGCGTTCTCCCAGGTGTGTTCGATGCTATTCGCGTACGTGTCGAACATGCCGCCGCCCGGCAGACGGCGCAGATGGAGGACGGGCGCCATGAAGGCGCCGATGCCGTAGACGTGAGGGTTCACCAGCATCTCGTCGTCGGCCCGGTAGATCGAGTTGTAGAGCGTCGAGTCGTGCAGCCGAAAGCCGACGTCCGGATGGCTCCGCATGAGGGCGCGGTAGTGGAGCAGGGCGTTACGAATCTTGCCGTCCATGATCTGGTGCCCCTCGTCGATGCCGCGCTGTCGTACGGCAGCACACTCGGGGTCGCCGAGCAGGATGCGCACCTGGGCTCCGGCCTCTACCTTCGCCTTCACGAGGTCATGGAACAGCGGGTCCTCGGAGAGGAACAACCCGGAGTAGACGAGCACGTCCAAGTTCCGCCCGGCGCGGCCGTAGAGCTCTCGCCAGAGCCCTGGTGGCACCGTATGGCGGTGCGGGTAGACGGTCGCTATCTCGGCTTTGGACAGGTCCGCCGCGCTCTCGATGGTCCGGCCGTCTTCCCAGATCGTCGTCACGTCGACCTTGAGCGCTGCCGCTGTCGCGTACTGGTGACGCCGGTACGGAACCTTCCCTTGCGTGATCCAACGCTCGACAGTCTTCGGAATGACGCCGATCTCTTCGGCCAGGTCCTGAACGGTCATGCCACGCGCTAACAGGGCCGACCTCAAGCGCTCGTTGGACATCTACACCCCCTGAGGGACTTGTAGGGACTTCTTGAGCGTAGTCAGCGCTCCCCAAGGTTTCCAAGGGTGCGGTTACGAACGCCCCTGACCTGCGGCGATTCTGATGGTGCGCCAAGAAGTTCCGGGCGCGAAAGCACGAGGTTCCGTCGCGGCACTTGACGGACCCTAATGCAGTACCTGTAAAACAGGTACTGCAACGACCGAACGCAATACCTCGGTCGGAAGGCGGCTTCATGCCGCCTGCACAGAAGGCGGGGACGCTGCAATCCCGCTGAAGGCCAGGCAGAACAGGGTTTCGGCCCGTACTGGCGAGGTGGCCCGGCGACCGCGAGCAACGGCCGGAGGGTGGGGACGTGGTCCCCCTTGCAGTGATTCATCCCTGTTGATCTCACCTGAGAGGCATTCCAGTGCACCGACGAAGACTTTGGGCGCCGCCGTGTCGGACCGGCCGGCGGGCGCCAGTACGCAAACCGGGTCCGTGAGCGGAACGCTCGCTCGCGGCCGAACCGGTCCGCTCTCTACCTGCCATCGCAGCGGCTAGCGCTGCGGCCGGTTGCCTCCCTCGCCCGTCCAGGCCCGCACATCGTGCGGAGTCCGTACGGGCGGGGCGCGGGGAGCCGAGACAACCCGGCTTCAACGGCAAGCGGCCCCCGGGGTGCCACCCGGGGGCCGCGCTCGGGCCGTTCACCCTTCGAGAGGAACACGACCCATGAAGATTGTCCCCCTTCACCCGCTGTCCGACATCGACGTGAACGAGCAGGACCGCGAGCCGTCGGCTGCGGAGCTGTCCGCCATCGCGTACGAGACGCCGCTCATCGAGGCGGAGGTCGAGTTGCTGGACGTCCGTATCGCCTTGATGGACCGGACGCCGACGCAGCTGGACCGTGGGCGTCTGCGCAAGGCTGTGCACAAGGTGCTGGCCGAGCGCGTGGCGCTGGCCAACCGCCTGGCCCCGGGGGAGGCGGCGTGATCCGCATCGTCACCGCGGCCCGCCTGGAACGGCTGGAGGCCGACGCGAGCACGGCCCGCGGGTGCGCCCGGCAGATCAGTGGGGCGGCGAACGAGGCGTTCGGCCGGTATGTGCGGGAGCTCTTCGCCGTCACCGATCGCGCGGAGCGGGCGGAGGCTGCCGCGGACGAGGTGGGCGAGCTCCTGACCGGTGCGATGGATGAGCTGTCCGCCGCGCAGCAGGAGCTGCTGCTGAAGGACATTGAGATCCGCCGGCTGCGAGCCGAGCTGGAGGGTGAGTCACTGGAGGGGCGGACGCTGACGGTCCTGCTGCACTACGGCGAGCCGCACACCGTCTACGCCTCCCGCGAGGACGCCTACGCCGACACCGCCACCCACGGCGCCGACCCGGACGGGTGGGTGCCCTCCGGTGAACGCCCGGCCGCCGAGTGCAAGTGGCGGTGTGAGGCGTTCATCTACAACGCCTCCTCCAACGGCTTCCGCCGCGCTCGCATGCCCGCCCCGAAGCTGATCGAGGGGGCAGCGTGAACAGTGTTCAGACGCGTTCAGCAGAGCGCGCCCTATCGGGCGGGACGTGGCTGATCGTGTGCGGGGCGACGCTGTACTCGATCCTCACCGTCACGCCGCTGATGGCCGCGCACACGGCCGAGAAGTGGGACTGGACAGCGCCGATCCTGCCCCTCGTGGTGGACGCAGCAGTCGTCATCGTGGTGAAGCTCGATGACGTGCTGGCCCGTCTGGGCGGCAACGGCGGACGCTGGCCCATCACGCTGCGGTGGATGACCGGCCTGATGACCCTGGCGCTCAACACGGCCGATTCCGCGCTGAAGAAAGACCTGGTCGGCGTGGCAGTGCACTCGGTGGCGCCGCTGCTGCTGATCGTCACAGCGGAGACCAGCCTGGCCTACCGGCGGGCGATCGCCGCCGCCGTGGCGGCCCTGGAGGATCAGCAGCGAGCCGAGCGGGAGCGGCGCGAGCAGCAGGCCCGGGAGCGTGCCGAGCAGGCCCGTGCCGAGGCCCGCGAGGAGCGCGAGCACGCCGCGCAGTTGGCCCGTGAACAGTGTGAGCACGAGGCCCGCATCGCCCGCGAGCAGGCGGAGCGGGAGGAGCGGCAGCGGCGCGAGGAGCGTGAGGCCCGACAGCGGGCCGAGGCTGCCGAGCGGGAGGCTCGTGAACGCCGTGAACGCGAGCGTGAACGGCATGAACAGGAACGGCTGCGCCGTGAACAGCAGGCCCGGCAGCAGGCTGAGGCCGAGCAGCGCGAGCGTGCCGAGCAGGCGGAGCGTGAACACCGTGACCGCCAGGAGCGTGTGGCCCGTGAACGCGCCGCTCTGCTGGAGCGCGGCCCGGCCGAGGCCAAGCTGCCGGAGGTCGAGGCGCGCCGGATCGTAGCGGCCGGGTTCGAGTCGGGCCTGTCGGTGCGCCAGGCGGCGGAGCTGTGCGGCTGGTCGGTCGGCTGGGTCTCCCAGCGCTACGCCGAGCACCGCGACCCCGGCACCGGCGGGGCTGAGTTGGCCATCGCGGGCAACTGATGGCCAGCCTCCCCGTCTACCGGTGGCGCCTGGCCCCGGACGGGCTGGCCACGCGCCGCCAACTCCGGGCCCTCGGGCTGCGACCCGGCGGGCAGGACGTGGCCGGCCAGTTGGAGCGTCCGCGGCGCCACCGCGGCCCGCTGGTCGCCTACCTCTACCTCATCGAGCAGGCCAAGCCGGTCCGGCCGATGACGCCCGCGAAGTGGGCCGCCCTGGCCAAGGCCAACGCCGCTCGCCGCATCTGCCCCGAGTGCCGGCGGGATGCCGGATACGTCATCCCGCCCTCGCTCGGCATGTGCGCCCCGTGCGCCTACCCCGACGAACAGTGCGCCGCCGCCTGAACCCCTTTCGACTTCACCGGGAGTTTCGCTGTGTCCAGCCGTACCCGTACCCGCTCCGTGAAGACGGCGGCGGGTGTCCACACCGTCCGTATCCCGCGCCAGCGTGGCCGGCGCTCCGACCCGTTCGTGATCGTCGTCCCCGAACGCCCCTCCCTGACCCGCGAAGCCCTCGGCTTCATAGGCCGTGGCCTGTGGACGTTCCGCCGCGCGCTCGCCCCGACCGGCCTGTCCGTGCTCGCGTTCCTGGTGGCCGGGCTGCTGCACGCCATCGCCTGGTGGTCCGCACTCGTCGTCGCCCCCGTGGCGGCCGTGCCGGTGGTGTGGCTGCTGGTCATGCAGCGCCGCCGCCCGGCCCGCGCCGCCGCGCTTGGCTGGCGCATTGGCCTGGCCGTGCTTGCCACGGCCGCCGCTGTGTGGCTGGCGCTGGCCGCCGGGTTCGGGCCGCTGAACGGCACGCTCGCGCTGCTGTGGCTGCTCATCCTGATCGCCGCCCAGACCGCGTGGCTCATCATCCGCCCGTCCCGCTGACCTGAGGAGATCGTCTGATGGCGCAGAACACCAACGGCCAGCGTGCGCGCGGGCCCGTGAACGACCCCAAGACCGGCAAGTTCGCCAACGCCGGGGCAGCCGCCGGCGGGTTCGTCGGGGCGCTGGGAGGCTCGATGGTCCCGCCTATCAACGTCACCGTGAACAACAACAAGCGCGCGGCCGGCTCGAACGGGCGCCGCCCGCACGCCGAAGCCCTGCTCCCCGCCCCGGACTTCAGCTCCCCCGCGCAGGTGCGCAACTACTGCAACACCCTGCGGGCGGCGGCCGTGACGCTGTCGATCGAGGTCGCCATGGGCACCGAGATCCTCAAGGGCGTGCTCGCGGCCGTGCCGGACCCCGACGGGCGGGCGTTCGGCTCCCGGATCCGCGCGGCGAAGGTCGCCCGGAAGATGAACAAAGCTGCCGATGATCTGCGCAGCGCGGCGAAGAACGCCGCCGCCTGCTACGCGACGTTCCAGCAGGAGTTCGAGGAAGAGATCAACCGTGTCCGTCACCGTGCCCGGAAGCCTCAGCAGCCGGTCATGAACTGGGCCCAGCAGTAAGGAGGCCACCCCATGGCAAGGAACAGCTACGGCCGCCGTGTGCGGCACACCGACTTCCTCGACAACGGCCTGGTCGCCGACTACACCGGCCCCGGTCTCCTGCCCGGCCAGTCCGCCGGCGGTGGCGGTGGGGTGGGCGCCTACCTCCTGTCCCGGGCGATGCCGCACCTTCCGCCGTGGCTGGCCGCCGCCGGCATCGGCATCGCCGGCGGACTGGGGAGCCTGAAGTGGGAGGAGAGCGCGGCGGCCGGGGTCGGCCTGACCCTCGCTTCCGTCGCTCTGACCGGGGCCACGTGGTGGATGGGCAAGTCCACCACCGCCCAGCGGCGCCTGCACTCGGCGATCACGGTTGCGTCCGCGTCCGCGTGGACCACGGCCGCGTGCCTGGCCGGCCCGACGGCGGGCCCGCTGCCCGACCTGTACCTGATGGGCGCGCCGGCGCTGGCGCTGTCGTGGAACATCCGCATGGTCCTGCGCCGCAACGACGCCCCCGCCGGCGAGAGCGGTGACAAGGGGCTGCTGGAGAAGGTGGGGCTGGCGCGTGCGCAGATCGGCAACGCCAAGGTGGAGCCCAACCGGGTCACCGCCCCGCTCGCGGTGGAGGCCGGTGAGCAGACCAACGACGACGTGTCCAAGGCCCTGGCCCGGATCGCCTCCGCCCTCGACCTGCCCACCTCGGCCGTGCGCTACCAGCCCGATGGCGACTCCAACCGGCGCGGGGACCTGGTCATCGTGCCTGAGGACATGCTCGCTGAGGCCGCCTATTGGGAGGGTCCGTCGAACCTGGGCGGTTCGATCGCCGATCCGCTGGTGATCGGCCGTTACGACGACGGCTCCCCGATGTTCCTGTGGCTGCCCGGCGACCCCGACGCCGGCCGCAACGGCACCCACGTCCTCGTCGCCGGCGGCACCGGGTCCGGCAAGGGCGAGACCGCCCTCAACCTGCAGACGGAGATTCTGTCTCGGCGGGATGTGCTGCTGTGGCTGTCGGATCCGAAGATGTTCCAGGACTTTAGGCCGCTGCTGCCCGGCATCGACTGGGCCGCCGAGGGCGGGACCCCCACCGAGGTCATGGTGGAAGCGATCCAGGCCGTCATCCCAGCCCGCACGCGCTGGCTGGGCCAGCACAACTACCGGCAGTGGATCCCCGCGGCTGCCGAAGCGCAGAACGACCCGAAGCACTCGTGCCGCGCGGACGGCCGGGCCTGTGGCTGCGACGGTATGCCGTACCTGGTGGCGTGGATGGAGGAGGCCGCCAGCACGCTGCGCAGCCTCGGGGACGACGCGTTCACCGGCATCGCCCAGGAGGCACGCTCCGCCGGCGTCTCGCTGATCGTGTCGCTTCAGCGGCCCTCGTACGACCAGATGTCCACCAGCACCCGGGCCTCTCTGCCGTCGGTGATCGCGCTGGGCTGCGACCCGCGTGACGAGTCGTTCTCCCTGCCCGACACGGTCCTGGACGCGGGCGCCCACCCCGGCGCCTGGGGAAACCGCCGCCCCGGTTACTGCTACTTGGTCACCCCCGGCATCGACGAGACCCGCTACGCCTCACCGGGCCGCACGTGGGGGTTCGGCCGCGACGCGGTGTCCCGGATGGAGGTCCTCGCCGACTGGGCCCAACGCAACGGCGCCGAGGCCGACCCCGTCACCGCCGGCGCCGCGTCCAGCGTCGCCGGAAACGCCTACACCGGCCGCCCCACCCCGGACGGTGCCCCCGGGCACGCCGCCACGGCGGAGGACGACATGGACGACGACACCGGATACGGGCCGCTCGTCGACCTCGAGGACGCCGACATCGACCCCGAGGCCGAACTCCCCGAGCCCGAGCAGGGCGACGACGCCCCGATCTTCGGGCAGGACAGTGGCCGCAAGCCGTCACCGGAGGAAGCCCGGCGGCTGTTCGCTCAGGCGCTGGAGGAGTTCGAGCGGGCCGGGCACATGGTCGTCGGCCCGAAGGACTTCATGGACTGGTGCGACCGCAACAACCTCTCCCGGCCGTGGGTCTCCGCACGGCTCAAGGAGGCCGCCCTGGAGGGCCGTCTGGAGGCAACGAACACCACCGGCCGGTGGCGCATCGTCCCCGCCCTGACGGCCGCGTGACACCTGACACCGTCACGCCCGGCTGACACCCAAACCCCTAGGCACACGCGGTGTCACGCACCTCTGACACCACCCGCTGACACCCCAACCCGCACGGGCCCGCGCCACCACCGTGGCGCGGGCCCGCCGACATCCCAGGGAGGCCCGATGAACGACCCCAACCGGCCCACGGCCGTCGAAGTCCACCACCCGCAACCGATCACCGTTCACCCGCCGGCCACACCGGTCGCCACAGTCCAGCCGGGCCACGTCCCGGCGGTGGCGAGCGTGGTCCTGCCCGACGGACGGGTCGTCACCGGCTACGCCATCAACCCCGCCCAGCCCGAACCGGTGGTCGCCAAGCAGCCCGTGTCCCGGACGGCGGTGAACGTCGCCCTCGGGGGCGTCGGGTTCCTCGCTGTGTGCGGCGGCCTGCTGCTGCTCACCTCGTTCATCGCGGCCCTGACCGCGTTCGTCACCCAGCTCATCACACTCGCCGCCGTCTGCTTCGGCGGCTGGATCGCCGCGATGGTGTTCAGCACGGGCGGCCACGGCGGCGGGACCACGGTCAACATCCGCAAGGCCGTGATCAAGCGGAACAAGTTCTACGGCTGACCAAGGAGGCCGACACCCGTGATCCGACTCCGCATCAAGGTCACCCACTGCCCCCGTCGGGCCCTGGCTCTGTCCGACACCCCTCGCCCCGACTGCCCCGAGTGCCGAGGAGAGGGCGGCATCGCGCACGACTACGGCGACCACACCGGCGAGTACGCCGGTACCCACTGGGAGCCCTGCTCGTGCTGGACGCAGTGGGCCGTGATCCTGCTGTCCCTTCCGCGCCTGCCGCGCTGGATGCGCCGGCGTCGCCCTGACAGCGACCCGTGGGCGCCCGGCGGCTACAGCAACGAACCGCCCTTCTAGCTACGCCCAGGGCGGCCCCCTCTCGCCAAAGACCGGGGCCGCCCTGGTCCAACCTGCCATCAACAGACCCGTTGGAGGTCTCCCAGCATGACCCAACAGACCCCCCTCCGGCGAGTGGCACTCAACCTGGCCGCCGCCGGACTCCCCGTGCTGCCCCTGCGCCCGGGCAAGGCACCCTTCGCCAACTGCCACCAGTGCGCGAACAACGCGTGCGGCGGCCGGCCGAACATGAAGACCGCCGGGCCGTGCCAGTGCCCGGGTGTCTGCCACGCGTGGGCCGCCGCCACCACCGATCCGGCCGTCCTCGCCTCTCCGGCCTGGATGGCTGCGTGGCAGCGGGCCGTCTGCGTCGCCTACCACCCCGGCGCCGCCGGGCTGACCGTCGTCGACCTCGACGACGCGGCGGCCGTCGACTGGGCCCGGGCAACCCTGCCCGCCACACGGACCGTGCAGACGACGCGCGGTGAGCACTGGATCTACCAGGGCGCCATGGCGTCCCACAACGCCGTTCGGCCCGGTGTCGACATCAAGTCGACCATGTCCTACGCCCGCTACCTCGGTCCCGGCACAGGCACCATGACCGACCTGCCCGACACCGTCCGCGCGCTGGCCATGAAGGAACCGCCCGCCGCCCGGCCGGCGCCCCTCTCCGCCTCCGTGCCCGCACGGTCCGGCGGCGGGCAGTGCCCGCACCGCACGCCCGCCTTCCTGGAACGCGGCATCGCCATGGCCGTGCAGCGCATCACCGCCGCCCGCAGCGCGATCCACTCCACCGTGTACGGGACGTTCCTGGCGGTGCTGTCCACGCACGGCCGGTGCGGCTGCCTCACCGACACCCACGTCAACCGGCTGTTCACCGCCGCGCAGACCAAGGGCGAGACGGCCCGGCACTGCACCGAGGCGTGGACCAACGCCCGCACCACGTTGGGACTGTGACCCGTGTCCGACGACGACAAGACCCCCGGCCGCGAGGTCATCACCGACTACGCGCGATCCCACTTCCGCTACTTCCGCACCGCCGACGGCACCGTGTACGCGCAGCGCAAGGGCCACCCCGTGGCCCGCCCGATCCGCTCCCAGGGCACCACGGGCAGCCACCGCCAGGAACTCATGGTCGGCATGTTCCGCGACGGCATCGGCGTGTTCAACGGCACCGCCCTGAAGGAGGCGCTCGACCTGATCGAAGCACTCGCACTAACCGAGGACGTACAGGCCGTGCACATCCGCGTCGCCCCCGGCCACGACGGAGCCACCTGGCTGGACCTCGGGCGCGCCGACGGCCTGTCCGTGCGCATCCACCCCACCGGCTGGGACCTCACCGTCCCCGACCCGCGTGAGGTCTGCTGGCGGCGCACCCAGCTCACCGGGGAACTGCCCGTACCGGTCAAGGACACCGACGGCAAGGGCATCGACGCGCTGCTCAGGCTGTGCAACTTCGCCACCGCGGAAACCGAGTGCCTAGCCATCGCGTGGCTGGTCGGCTGCCTCGAACCGTCCGTCCCGGTCCCGGCCCCGTTCCTCACCGGCCCGCAGGGTGCGGGCAAGTCCACCGGTGGGCGGATGCTCGTCAGGGTCGTGGAGGGGATGAGCGGGGACCTGCGCCGGGCCCCGAAGGACGAGGAGAACCTGACCACGGCCGTGGCCGCCGGATGGGTCACCGCCCTGGACAACCTCTCCCACATGACCCCCGACATGTCCGACGCGATGTGCCGCATCGTCACCGGAGCCGAGGACGTCAAGCGGGCCCTGTTCACCGACGGGGACGTCTTCCGCGTCGGCTACCGCCGCCCCCTGCTCCTGACCGGCATCGACGTCGGCGTCATCAAACCCGACCTCGCCGAACGGCTCCTTCCCCTGCGCCTGGAACGCCCCCGCGTCCGCCGCACCGAAGCGGACCTGTGGGCCGACTTCGCCGAAGTGCTGCCCGTCATCCTCGGCTCACTCCTGGACCTCACCGTGCAGGTACGCGCGGCCGATGCGGACATCCCCACCGACCTGCGCATGGCCGACTTCGCGCACCTGTGCGCACAGCTCGACGCGGCCACCGGTCTCGGGGCGCTGGCCGCCTACCGGGCCAGCCTGGACGACCTCAACGACGACGTCATCGAGGGCGACCTGCTCGCGCAGACCGTCCTCAAGCACGCCGCCGGCATCGACCCAGGCGGCGAGCAGCGGATGACGTCTGCTGAGTGGCTGCACTGCCTCACCGGCCTCTACACGGGCGAGGACTTCCGCCCCCTGCCCAAAGGGTGGCCGACCACCGGCAAGGTGCTCTCCGACCGCCTCAAGCGCCTTCAACCCACCCTCGCCGCCCGGGGCGTGCTCATCGACTGGGGACGCACCAAGGCGTCCCGCTACATCGAGATCGCGCGGCCCGCCGCACCGGCCGAGCCGGAGCAGGAAGCGGCCTTCTGACCGCGCGGCGCACTCGCCCGCAACAGCAAGAAGAGCACCCGGCCCCGCGTGCTCTTCTTGCTGTTCGGCGGCGGCGCCGCCCTGCGGTCGCGCCGCGAAGCGGCTCCTTCTTCACGCTCTGAGCCGCGCACCACAACAGACACCACCCCCCTCTTTTGTCCGAAGTAGGAAGACGCTGCGTCACCTGCGTCACCCACACCCCGAAAACGGCCACTGACCTGCCCAAACAGTGGTGACGCAGACGGCCGGATCCTGCGTCACCCCGCGTCACCCGCGTCACTCGGTGACGAAGGTCTACGTCACCGGTGACACACCCCCAGCTTCCTGCGTCACCCTGAAACCGCAGGTCAGACCCCCGAATGACGCAGATGACGCAGATGACGCAGGAATCCCCACCTCGGACACACACGACCCCTGAAAAGCACCCAGGACCCTCCCCTCAAGGAGACACCCGGATGAGCACCGCGGCTGCTGTACCCGTCGACCGACTCCTGTACAAGCCCGAAGAGGCTGCCGAAGCGCTCGCTCTCGGCCGCTCCACCATCTACGAGCTGATGGCCGAAGGAACCTTGAGGTACGTCAAGCGAGGTCGCTCCCGCCGCATACGTCGCAGCGACCTGGAGGCGTACGTCAACAGCCTCGAACCGATCTCCCACTGACCCACACCGCACCCAGCCCAAGGCGCCCCCGGACCCCACGGTCCGGGGGCGCCTTCCGTATGGAGGAGCACGTTGAGCCCCCGCAAGCCGAACATGGAGTCGTCCATCTACCTGGGCAGCGACGGCTGGTGGCACGGCCGCGTCACCATGGGCGTCAAGGACGACGGCAGCCCCGACCGGCGTCACCGACGCGCCAAGTCCGAGCCCGCGATCAAGCGCAAGGTTCGCGAGCTGGAGGACCTACGCGACAAGGGCCGCGCCCCCAAAGCCGGCCGCAAGCCGACCGTCGCCCAGTGGATGACCACCTACCTGACCGACATCGCGAGCCTGAAGCTCAAGCCCCGTTCCTTGGACGACTACTGGTCCAAGACCCGAAACGACATCATCCCCGGCATCGGGCAGCACCGGATCGACAAGCTCCAGCCGGAGCACCTGGAACGGATGTACCGGAAGATGCTCGACGCCGGGCACGCGGAGTCCCACGTCCTCAAGGTGCACCGCATCCTCTCCCGCGCCCTGAAGATCGCCCACCGTCGCCGGATCATCGTCGAGAACGTGGCCACCCTCGTGGACCCGCCGACCGTCGACGAGACGGAGACGAACCCGTTCTCGATCGAGGAGGCAAAGGCATTCCTGGAGGCCGCCGCCAAGCGGCCCACCTTCATGCGCTGGGTCGTCGGCGTCGGCATGGGATTCCGGCAGGGCGAAGCCCTGGGATTCCGGTGGAAGTACGTCGACCTCGACAACGAGCTGTTCCACCCCCAGTGGCAGCTTCAGCGCCTCACCTGGCGCCACGGCTGCACGGACCCCCATGCCTGTGGGGAGCGACTGCACCGATTCGCCCCCTGCCCGCCCAACTGCAAGACGCACAAGAGCTACAAGCGCGGCTGCCCCAAGCCGTGCCCGAAAGACTGCGCGAAGCACGCCAGTACATGCCCCGACCGCAAGGGCGGCGGACTCGTCTTCACCCGACCCAAAACCAAGAAGAGCCGGAATTCCGTGCCCATCCCGCCGCCCTTCATCCCGTACCTGCTGGAGCACAAGGCGCAGCAGGAGGAGATGCGCACCGCGGCCGGAGACGAGTGGCAGGAGCACGACGCGCTCTTCACCCGGCCGGACGGCCGGCCAATCGACCCCCGCGACGACTGGGAGGAGTTCAAGGAGCTGCTCGAAGAGGCCGGCATCGACGACCGGCGCCAGCACGACGGCAGCCGCCACACCGCCGGCACGATCCTGAACGAGCTGGGCGTCGACCTCCCCACGATCATGGAGATCCTCCGCCATTCCCAGATCGGCCAGACCCGCCGGTACGTCAAGGGCCGATCCCACCTCGCCAAGGCCGCGATGCGCCGCATGGGAGACGCGTTCATGCCTGCCCCGGCACCCCCGACTGAGACCAGGACTGAGACCAGCGACCGGCGAGCAGCCCGCGCGCAGCGTCGCCGCCGCATCCGCTGACGAAAAAACCCCAGGTCAGAGGACATCTGACCTGGGGTTCACCAGAGCCCCCTGTCGGATTCGAACCGACGACCTACGCATTACAAGTGCGTTGCTCTGGCCATCTGAGCTAAGGAGGCCCGTACGGGTAGGCACCCGCACGTGCCCGAGCAGTGTACCCAGGTCCCCGAGGGGCCCCGTCGAAAATTTCCGCGAAGTTCACAGGGGCGGAGGTACTGACAGACCAGGTGAACGCCAGGTACGGTCCTGAGCCAGTTCACACGCGTGGACTACACCACAACGGAATGCCCGTCGTGGCACCGCCTTCCTACTCGGATCGTCCGGCACGTTCCTGCCGGTAGAAGGGGTTCACTCATCATGGCCACTGTCTCGTTCGACAAGGCGACCCGGATCTACCCGGGCACCGACAAGCCCGCTGTTGACGCGCTGGAGATCGACATCGAGGACGGCGAGTTCCTCGTCCTCGTCGGCCCGTCCGGCTGCGGCAAGTCCACCTCGCTCCGCATGCTCGCGGGGCTCGAGGACGTCAACGCCGGCGCCATCCGCATCGGCGACCGCGACGTCACGCACCTGCCGCCGAAGGACCGGGACATCGCCATGGTGTTCCAGAACTACGCGCTCTACCCGCACATGTCCGTCGCCGACAACATGGGCTTCGCGCTCAAGATCGCCGGCGTCAACAAGGCGGAGATCCGGCAGAAGGTCGAGGAGGCCGCGAAGATCCTCGACCTCACCGACTACCTGGACCGCAAGCCGAAGGCGCTCTCCGGCGGTCAGCGCCAGCGTGTCGCCATGGGCCGCGCCATCGTGCGTGAGCCGCAGGTGTTCCTCATGGACGAGCCGCTGTCCAACCTGGACGCCAAGCTCCGCGTCAGCACCCGTACGCAGATCGCGAGCCTGCAGCGCCGCCTCGGCATCACCACCGTCTACGTCACCCACGACCAGGTCGAGGCCATGACGATGGGCGACCGTGTGGCGGTCCTCAAGGACGGTCTGCTCCAGCAGATCGACACCCCGCGCAACATGTACGACAAGCCCGCCAACCTCTTCGTGGCCGGCTTCATCGGCTCCCCCGCGATGAACCTGGTCGAGGTGCCGATCACCGACGGCGGCGTGAAGTTCGGCAAGTCGGTCGTCCCGGTGCAGCGCGACGCGATCGCCGCCGCCACCGACAAGACCGTCACCGTGGGCGTCCGCCCCGAGCACTTCGACGTGTCGGACGCCGAGCAGGGCCTCGCGGTCACCGTGAACGTCGTCGAGGAGCTCGGCGCCGACGCCTACGTCTACGGCACCGCGAAGGTCGGCGACGACTCCAAGGACCTCGTCGTCCGCGTCAGCGGCCGTGAGGTCCCGGAGAAGGGCAGCCAGCTGCACATCGTGCCCCGCTCCGGCGAGACCCACGTGTTCTCGACGTCGACGGGCGCGCGCCTGTCCGACTGACGGCAACCGCAAACACCCGACCTCGGATAATTCACCCGGGTTGACGAAGAAGGCCCCGCAGAGCGCTGCGGGGCCTTCTTCGTTGTCGACAAATACCCCGGCAGACCGGACGTTTCGAGCAGTGTGCGTCAACCCCTTACCCGGAAAAGGGCCCTCTCTCATCCCCCGAACCGGTGACTAAATGTCTACATTCCATCACCCCGCGCTACCCTCACACGCGTGAAGCACTCCACTACCCAACAGACGCGACGCGGCCGGGGCCCCGCCCGCCGGATCGGCCGCACCCTCGCTTTCGTCCTGCCCGTCGTCCTGGTGCTCTCCGGGACCCTCGCGGTCAGCCGAGTCAACTGGACGGGGGGCTCCTCCGACCCGGTGCTCACCGCAGCGGACACGGCCACCTCCGCCGGCACCTCGCGCGCCGCCAAGCGGGCTCCGCAGGACGTCCTGCGCGACAAGCTGCTGACCGAGCTGCAACAGGAGAACCCGGGCGTCGCCCTCACCCACCTCCAGCAGGCCGTCGACGACCGCCCGTCGCTGGCCCGGCACTGCGCCTCCCTCGCACGTGCCCTCGGCCAGGCCGCCGTCCGGGTCTACGGCCCGACCCGCGCCCAGTCCTACGCCCGCCCGGTCTGCGACACCGCCTTCGCCACCGGCGTCGCCGCCGCACACAGCTGAGCGCACCGCCCTGCCACCAGGTGGGCAGTCGATAACGGCAGACGCGGGAACCCCTCGTCCGCCGCTTTTCCCGGGCGGGACGCACCGTACAGTTCGGTCTCATGAGCGATCCGAGCGCCGCGTCCCGCCCCGTTCAAGCCGTCGTTCTGGCCGGCGGCCAGGGCTCCCGGCTGCGTCCGTACACCGACGACCGGCCCAAGCCGATGGTCGAGATCCCCGGGACGGGGACGCCGATCATCGGCCATCAGCTGTCCTGGCTCGCCGAGGAGGGCGTGACGGACGTGGTGGTCTCCTGCGGCCACCTCGCCGAGGTACTGCAGACGTGGCTGGACACGGCCGATCTGCCGGTCTCCGTCACCACAGTCGTGGAGTCGGAGCCCCTCGGCCGCGGCGGCGGCCTCAAGTACGCCGCGGCGCACCTTCCCCACCCGGACCAGCCCTGGTACGCCACGAACGGCGACATCTGGACCCGGTTCTCGCTGCGTGACATGGCCGACTTCCACGCCGAGCGGGACGCGATCGCGACGCTCGCCCTGGCCCGGCCCCGCCTGCCCTGGGGCGCGGTGAAGACGGACGGCTTCGGCCACATCACCGACTTCATCGAGGCCCCGCCGTCGACCTTCGAGATCAACGCGGGTGTCTACGTCTTCTCCCCCGAGTTCGCGGGGCTGCTGCCGCAGCGGGGTGACCATGAGCGGACGACGTTCCCCCGGCTGGCCCGGGAGCAGCGGCTGGCCGGTTTCACGATCCCTCAGGGGTCCTACTGGCGTGCCATCGACACGGCGAAGGACCTGACGGAGGCGGCGAAGGAGCTGGCCGCCACGGGCCGTTGAGAACGCGCCCAGGAGACAAGGAGAGGGGCCCCGCACCGTGACGGTGCGGGGCCCCTCTCCTGTCTCTCCCGCTTCGCGGTTGGCCGGCTAGCCCAGCAGGCCGCCCACCAGGCCCGGCTGGCCCGAGGAGGAGCCTTCCCCGGTACCGCCGCCGGTCGAGCCGGAGCCGCCGCCCGTCGTGGAGCCGCCGGACGTGGGGCCGGAGGTCGTGGTCGGTGCCTCGTCGGCCGGGGAGGACTGCCGGGGCGGGGCCTGGCCCGTGCTGCCCTGGGTCTGGCTGGGCGAACCGCCGGTGACGGTGCCGCTGCCCCGGGTGGCGTCCGGCCGGGTCGTGGTGCCCGCGGTGGGGCTGGCCGAGCCGGCCGTGGCGCCCTGGGTGGGCGACGTGGACGCCGACGGGGTCCGCTTCTCCTGCCGCTTGGGTTCGCCCGGGAGCGGGGAGCCCGGCAGCTCGTTGCGCGGAGCCTCACCGGGGCCGGGGACGACGACCCGGTCGGCGTCGCGGACGGCGCCGCCGAGCAGCGAACCGACCAGCAGGGTGAGTCCGGCGGCGATGGCGGTGACGAGGGCGCCGCGGCGCAGCACGTAGCTGCGCAGGTCCCAGATGTCGGCGCGGGGCCCGAGGCGGCGCCAGGCGCTGCCGGCCAGTCGGCCGTCGACGGAGTAGACGGGGGCGCCGGCGATGATCAGCGGGGACCAGGCGGCGAGGTAGATGATGTCGGGGGTCTCGTAGGCGGGGACGCTCTTCCAGCTGACGGTGACCAGCAGCGCGGCCGAGAGCAGGGCGCCGAAGGCCGCGGCGACGCGCTGCCAGCAGCCGAGCACCGTCAGGACACCGACGATGACCTGGGCGAAGGCGATGACCAGCCCGGAGCCGACCGGGTGCTGCAGGGCGAACTGGCGCAGGGGCTCGGCGACTTCCCAGGGGTGCAGGGTGTTGAGCCACGTGACCATGGAGCCGCGCTTGCCGCCGTCGAAGTAGACGGGGTCGCACAGCTTGCCCATGCCGGCGTAGACGGAGATGAAGCCGAGGAACACGCGCAGCGGGAGCAGGACGACGCCGAGGTTCATCCGGCGGCCCGGATAGTAGGCGTGCCGCGCCGGGTCGTCGCCGTGCCGCCTGGAGGCCCGCCCGGTCCCGTCCGGGTCGGCGGCGAGGTCGTCGAAGTCCTCTTCCGCGTAGGCGGGTTCGTCGTAGGTGCTGCCGACGGTGCGCATCGGAGGCAGCAGCCGGGCGCCGTCGGAGTGGGTGCGCTGGGGGCCGACGACGGGAGTCTCGACCGTCTGGTCGAGGTCGTCCGCGTAGCCGGCGCCGTAGCCGTCGCCCTGGTATCCGGGGCCGCCGTAGCCCGTGTTCCCGTGGCCGGTGGACGGGCGGGAGATGACCTGGGTGGCGCCTGCGTCGGCGGTGGGCTCCTCGGTGTGGCGGATGCTCTCGTGCCGCACGGCCTGGAGGAGCCGGTGGGCGCCGGTGTCGTCGGGCGCGGATCTGCCGCTCCAGACGACGGGCCGGCGGCGGGCGGCGGCCCCGTCCGCCCCGCCCCCGGCGGTGGCGACGGGGATGCGGGCGGTGCCCTCGCTGGCGGTCAGATGCCGTGCGACCCGGGGGGACTGGACGCGACGCGTCGAGACGCCCAACTGCACGCGGAAACTCGCGTGATTGACGATGACCTGCGCCGGGTCGCTCGGCACCTTCACCATGCTCAGCGCGGGAGCGTCGTCGAGTCCCGACGAGCGGTCCCCCGTGGGAGTGCGGGGTGTTCTGGTGTCCACACTCATCTAACCGAGTGACGTCGCGATAGGACACTGCTTTGACCGGCCGGATCTGTCCGGACCCCGTCAAGCTTGTCCTTGTCGCCCCACCACCCCCCGAATTACCCCGTTCGGGTGAAGTGCCGGATGCCTGTTCAGCGGCGTCGGCGCGCCGCCTCGTACAGCACGATCCCCGCCGCCACACCGGCGTTGAGGGACTCGGTGCCGCCCGGCATGGGGATCCGCACCCGGTAGTCGCACGTCTCGCCGACCAGCCGGCCCAGTCCCTTGCCCTCGCTCCCGACGACGATGGCGACGGGCCCGCCCAGGGCCTCGAGATCGCCGAGTTCGACCTCACCGTCGGCGGCGAGGCCGACGACCACGATGCCGGCCTTCTTGTACGCCTCCAGCGCGCGCGTCAGGTTGGTGACGCGGGCGACGGGCGTACGGGCGGCGGCGCCGGCGGACGTCTTCCAGGCACCGGCGGTCATCCCGGCGGCCCGCCGCTCGGGTACGACGACGCCGTGCCCGCCGAAGGCCGAGACGGACCGGACGACCGCGCCGAGGTTGCGCGGGTCGGTCACCCCGTCGAGCGCGACGATCAGCGGGTCCACGCCCTCGTCGGCCGCGGCGCGGGCGAGGTCCTCGGGGTGGGCGTACTCGTACGGCGGGACCTGGAGCACGAGGCCCTGGTGGTTCAGCCCGTTCGTCATCCGGTCGAGCTCGGGGCGCGGCGCCTCCATGAGGTTGATGCCCCCGCGCTCGGCGGCGAGTTGCAGGGCCTCGCGCACCCGCTCGTCGCTGTCGATGAACTGCTGTACGTACAGCGTGGAGGCCGGCACGCCCTCGCGCAGCGCCTCGACGACGGAGTTGCGCCCGACGACCAGCTCCGAGGTGCCCTTGGCGCGCGGGCCCTTGGTGCGGCTCTGGGCGCGGCGCGACTTGGCCTGCGCGGCGCGCTGCTTGGCGTGCCCCTTGCGCGCCTCGGCGGGCGGCGTCGGCCCCTTGCCTTCCAGGCCCCGGCGCCGCTTGCCGCCACTGCCGACCTGCGCGCCCTTCTTGCCGGACATGCGGCGGTTGTTCGCGGCCATGAGCTACCCGTCTCCGTGAAGTGGTTCGTACGTACGTCTGCGTACGTCTGTTACGTCTATGCCTGTTGTTACGTCTATGCAGTGTGCCGCCCGGAGGCCCGGGCGGCACAGTCGATCAGCCGTGGGCCTTGTCTCAGCGGGGGCCGAGGCTCCAGCGCGGACCCTGCGGACCGTCCTCGATGACCAGGCCGGACTGCCCCAGCTGGTCGCGGATGGCGTCCGCGGTGGGCCAGTCCTTGCGGGCCCGGGCGGCCTCGCGCTGGTCGAGGACCATACGCACCAGCGTGTCGACCACGCCGTGCAGGTCCTCGCCGCGGTCGCCCTCCCCGGCCCAGTGCTCGGCGAGCGGGTCGAGGCCGAGGACGCCGAGCATCGCGCGGACCTCGGCGAGCCGGGCCACGGCGGCTTCCTTGTCGTCGGCGGCCAGCGCGCTGTTGCCCTGCCGGACGGTGGTGTGCACCACGGCGAGCGCCTGGGGCACGCCCAGGTCGTCGTCCATGGCCTCGGCGAAGGCGAGCGGCACCTCGGCGGAGGGCTCGACGACGCCGGCCTTCTCCACCACGCGCTGCACGAAGCCCTCGATCCGCGCGAACGCCGACTCGGCCTCGCGCAGCGCCTCCTCGCTGTACTCGATCATCGAGCGGTAGTGCGGGGTGCCGAGGTAGTAGCGCAGCACGATGGGCCGCCAGCGCTTGACCATCTCGCTGACCAGCACCGAGTTGCCGAGCGACTTGGACATCTTCTCGCCGCTCATGGTGACCCAGGCGTTGTGCAACCAGTACCGCGCGAACTCGTCACCGTAGGCCTTGGCCTGGGCGATCTCGTTCTCGTGGTGCGGGAAGACCAGGTCGAGGCCGCCGCCGTGGATGTCGAACGCGGTGCCGAGGTACTTGTGCGCCATCGCCGAGCACTCCAGGTGCCAGCCAGGGCGGCCGCGGCCCCACGGCGTCTCCCAGCTGGGCTCCCCCGGCTTCGCCGCCTTCCACATGGCGAAGTCACGCGGGTCGCGCTTGCCGGTCTCGCCGGCGCCGGACGGCTGCTGGAGGTTGTCCAGCTCCTGGTTGGACAGCTCCAGGTAGCCCGGGAAGGAGCGCACGTCGAAGTAGACGTTGCCGTCGGCCTCGTAGGCGTGCCCGCGCTCGATGAGGCCGCGCATCATCTCGACCATCTCGGTGATGTGGCCGGTGGCACGCGGCTCGTAGGTCGGCGGGAGGCAGCCGAGGGCGTCGTAGCCGTCGTTGAACGCGCGCTCGTTCTCGTAGCCGATGGACCACCAGGGGCGGTTCTGGTCGGCCGACTTGGCGATGATCTTGTCGTCGATGTCGGTGACGTTGCGCACGAACGTGACGTCGTAGCCGCGGTACTCGAACCAGCGGCGCATGATGTCGAAGTTCAGGCCGGAGCGGATGTGGCCGATGTGCGGGGCGGCCTGCACGGTGGCACCGCACAGGTAGATCGAGACGCAACCCGGCTGGAGCGGGGTGAAGTCACGGATCTGCCGGGCGCTGGTGTCGTACAGGCGAATAGTCACGACACCAGGGTAGTAGGCCGGGGCGTATGTACGGCACCGTTCTCGAGTGCGGGTCCGTGGGGGCTTGTCGCGCCCATGCGGCGGAGCCGCACAACAGACACAGCCCCGCGCCCCCCAGAAGCCGGACCGGTCATCCGCGCTTCACGACCAGCGCCGTCGCCACCGCCATGAGGCCCTCGTCCCGGCCGGGGAAGCCGAGGCCGTCCGTGGTCGCTCCCGACACGGATACCGGCGCGCCCGCCGCCTCCGACAACAGCTTCTGGGCCTCGTCCCGCCGCTTTCCGATCTTCGGTCGCGGGCCCACGACCTGCACCGCGATGTTGCCGATACGGAAGCCGGCCTCGCCGACGATGCGGGCGGCCTCGGTCAGCAGCGTGACGCCCGACGCGCCGGACCATTCGGGGCGGCCCGTGCCGAAGTGCTGCCCCAGGTCACCGAGGCCCGCGGCGGAGAAGAGGGCGTTGCAGGCGGCGTGGGCTACGACGTCCGCGTCGGAGTGGCCCGCCAGGCCCGGGCCCTCGCCCTCCCACTTCAGGCCGGCGCACCACAGCTCGCGGCCCTCCTCGAAGGCGTGGATGTCGGTGCCGATGCCGACCTGGGGGAGCGGGGGCTCGTAGCGGGGTTCGTCAGAAGCCATCGTTGAGCCTCCTGCGGGCCAGGACCGCCTCCGCGAGGACCAGGTCCAGGGGGCGGGTGACCTTGAAGGCCTCCTCGTGCCCGGGCACGGCCACGACCGTGAGGCCGAGCTGCTCGACCATGCCGGCGTCGTCGGTGACCTCGCCGGTCACCGTCTCGTGTGCCCTGACCAGCGTGGCCCGGTCGAAGCCCTGCGGGGTCTGCACGGCACGCAGCAGCGCGCGCTCCGGCGTGGCGACGACCGGCTCCGGCTCGCCGGGGGCCCGGGCGGGCTCGACCTGCTTGACGGTGTCGGCGAGCGGCAGCGCCGGGACCACGGCCGGGGCGCCGTCCCGTACGGCCTCGATCACGGCGTCGACGGTGTCCACCGGGACCAGCGGGCGGGCCGCGTCGTGCACCAGGACGATGTCGTGGCCGGACGGCAGCGCGTCCAGGCCGAGCTTCACGGACTCCTGGCGGGTCTGCCCGCCCGGGACGACGAGGAAGTCCGTCCGCTCGGGCAGCGCGTACGCGTCGAGCAGCGACCTGACCTCGGCGGCACCGTCGGGCGGGGCCACGACGACGACCAGGGAGACGGCGCGGGAGGCGGCCAGCGCGCGGACCGCGTGGATGAGCATGGGGGTGCCGCTCAGGGCGCGGAGCGCCTTGGGGGCGCCCGGGCCGAGCCGTACACCGCGGCCGGCGGCCGGGATCACGGCCGCCGTACGGGCTGCCGCGGGGGCGGCCGGCGGCTCAGGGCGTGATTCGTCAGACATCGGTTCCTGTCAGGTTTGTGTGCTGGCCTGGCGTGGGTATGGCCTGGAGGAGTGCCGGGCGCGACGCGCTCGACCGGACCCTTCCGTGACGCTGGTCGAGCCGGCTGCCCGGGCCCGGCACGCCAAATCAACCGGGTCGTGAGTGATAACACATCCCGGGGCGGCGGTGCACCGGCATCCGAGTACGAACATGCCGCAGCGCCCGGCGACAGGAAATTCGTCATCGGGCACCGCGGCATTTCGGTGTGCAGCGTTGATCAAGCGTCAAGCAGAGTGCTGATCGACGGGCTTCGCCTCAGGAGGCGAGTACCTCGTCGAGCAGGGCCTCGGCCTTGTCCTCGTTGGTGTTCTCCGCGAGGGCGAGTTCGCTCACCAGAATCTGGCGGGCCTTGGCGAGCATGCGCTTCTCGCCTGCGGAGAGTCCACGCTCGCGCTCACGACGCCACAGGTCACGCACCACTTCCGCGACCTTGATGACATCGCCGGAGGCGAGCTTCTCCAGGTTTGCCTTGTATCGACGGGACCAGTTCGTGGGCTCCTCGGCGTACGGCGCGCGCAGCACCTCGAAGACCCGGTCCAGCCCGTCCTGACCGACCACATCACGCACGCCGACGAACTCCGCATTGTCCGCTGGCACACGTACCGTCAGGTCGCCCTGGGCGACCTTCAGCACCAAGTAGGTCTTGTCCACGCCTTTGATCTGGCGAGTTTCGATAGCCTCGATCAGCGCGGCCCCGTGATGGGGATAGACCACGGTGTCGCCAACCTTGAACGTCATGTGACAGGTACCCCTTCCGTGGCTATCCAGGGTAACACGGAAACTGCGGGTTCTGAATGGCGTTTTCGCAGGTCAGGGCATATCTCGGGGCTTGACAAGTCCGACAGGAACGTGCTTCGCCCAGGGGATGGAAGAAGGTATTCGCAGGTGGGAGCGGCTGTCCGGGGTGAGCGAAACGCGTACGTTACACGTATCCGAAGCCCCCTCCAGATGGCCGAACATCCCGATATGTCCCGTTCCGTATGATCGACTTCCGCTACTCCGTTCGGCGGCCCGAGCCGGGTTCCCGTCGAATCCGGAATTGATCACGAACCCTCCGGGCGGGCCGTCGGTGATCAATTCCGAGGTGCTCCGCGCATTCCTTCACGGAAATTTTGCGGTACTGCCCCGGGGCTCTTATGTGAATGCCGGACGAGCACTCCGCCTATGTGACCCAGGAGTCACATGTGATGTGGGAGTCAGTTGTGACACAGGTGCGATCAGAGGTCCCGGGGGGTCGGGTGCGGCGGTGCGGGAACGGCTCGGTAACCTGAGGCCTGCTGACACACCCTTAGGGCGGCTTTATCGGCCGCTCTGCTCGAGTCAAGGAGTTGCCGCCGCCGTGAGCAGCAGCCTTCGACGCGGCGCCCTCGCCGCTGCCGCCGTCGCGTTCTCGATCGCCTCGCTCGCCGCGTGCGGCGCCGGCAACAGCGCCCAGACACTGGAGATCAAGCCGGACAACGCGGCGACCAGCGTGGGCGACATCAAGATCCAGAACGCCGTGGTGATCACCCAGCCCGACCTGGAGTCGACCGGCCCGGCCGCGATCTCCGCGACCTTCTTCAACTCCGGCAAGACCGCCGAGACGCTGGAGTCCATCACCATCCCTGGCACCGGCAAGACCGCCGAGCTCAAGCCCGCCAAGGGCGGCAGCCTCAGCATCCCGGCCGGCGGCTCGCTGATCGTGGGCGGCAAGGGCAACGCCACCGCCATGCTGCCGAGCAGCCGTGAGGCCGTGCAGGACGGCAACGCCCAGAAGGTCACCTTCACCTTCAGCAAGACCGGTGACGTGAGCCTGCGCGCGTTCGTCGTCCCCGCCGAGCACTACTTCAAGGAGTGGGGCCCTAGCGAGGTCCCGGCCGCGCCGGGCGCGTCGGGAGCCCCGTCCGGTTCGCCGTCGGGCTCGCCGTCCGGTTCTCCGGCCGAGGGCGAGTCGGGCGCGCCGGAGAGCCCCGCCGGTGAGGCCCCGGGCGGTCACGAGTCGCCGGCCACGCCGACGGACGCGGCTTCGGCGAGCGCGACGGGTGGCGCGGGCGCCGGGCACTGAGCGGCCGTAGAGAGCAGTAGAAGGGGCGGGACCTCCTGGAGGTCCCGCCCCTTCCGTTTCCGTCTTCGGCGTGCGGCTTACGGCTCGAACTTGTAGCCCAGGCCGCGGACCGTCACCAGGTAGCGCGGGGCGCCCGGGTCCGGCTCGATCTTGGCGCGCAGGCGCTTGACGTGGACGTCGAGAGTCTTGGTGTCACCGACGTAGTCGGCGCCCCAGACCCGGTCGATGAGCTGCATGCGGGTCAGGACGCGCCCGGCGTTGCGCAGCAGCATCTCCAGCAGGTCGAACTCCTTCAGCGGCAGGTCGACCTTGGTGCCGCCGACCGTGACCACGTGCCGGTCGACGTCCATGCGGACCGGGCCGGCCTCCAGCGCGGCCGGGGTGACCTCCTCGGGCTCGCCGCGGCGGCGCAGCACGGCCCGGATACGGGCGACCAGCTCGCGCGAGGAGAAGGGCTTGGTGACGTAGTCATCGGCTCCTATCTCCAGGCCGACGACCTTGTCGATCTCGCTGTCCTTGGCGGTCACCATGATGACGGGGACGTTGGAGCGGCCGCGCAGCTGGCGGCACACCTCGGTGCCCGGCAGGCCGGGCAGCATCAGGTCGAGGAGGACGAGGTCGGCGCCGTTGCGCTCGAACTCGTCGAGTCCGTCGGGGCCCGTGGTCGCGACCGCGACCTCGAAGCCCTCCTTGCGGAGCATGTACGACAGGGCGTCGGAGAAGGACTCCTCGTCCTCGACGACGAGCACTCGGGTCACGGAAGGACCTCCGGGGCAGGAAGCGTTTCGTACGCGGTTGATTCGGGGGATGTGGGGGTGGACCGCCCGGCCTCCTCGTCGAGGCCCGCGCCTCCTGCGCGTTCATCTCGGGCGGGCTGCTGATGTGCGCGGTCGCGGGCCGCACCGGCCTCCGGCAGCCGCAGGGTGAAGGTGGAGCCCTGGTTCTCGGCGCTCCACACGGAGACCTCCCCGCCGTGCGAGGCGGCCACGTGCTTCACGATCGCCAGCCCCAGTCCCGTACCGCCGGTGGCACGGGAGCGGGCGGGGTCGACGCGGTAGAAGCGCTCGAAGATGCGCTCCTTGTCCTTGTCGGAGATGCCGATGCCCTGGTCGGTGACGGCGATCTCGATGTGGTCCCCGCCGGACGCGTTCACACTACGGGCCGCTATACCGACGCGGGTGCGGGCGGGCGAGTAGTTGACCGCGTTCTCGACGAGGTTGCCGAGGGCGGCGGCGAGCTGGCCGCGGTTTCCCCATACGTGCAGGTCGGCGGTGCCGCCCGCGGCCATGGTGATCTGTTTGGTGCCGGCCTGGTGCCGGCAGCGGTCGATGGCCTCGGCGACGAGTTCGTCGACGCGGACCGGCTCGGCGTCCTCCAGCGGGTCGTCGTTCTGCACCCGCGACAGGTCGATGAGTTCCTGCACCAGGCTGGTCAGCCGGGTGGCCTCGATCTGCATGCGTCCGGCGAACCGCTCCACGGCCTCGGGGTCGTCGGAGGCGTCCATGACGGCCTCGGAGAGCAGCGAGAGGGCACCGACCGGGGTCTTCAGCTCGTGGCTCACGTTGGCGACGAAGTCGCGCCGGACCGCCTCGATCCGGCGGGCCTCGGTGAGGTCCTCGACGAGCAGCAGCACCAGCCGGGAGCCGAGCGGCGCGACCCGCGCGGAGACGGCCAGGGCCTCTCCGCGTCCGGTACCGCGCCGCGGCAGGTCCAGCTCCACCTGGCGTATCTCCCCGTCGCGCCTGGTGTCCCGGGCCATCTGCAGCATCGGCTCGACGGCGAGCTTGCCGCCGCGGACCAGCCCGAGGGCGTACGCCGCCGAGCTCGCCTTGACCACCGCGTCCGCCTCGTCGAGCACGACGGCCGAGGACCTGAGGACCGACAGGACGGTGTCCACGCCCGGCGGAAGCACCGGGTCCGTGTGCAGGGAGGTACGCGTGGGGCGCTTCTGCTCGCGCTCGCTCCACCGGAACGCCAACATGGCGATGACACCGGTGAGCACCCCGGCGATCGCTGCCACTGCGGCGACCGCCGCGTTCACGTCCATGCACCCAGGTTAGGCATGGCTCGGGCACGGGCCACAGCCGTCGGAGTGCGACCTCGAACACTCGTCGCCCAGAGTTCACCTTGGAGCCAGTATTGGTTCATTTGGGATGACGGAAACGGACGCGTACAGGCCAGAACGTGGGAGCGTGGGGTTCGGACCGTTGGTAATACGACGGTCGTACCGCCGGTTGTTCGGTGGGTCCCGGCCTGTTCGCTGGGCCCCGGCCCTTGAACCCCCGACACAGACGCACGAGAGGGAAGCCTGATGCGGGACGCGTACCACGAGGAACTGGACTCGATCAGCGACAGTCTGGTGGAAATGGCCCGGCTGGTCGGATCGGCGATCGGGCGCGCCACCACCGCCATGCTCGACTCCGATCTGAAGCTGGCCGAGGCCGTCATCGAGGCCGACCAGAAGGTCGACGAGCTCCAGCACGACCTGGAGGCCCGGGCCATAGCCCTGCTGGCGCGGCAGCAGCCGGTGGCGACGGACCTGCGCATCGTCGTCACGTCGCTGCGCATGTCGGCCGACCTGGAGCGCTCGGGCGACCTCGCCCAGCACGTGGCGAAGCTCGCCCGCCTGCGCTACCCGGACCGCGCGGTCCCGAGCGACCTGCACGCCACCATCCTGGAGATGGGCCAGCTCGCCCAGCGCCTGATGGCCAAGGCCGCCGAGGTGATCATCACCAAGGACGTCGACCTGGCGCTCCAGCTGGAGCAGGACGACGACGAGATGGACCTGCTGCACCGCACCCTCTTCCAGCACCTGATGGACGACCGCTGGAAGCACGGCATCGAGACGGCCGTGGACGTCACGCTGCTGGGCCGTTACTACGAGCGGTTCGCCGACCACGCGGTCTCGGTCGCCAAGCGCGTGGTGTACCTGGTGACGGGTGAGCACGCCGACGAGATCCAGACGGACGTGCAGCCGGAGATCCAGGCGGTGGCCACGGAGGCGGAGAGCGCCTGAAGACCGGGGGCGGGTGAGGATCGGCCGGGGCGCGCGCAAGCCTCAATGCGCCGTTGATGCGCCCAGCGGAACGGGCATCCAATGGGCACAGGCACCAGCCTGGGCACAGGCACCAGCCCTGAGGAGGAACCCATGGCCGATTCCCCCAGCACCACGCCCGACCCCACGCAGGAGCGCGAGACCGAGCAGCCCGCCGAGATCAGGAAACTGACCCTGATCGCCGCGTGCGGCTGCGGCTCGGGCTGCGGCTGCGGGTGCCAGTCGGGCAGCCCCTGCCAGTGCGGCTGAATTCCGTAGGGCCCCGGAGGTTCGCCTCCGGGGCCCTACGGCGTTGAGGTCGCCCGCGTGCGCGTACGGGCGGAGCATGGAACCGGAGGGTTCACGGGAGGGTTCGTACGGAAGGAGGCGCGGGCCATGGCCAAGTTCATGGATGTCCACCACAGCATGAAGGGCATCACGGAAGAGCAGCTGCGTGAGGCCCACAACGCGGACCTCGCCATAGAGGGCGAGGAGCGCGTCCACTTCGAGAAGGCCTGGGCGGACCCGGAGTCGGGCCACGTCTACTGCCTCTCCGAGGCGCCCTCGGCCGAAGCCATCCAGCGCGTTCACGAGCGCGCCGGGCACAAGGCCGACGAGATCCATCCGGTGCCGCTGTCGATTCAGTGAAGTGAGGCGAGGTGAGGTGAGGTGAGCGGCCGGCGGCAGAACTCGCGCCGTAGCCGCACACCACCGGGAACATCGCGGGCCGGTATCAGGTCCCGGAGGCGGACCCCTCCGGGACGGGCCCCAGGACCTGCGCGGCAGGCTCCCTCTCCTCCTCCTTCTCCTCCTTCTCCTCCGTCGTCTTCTCCTCTGTCATCTCTTGCGGCAGCCGCCGCATCAGCACCTGGTACCCCAGCCCGGCCACCGTCCCGACGACCGCGCACAGCCCCCACATCCACTCCGCCCCGACCCGGTCGATGACGAAGCCGGACAGCAGCGGGGCGACGAGGGCGGCGACGGACCAGGACATCGTGTACATGCCCTGGTAGCGGCCGCGGCCGTGCAGCGGGGACAGCCGGACGACCAGGCCGGTCTGCGTCGGGGCGTTGACGATCTCGGCCAGCGTCCACACGCACACCGTGAGGGCGATCGCGCCGACCGACCCGGCGAAGGCGGTGAGCGCGAAGCCGTACCCCGCGAGGAGCGAGGAGATGACGAGCAGCCGGCGGGGGTCGCGGTGCTCGATGAACCGCGTGACGGGAATCTGCAGGACGACGATCAGTACGCCGTTGACGGCGATCGCCGCCCCGTACTCGACCGGCGTGAACCCGGCCTCCCCCATCGCCACCGGCAGCCCCACCGACCCCTGCTGGAAGATCAGCGCGACGAGGAAGGACAGCCCGACGACGCTCATGAAGCGCCCGTCGCGCAGCACGGTGCCGAGGCTGACGGAGTCGTCCCGGGCACCGCTCCTGTCACTGACGGCCGTCTCGGCGGCGGGCTTGGACTCCGGCAGCCGCAGGAAGACGAGGATCGCGCAGGCCATCGTCATACCGGCCTCGACCAGGAACCCGGCGCGGTAGCTGACCTCGGCGATGAACCCCGCGGCCATGGTGGACACGGCGAAGCCGAGGTTGATGGCCCAGTAGTTCAAGGAGAAGGCGCGGATACGGTCCTCGGGCCGCACGATGTCCGCCATCATCGCCTGCACGGCCGGCCGGGAGGCGTTGCTCGCCATGCCCACGAGGAAGGAGACACCGGCGATCGCGACCGGGTCGCGCACGAACCCGAGGAGCGCGACGGACACGGCGGTCGAGGCCTGGGCGACGAGCAGCGTCGGCCGCCGGCCCAGCCGGTCGGTCATCACCCCGCCCCCCAGCGAGGAGATCACTCCGCCGAGCCCGTGCAGGGCGGCGACCAGACCGGCGTACGTGGCGGAGTAGCCGCGGTCGAGCGTCAGGTACAGCGCCATGAAGGTGGCGACGAAGGCGCCGAGCCGGTTGACGAGGGTGCTGGTCCACAGCCACCAGAACTCACGGGGTAGCCCCGAGACGGTCTCCTGGACAGCACGTCTGGCGCGGACGGCGTACGGCATGGACTCCCCCGGATGTGACTGGCCGCGCGTAAGTGGCGCACGTAGGAGTCACAAATTACGAGCGGCTGCTTGACGGCGGCCACTCGATTAACGGATCCGGTCAAGCGTCCGCCTGCCGGGCAGCCACGCGAACGGGCGAATGCGTGGATTACGCTCTGGGGCATGGCCGACGCACCGTACAAGCTGATCCTCCTCCGCCACGGCGAGAGCGAGTGGAACGAGAAGAACCTGTTCACCGGCTGGGTGGACGTCAACCTCACCGCGAAGGGCGAGAAGGAGGCGACGCGCGGCGGCGAGCTGCTCAAGGACGCCGGCCTGCTCCCCGACGTCGTGCACACGTCCCTCCAGAAGCGCGCCATCCGCACGGCGCAGCTCTCCCTGGAGTCCGCCGACCGCCTCTGGATCCCGGTCCACCGCAGCTGGCGCCTGAACGAGCGCCACTACGGCGCGCTGCAGGGCAAGGACAAGGCGCAGACGCTCGCCGAGTTCGGCGAGGAGCAGTTCATGCTGTGGCGCCGGTCCTACGACACCCCGCCCCCGGCGCTGGACGTCGACGCCGAGTACTCCCAGTTCTCCGACCCGCGCTACGCGACTCTCCCGCCGGAGCTGCGCCCGCAGACGGAGTGCCTCAAGGACGTCGTCAACCGCATGCTCCCCTACTGGTTCGACGCGATCGTCCCCGACCTCCTGACCGGCCGCACGGTCCTGGTCGCGGCCCACGGAAACTCGCTGCGCGCCCTGGTCAAGCACCTGGACGGCATCTCCGACGAGAACATCGCGGGCCTCAACATCCCGACGGGCATCCCGCTGTCGTACGAACTCGACTCGGAGTTCAAGCCGGTGAAGCCGGGGGGGACGTACCTGGACCCTGAGGCGGCTGCGGCGGCCATTGAGGCGGTCAAGAACCAGGGGAAGAAGAAGTAGCTCACGCCCTTTTGCCCTTTAGGCCCCCGACCTGCGGTTTGTTCGCGGGGTGGGGGCTTTCTGGTGAGGGCGGGTCGTCTCTGGGCCCTCAGAGGCCGCTTCCGAGGACACGGCTGCGCCGGGCCTGCCGGTACTCCTCGTAGAGCCGGTCCCCGGTCACGCAGCTGCCGACGGTCTCGCCGTTGTCATCCACGATCCGACAGTCCTGGCATGCGGGGCAGTGCAGCAGCATGCGCAGGTACGCGGCTCGCTCGGGGGCCTTCGGGCACTGGTGGTCCTCGTTCTCGTAGTGGTCGCACAGGGCGAGGACGGAACGGGCGAGGCGTTGCGCGTGAGCGGTCCGGGCCCGGGCAGACGGATCGCGGCCGGGCTGAGCGCTCAGCCGCAGGCGGGCCTCCCCCACGCAGGAGAGCGCACAGGCCCGCACCACGCTGTCCTCGGGCATGGCCAGCGCCGCCGTTTCGACCTCGGGAATGGTCAGCATGAGGTGTCCGTGCAGTTGGAGCGTCAGCGTCTCCAGCCCTTCTGGAGACGGCACCTCAGCGTTGCTCCCGAGGAAGCGGTCCGCGCTGGCGCGCATGGTCTCGAGGTCCAGCGGCGGCGCGGTCATGACTCGTCCTCGTCACCGAGGCAACGACCCGCCATCGCGAGAGCCAGCACGTCGACCGCCATGCCCAGTCGCCCGGGCCGGAGGAGGGGCACAGCCCAGTAGGACGCCCGTGTCTGCTCATCGAATGTGGTGCGGTCGGCTCGCGGCACTCCGAGGTACGTGCCCTCGCCCAGGCACTCCGCGACCGGCGCGCACCACATCTGTGCGGTGCCGGGTGGTACGAGGGCGTAGTAGCGGCGGAAGCCCGGATCGTGAATGACCGGGGCACCGCTGAGACATCGGGCCAGCCGATCGCTCACCGTGTCCCGATCCGCGCTCGCGACCGCCCGGTGCACGACTAGCTCGGGCAGACGCACCGCCTCGAAGACCCTCCCCAACGGAATCACGGCGAGCTCGGCGGCACCGTTCCACTCTCCACGCGCGGTGTCCGGTGACGGATGGGCCGATGCCAGCCACCGCTCGACCGTCCCACAACCCGGCGAACCCGCCGGGGATGGGCAGGAAACCCCCTGGAACCTAATCTCTGTCATGTCGGCGCTCCTCAGCAGCGTTGGCCACGCCCCGGGACCGGTCGCACGGTCGCACGGTCGCCGGGGTCCTTGCAGGAAGACCCTTCCGCCAGACGCCGATCGCTCCCATCCCAAGCCCTATAGGAGCGCCCTATATTGGAGCTATGGGGGAATTCCACACGGACCTCTGGTCCCATCCCGCACTCGCCTCAGCGGTCACCGACGAAGACTGGGGCCAGGTCTTCCGCACCTACCGCAAGCTCACCGGCCTCAGCCAGACCAAGCTCGGTGAACTCGTCGGCCTGGTCCAACCCGACGTCTCCGACATCGAACGCGGACGGCGCCGGGTGACCTCGCTCGAGGTGCGGCAGCGCATCACGGCCGGGCTCGATATCCCACCGTTCCTGCACACTTCACCGGAGCACCCGAACACGGCACCGGTCCCCGCACTCTCCCTCGCCGGCCCCGGACCCGACGAAGACCTCCTGGCCCGCGTCACGAGCGTCGTCGACACAACACACCGCGTGGACGCCCCCACCCTGGACTGGCTGGACCGCCTGCTCGCCGAACACCGCCGCGCAGAGGACGTGATCGGCTCCCGCCCCCTCGTCGAGGTGATGCGCCGACAACTCCACACCGTCGTCGACCTCTACGCCGCCGCCCGCGGCCCGCTCGCCGACCGTGTGGTGCGCCTTGCCTCCGAACACGCCCAATTCCTCGCCTGGATGGCCCAGGACCAAGGCCAGACGGCCGCCGCACTGGCCTGGTACGACCGCAGCCACGAATGGGCCCTGGAAGCCGGCGACGCCAACATGGCCGCGACCACCCTCAGCATGAAGGCCCACATGGCCTGGTCCGGCGGCCGCGGCACCCGCTGCGTACGGCTCGCCGAAGCCGCCCGCTGGTCCGCCCCCGGCACATCCCTCGGCGTCCAGGGCATGGCCGCCCAGATGACCGCCCGCGGCCACGCCCTCAACGGCGACGCCGACAGCGCCGAACGCCACCTGGACGACGCCCAGACCCTCATCAGCCGGGCCGCCGAGCACCCCGAGGACGAGCCCCCGTGGATGTACTTCTACGGCGAAACCTGGTTCACCCTGCAACGCGGCATGGCCGCACTGCACCTACGGAACTGGCAGACAGGCATCACCCACCTCACCACCGGCCTGAACGCCCTGCCGGACGACTACCGACGCGACAGAACCTGGTACCGGTCCTGCCTCGCACACGCCTTCGCCGGCGCCGGTGAAGCAGCACAGGCACTCGCAGTAGCCACGAAGGCCGTTCCCGAAGCCTCAGAGGTCGGCCGTCCTCATTCCTGGAACGAACTCCACACCACAGCGGCGGTTCTCCTGCGACGCGGAGCCGGGGAAGGGCACCAACTGGTCGCCGCATTGCGAGAGCACGACTGAGAAGGACGGCTAGGGCCTGTCCGGCGGATCATCGTTCAGAGGACGAGTTCCCCGGCTCGGCGGGCCACCTCGTCCGGCGTGAGGTCCTCCAGATGGGTGAGGAAGACCCAGACGTGGCCATAGGGGTCCTTCAATATGGCCGTGCGGTCGCCATGGAACTGATCGGTCGGTGGTTGCAGGAGTTCCGCACCAGCCGCGGTGGCTTGTTGCGCCAGCGCATCGACGTCATCGACGAAGACGTGCAGGCCCACAGTGGTGCCGCCGATGGCCGTCGGTGCGCTGAAGAGTGGCCCCTCGGCGTCGCCCAGCATGACGGTGGAACCGTGAATCGTGACTTCGGCGTGCACGATGCGTCCGTCGGGGCCGCCGAGGCGGAACAGCTCGGTGGCACCGAATGCTCGGGTGTAGAAGTCGATCGCGTTCGCGGCGCCATCGACCATGATGTGGGCGACGACAGCGTTGCGGTAGGTCTCGGGAATGGCGTTCGTGGTCATGGAGACTGCCTCCTTGGGGGCTCTTGCCTATGACCATGAACGTAGAAGCTGAACCATACTTGAGGTCAAGTGTGGGTCAATTGGCGGGCGATGAGGGAGCTGTGCGAAGCCACAGCCTGATCGCTGCGAGGGTGATGGTGCCGTGGAAGATGTAGGCGCGTTTGTCGTATCTCGTGGCCACGGCTCGGGAGTTCTTGAGGGCGTTGATCGTTCTCTCGACTTCGTTCCTCCTTTTGTAGATCGTCTCGTCGAAGCCGGTGGGCCGGCCGCCCCTGCTGCCTCGGCTTTGGCGGTTGGCGCGCTGGTTCTTCGGCTCGGGGATGGTGTGCTTGATCTGGCGTCGCCGCAGGTAGCGGCGGTTACGGCGGGACGAATACGCCTTGTCCCCACCGACATGGTCGGGCCGAGTACGCGGGCGTCCGCCATCGAGACGGCCCACTCGGATGCGGTCCATGACGGGGGTGAACTGCGGGGCGTCGCCCCACTGGCCCGGTGTGATCAGCAAGGCCAGGGGGCGGCGTCCGCCTTCCCCGGCGAGATGGATCTTGCAGGTCAGGCCGCCCCGAGAGCGCCCGAGTCCCTCATCGGGGCGGTGCTGCCGGGGCGTTGTTCTTTTCCCGACACCCGCGGGCGTCTCTTGCGGGCTCCGGCGGCGTGCTGGTGGGCCCGGCAGGAGGTGGAGTCCACACTCACCATCGACCAGTCGATGCGGCCCTCGGCGTCGGCGTCCGCCAGGACGGCCGCGAAGAGCCTGTCTCAGGTGCCGTCCGCCGACCAGCGTCGGTGCCTCTCGTACACGGTCTTCCACTTGCCGAAACGCGCAGGCAGATCCCGCCACGGCACACCGGTGCGGTTCCGGTACAGGATCCCGTTGATGATCCTGCGATGGCTCGCCCAACGACCGCCCCGCTTGCCGGACTTCGGCAGATGTGGCCTCAACCGGACCCATTCATCGTTCGACAGATCTCCCCGCCCCATGGACATGCCAACGAGCCGACCCCAGACCGGTCACATGATCCGCCGGACAGCCCCTAGCCAACGAGCGCGTTGACCGCGATGCCAGCACCAACGAGGCCGAAGGTCGAGAGCCCGGCGATCCATACGGGGTAGGCACGAAGACGGGCCAAACGCGGAACACGCACGCCGAGCTGGCTACACCGGTCGTTCAAAGGCCGGTGAAGCACCTCCCACCCCTGGTCGCGCTCGAACCTCTCCAGCCAAACAGCATCCGCAGTCGCACTGAGTCGGTGCCTCATCAGGAGCTCAACAGACAGGAGCGCGACCACTACGGAGAGAAGCCCCGATGTGAGGCGCGCGAGTTGACCAGAGCCGGGCCCGAGGCCGATCGTCATCAAGAACGCCTGGGCAGTGAGGGCGATACCGGGGACCTGCCAGACCATCTGGTCGAGGCCCACATGCCGGGCTGCGACCACTTGATACATGATGAGGCGATCGTCCGAACTCGGTTGCGTCGCCATGTAAGCCCCCGTTGATCGACGTTGGTGAGCATGCTCTGCGCGAGACTGATACCACCGAGATGGAGCAGGCATCCCTGACGGCCACCTTCCAAAACCCCTTGGCCACCACGGCGTTGTCGAACAGGGCGAGTTCAGCACGGCTCGGGGCTCGAACAGCTCTACGTGGTGTTCAAGCATCTCGCGAGTGATCGGGGCTGTTCGTCGAACGTGTCGATGTCGAGGTCTGCCAGCCATTCGTCCGGGCACAGGCGTACAGCCGGAGTCTCGTGTGCCCCGTCCTGCCGTAGGTCTGGATGCCCGATATTCGGTGGCGGAGCCGTTGCGGGCCGGTACACCATGCCCCCCATGGTCTCGGATGAGCACACCCGTGAACGAGCCGCGGCTCGGTGGACGCAGGCGACCGTCTATTCCGACATGTGGGTTGATCCGGACGATGACCCCCGCGAGAGCGGCACCGAAGTCGTCGATGAGCGCAGCGCCCTGCTCGAGAGCCTGCGTCACTATCGACTGACCCTGGAGATGAAGTGTGCGGGGCTGGATGCCGAGCAGATGGCTCGGCGGTCCGTGCCGCCGTCCACGATGTCCCTGCTCGGGCTGGTGCGGCACATGACCGAGGATGAGCGGCATTTTCGGCGGGTGATGGCCGGTGAGGACGCGCCGAAGCTGTATCGGACCGATGAGGACCGGGACGGGGACTGGAACGGCGCGGTCGCCGACCCGGGGGTCGTGGAGGATGCCTGGCGGCAGTGGCGTAGCGAGGTGGAGCGCACTGATCGGTACCTGGGTGGCGTCACCGACCTCGCCAGTACGAACGCCGGGTTCTCCGACCTCGGGCCTGAGCCCGGTGGGCAGCTTCAGTTGCGGGATGTCCTGGTGGCGCACATCGCGGAGTACGCACGGCACTGCGGTCACGCCGATCTCCTGCGTGAGTCGATCGACGGGCGCGTCGGGCAGTAGCGATGTCTGGCCTTGGTGGGCGGTCATGACCCCTCGGGTAATCGACCGCTCCTCCCTCTCCCGGCAGGATCGGACGTGTCCAGACGGCAGCGGAGCGAGGAGAGTGCCATGTTCGTCAAGTCCAGCCCTATGAAACCGACTTCCGCCGAAACCACCCGAGCCGTCGTCGAGGAGTTCCTCGCAGCCCGGCTCGCCGGGGACACCGGGCGGCTGACGGAGATCTTCGCCGACGAGGTCGACTGGGTGCTCGCCGAGAATCCCGGTGTTCCGTGGATACGGCCCCGGTCCACTGGCGCCGAGTGTGCAGCACAGGGCGCGGAGTTGGCTGAGTACACCGTGCCTGAGGACGCCCGCGCCTCCGTCGACGCCTTTCTCGTGGACGGCGCCGACGCCGTGTTGACGGGGTATTTGGCGGGGACCGTACGGGCCACAGGGAAGTCCTTCGAGGGGCCGTTCGCGTTGCGGCTCACCGTCGAGGGCGGGCGGATCACGCGGCACCATCTGTATGAGAACAGCTTGTCGATCGCCGAGGCCTGCACCCCTTGATCGAACCCGGCCCGTCGCCCTGGCGCGCACCTCGGGAGGTGCCGACCGTGTCGGCTCACGGGTGCATCCGCGCCCCCTTCACCACCTTGTCCACCGCGTTCTTCGGGCCGTGGACGAGGAGGCCGACCAGGTCCAGGTCCCCCGTCGGTACCGCCCGCACCGCCGCGCGGTTGTCGCGGTCGTTGCCCGTAGCGAACAGGTCGGACGTGAAGATCGCGCGGGGGAGGGAGCGGGACAGGGCCTTGATGTGGGCCGTGGTCAGGGTTTCCTTCGTGGCCTCGAAGACCATGACCGGCTGGCGGAACATCGGCAGGTAGGGCACGCCGTCGGCGTCCTCGTACGGTTCGCCGATCACCTCGGGGAGCTGCGTTCCCAGGCCGCTGACCAGGAACGATGTGACGTTGAGGCGCTGCCACTGCTCCAGGTCCGCGCGCAGCAGCACGGCGATCTTCGTGTCGAAGCGGATCGGCTCGACCGGCTCGACCGGCCCGGGGGGTGGTTCGGTGTTCATGATGCGAGCCTGCCGGGCCGTCCCCGCCGGGGTCTTGTACGTTTTTTGCATGGCCTCCGAGTCCTCCCGGCCCTCCCGGACCGTCTCCGCCTGGCGGCCCCCCGTCGCGGGTGTCGTCGAGGTCTTCCACGCCCGCTTCACCGAGTACGCGTATCCGATGCACGTCCACGAGGCCTGGACGCTGCTGATCGTCGACACCGGCGCCGTGCGGTACGACCTCGACCGGCACGAGCACGGCACGCCGCACGACACCGTGTCGCTGCTGCCGCCGCACGTGCCGCACAACGGCTCTCCCGTCACCGCGGAGGGCTTCCGCAAGCGGGTGTTGTATCTCGACGGGACGTATCTCGGGGACGAGCTCATCGGGGCCGCCGTCGACCATCCCGACCTGCGCGATCCGCTGTTGCGGCGGCGCGTCGGGCAGTTGCACGGCACGCTGGTGCGGCCCGGTGAGGAGCTGGAGGCCGAGAGCAGGCTGCTGTTCGTCGGGGAGCGGCTGCGCGGGCATCTGCGGGGCGACCCCGCCGCCCCACGGGCCGCCGATCCCGTCCTCGCACGCCGGCTGCGCGAACTGCTGGACGAGCGGGTCGTCGAGGGGATGGAGCTCCGTGAGGCCTCGGCGCTCGTCGGCGCCCATCCGGCCCATCTCGTACGGGCGTTCAGTGCCGCTTACGGCATCGCCCCGCACCAGTACCTGACGTCACTGCGCGTGGGCCGCGCCCGGCGGCTGCTGCTGGAGGGGCGGACGCCGAGCGAGGTGGCGGTGGCGACCGGGTTCTACGACCAGTCGCACCTCACGCGGCACTTCCGGAGGCTGGTGGGGGTACCGCCCGGGCGTTACAGGGCGGCCATCGGCTAGGCCGTGTCCGCAGGGCGCTGGGTGAGGTGCGCGAACGCGTCCAGGTTGCGCGTCGACTCCCCCCGGGACACCCGCCACTCGTACTCCTTGCGGATCGCCGAGGCGAAGCCCAGCTCCAGAAGGGTGTTGAAGCTGCCGTCCGCCGCTTCCAGGACCTGGCCCAGCAGGCGGTCCAGTTCGTCGGCGGTGACGGCGGCGAGGGAGAGCCGCCCGGTGACGTAGATGTCGCCGTGCCGGTCGACGGCGTAACTCACGCCGTAGAGCTTGAGGTTGCGTTCCAGCAGCCAGCGGTGGACGGCCGGTTCGTTCTCGTCGGGGTGGCGGATGACGAAGGCGTTCAGGGAGAGGGAGTGGCGGCCGACGAGCAGGGAGAGCGTGGTCTTGAGCTTGCGGGTGCCGGGGAGCTGCGCGACGTACGTGCCGGGCTCGGGGTTCTCCCACTCCAGGTCGGCGTCCTTCAGCACTCCCTCGATGACCTGTGCCGCGCGCTGTTCCTGACCGGTGTCACCCATGGTGCGAGCGTACGCGACGGCGGTGCGCCTGCATCGCGGCCGTGTAGACGTCCGCCGTGGCGGCGGCCGCGGTGTCCCAGCCGAAGGACTGGGCGTGGCGGGCCGCCTGCGCGCCCATACGGGACGCCAGGTGCGGGTCGTCCGCGAAGTCGCGCAGCACGCGCGCGTAGTCGGCGGGATTGTGGCCGCGTACGAGGAAGCCGGTGTGTCCGTCGCGGACGGCTACCGGCAAGCCGCCGACCGATGCCGCCAGCACCGGAGTGCCCGCCGCCTGGGCCTCTATGGCGACCAGGCCGAAGGACTCGCTGTAGGAGGGCATGACCAGGAGGGAGGCGGCGCGGAACCAGTCCGCGAGCTGTTCCTGGCCGACCGGCGGGCGGAACCGTACGACGTCCGCGACGCCGAGGCGGGCGGCGAGCTTCTGCAGGCCCTCGGGCTTGGCGAGGCCGCTGCCGCTGGGGCCGCCGACGACGGGGACGAGGATGCGCGAGCGCAGCTCGGGGCGCTCGTCGAGGAGGACGGCTACGGCCCGCAGCAGCACGTCGGGGGCCTTCAGGGGCTGGATGCGGCCCGCGAAGAGCGGGATCAGCGCGTCCTGGGGCAGGCCGAGACGGGCGCGGGCGGCGGCACGGCCGTCGGCGGGCGAGAAGCGGGTCAGGTTCACGCCGGGGTGGACCACGGCGAGTTTGTCGGGGTCGGCCGCGTAGTGCCGTGCCAGTTCGTCGGCCTCTTCGGTGGTGTTGGCGATGAGGCGGTCGGCGGCGGAGACGATCTGGGTCTCGCCGATGACGCGGGCGGCCGGCTCGGGGCTGTCGCCGTCGGCCAGGTTGGCGTTCTTGACCTTGGCCATGGTGTGCATGGCGTGCACCAGGGGGACGCCCCAGCGCTGGGCGGCGAGCCAGCCGACGTGGCCGGAGAGCCAGTAGTGGGAGTGGACCAGGTCGTAGTGGCCGGGGCGGTGACCGGCCCAGGCCTGCATGACGCCGTGGGTGAAGGCGCACAGCTGGGCCGGGAGGTCCTCCTTGTTGAGGCCCTCGTAGGGGCCGGCGTCGATGTGCCGGACGAGGACGCCGGGGGCCAGCTCGACGGTCGGCGGGAGGGCGGCCGCGGTCGCGCGCGTGAAGATCTCCACCTCGACGCCCTGCGCGGCGAGGCGCTGCGCGAGCTCCACGATGTAGACGTTCATGCCGCCGGCGTCGCCGGTGCCCGGCTGGTGGAGCGGGGAGGTGTGCACGGAGAGCATGGCCACCCGGCGGGGCCTGCGGTGCAGCCTCAGACGCGCGGGCGCGGACGCGGAGCGCCGCCCGAGCCTGCCGATGTACTGGCTCACGTGGCGTTCCTCCTCGCTCCGGGCATGCCTCGCGCAGGACGCGCTGTGCCCTGCACGGGACTGAACACCGGAGGGGGGCGCTCCATTTCCCCGTTCGATTCCCTGTTCGCGACTTTTACCGAATCATTACCGCTCACCGCTCAACCGTTCGAGGGCGTGGAGCTCCCGAAGGGCTTCCCCGCAGGGCTCCGGATGGGCTCCGGATGGGCCCCGGACGGGCTCCCTTGCCCGCCGGGCCCGGGAGCGTGACGGGCCGGTGAACTCGATCGGAAATCGCAGGTCACGGGCGTTGTCCCCGGCGTGAAAAGACTGTCGATCCCGGTGCCTCGGACAACCGGGCTCCTGCCCCACCGGTCACAACCAACGAAAGGATCGACCACTGCCTCACGGAGGTTATGCAATGCCCTCTCGCCTCATCGGCCGCCGGACGTTACGCGCGGCGACGGTTCTGACGCCCCTTCTCGGCATCGGCCTGGCCGTCCCGATCGCCCTCGCGGGCCCGGCCGGGGCCGCGCAGCCGACGGCCACCGCCTCGGTGAACGAGTACGGCTGGCAGCTCACCTACACGGCCGCCCCCGGGCAGGCCAACAAGGTGACCATCGCCCAGTCCTTCACCGGCGACCGCTCCCGGTTCACCTATGTGATCGACGACGTCGTCCCGATCAGCGCCGGGGCCGGCTGCGGCCACCCCGACAGCGCGGACAAGACCAAGATCTCCTGCACGGTCGAGGCTCCCGAGAGCCAGTCCCCGCTCACCTCCATGGAGATGGACCTCGGCGACGGCGCCGACACCGCCTCCTTCGACAACGCCACCGACCAGGTCTACTACTTCAACGCGGTCGAACTGGGCGACGGCGACGACCGGTGGACCGGCACCACCGGCAGCCGCGTCGACGGCGCGTCGGTGCGGGGCGGCGCGGGCGAGGACACCATCAGGGCGGGCGCGCTGGGGTACGCGGGCGGCGGGGCAGGCGACGACACCCTCTACGCGGGCGCCGACGGCGAGATCGTGGACGGCGGCGCGGGCGACGACGTCCTGCACGGCGGCGCGGGCGACCAGATCCTGCGCGCCGACGACGGTGACGACACGGTCTACGGCGGTGCCGGCGACGACGAGATCTACGGCGGCAGGGGCAACGACATCCTGCACGGGAACGGCGGCGCCGACCGGATCTGGGGGAACAGCGGCGACGACGAGCTGTACGGCGGACCCGGCGCGGACACGCTCTCCGGCGGGCCGGGCAGGAACATCGTCCGCCAGGACTGACGCGGTTCTCGCGGGCTCCCGGGTGTCCTCGGGCGCCACCGCCGTTCCCGGGGACACCCGGGAGCCACTCCTGAGGGCCGCATACCCTCGTACGCATGACATCCCGCGCAGCGACCCGCCCCCGCGTCGTGGGCACGGTGACGCGTGGGACGACCAACCCGAACCGCCTGCGCCGTATGGACCGCTGGATCGCGGCCACGCACGGCGCGGAGCTGCGCCGCGCCGCCGACCCCGTGACGGTCGACCTCGGGTACGGCGCCGCCCCCTGGACAGCCGTCGAGCTGCTGCACCGTCTGCGTACGGTCGCGCCACGCACGCGCGTGGTGGGCGTCGAGATCGAGCCCGCCCGGGTCGCGGCGGCGTTGCCCTACGAGCGGGCGGGGCTCGTGTTCCGGCACGGCGGCTTCGAGATCCCCCTCCCGCAGCGGCCCCTGCTCGTCCGGGCGGCGAACGTGCTGCGGCAGTACGAGGAGGGCGAGGTCGCGGCCGTGTGGGAGCGGCTGTGCGGGCGGCTCGCCCCGGCCGACCCGGCCACCGGTGCGCGCGGCGGACTGCTGGTCGAGGGGACCTGCGACGAGATCGGGCGGCGGCACGTGTGGATCGCGCTCGGCCCCGAGGGGCCGCGCACGGTCACCTTCGCGACCCGGCTGGGCTCCCTGGAACGCCCCTCGGACCTGGCGGAACGCCTGCCGAAGGCGCTCATCCACCGCAATGTCCCGGGCGAGCCGGTGCACGCCTTCCTGCGCGACTTCGACCGCGCCTGGGCGGCCGCCGCGCCCTACGCCTCCTACGGCGCCCGCCAGCGGTGGATCCGGGCGGTACGGGACCTGAGGGCGGACTGGCCGGTGGCGGACGGGCCGGTGCGGTGGCGGCAGGGCGAAGTGACGGTGCGGTGGGAGGCGTTGGCGCCGCGGGGTTGAGCGCACCGGCATGGCCCGCCGGGAACGATCTCTTTGAGTCGTTCGTCACACAGGCGGGGAGATCGTCATGCCGGGGGCATACCGATGAGGGAGTGGCGGGAAGCACTACCCCTGTCGCTTTGGGCGCCGGCATGGCAGCATCCCAGGCGAACCGGATGTTACTGACGGTTAATCAGTTGGGGGCTGAGGTATGGGAACGGGCAAGCGTGGCCTGATCGCGACGGCTGTGGCCGTGGTCTGCGCGATCACCGTGCTGGCGGCACCGGGCACGGCGTTCGCCAGTCCGAGCCCCTCCCCCACGCCGAGCGCGAGTTCAACGCCCGGGCCCAGCAAGGACCTCGAGGCCGTACGCGAGAAGCTCGACAAGCTCTACCGCGCCGCGGGCCGTGCCACCGACGAGTACAACGCCGCCGAGGAGAAGGCGGACAAGCAGTCCGCCGAGATCGTCGAACTGGCCAAGAAGATCGTCAAGGGCAAGGAGAGGCTGGCCGAGCTGAAGGACCGGGCCGGTGCCTCGGCCGCCGCGCAGTACCGCGGGGGCGGACTGCCGCCCGAGGCCCATCTGACGCTCAGCGACGACCCGCAGGAGTTCCTCGAAGGAGCGGTCCGGGTCCGCCAGGGCCAGCACGCGGCCAAGGGCCTGATCGGCGAACTGGCCCGCACCCAGCAGGACTTGGAGCAGTACGCCAAGGACGCCTCCGCGCAGTGGAAGAAGCTGGAGGCGGGCCGCAAGGCCAAGGCCGCCGCGCAGAAGAAGATCGAGAAGCAGATCAAGCAGGCGGAGAAGGTCGAGTCCGAGCTGCGGAAGGACGAACAGAAGCGCCTCGCCGAGCTGGAGAAGCAGGCCGCGGCCAAGGCGCAGTCCGCCTGGCTCGGCTCCGGCATCCTCGACGAGATCAACGGCAAGGCGTCCAAGCAGGGCAGGAAGGCCGTCGAGTACGCCACGGCCCAGATCGGCAAGCCGTACCAGTGGGGCGCCGAGGGCCCGACGACCTACGACTGCTCCGGGCTGACCTCACAGGCCTGGATATCCTCCGGCCGCGGCATACCGCGCACCTCGCAGGAGCAGTGGAAGCGGCTGCGGCACATCGACGTCCAGGACATGCGGCCCGGCGACCTCATCATCTACTTCGACGACGCCAGCCATGTCGCGATGTACATCGGCGACGGGGCGATGGTGCACGCCCCGCGCCCCGGGCGGGACATCACCGTCGCGGGAGCGGGATCCATGCCTATCCTCGGGGTCGTAAGGCCGGATCCCGGCACCGACGCCGGGTGAACATATCGGGCATCGGGCACCTTTGGTGACCCGGCCCACGTGACCCACCGCACGCCGGGGTCCCCGACCCACGCGGTGTCGGCGTGACGTTCGTCATCTCCGCAGCATCTCCGGCCTGTCCAACTGCGGTACATATCGCGGCATATGACACTGGCCGATGGCGCGGCGGCGTGGCTCACACCATTCCTATGCGGCGCCGACACCCGCTATGGTCCCCGTCGGTGGGTCGAGGTCCCTCGCCCCCGCCATGCCCTCGGGGGGAGGGAAGGAACCCAAGACAATGCCCGTACCCATACCGCGGCAGAGAGCGATCCCGGCCGTGGAGAGTGGTCAGGCGCAGGCCGCGTCCCCGTGCGGCGGACCCGCCGAGGGCTCCGTCACGGACGCCTCGAGCGCGGCCCCGCGCACGCCGGACACCGCCGGGAACATCACGGAGAAGGTGGAGAACAACACCGCCCACACCAATCTGACCCTGCTGCTGATCGAGGACGACCCGGCCGGTTCGCCGATCGTGCCGGACATGCTCGACCAGGCAGGCAAGCCGATCCGCGTCCGCACGGCCCGCAATCTGACCGAGGCCGGGCGGCTGCTGACCGACGACGTCCACTGCATCCTGCTGGACCTCGCGCTGCCGGCGCCGGGCCACAGCGACTCCGAGGACGAGCTCGCCGTGCTCAAGCACGTGCTGGAGCTCGCGCCCCGGCACGCCGTCCTGGCGCTGACCGCGTCGGGCGACGCCGAGCGCGGCGCGGAGGCGGTGCGCGTGGGCGCCCAGGACTACCTGTTCCGCGACGAGCTGGACGGCCGGCTGCTGAGCCGCGCGATCCGCTACGCGGTGGAGCGCAAGCGTTCCGAGTCGGCCGAGCGCCGGCTCGCCGAGGGCCGGCTGCGGGCCCAGGAGAACCGCCGCCTGGAGCGCGGTCTGCTGCCGACCCCGCTGCTGGAGGGCTCTCCGCTGCGGTTCGCCGCCCGCTACCGCCCGGGCCGCTCGCGCGCCCTGCTCGGCGGTGACTTCTACGACGTCGTCCGCACCCCGGACGGCACCGTGCACGCGATGATCGGTGACGTGTGCGGCCACGGCCCGGACGAGGCCGCCCTCGGGGTGGAGCTGCGGATCGCGTGGCGCGCGCTGACGCTGGCGGGCCTGTGCGGCGACCAGCTGCTGGGCACGCTGCAGCAGGTGCTGGAGCACGAGCGGGCCGACGACGAGATCTTCGCGACGCTGTGCACGGTGGACATCGCGCCCGACGGCCGCCGCGCCGGCCTGTGCCTGGCGGGCCACCCCTCGCCGCTGGTGGCCCGCCCGGGCAAACCGGCCCGCCTGCTGCCGTACGACAACAACGGACCGGCCCTCGGGCTGCTGCCGGGTGCCCGCTGGCCGCGTATGCAGGTGGAGCTGGGTGCCGAGTGGAGCCTGATGCTCTACACGGACGGCCTGATCGAGGGCCATATCGGCCGGGGCCGGGAGCGGCTCGGCCAGGACGGCATGACCGAGATGATCCGCCGCCAGTTCGCCGAGGGACTGCGGGGCGAGCGGCTGCTGCGGGCGGCGGTGAACGAGGTGCGCGCGCTCAACGGTGGCGAGCTGACGGACGACGTGGCGGTACTGCTGCTGGACCGGGTGCCGTAGCCAGGATCCGGCGCTGCCCAGGGGGCCAGGGGGCCGGAGGCCGGAGGCCAGGAGGCCGGAGGCCAGGGGGCTAGGAGGCCAGCGGGCCAGGGGGCGCCTTCCGGAGGGGTTACCGGCCGCCGTTCCAGGGGCCGTACGGGCCGTCGCTGCTGGAACCCCGCTGGCTCCGGCCGCCGCCGGGGAGCGCGCGGATGGCCGGGCGGACGTCGACCATGTACACGATCGTCGCGATGAGCCCGATGATCGGCAGGAACGACAGGATCGGGAAGAGCAGGTTCACCACGAAGGCCAGACCGAGGATGATCAGCCAGAACGGCTTGGTCTTCTTGTCGGCCGCGCGGTACGCGTCCTCCCGCCGCACGGCGGCGTCGAACAGCGCGAAGCCGCTGAAAATGATCAGGGCCATGCTCAGAAGCCACATCAACCCTGTGAAGCCCTGCATCAGCACAACATCCACCACCAGACTCGGCTCGTCCCTACGCGGTCACCGTACCCGTACAACGGGCCGGGCACCCCCAGGGTGCCCGGCCCGCGTCGGCCTCCGTGCCTACTTCGCCGGCGGCGTCTTCTTGGCGACGGGCTTGCGCGCCGGAGCCTTCTTGGCGGCGGGCGCCTTCTTCTCCGGGGCGGCCTGGGCCTTGGCGCCGGCGGGCTTCGCCGGCTCCTCCTTGACCTCGACCGGCTCCGGCTTCGGCTCGACGGCCACGGCCAGCTCCTCGACGCCCTCGGCGACGTCCTCGATGCCCTCGGCGGCCTCGCCGCGCCAGGTGCGCACGGCCTGCTCACCGTGCTCGGCGACCTTCTCGTAGGTCTCCCGGGCCTTGACGGCGTACTCGGCGGCCACGCCGACCCCGCGCAGCGCGAAGTCCTGGGCGTTCTCGCCGAACTTCTTCAGGTCCGCGTCGAGGTTGTTGCCGAGCTTCTTGAAGTCGGCGTCGAGGGAGCCGATGAACCCCGTGACCTTGGTCTGCAGGGTCTCCTGCGTCTCCTTGACGCGGGCGGAGGCCTCCTTGGCCCGGGCGGAGGCCTTCTCCTGGACGGCCTTGGTGTCGGTGTTGCGTACGGCGTCGATCCGCGCCGGAGCCTCGGCCCGCAGCTGCTCCACCAGGGCCGGCACCTTCTTCGCCTGCTGGAGGGCGAGGTCGGCGGTGCCGGCGGCGAAGTAGAGCGGAGTCGGGTCGCTGAGGGTCTTGCGCAGGTCGTCGGTGATGGCCATGGTGAGGGTCCTCCCGGATTCTGTCTCGCTTGAGGGTTCGGCTGAGGGTGGTGTGATCCGCAGCGGAGCGGCCGGTGCCCTGGTCCGGCTCAGCCGGCCGTCTGCTGCGGGTCGGTGTCACTGCCGCCGGTGGCCTTGCGGGTCCGGCGAGTCGTGGGCGTACCGCCGGTGCTCTTGCGGGTCCGGCGGGCGGCGGGCGTACCGCCGTTGTTCTTGCGGGTGCGGCGGCTGGCGGACGTGCCGCCGTCCTTCCCGCTGACGCGGCCGCCTGCGGGCTCGCCGCCGTCGGCCATGCGGGTCAGGCCCTCGGCGGGCTGCCCGCCGTCGGCCGTGCGAGTGCGTCTGGGTATCTCGGTGCCGCCGTCCGGGGCGTCCCCGTCCGCATCCGCCGCGCCTTCACCGACCACGACGCCGACGTAAGCCGAGTCTGCGGAGCCGTCCGCGCCGTCGCCGGTCCCGAACCCGTTCTCCTTGCGGAAGGACTCGTAGATCTGCAGCAGCACCTGCTTCTGCCGCTCGTTCAGCGTCGGGTCCGCGAGGATGACGGCACGCGTCTCCACCTCGTCCCGGTCCCGCTCGGCGTCCAGAATGCCGGCGCGGACGTACAACGTCTCGGCGGAGATCCGCAGGGCCTTGGCGACCTGCTGCAACACCTCCGCGCTCGGCTTGCGCAGCCCGCGCTCGATCTGGCTCAGATACGGATTGGACACCCCGGCGGCATCGGCGAGCTGCCGCAGCGACAGCTGCGCGTTGCGCCGCTGCTCGCGCAGGTAGTCACCGAGATTGCCGACGTTGAGCGATGCCATGCCTCCACGGTGCCGCATCCCGCTAACTATTGCAAGCACCCGCTTGCAATAGTGCGCCACGCCACGCGGGACGACGACTGAGCCTGAGCACGATAGGTGTCGTATTTGCACGACAACTGTCGTCATCCGCGTCCGGCCTCCTGGTGCAGGTGCTCTTGGGTCGGCCGCGCGGGTCGCCGAGAGGCGGCGTTGTCGGTGGGCTCTGCCAGGGTGTGCGGCGTGGATGAATTGGTGGAGCGTGTCGATGGTCAAGATCGCGTGCTGGGGGTGGTCAGCCGTCGGGAGGCCATCCGGGAGGGTTGGCTGCATCGGGTCGCCGTGACGGTGTGTCGTGATGATCGTGGCCGGATCCTCGTCCACCGGCGGTCGGAGCAGGTGTCGCGCTTCCCCGGGCTCTATGAGGTCGAGGTCGGTGGCGCCGCAAATGTCGGCGAGTCCTATGAACAGGCCGCCGCGCGGGAGCTGGCCGAAGAGCTGGGCATTCGTGCGCTGCCGCGCCTGCTGTTCACGTTCATCAACCGCAGCGGTCTGAGCCCTCACTGGCTCGGTGTGCACGAAGCCGTGGTGCCGGACGCCGTGGTCCCCGATCCCGATGAGGTCGCCTGGCATGGCTGGCTGACCGAGCCGGAGCTCGGCTCGGCCCTGTTGGAGTGGCGCTTCACTCCCGACAGCCACGAAGCCTTCCGCCGGTATCTCGCGTTCCGGACCACCCAGCCCTGACCTTTCCCGCCTCGCGGCCTGGGCAGTGAAGGGCGGGGGTGTAGCTTCCTGCCCGTGTTAGAACACCAGGATGAGACCAGGACAGCCTACGACGGGGTCGTCGAGCTCTATGCGTCGATGTTCACTAGTCGGTTGGAGACGCGGCCGTTCGCCCGGAATATGATCGGCACCTTCGCCGAGCTCGTGCGTGACACGGGGAACTTGCGCGTAGCCGACGTCGGATGCGGACCCGGTCATCTGACGGCCATGCTGCAAGACTTGGGGCTGGACGCCTTCGGAATCGACCTCTCCCCGGCCATGATCGACCACGCTCGGCGGGCCCAGCCAACGCTGCGGTTCGACGAAGCGCGAATGGAGGCCCTGCCGGTCGGGGATGGCGCGCTCGGTGGAGTGCTGGCCCACTACTCGATGATCCATACCCCACCTGAAGAACTGCCCGCGCTACTCGCTGAGCAGGTGCGTGTTCTGGCACCAGGGGGTCTGCTCCTGGTGTCCTTCTTCGGCACCGAGGGGCCAGAGCCGGTCCGCTTCGATCACAAGGTAGCGCCCGCCTACAGCTGGCCGGCGGAGCAGTTTGCCAAGTTGCTGGCCGAGTCTGGGCTCGTAACGGTGGCTCGGTTGCTCCACGACCCAGCGTCCGAGCGCGGCTTCCTCGACACACACTTGCTGGCCCGCCGCCCGTAGAGACTGACGGCGTCCTACACCAAGTGCGACAAGGGTCCGAGCACAAGTCCTGTCGTGTCATACAAGTCGGTTACTGACTCACCCTGTACGACAGCTTGCTCATCCCCGACACACACATGGAGCTCGCACCCCGTTTGCTCGTAGTTGATCGTGTCTACGAAGAAACGCTTAATGACGGCCTAACCTTCGACCTCAATCAGCTCAGGCGTGAGCGACTGCACACGGCCCGCTTCGGGCACCATCGCCGCGATGGCATTACTCGTGAAGCCCGATTTGGACGGCACGCTCCATAGTGCGACCGCCTCGGCGGCGGCAGGGCCAACTACTCCTCGAAACACAAGCCACACCCGGCACCTCGCCGGCACACTTCTCCTTGTTGTTCCAGCGCCCCCCCCCCGGAATAACCTTCGGACCCGCGCACACCCGTGGCCCGTCCGCCACACCGATGAATTCGAATGACCTCGCGCATGGTGCCGTCCTAGCGTTCGCCCATGACCTCCCCGGACGACGGCATCACCGATGAGCCCGGCGTGACCATCCGCTCCCTGGACAACGCGGCCATCGGGGTGCGGCTCAGCGAACAGGCGCCGTTCGATGACGGCTGCGTGCGATACGGGGTCGAGGCCTGGGCTCCCGGCCTGACCGCGCGCGCCGAGGAGGTTGTTGCCTGGATCAGGGACGCTGATCTTGCGGCCTTCGTCGCCGGGCTCGCTGCGGATCACCAGGGCTGGGAAGGCGAGCGGGTCTGGCACGCGTATGACAGGGACTTGGGGATGTCCGCCGTCTTTCGGTCCGGCGGCCATGTCGGGCTGCAGCAGACATGACAGCAAGCATGCGCATGACCTGGACGCTGGATGGACACGGCTGGGCCGGCTGCACCGTTGAGGGTCACCAGGCGAAAGCGGAGCTCACCGCGTCCTGCATCACCAGTGCTCCGGAGGAGTTGCTGACCGCCTTGTCCCGGCTCGTCGCCGGCCAGACGGAGACCCGCGCACAGTTCGAAGCCGAACCAACGGCCTACCGCTGGATCTTCTACCGCGAAGGCGACGACAGCTGGGTCCGCGTGCTGGAGCTGCGGCACGGCAGCGATCACGACAAGAAGGGCACCGAGATCTGGTCAGCCCATCTCTCCATCGACGCACTCGTCCGAGCCGCGGTCCGCTGCTTCGACGAGGTGGCTCGGTCCTATGGCGAGAGCGGCTACCGCGGCACATGGGGCGAGCACTTCCCCCGAACCGAACTCGAGGCCCTCAGGAATCTCTGGCACAGTCACCGCCGACGCGACGACGCACAACCCTGAGTAGCCACCTTTTTGTGGGTACTTGGCGATGACCGGCCATGGGAGCGACCCTGGTGAAGGGCGGCCGGAGGGTCGTCAGACGCTGGTGAGAAGCGAGGTGACGAGGCGATGGGTCATGAGACCGACCGTGTGTCGGCGAGCTTTTCCAGGCGGCGGTGGCCCCAGTCGGAGAGGGGAGCAAGCGCCTCGGACAGCTCTCGGCCGAACGCGGTCAACGAGTACGTGGTCTTCAGCGGAAGCACGTCGTGCACCTCCCGGTGCACCAGCCCGTCGGCCTCCATCTCGCGCAGCGCCTGAGTCAGCACCTTCTCACTGAGCCCCGGCAGCAGCCGACGCAGTTCGCCCGGGCGGTGCGGACCCGACTCCAGCAGCCAGAGCAGAGCCGTCTTCCACTTTCCGTCGATCACGGCGATCGCCGCGGTGACCCCGCAGACATTCGGGTCCTGGGCACGACTGCGCGTCACTTTCGCCCCTTTCGTAATAGTTTGCCGGTATCTTTCATGGGAGTTGAGCGATGTCCTCACACACCGAAGAGTCTGCCGTCACCGTCCTCGGCTTGGGGCCGATGGGCAGATCCCTGGCGGGCGCGTTCCTGGACGCCGGCCGACGGACCACGGTCTGGAACCGTACGCCGGGCCGGGACCGTGAGCTGGCCACGCGGGGCGCGGTCAGCGTCCGGTCGGTCGAGGAGGCGGTTGCCGCGAGCCGTGTGATCGTGGTCTGCGTGGTGAACTACGACGCGGTGGACGCCATTCTGCGGCGAGAAGCGGTCACCGGCGCGCTCAAGGGGCGCACGGTGGTCAATCTGACCGCCGACACACCGGACCGGGCCCGAGACGCCGCGGCGTGGGCCGCTGAGCACGGTGTCCGCTACCTGGACGGCGCGATCATGACACCGACCACGACCATCGGAACTCCTGCCGCCGTGTTCCTGCACAGCGGCCCGGAAGACCTCTACCGCGAGGTCCGGCCCGCCCTGGAGGCGCTGGGCGGCACCCACACCCACCTCGGCGAGGACATCGGCCGGGCCGCGGCCTACGACATCGCGCTGCTCGACATCTTCTGGACCGCGATGGCGGGCTATGCGCACGCACTGGCGGTGGCGCGGGCCGAAGGCATCACCGGACGTGAGCTGGCACCGTTCGCCAAGGGCATCGGCGACATCCTCCCGCCGATCTTCCAGGAGGCCGCAGAAGAAGCCGACAACGGCAACTACTCCGGCGACGGCAACCCGATCACCTCGGCCGTCTCGTCCATGGCACACATCGTCCACACCTCCGAGGCGCACGGCATCGACGCGGGAGTGATGCGCGCGGCCGAGGGCATGGCCCGCCGAGCCATCGGACGGGGCCACGGCACCGACGGGTTCCTGAGGATCACCGAGCTCCTGGGTCGTCGCTGAGAAAACATCAGCTCTGCCCTCGCACTGATCCACTCGGCCCCGCACGGGCCGAGGCAAGCACCGCCTGACACTCCGCCCAAGCTGGCTCGCTCAGCAGGGGCCGGAAACGGGTGAACAGGGTGAGGAGTCCGGGGCCCCACTTCTCCCGGAAGGCCGAGTCGATGCGGGCGAGGTCGAGTTCGTTGGCGACGGACAGTTCCGCGAAGTCTCGTCGATGTCGAGGATCCGGAGTGTGGAGGCGGCCGGTGAACCGGTCCCGGAACGGCCCGTCGGCATCCGCGAGGGTCGGATAGGTGGCCTGCCGGTCGCAGGACGCGTAGAGATACACGATCGCCTCGGCCTCGGCACCGATCACCTCGGCGAGGTCGGAGCGGCCGTCCGGAGACAGCAGGGCGGTGGGGAAGCCGTCGGTGCCGTAGAAGGCGTGGCTCAGGCCCGCGAGTTGGAGGGCCGGACGGGCGCCCCAGACGGCGAGCCGGCTGTGTACCCGCTGGAGATGGGCGACGAGCGTGCCGCCCGGATGGGCGATCTCGGCGGCACCGAGCTGGTGCAGCAGCGCGATGGCCCGGTCGGCGGCGGCAGGGGGAGATGCGTGGCCGTTCACGACAGGCCCCCGACGATGCAGAAGGGGTGCCCGGCCGGATCCGTGAGGACGCGCCATCTGTCCTGCTGCGGCTGCTGATCCGGCCGGCCCGCGCCCAGTTCCAGCAGCCGGGCCTCGGCCTCGTCCAGGTCGACGACCCGGAAGCAGCAGTGCAGTTGCTGCGGAACGGCCGGGGCGGGCCAGCTCGGTGGCCGGTGGTCGTCGACCCGCTGAAAGCCGATGGAGAGTCCGCCCGCACTGTCCAGAGAGGCGAAGTCGGCGTTCGACTTCGGGTGAAGTCCGAGTCCGGTGGCCTGCTGATAGAACGCCGCCAGGGCGAGCGGATCAGGGCAGTCCAGGGTGATCGCGCTCAGCTTCATCAGCGGGGTCATGGCGCCTCCGGGCCGATCGGTGGGGAACTCCGGGCCCTGCACACCCTAGAAGCGCTGGTCGCAAAATCGTTCGACGAATCGGGTCGGGGACGGCCATGATCCGCCCTCGTGACGACTTCGCAGGATCTCCCGCTCCTCCGCGCCGCGGCCCGGAACAACGCCGAGTGGTGTGCGGCGATGTGCCGGGCGCACGGAGTGACGGGCGAGTTCGGAGCCGAGGCCTGGTCCGCCCCCGCACGGACGCCGCTCTACTACCCCGACGCGGTGACGCTGGAGCCGGGCGCCGGCCCAGACGCGCTCGTGACACGGATCGACACGGCCGCGCCCGGCGCCTCGGTCAAGGACAGCTTCGGCGACATCGACTTGGCGGAGGCCGGGTTCCGGGTGCTGTTCGAGGCGCAGTGGATCCACCGGCCTGCCGGGGCGCCCACCGCGTCACCCGATCTCGCCTGGGACGTGGCGGGCGACCCGGGCACCCTGCGTGCCTGGGCACTGGCCTGGGACGACGGGGCCGGGGACGCGGACCTGTTCCGGCCCGGGCTGCTCGCCGACCCGGAGACCTTCGTGATCCTGGGCCGGTCCGACGCCGCCGCCGACGACGACCGAGTGGTCGCCGGAGCGGTGGCGACCCGCAGTGAGCACGTGGTCGGTGTCTCGAACGTCTTCGGGCGGGACGGTGGGACCGACGCGGCCTGGCCACTCGTCCTGCACGCGCTCGCCCGGCTCTTCCCCACCCTGCCCGTCGTCGGCTACGAGCAGGGTGACGAACTGGCGGTCGCCCTCCGGCACGGCTTCGAGCCGATCGGACCGTTGCGGGTGTGGACACACGGCGGGTAGCCCTCTCAGGCGTCCTCAGTATCCGGTACCGGCAGGCGCATCCCCCGGGACTCCGCGACCCGCAGGGCATCGGTCAGGCACTCGGCGAGACGGTGGCCGGCGAATCGGACCTCGGTGCAGGGCGAGTTGGGGTCGTCCAGCACCTTGCGGGCGAGGCCGAGCACATCGGTGCCGGTGGTCAGTTGTACGGCCTCTAGCTCGTCGGCAAGACGGGAGAGGCGGCTGCCGTGATTGTCCGTCACCAGGTAGCAGGGGTTGCCGTCGAGGGACCGCCAGGGCAGAAGCCGGGGTACGGGTGTGCCATGCGGGTGACCGTTCGCGGATTCCATCAGGCTGCCACCTTCTCCGCGCCGATCAGGTGCTGGTCGAGATCGATCCCGAGGTCGGCGGCGAGGTAGGGGCGGACCAGGGCGGAGGCGGTGCCGTCGAGGGGACTGTGCAGGCCGTACGGGGAGCGGTGGCGGGGGAGCTGCGGGACGGAGGGGCAGCTTACGAGGATGAGGTGCACGTGAGGGAAGAGGTGACGGTGAGGGCGGCCCCGGCGCCGTTTCCCGGTGCCGGGGGCGAAGAGGAGGCGCAGCCAGTGGAGGGCGCGGGGGATAAGGTCGGGCACGTCGACGCTCCTGTTTCAGCGTTGGCCATGCCCCGGGAGGTCTAGCCACCTCGCCGGGGTCTTTCCGTTTTGACGCTACACCTGGGTATAGCCCTCTACATACAAGTACAGAGGGATCCACACGATCGGGCAGATCTCTACCGCTCTACGTTGGACGTATGAGCGATAACGAAGCGCCAAAGACCTCGCTGGACCCGATGAGCGCCAGGCCGCTCTACGTACAGCTGGCCGACGTGATCGCCGGGAAGATCGCACGCGGAGAGCTGGCGCCGGACAGGCCCATCCCCTCCGAAAACCACCTCGCCGACGAGTACGGCGTGGCACGACTCACCGCGCGACGGGCCGCACAGGAGCTCCGCGAGCGCGGCCTGATCGTCACTGTGCGAGGCAAGGGTTCCTTCGTGGTGGAGCAACCGGCCGGAAGCTCGCCCGATGAGAACGAACCGAACGCCTGAAGGAGCCGCACGGGCGTAGCCACCACCCCCGCTCCACTACCGCGGCTTATACGCCAGGAACGTCCCCGCCCGCCTCTTCGCCCCGCCCTCCGGTTCCTGCACCACCCGCGTCGTGATCACCAGCCCCGCCTGCCGGAGCAGTTCCGCGATCCGGTCCGGGGGCAGTAGATGCGACTCGTAGGACACCGGATGGTCGCCGTACGCGCGCGTCGGGCGCAGGTGCTCGCCGTTGCCCAGATGGCCGGCCAGCATCAGTTGGCCGCCGGGCGCGAGGGTGCGGTGGAACTCGGCGAACACGGTCGGCAGCCACTGCGGTGGGGTGTGGTGGACGGTGTAGTACGCCAGGATGCCGCCGAGTTCGCCCTCGCCGGTCTCCAGCGCGGTCATCGAGCCGACGGTGAAACGGAGCCCCGGGTACGCCGCCCGGGCCAGTTCGATCATCCTCGGTGACACGTCCACGCCGAACACCGGCACTCCCAGGGCGGCCAGGTGCGCCGTCACCTTGCCCGGGCCGCAGCCCAGGTCGGCGACCGGCCCGAGAGGGCGGGCGAGTTCGGCGAAGGCGGCCAGCATCGCGCGGGAGACGGGGTCCAACTCGGCTGGTTCCTTGACGAGTCGGGCGTAGTCGGCGGCGACGGTGTCGTAGGACTCCCGGACGGCGGTGAGGTGGGAGGGCTCGGTCATGCCGCGAAGTTAGACGACGGCACTGACACCCACCCCGTACGCCGACGCCAGTACGCCGGAATACTCCCGCCGTGAGACGACCTCACCCCGCCGCCCCGGCAGCGTGTTCCCCATGAACCCGAAACTCGGCCGCCCCGCCCGCCGGACCGTGCTGGTCGTCCACGTCATCGCCTCCGCGAGCTGGCTCGGGCTCACGCTCGGGCTGCTCGCGCTCGGGGCCACCGCGGCCACGACCGGGTCCCACGTGACCGTGGAGGCGTCCGTCCGGGCCATGAGGCTCTTCGCGGACTGGCTGCTGCTCCCCGTCGCGTTCCTCACGCTCCTCAGCGGTCTGGTGCTGTCGCTGGGGACGCCATGGGGTCTGACGCGGCACCGGTGGGTCTGGACGAAGTTCTGGCTGACCCTCGCCACGACCACCGCCACGGTGTTCGCCCTGCGCCCCGGGGTGAACTCCGCGGTCGCCGCCGTCGCCGCGGGCGGTCCGCTGCCCGACGCCGGGGACGTGCTGATGGGGCCGGTCGTCTCGCTGTCCGCCTACGTCTTCATGACGGTGATCTCGGTCCTGAAGCCCTGGGGTCTGACCAGGCGGGGAAGGAGGCTGCGAGCGCCCGCCCGGCGCGCCCTCCAGGGTGCCTAAGATCGCAGATTGTTTGCCTATAGGTATTAGGCAGATGCACAATCCCTTCAGGTGCAAGGGAGAGGTCGTATGGCACGAGTGGGGCTCACACCGGAGCGTCTGACCGAGGCTGGCGCGGAACTCGCCGACGAGGTCGGCTTCGACGGGGTGACCGTCTCGGCGCTCGCCCGGCGCTTCGACGTCAAGGTCGCGAGCCTGTACTCGCACGTGAAGAACTCCCAGGACCTCCGGACCAGAATCGCCCTGCTGGCGCTCGCGGAAATGGCCGACCGGGCCGCCGACGCCCTGGCCGGACGGGCCGGCAAGGACGCCTTGGCGGCCCTGGCCGACGTCTACCGCGACTACGCCCGGGAACACCCCGGCCGCTGGGCCGCGGCCCAGTTGCGGCTCGACCCTCGGACGGCGGCCGCGAGCGCGGGCGTCCGGCACGCGCAGATGACCCGGGCACTGCTGCGCGGCTACGACCTGACGGAACCGGACCAGACCCACGCGGTACGGCTGCTGGGCAGCGTCTTCCACGGCTACGTCAGCCTGGAGCTGGGCGGCGGGTTCGACCACAGCGCCCCCGGCACCGACGACACCTGGGTCCGGATCATCGACGCCCTCGACACGCTGCTGCGCAACTGGCCCGCACCCCCCACGGACCCCCGAGGCTGACACCATGCACACCGATCACACCGAGCACACCGAGCACGACTGGATCACCACCCCGCTCACGGCGGACCTGCTGCGCGGCGCCCTCGACCTGGAGCGCACCGAGCACGGCCTGCTCCCGCACCGGCTGCCCGCCCGGGCCCGCGCCCAGAACACCAACGCCCAGCTGGCCATGGCCGAGGCCCAGCCCTCCGGCGTACGGCTCGCCTTCCGTACCGCCGCCACGGCCGTCGAACTCGACACGCTGCGCACCAAGCGCGACTACGTCGGTTTCCCGTCCCGCCCGGACGGCCTGTACGACCTGCTCGTCGACGGCCGCCCGGCCGGCCAGGCCTCCGGGACCGGCGGCAACGTCCTCACGGTCGACATGGCCACCTGGGCCGGCGAGGTCACGCCGGGCCCGGTGGGCACCGTCCGCTTCACCGGTCTGGCCGCGGGTGAGAAGGACGTCGAGATCTGGCTGCCGCACAACGAGACCACCGAGCTGATCGCCCTGCGCACCGACGCGCCGGTGGTGCCGCTGCCCGACCGGGGCCGCAGGGTGTGGCTGCACCACGGCAGTTCGATCAGCCACGGCTCCGACGCCGCGAGCCCCACGGCCATCTGGCCCGCGATCGCCGCGTCCCTGGGCGGTGTGGAACTCGTCAACCTCGGTTTCGGCGGCAGCGCGATGCTCGACCCGTTCACCGCGCGTGCCGTGCGGGACACCCCGGCCGATCTGATCAGCGTCAAGGTGGGCATCAACATCGTCAACGGGGACGTGATGCGACTGCGCGCCTTCGGCCCGGCCGTGCACGGTTTTCTCGACACGATCCGCGACGGGCACCCCGACACCCCGCTGCTGGTCGTCTCCCCCATCCACTGCGCGATCCACGAGGACACCCCCGGCCCCACCGCCCCGGACCTCAGCGAGATCGAGCAGGGCCGGCTGCTGTTCGCCGCGATGGGCGACCCGGCGGAGACGGCCGCCGGGAAGCTCACGCTCGGCGTCATCCGGGAGGAACTGGCCCGGATCGTGCGGCAACGCGCGGCCGACGACCCGAACCTCCACTACCTCGACGGCCTCGACCTCTACGGCGAGTCCGACGCGGCCGAACTCCCCCTCCCCGACCACGTCCACCCGGACGCCGCGACCCACCGCCGCATCGGCGAACGCTTCGGCGCCCTGGCCTTCGCCGAGGTCGGCCCCTTCGCGGCACAGGGGTGACGGGCAGAACATGCGGTTCAGTCCTCGAACGGCAGCGGCCTCCCGTGCACAACCTCCAGCCTCGTCACCGCCCGCGTCAGCACCACGTACAACCGGTGCAGCCCCCGTTCCTCGGCCTCGGCGATCGCCGCAGGCTCGACAGCCACGACATGGTCGTACTCAAGCCCCTTGACCACGCTCGCCGGCACCAGGGCCACCCGCGCGCCGAGTTCCCCGGGCCCGGCCGCCTCGATACCGGCCGCGTCCAGGGCCGCCCGCACGCGGGGCAGGTCCGCGTCCGCCACGACTACCCCGACCGATCCCTCCTGGCCCAGCGCGTCCCGTACGGCGTCCACGACCGCCGTGGGCACCCCGTCCAGATCCGTCTCCCGCATCCGCAACTCCCCGTCCCCGCGCAGCGAACGGGCCGCCGGCACGTCCACGTCCAGCCGCTCCAGCAGCCGGTTGGCGAGGCCTACGACGGCCTGGGGGACACGGAATCCCGTGGTCAGTTCGACCACGGCCGCGTCCGGTTTCCCCAGGTGCGCCAGACCGTCCGCCACGACCGTGCCGCCCACGGCGTCGTCCCCTGCGCCAGATCGCCCAGCACCGTCAGCGAGCCGAAAGGCGCCCGGCGGGCGATGGCCCGGCACTCCATCGGGGACAGGTCCTGCGCCTCGTCGACGACGACATGTCCGTATCCCTCCGGGTGCTCGATCAGCCCGGCCACCTCGTCGAGCAGCACCAGATCGGAGGCCGACCAGCGCGCCGACTTCCACGACCGGGGCGGCTTGCGCCACAGCAGCGCCCGCTGCTCGGCGCGGTCCAGCAGACCGTCGGCCGCCCCGGCCAACACCTCGCGGTCGGTGAGCAGTTCGGCCACGACCTCCTCCGGCCGCACCCGGGGCCAGACGGCGTCGAGGTACGCGGACACCGGCCGGGACCGCTCGACCCGGCGCACCCAGGCGTTCGTCGGCGGCCCGGCCCGCCGCTCCACCCGCTCGCGCAGACACCGCACGATCCGCGCCCGCACCCGCTCCCGCCCGACCCCGTACGGCGGCTCCTCCTCCCGTACGTCCGCGACGATCCGCGCCAGTTCCCCGTCCGGCACCCGCCAGTGGTACGACCCGTCCGGCACGGCGAGCGAGCCCGCCCCCGCGGTGCGCACGCGTGAGTACAGCGCCCGCCGCAGTACCTCCGCCATCCGGGCGTCGTGCTTGACGACGGCGGCGGGCTCGTCGTCGGTGCCCCGGACCGGCCACCGGGCGATCTCCTCGGCGAGCGTCGACTGCCGCACCCCTGTCTCGCCGAGGGCCGGCAGGACCTCCGCGATGTACGAGAGGAAGGTGCGGTTGGGCCCGAGGATCAGCAGGCCGCCGCGCCGGATGCGCTGCGGATGCGTGTAGAGCAGATACGCGGCCCGGTGCAGGCCGACGGCCGTCTTGCCGGTGCCCGGCGCGCCCTGCACGCACACCGACATCGCCAGGTCCCCGCGCACGAGGTCGTCCTGCTCGGGCTGGATGGTCGCGGCGATGTCCCGCATGGGCCCGACGCGGGGCCGTTCGATCTCCCGGGCGACGATCTCGCTGGCCCTGGCCTCCCCCTGCCCCAGGCGCTCGTCCTCCAGGCCGGTGAGGTCGCCGGAGTCCCCGCGGCTGCCGGGCGCCCACCCGAACCGCCGGCGTACGGCGACGCCCTGCGGGTCACGGGCGGAGGCCTGGTAGAAGGCACGCGAGACGGGTGCGCGCCAGTCGACGACGAGGGGCGGTTCGGCCGGGTGCTCGGAGATCCGCAGCCGCCCGATGTGCAACTGCCCGTCCTCACCCCGCAGGGCCCCGAAGAACAACGGCCCCTCGGGCAGTTCGCGCAAGGACTTGGCATGGCTGCGCAGCCGGTACCCGAGCACCTCCGCGTCGGCACCGGACGCGGAGACGTCCTCCCCGATGACGACCTGTTCACCGGCGCCCTCGACCATCGCGGCGAGGGCGGCCCGGCAACGCTCGTGATGGGCGCGTTCCCGGTCGAGTGCGTGCTGAAGGGCAGGTTCGGTCGACGTCATTCCACCGAGCCTAGGGCAAAAACGTAACCGAGTTAAATTTATAACTCAGAATCACTCAGGCTCGGCACGGAACCGTGCCGGCAACCCGGCCGCCAGCCACCGGAACGCCCGCTCCGCCGCCGCCACCGCGTCCGCCCGCACGTCCGCCAGCCGCTCCCCCGCCGCGATCCGCCGCCAGTTCTCCAGCGCGAGCACCCGCAGTACGGCCATGATCTGCCCGGCCGCCAGCCGCGCGTCCAGATCACCCCCGAGCACCTCGGCCAGCGCGGCCTCCGACCGCTCCTGGTGCGTGTGCGCACGGGCGACCAGGGAAGGCGTCCCGTAGAGCAGGGCGTGGAAGGCGAGCACCTGGGGATGGTCGTTGAGCCCCGTCACGGGGTCGGACCGCTCCAGCCCGTCCAGGAAGTGCCGCCGCAACGCCTCCACCGGCGGCTCCTCCGCCCCGGCCACCACCCGCGCGGCCTCCCCCTCGTGGTCGGCGATCCGGTACAGCACCAGATCCTCCTTGGCCGGGAAGTACCGGAACAGCGTCGGCTTGGAGATCTCTGCCGCCGCCGCCACCTCGGCGACCGACACCGCGTCGAACCCCTTCTCCAGGAAGAGCCCCACCGCGATGTCCGACACCACCTGGTACATCCGCCGCTTCTTGCGCTCACGCAGCCCGGTCTCGCTCATGGGGGGAGCCTACGCAGGGGCCGACGCACCGCCGAGGCTAGGCCAGGGCGCGGGCGAGGTACGGGTTCGTCGTGGACCTGACCGGGAGGCCGAGCGAGCCCGTGGCGACCGCCAGCGTCACCGCGTAGGAGTCCACCGCCCGCCGCACGTTCGGGGCGTCCAGGCTCACGCCGGTCACGATGCGGTCCAGATCGACGTACGCGGAGCGCACGATCTCCAGCGAGCGGTACACCCGCCAGTCCTCGCGCCAGTCACGGGTGTACTCGGCGGGCAGCCGCCGCTCCCAGCGGCGGAACATGCGGTCCCGGATCTCCGGCCGGGTCGGCGTGAGGTGCATGTGCCGGACGAGGTCGTAGAGGGGATCGCCGACGACGGCCATCTCCCAGTCGATGATGGTCAGTGCCAGGTGGTCGTCGCGCCGTACGAGGTTCCAGGGATTCAGGTCCCCGTGCAGCAGGGCGGGCTCCCGCCGGCTCACCTCGTGCCGGGAGAGGATCAGCCGCAACCGGTCCGCGTCGGGCAGCCCGAGATGCCGGGCCAGCTGCTGCGACTCCTTCGGCAGATCCCGCACCAGGGAGACGAGCTGGTCCCGCAGCCACCGGTGGAAGGCGCCCTCACCGGCGGTCGGGTCGATCTGCTGGTACCGCACCCGCGTCAGGGCGCACAGCTGGTCCACCAGGCCGTCCGCCTCGTGCGGCAGCAGTCCGTGGACGGGGTGGTCGGGGGGCCGGTCGGCGTCACGGGGTCCGACGTAGGTGTGGAGGGCGATGGTGCCGCTCTGGAAGGTCTCGCCCAACGCGAGCACTCTCGGCGCCGCCACCTCGGCGGACCAGTCCTCGATCGCGCGCAGCACGGTGTGCTCGCTGAGGAAGCCGCGTTCCCGGCGGCACACGTCGGGCAGCTTCCGCCGTACGACCACGGGGGCTTCGACGCCCGGCACCGACACCACCGTGTTCAGGTGCGCGGTCCCCTTGAAGACCCTGCCCGCGGGGGCGGCACCCTCTGCCAGCAACGCCTCCCGGACCACGGCCGACGAGAAGCCGGGGCGCTCCGGAACACGCCGGTCGGGCCGCCACTCGAACGCCTTCGCGATCCAGGCCCGGCCGCTGATGTCCGTGTTCCCGCGCGACACCAGCCAGCGGAAGAGGACCCGTCCGATCTCGCCCTCGCTCGGCACGCTCCCGAGCCGCAGCGGCTCCGCCGCCGTGTCGAGGGCCCGTCGCACCCGGGCCGCCGCCTCGTCCAGGCTCGCCGGCGTGAACGATTCCTCGAGGGAGCGGGCGGCCCGCATCACGTCGGGGAACACCGACTGGGCCCGCTCGAAGGCCAGGTAGTGCCGCAGGTCCTTGGCCAGTCCGTTGACGGCGGCCGGCCGGATCTCCTGCATGGCCTCGGCCCACGCGTCGACCACCTCGGCCCACTGATGGGCCGGGTACCGCATGCGGACGAGGTGCGTGGCCAGGTCGTGCAGCGGGTCGCCGTAGGTCGCGAGCTCCCAGTCGACACAGCTGAGGGGTGGGCCGCCCTCGTAGGACACGATCACGTTGTCCCGGTGCAGATCGGTGTGGAGCAGGCTGTACGGCCGCCGGGCCATGGCGGGGACCCGTCCGGCCAGTCCGGTGAGAGCGTCCTCCGGGGTGCCCAGCGCCGCGAACAGCCCGCCGAAGGCCGCCCGGTTGGGCTGCCTGATCTGCCGGTCGGCCAGCTGGGCCAGCGTCCGGAGGAAGCCCTGGCTGTCCATGTCGTTGCGGGGCCAGGCGGACGGCAGGGCGGGCAGTGCCCCACGCCGCACCTGGGCCAGCCGGGCGAGCAGACCGGCCAGCGCCTTGACGGTCAGGGTGTCGACGGGTTTGCCGTAGTCGCAGACGCTGGAGAGCGGTACGCCCTCCACAAAGCTGTGGATCGCGAAGTCGCTCCGCTCGACCAGGCATTCCGGCGCCTGCGGCAGGACCCCCCGGACGGCCTTGAGGATCTCCGCCTCGTTCTCCCAGGTCCGGATGACGACGGGCAGCGCGTCCGGCCGCCGGACACGGACGGTCACGGACGTCCCCGCCGCACGCCCGACCAGCGGGGCCACGCTCTCCGTCAACGGCAGGACGAGATTCCGGTGGTGATGGCCGCCGCTCGCCTGGCCCAGCTCGGCGGCCAGCCTGACGAAGGCCCGGTACGCGGCGTCGTGCGAGGCGCGCTCCCCGAGGAAGGGACGGGGAAGAGGAGGTGCGCCCACTGGCCGCTCCGGAAGTACGAGAAGGGGAGGACGGTACGGCAAACGGTAAGTTCGCGGCCGGTGCTGCGCATGGCGGATGAGCCGATGAGGGTGGATTTGCCACCCGTCCGCATGAGACGGCGTGGACTCGTTCTATGGTGGCCGGTTGCCCCTTCGGATACGAACGAGGACGGCGTTTGACTCAATCGGTGCGCGGTGCGGGAATGCTACACCCGGTCAGCCATGCGCCCGCAGCAGCGCCAGCAGCGGTTCCAGGGACGTCAGGACCGCGTCGGCCCCGGCCGCCCTGAGGACCTTGGCCTTGCGTTCGTTGCTCGCGTAGCCCAGGAACGGCACCCCGGCCCGTGCCGCCGCCTCGTGGTCGGAGGGCGCGTCGCCGATCATCAGGGCGTCGGACGGCGCCGCGCCCATCGCGCTCAGGGCCCGGTTGAGGCAGTGCGGGTCCGGCTTCAGATGGTGGAGCTCCTGGGTGCGGCCGTAGATGTGGGGATGGAAGCAGCGGACGATGCCGCGGCTCGTGAGGTATTCGCCCACCACGAGCGGGGAGTTGTTGGTGGCGATCGCCAGACGGGCGCCCACCGCCGTCCAGGTACGGATCAGCGGGTCCGCGTACGCGGTCGGCATCGCCGAGGCCGCGGCCAGCCGCTCCTCCTGGGTGAGCCGTGCCTCCAGATCGGCGACGAGATCGCTGCCGGGGTGCCGGCGGTCCACGGCGCGCAGCACCACTTGCGGGTCGAGGGACTCCCGCTCGCTCTCCGTCAGCAGCCCGTGCAGCCCCCGGCCCTCCAGCCAGGACACCAGGTCCCTCGCCACCCGTTCCGCCGAGTGGTTGGCGAACAGACGGCAGACGGGCCCGTCGAAGTCCCACAGCACGACGCGGGCGCGTCTGATCAGATTCCGGAGTTCGTGCGGATCGCTTTCCGTCTGGACTGTCACCGCACCAGTCTGCGCCGTATCAGGAGTCACTAGGAGAGTGTCAGGTCCGTCGTGATGGTTTCCCAGAGGGCGTCGAACCACTTCTGGGATTCCTCCACGAACGCCGCGTCCCGCAGACCCGCCCGCTTCACGAAGGAGAAGAGGACGGACTTGGAGCCGAGGACGTCGTACATGTCCAGGGTCTGGCTGCCCCACTCCTCCTCGCGCCTGGTCAGCATGTAGTAGCCGAGCAGCGCCTCCTCCTGGTTGAGGAGGTACAGCTTCACCGGCGGGGTGAAGGGCAGCGCGCGGAACGTGACGTGGACGTCGATGCCGTGGGTGGAGCGCAGGGCCAGGAAGTTGTGCTGGAGCACCTGCCCCTGCGCGTTGCGCATGGACAGCCAGCGCTGGTGGACGGGGTTGTCGTCGCCGTGGGCCTCCACGGGGACGGGGAAGGCCAGCTCGATGTCCCGGGACGGGACGAGGATGCGGACGTCGATCGACTCGGGGTGGATACGGCCCTCGTGGATCAGGCGGAGCGGTTCGCCGATGGCGACCATCAGGGTCTCCGCGGTGTGGCAGACCACGTCCACGCGGACGCGGCGTGCCGAGAACGCCTCGGTCAGCCGTGGCGCCAGACCGACCATCGTCGGCTGGGGCTCGCCCCGGGCCGGAGCGGGCGCGGCGATCCGCGGCGGGCTGCCCTTGCTGACGTTGGTGAGGAGACCGTCCTCCTGGAGTGCGCGCAGGGCCTGGCGGACGGCGCCGCGTTCCACGCCGAACTCCTCCGCGAGGTCGGCCTGGGTGGGCAGGCGGTCCCCGGGCTTGAGCTCGCCCGTGCGGATGCGTTCCCGCAGGTGATCGGCGATCTCCTGGGGCGAGAACCTTCTGCTGCCGTTCACTGCCACGTTCTCCTGAGTCACGACCAAACGCTACAACTTTGATCCATCTGGCGGGAGTTGTTTGAAAGTTGTTTATGAGTAGGGGCCAAGTGGGGACAACTTAATCAGAGTTGGTTGCCAACTCCCTTGAGTTGGCGGAAGTTTTGCTTCCGGACTTCCGAAGGGGGAAACCAATGCCCGCCCTCACTCTCATCGCCGCCATCGCGGTCGTCGCCTTCGAGCAGTTCGTCCAGTGGAAGTACGGTCCGGTCGGCATCGTCGGCCTGCTTCTCCTCACCGTGGGCCTCAAGGCCAACAACTCGGCGGTCAGCTCCACGGGGGCCGTCGTGCTGGCACTGCTGGTGCTCAGGACCGCCCTATGAGTTCGTGAGCACCAGCTCCGAACTGATCGTCTCCCACAGTGCGTTGAACCAGAGATGCGACTGCTCGACGAAGGTCGTGTCGCGCAGCCCGGGGCCCTGCCGGAAGGAGAACAGCATCGACTGGGTGCCCCGCGCGTCGTACATCTCCCTCTGCTCATGGTCGATCTCGGCCTCCCGGCGCGTCAGCGTGTAGTACGCGAACAGCGCCTCCGAGCCGTTGAGCAGGTACAGCTTCACCGGCGGGGTGAAAGGCAGCGCCCGGAAGGTGACGTGCACATCGATGCCGTGCGTGGCGCGCAGGGCCAGCAGGTTGTGCTGGAGGACCTGCCCCTGGGCGTTGCGCATCGCCAGCCACCGCTCGTGCACCCAGTCGTCGCCGCGCCCCCCGACCGGCACCGGGAAGGCGAGGTCGATGTCCCGGCTGGGCAGCAGGACCCGGACGTCGACCTTGGCCGGTTTCAGCCGTCCCGCGTGGATCTGCCGCAGGGGTTCGCCGATCGCCAGCGTGAGGGAGATGGAGGTCAGGCACACGGCGTCGATCTCGACGTGCTCCGCCGCGAACGCCGTCGCGATCCGGGGCGCGAGGCCCACGGTCGTGGGCACGGGCGGGGCCTGCGGGCCGGTCAGCGCCCTGGTGAGGTCGGAGGCGACGGTCGCCGGGCTGCCCTTGGACACGTTGGTGAGCAGCTGCTCGGACTGCAGGATGCGCAGCGCCTGGCGCACGGCACCGCGCTCGACGCCGAACTCGTCGGCGAGCTGCGCCTGCGTCGGCATGCGCTCACCGGACCGCAGCGCTCCTGACCTGATCCGCGCGCGCAGTTCGTCGGCCACCTGTTGATGTGTCCTCTGTGGCCGTTGCGACCTCTTCCGCCCATTGGCGGAGGTGTGTTCCGGGTCCACAACCAAACAGTACAACTTCCCGCCATCTTCCGGCAGTTCAGCACAGGGTGGTTATGAGACGCTTCCAAGCGGCTATAAGTACAGAGAAGTTGGTCGCCAACTTATGCAACATGGTTCAGACGGGCCTCCCTTCCGGAGGGGAGCCGGGAGCCCGGTCGGTGAGTACCACCGCACAACAACCACAACCGAACAGCTCGCTACGGATGCGGGTCCCTGAACATCGGCTACACCGGCAGGAGGGAGCGGCTCAGAACATGTCCGGGCACCAAGGCCGCCTGGACGTACGCAGCAGGGCGTCGGCCTTCCGGGCGGCGCCCGCTCGTTCTTCGCGCACCCGCCCCAGCGCCGCCAGCCGCACCGCCGACTCGTCCCCCAGCCACAGCGCACCCAACTCGCCTATCTCCAGAGAGAGTTCCGCGCTCTCCGTGGTCGGCGTGCAGGACGCCCCGTCGGCGGAGGCCTCCAGCCGGTACCGCCCGCCGGTCAGACCGTCCACACCGGCGATCTCCAGCACCAGCGTCCCCTCCCCCTCGTACGTCCGCGCCTCCAGCGCCCGTACGACGTCCAGGATCCGCACCCACAGGAAGTCCGCCAGCGAGGTGATCCTGGCCGCCCGCGGATCCGGCAGGAAGTGCGGGAGCAGGTCGTCGGGCGCCCGCCAGCCGCTCTTCACCTTCACGACCCAGTCGATGGAGCAGAGGTACTGCCACAGGGCGCGCTCCGCGGCCGGGGTCACCCCGATCAGCCAGCTCACGGTCGCCGTGTTCAACGGCTGCTTGGCCTCGCCCCAGTTGTCGTCCACCTCGTAGGCGGCCATGCCCTCGACCTCGCCGGACGCCGAGCGGTACACGGCGAAGAAGGGCATCTTCCAGGCCGGGTCGAACGTGACGGCGCCGGTGTTCACCTTCCACCACAGCTCGTCGCGGTCGATGACGCCGGGCTGCGTGCGGCGCAGCCGCTCGTGCAGTTCGGGGCCGAGCTTGCGGACGTCGTCGCCGTCCACCAGGTCGACCCGGCCGCCGTCCGCCGGGCCCGACCAGCGGGCGTCGAGACCGGCGCGCGGCACATCGACCGTCCACTCGGACATCCAGGTCGCGGGCCCGAAGCCGTACCGGCCGTAGATCGGGTACTCGGCGGCGATCAGCGTCGCCACGACGTCCCCGCGGTCCTTGGCGGCCGCCAGGTCCCGCGCCATCATCCGGCTGAGCAGCCCGCGGCGGCGGTGGGTGGAGGTGACGGTGACCCCCGTGACGGCGTCGGCCGGCACGCTCGCCCCGCCCACGGCCGTGAGCCGCTGCTCGAAGGACCGGAAGGTCGCCACACACCGGCCGCCGTCGAAGGCGCCGAGGAAACGCCCCGGGACGAACCTCTGGCGGCGGCCCTCGATCTCCTCCGCGGAGACGACCGGCCCCCGCAGGAAGCCGGTGTGCACGGCACGCAGCCACTCGGCGTGTTCGGCTTCGGTGATGGGGCGTATGTCGATGTCGGCTTCGCGGGTCATGGGCTCACGCTAGGCGGAGGGCCGGTGGGTGTCGCGCGGATTTCCGGGCGCCGGCCCTCCCCCTGTCCGGGAGTGGCTCAGACGAGCAGGTCGTCGACCTGCGCCTCCCCTTCGCGGTAGCGGCGGGCGATCTCCGTGCTGCACTCGTCGGCCGTGCGCTGGAGCCGCTGGCGGCGTCGGGAGACCTGCTGCTCGTAGCGCACGAGCCGGCCCATCGCCGTGTTCAGCTCCAGGTCCGTGCGTGCGTCCAGGTCGGACAGCTCGACCTCGCCGAGCATCTCCGCGGCCAGCCGCCGGGACTCCTCGCCCTGCGGGGTGCCCAGGGTCACGTGGCGGGCGGAGGAGCGGTGCCGGGCCGGGGCGTCCCGCAGGATCTCCGCCAGCCGCTCGACGACGGACGTCTCCGCGGGTGCGGGGACGGCGGCCGCGTCCGCCGGTGTACGCCGTGCCAGCTCCGCGCGCAGGATGTCGATCCGCCCCTGCAGCAGCCGCCGTACGTAGCTGAGGTCGGCCTCGTCACGCTGGGCCTCGCGGCGCGCTGTGCGCAGCTCGGTCAGGCTCAGCGCGGTCTGATCGGGCTCGGGAGCGTCCGAGGGCAGCCGCGGGCTGTCCGTGCGCTGGGTGGGCGGCCGGTGGTACTCCGTCGCGCCGATCCCCGTGTACGTCGACCAGACAGCCCCCGACTGCTGCCCGGTGCTTGATGTGCTCATGTGCCTCAACCGTCCCCTCGACCGGTGTGTGCATGCATCGTGCCACCCCAAGTGGCCGCTATGGGAACGAGTGCCCCCGATAGACCCCAGATGGGCGGTTAAGCAGCAAAATACGGTCGGGAGCGGCCCGTTGGTGCCCGGTGCAAACCACCCGTTCGTGCCATGTGCGCACCACCCGCGGCGTGACGTTCACCGCCCTGCATGATGGACGTATGCGAGCAGTGGTGCAGAGGGTGGACGGCGCGAGCGTCGTCGTGGACGGCGAGACCGTGGGCGCGATCGAGGGCGAGGGGCTGTGCGTCCTGGTCGGTGTCACGCACGAGGACACCAAGGAGAAGGCGGCCCAGCTGGCCCGCAAACTGTGGTCGATCCGCATGCTGCACGACGAGAAGTCGTGCAGCGACATCGACGCCCCGCTCCTGGTGATCAGCCAGTTCACCCTCTACGGAGACGCCCGCAAGGGCCGCCGCCCCACCTGGAACGCCGCGGCCCCCGGCGATGTGGCCGAGCCGCTCGTCGACGAGGTGGTGGCCCAGCTGCGCTCCCTGGGCGCGACGGTGGCCACGGGCCGTTTCGGGGCGGCCATGCGTGTATCACTGACGAACGACGGCCCGTTCACCGTGCAGATCGAAATCTGACCCGAAAGGTCTACAAGTCCTAAGGGCACAAGACTTACGGCGCGACGACGACTTCCTGGGCCGCGGCCGTGTCCCCGGCCACCAGCCGGGCGTCCACGGCCACGTTCCGCTTCACCAGCGCGAGGGCGACCGGGCCCAGCTCGTGGTGGCGTACGGAGGTCGTGATGAAGCCGATCTTCCGGCCGTCGGGCCCGTCGTCCGCGAGCCGGATCTCCGTCCCGGCCACCGGCAGATGGACCTCGCTGCCGTCCAGGTGCAGGAAGACCAGCCGGCGCGGCGGCTTGCCCAGGTTCTGCACGCGGGCAACCGTCTCCTGCCCCCGGTAGCAGCCCTTCTGCAGATGCACCGCCGAGCCGATCCAGCCCAGCTCGTGCGGGATGGTGCGGTGGTCGGTCTCGAAACCGAGCCGGGGCCGGTGCTGCTCCACGCGCAGCGCCTCGTAGGCCAGGATCCCGGCCGCCGGTCCGGCCTGCCCTGCGAACGCCTCCAGGTCGGCGCGCGGCAGGAACAGGTCCCGGCCGTGCGGCGTCTCCCGTACGGCGACGCCCTGCGGCACCTCGGCGATGGAGCCGGCCGGCAGGTGGAGCACGGCGGTGTCGGCCGTGCGGTCGGCGACCTCGACCCGGTAGAAGAACTTCATCGACTCCAGGTACGCGATCAGCGCGTCCTGGGTGCCCGGCTCGACATGGGCCCAGACCGTCTCGCCGTCGTCGACGAGATACAGGGCGTGCTCGATGTGGCCGTTCGCGGAGAGGATCAGCGCCTCGGTGGCCCGGCCCGCGGGAAGGTCGCTCATGTGCTGGGTGAGCAGCAGGTGCAGCCAGGCCAGCCGGTCCTCGCCGGTGACGGCGACGACCCCCCGGTGCGAGAGGTCCACGAAACCGGTGCCGTCGGCGAGGGCACGCTGCTCGCGGAACAGGTCGCCGTAGTGGGCGGCGACGCCTTCGTCCACGCCCTCGGCGGGGACGGCGCCGGGCAGGGTCAGCAGGGGGCTCTTCATATACGTAAGCCTACGACTCGGTAGTTGAAGCCTTGAGCGCGCAGTCCTGGCACCGGCCGAAGATCGCGAAGTGCTTCATGTCGGTGTCGAAGCCGAACGTCTGCCGCAGCTTGCCGGTGAACTCGGCGGCCACGGAGACGTCCGCCTCGATGACGTTCTGGCAGTCACGGCAGACCAGGTGGAGGTGGTGGTGCCGGTCCGCGAGGTGGTACGTCGGCGCCCCGTGTCCCAGATGCGCGTGGCTGACCAGCCCGAGCTCCTCCAGGAGCTCCAGGGTCCGGTAGACCGTGGAGACGTTGACCCCCGACGCCGTCTTCCGCACTTCCACGAGGATGTCGTCGGGGGTCGCGTGCTCCAGGGTGTCCACGGCTTCGAGCACGAGTTGCCGCTGCGGGGTCAGCCGGTAGCCGCGCTGCCGCAGATCGCTCTTCCAGTCGGTGCTCACCACACCTCGAGTCTAGAACTACTTGAAGAAGGCGATGCCGTCGTCCGGCATGTCGTCGGGCAGGGCCTTGGCCCAGCGCTCGACGTCTTCCGGGCTGACGACCTTCTTCAGATGGGCGGACATGTAGGGGCGCAGTTCGACCTCGGGGGTCTGCTTCTCACCGACCCACATCAGGTCGCTCTTGACGTAGCCGTAGAGCCGCTTGCCGCCGGTGTACGGCTGGGAGGCGGCCGTGCGGGCGACGGCGTCGGTGACCAGGTCGATCTGGGGCTTCTGGTCGGCCAGCTCGCCGTACCAGATCTCGATGACGCCGTCGTCGCGGGTCATCGTCACCTCGACCTTGCGGTTCGCGTCGATACGCCAGAAGCCGTGCTCGGACTCCAGGGGACGGACCTTGTTGCCGTCGTTGTCCAGCACCCAGGAGTGGGAGTGGTACTCCAGGAAGTCCCGGCCGTCGTGGGTGAAGGTGACCTCCTGCCCGAAGTTGCACTTCTCGGAGCCGGGGAAGTCGTGCACACCGGCACCCGCCCAGTCGCCGAGCAGGAAGACGAGCGGGACGAGGTCCTTGTGAAGGTCGGACGGGATCTCGATCATGGGAACTTCCTAGACGGGGGTCAGCGCTGGCCCTGGTACAGCTTCTTCACGGTCAGTCCGGCGAAGGCGAGGACGCCGACGGCGACCAGGACCAACAGGATTTCGAAGAAAAGCTCCACGGGGTGCTCCTTGAGCGGGGTGCGAATGGGTGCACAGGGCCGAGGCCAGCTTACGCGGGCGCCTTCGGCACTTCGATTCCGGACTACGCTTCCGGCTATGGCGAAGAAGCTGGTGATCAAGGTGACGGCGGGGGCCGACGCCCCCGAGCGGTGCTCGCAGGCGTTCACGGTGGCGGCGGTCGCCGTCGCCAGCGGCGTCGAGGTCTCCCTGTGGCTGACCGGTGAGTCCGCCTGGTTCGCCCTGCCCGGCAGGGCCGCCGACTTCGACCTCCCGCACGCGGCCCCGCTGCCCGACCTGCTCGACTCGATCCTGGCGGCCGGCCGCGTCACGCTGTGCACGCAGTGCGCGGCCCGCCGCGAGATCACGGAGAAGGACGTCATCGAGGGGGTCCGCATCGCGGGCGCGCAGGTCTTCGTCCAGGAGGCCATGGCGGACGGGACGCAGGCGCTCGTCTACTGACCCTGCGCGGACGCGTCCGTGTGGAGGCAGAACGGGTGGCCCGCCGGGTCCAGGAGCACCCGGACACCGGCCTGCGGCTGGACCTCGGCGAGCCGTGCGCCCTCGGCGACGGCCCGCGCGGTCTCGCGCTCCAGGTCGTCGACCTCGATGTCGAGGTGGATCATCATCTGCTGCCGGTCCCGAGCGCCCGGCCAGACGGGCGGCCGGTAGACGGGCTCGGTCTGGAAGGACAGTCCCGTACCGCCGTCGGGCGGCCGGATGTGCACCCAGTCCTGCCAGTCCTCCCCGCGCCACACCCGCCAGCCGGGCAGCAGCCGCAGATAGAAGTCCGCCAGCACGCGGGCATCCGGCGCGTCCAGAGTCGCCGCTGTCAGTCGCATGGGGCCGGGATACCCGCCGCATGCGCGAAGACACCGTCACCTCGGCCGCTTCTTGCCGTCCAGCTCGTCCCACCACTCGTCGGACTGGGGATCCCCGGACGGGTCGTCCCACCAGCGGTCGTCGGGGCCCCGGCGGTTCGCGACCATCGCGGCGACGGGCGGGATGACCATGGCCACGACGCACATGCCGACGGCCACGGGGATCGACCAGAGACGTACGACACCCCAGGCCAGGACGAAGAGGGCGATGCAGCCGCCCATCATCAGGAAGTACGTGCGCCGCCGTCGTGCGTACATACCTCCAGCGTAGATCCGGGCAGCCCGAAGGGCCGCACCCCAGGCGTCCAACCCGGGGGGTGCGGCCCTCGATGACCTGTCGCCGTCAGACGGCGATCGCGACCTCCGCCAGTCCGCCCTGCTGGGCGACGACCGTGCGGTCGGCGGTGGCGCCGGGCACGAGGGCACGAACGGTCCAGGTGCCCTCGGCCGCGTAGAAGCGGAACTGTCCGGTCGCCGAGGTCGGCACCTCGGCCGTGAACTCGCCGGTCGAGTCCAGCAGACGGACGTAGCCCACCACGGGCTCGCCGTCCTTGGTCACCTGACCCTGGATCGTGGTCTCACCGGGCTTGATCGTCGAGGCGTCGGGGCCGCCGGCCTTCGCACCACACATGTCGTACTCCTGAAGAGGTCTGGAAAGGTCGGTCCGGTTCTTTACTTGTTGGCGCCGAGCTCGATCGGCACGCCCACCAGGGAGCCGTACTCGGTCCAGGAGCCGTCGTAGTTCTTGACGTTCTCCACACCGAGCAGCTCGTGCAGCACGAACCAGGTCAGCGCGGAGCGCTCACCGATGCGGCAGTAGGCGATGGTGTCCTTGGCCAGGTCGACGCTCTCCTCGGCGTAGAGCTCCTTGAGCTCGTCGTCCGACTTGAAGGTGCCGTCGTCGTTGGCGTTCTTGGACCACGGGATGTTCCGGGCGCTCGGCACGTGGCCGGGGCGCTGGGACTGCTCCTGCGGCAGGTGGGCCGGGGCGAGCAGCTTGCCGGAGAACTCGTCGGGCGAACGCACGTCGACCAGGTTCTGCGAACCGATGGCCGCCACGACGTCGTCACGGAAGGCGCGGATGGCCGTGTTCTGGGCCTTGGCCTTGTAGTCCGTCTTCGGGCGCTCGGGCACCTCGTCGCCGGCGACGAGCTCGCGGGCGTCGAGTTCCCACTTCTTGCGGCCGCCGTCGAGGAGCTTGACGTTGTCGTGGCCGTACAGCTTGAAGTACCAGTACGCGTACGAGGCGAACCAGTTGTTGTTGCCGCCGTACAGGACCACCGTGTGGTCGTTGCCGATGCCCTTGTCCGACAGGAGCTTCTCGAAGCCCTCCTGCGTGACGAAGTCACGGCGCACCGGGTCCTGGAGGTCCTTGGTCCAGTCGATGCGGATCGCGTTCTTGATGTGGTTCTTCTCGTACGCGGACGTGTCCTCGTCCACCTCGACGATCGCGATGCTCGAGTCGTCCAGGTGCTCCTGAAGCCAGTCGGCGTCTACCAGGACGTCGCTGCGGCTCATGCTCTTTCTCCTCCGGGGCAGTTACGGCGGGGCGTGCGAGATATGCGGGCGCGCGCCCTGACGAGGGCGGCGCACGGGTGCCCTTGATCCAGGGCGGCGGGGATGCGCGCGTCGGAGCAGGCCGACGCGGTCGCTCAGAAGGTGCGACAGAGCATGGCGGCGACGCGGCACAGGTCTACTGCCCGCCGCTTCGTGAGATCCGCCTGTCGCTTCATGCTGTCGATCGTAGGGACGGTCGGGCACGCGTGTCACCGGTGTGTCGCATAGTGAGACGAGAAGATCCGCCATATGGGATCAGCGACCCGCCCGCGCGCCTCCCGCACGGCATCCGGCCATCTGTATTCGCCATCACATCTACGCTACGGACTCCGCCGTCTCGCCCATCGGACAGCCCTGGTCGGCGCCGCCTCGCGCCTTGCCTACCCGGCGAGTCGGACGTTGGAACCCTTCACCGTGATCTCCACGCCGTTCGGCGCCGCCTGGACCTTGTCCAGTTGGATGCCGCCGGGCAGGCCGTCGATCTTCTGCTGGAAGTCGGTGATCGCCCGGACCCGGTTCTCGGCGATGTCGACGCCGCCGAACTTGGGCAGGCCGTCGGCCTTCACCCGCACCTCGCCGTCCACCACCGTCACCGAGCTGAGCACCGAGACGGGCTCGGGCAGCTTGGTGCCGAGGACGGTGGCCTCGACGGTGACCTTGATCTTGCCGTTGCCGCCGTCGGAGAGGCCGACGACGTTGGCGGTGACGCCCGGGGCGACCTGGGTCGGTTCGGACTTCGCCGTCTTCAGCAGTTCGTCGTAGGCGATGGTCGCGGTGCCGGTGGCGCTGGTGGCCGTGGCGGAGCTGTAGTCGCCGGAGAACTCGACGCCCTGCATGTCGGCCTTGAGGTCGTCGATCCGGATCTTCTGGGCGCCGTTGCCCGCGGCGGCCTCGTAGTCCTGGATGCCGACCTCGATGTCGTCCAGGGAACCGCCGGCGACCTGGGTGAGGAACGGGAAGCCCTTGATGGAGACATCGGGGGTCGCCGAGAGGTTCTCCGTCGTCTTCAGCCGGTCTGCGGCCTCGTCCTCGGCGAAGTTCACCGCGACACGGTCGGCGATCACGAAGAGCCCGCCCAGGATCACGACGACGATCAGCAGTATTCGCAGTGCGCGCATACGGTGTTTCCCCCACCTCGGCGGTTGGACGGCGGTCCGGTCCCTGACGACCGGGTGGCCGCCCAAGCGTGAGGGTAACTCCGTGGGATGTGAGCGCCCGGGATTTGTCGATCATCTGTGACAGGGACTCGGCGTTGGTGCGGGGGCCCGGGTGGGTGGGTGCGCAGCTCGGCGTGGCGGGGTGCGCGGCGTCGGTGCTGGGGCGGGGTGGGTGCGCAGCCCGGCGTGGCGGGGTGCCGCTGCGCCCACCCGTGCCGCCCCCAGCGGCACGCATGCCCGCAGCGGGACTGGCGGCGTCAGCCGGGACGGCCCGCACCCGCGCACGGCGAGAAGGGGACGTGTCGGGGGGTGTCCGCCCGCAGCGGTTGTCGCGTCAACGAACAGTCAGTCGGCGCCCGACCCCATCGCGACGTTCCGAGGACGGACACCCCCCGGCGCGGCCCCGACCCACCCCCGGCGGGAGGCGCTAGGCCAGCGCCCGCCCCAACAGGTACACCGCAGGTGCCGCGGCGGCCAGAGGCAGGGCCACTCCCGCTGTGAAGTGGACGAAGCGGGACGGGTAGTCGTAGCTGGCGACCCGGTGGCCGATCAGGGCGCAGGCGCCCGCGCCCGCCCCCAGCAGGGCACCCGGCGTGCCGATGCCCGTCATCGCGCCGGCCGCGACGCCCGCTCCCGCCGCCGCGAGCAGCGCCACCACCACGGACGCCGGGGTCGGCAGCGGCAGGGCGCGGGCCAGGACCGCGACGGCCACCGCGATCGCACCCACCGTCACCGCGTCCGCGTCGGCCGCGAGATAGCCGCCCGCGACGATCGCCAGCGCCGCCGCCGCGACCGTCGCCATCAGGCCGTACATCCGCTCGTCGGGGTCGGCGTGCGAGCGCAGTTGCATGACGAGGGAGAGCAGCACCCAGACCCCGAGCGTGCCCAGGATCGCCGACGGCGAGCGGCCCGACACCAGCAGCGCCGCGTCCGCGGCCAGCGCCCCCGCGAAGCCCAGCGCGATGCCCTGCCGCGCCGGCCACATGCCGTTCAGCCGGAACCAGCCCGCCGCGGTGACGGCCTGGAGGGCGACGAGCGGCACCAGGAGCGCGTACGCGCCGACGGCCGCGGCGCCCGCCAGCAGCAGCCCGAGCAGTGCCGTCAGCGCGGCCGGCTGCATCCCCGGCTCGATGACCGGCGACCGCCCCTCCGCCCGCGCCCGCTGCGCGTCCGTGACGCGGGTGTTCCCGCCGACGGTGGCGGGGCCGTACCCGGAATCGGGAGCGGGAGTGTCGGGGACCGCCTCGGGGGCGGGAGCCGCGTACGCCTGCGGGGGCAGATAGGCCGTCTCCTCCGCCGCAGGCGTCACCGGCTGGTGCGTCTGCGTCTCCCAGGTCTGCCCCTGCCACTGCTGCGTGTACTGCGCGTTCTGGGGGTGCTGGGGGTACTGCTGGTGCTGCTGGTGCTGCTGGGCGGCGTACGGATCGTCGTACGGCTGCTGCCCGGGCCACGCCTGCTGCTGCGGCGGCTGCTGCTGCTGCCCGTAAGGGTCGTAGCCCTCGTGCGGCTGGTTGCTCATCGTCATCCTCCTGCGAACGGCGGGAGCACCTCGACCGTGCCGCCGTCGGCCAGCCGTACCGTCTCATGTCCGCGGGTGCCCACGGGGTCACCGTCGACGAGGAACGAGCATCGCCGCAGGACCCGCTCGAGTTCGCCGGGGTGTCGCCCGCGCACCCCGTCGAGCGCCTCGGCGAGCGTGACCGCCTCGTACGGCTCCTCGGCCACCCCGGCCGCGGCCTTGGCGGCGGCCCAGTAGCGCACCGTGACCTTTGGCATCTGCTTCCTCAATGAAACTCGACGGTGAACTCCGTCAGGCTAGCCCGCCCGGCCGACGGCCCATTCCCCGATGCGCCCCAGCAACGCGTCGCTCGCGGCGTGCTCGGCATGCCCCATGTCCGGCTCCAGCCACAGTTCGCCCTGGTCACCGGCGGCAGCGGCCAGCATGCGGGGGTGGTCGAGCGGGAAGTAGCCGTCGGCGTCGCCGTGCACGATCAGCAGGGGCGTGGGCGCGATCCTCGCCGCCGCCTCCACCGGGGAGAGGGGGACCGGGTCCCAGTCCCGGTGGTGGATGCGCGTACCGAAGCCGTACCGGCTCACCACCCGTCCCTCGGGCCGCGTCACCAGCCAGTGCAGCCGGCGCATGGGTGCCGTCCCCCGGTAGTACCAGCGGGCGGGCGCGCTGACGGACACCACCGCGTCCGTGCCCGCCTCGTACAGCGCCGCGTACCGCAGCACCACCGAGCCGCCCATGGAGAACCCCACCGTCGCCACGCGCGCGTGCCCGAGTTCCCGGGCCCACCGCACGGCCACCGCCAGGTCGAGCACCTCCCGGTCCCCGACCGTGGACCGCCCGCCGGACGCCCCGTGGCCCCGGAAGGAGAAGGTGACGACGGCCCCGTGCCGGGCGAACGCCTCGGCCACCCGCCGCACGTGCGGCCGGTCCACGGCACCGGTGAAGCCATGGGCCACGACGAACACGGGATGAGCGGAAGGCGTCCCGGAGGCGTCGTATACGGCGGTACCCGGGTCGTATACGGCGTCGATCGTCACGCCGTCGGACGTCCGCAAGAAGGTCCGAATCGGAGCCCGCACAGGCGTTCTGGAGTCCGTCTCGGAGTTCGGACGAACGGTGGAACGCGCCACATGACCTGCCCGACCAGAGCTCATGTGGGCTATTCTGCTGGGCAGAGGACTCGGGCAGCGTTGCCCCCGGGTCCTTTTGTGCTTTCGGAAGCGTTGTATACGAAGCGGGAAACCGCAGGTGTACGGGCCTTCGGGATCGCAGAGCGGTGCTGCTGCCAACAGACGTCCTCGCAGGGACCGAGGAGGAACCAGACGTATGAGTTCTCTGCTGCTCCTGACCAACGCCCTCCAGCCGTCGACGGAGGTGCTCCCCGCCCTCGGCCTGCTTCTGCACAGCGTGCGAGTGGCCCCCGCGGAGGGGCCCGCCCTCGTCGACACCCCGGGTGCCGATGTCATCCTCGTCGACGGCCGGCGCGATCTGCCGCAGGTCCGCAGCCTGTGCCAGCTGCTCCGGTCGACCGGCCCGGGCTGTCCACTGATCCTCGTCGTCACCGAGGGCGGTCTCGCCGCCGTCACCGCCGACTGGGGCATCGACGACGTCCTGCTCGACACCGCCGGCCCGGCGGAGGTCGAGGCCCGGCTGCGGCTGTCCATGGGACGCCAGCAGATCGTCAGCGACGACTCCCCGATGGAGATCCGCAACGGCGACCTGTCGGTCGACGAGGCGACGTACTCCGCCAAGCTCAAGGGCCGCGTCCTCGACCTCACCTTCAAGGAGTTCGAGCTCCTGAAGTACCTCGCCCAGCACCCCGGCCGCGTCTTCACCCGCGCCCAGCTGCTGCAGGAGGTGTGGGGCTACGACTACTTCGGCGGCACGCGCACGGTCGACGTGCACGTACGGCGGCTGCGCGCCAAGCTCGGGCCGGAGCACGAGTCGCTGATCGGCACCGTCCGGAACGTCGGTTATCGATTCGTTACGCCGGAGAAGCCGGACAAGATGGAGCGCGCCGCCGAGGAGGCGAAGGCGAAAGCCGCCCAGGCAAAGCAGGACAGCGCGGACAAGTCGGCCGCCCTGGAGGCCGCCGAGGCACGCGCCAAGGCGTAAGAGGCGTATCGCGGTGCCCACCTGGGCATCGCTTTTCGCGAGGGCGTCTCCGGACGGCGGTCGGGATATCGTACGGAACCTCCTTTACGCCCTGCCCAGAGCAGGTATATCCGCGTAGACTCCGCGCGTGGCCAAGGTGACTCGGGATGATGTGGCGCGGCTGGCAGGGACTTCCACTGCCGTGGTCAGCTATGTCATCAACAACGGACCCCGGCCGGTCGCCCCGGCCACGCGCGAGCGTGTACTCGCCGCGATCAAGGAACTGGGGTACCGGCCCGACCGCGTGGCCCAGGCCATGGCGTCCCGGCGTACGGATCTCATAGGCCTGATCGTGCCGGACGCGCGCCAGCCCTTCTTCGGGGAGATGGCGCACGCGGTCGAACAGGCCGCGTCCGAGCGCGGAAAGATGGTGCTCGTCGGGAACTCCGACTACATCGGCGAGCGCGAGGTCCACTATCTGCGGGCCTTCCTCGGCATGCGCGTCTCGGGGCTCATCCTCGTCAGCCACGCGCTCAACGACCTGGCGGCGGCCGAGATCGAGGCCTGGGACGCCCGGGTCGTGCTGCTGCACGAGCGGCCCGAGTCCATCGACGACGTCGCCGTCGTCACCGACGACCTCGACGGCGCCGAACTCGCCGTACGGCACCTGCTGGAGCACGGGCACGAGTACGTCGCCTGTATGGGCGGCATCGCGGAGACGCCCGTGGTCGGCGACCCGGTCTCCGACCACGTCGAGGGCTGGCGCCGTGCGATGGCCGAGGCCGGGATCTCCACGGAGGGCCGTCTCTTCGAGGCCCTCTACAACCGCTACGACGCCTACCAGGCCGCCCTGAAGATCCTCTCCGGCCCCGAGCGCCCGCCCGCGATCTTCTGCTCGACCGACGACCAGGCGATCGGCCTGCTGCGGGCGGCGCGTGAGCTGCGGATCGACGTGCCCGGCGAGCTGGCGGTGGCCGGGTTCGACGACATCAAGGAGGCGGCGCTGACCGACCCGCCCCTGACGACTATCGCCTCCGACCGCCCGGCGATGGCCCGCGCGGCGGTGGACCTCGTCCTCGACGACGGCCTGCGGGTCGCGGGGGCGCGCCGGGAGCGGCTGAAGGTGTTCCCGTCCAGGTTGGTGACGCGGCAGTCCTGCGGCTGCGCGTAGCCGCCGGCGGCTGAGCAGCGGCGGGGCGCCTTTATATCGGGCATACGAGGTTCTGCCGGGCTTCTCAGGGAGCACTCAGGAAGCTCTCATGGTCGGGCGACAAGCTCTGAGACATGACCGAGAGCATGTACTCCCAGCATGGATCCTCTCCCGTGAACCCGGAGTGGCCGCCTCCGCCGCCGCACGCCCCGGCTCCGCACGCCCCGGCTCCCGCTCCGCACGCTCCGAAGAAGCGCCGCCGCGGCCCCGTCGCCCTGCTCGCCGCCGTGGCGATCGTCGCCGCGGCGATAGGCGGCGGCACCGCCTACGGCATCCAGGAGCTGACCGGCAACGACACCGTCACCTCCAGCTCCACCAGCACCAACGTGGTGCCGTCCAGCCAGAAGGGCACGGTCTCCGGGGTCGCCAAGGCGGTCAGCCCGAGCATCGTCGAGATCAGCGCCGATTCCAACGCCGGGTCCTCCACCGGCTCCGGGGTGATCATCACGGGCGACGGCGAGATCATCACCAACAACCACGTGGTCGCCGGTGCCTCGCAGATCAAGGTGACGACCAACGACGGCAAGTCCTACACCGCCAAGATCGTCGGCACCGACAGCAAGAAGGACCTGGCGCTGATCAAGCTGGAGAACGCCTCCGGCCTGAAGACCGCGACGCTCGGCGACTCGGCCGGGGTGGGGGTCGGCGACCAGGTCGTGGCGATCGGCTCCCCCGAGGGCCTGACCGGCACCGTCACCAGCGGCATCATCTCCGCCCTCGACCGGGACGTCACGGTCTCCACGGACGAGAGCCAGGGCCAGGAGCAGGGGCAGGGACAGGGACAGGGACAGCAGGGCGGCGAGTGGCCGTTCGAGTTCGGCGGCCGGGAGTTCAACGGCGACACCGGCTCGGACACGACGACGTACAAGGCGCTCCAGACCGACGCGTCCCTCAACCCGGGCAACTCCGGCGGCGCGCTGATCGACATGAACGGCAACATCATCGGGATCAACTCCGCGATGTACTCGGCGGCGGGCGCGTCCTCCTCCGCGGCCGCGGGCAGCGTGGGCCTGGGCTTCGCAATCCCGATCAACACCGTCAAGGCCGACCTCGCCACGCTGCGGGCCGGTTCCACGGAATGAGCTTGTGCACGGAATGAGGAGCAGGGCGATGATCCAGCAGGTCGAGCACACGGAGCCGGGCGGCGATCCGGCCGGGGTCGGGCTGGCCCTGGCGGTGGCGTACGAACTGCACGCGCCGACGGGACGGGCACCGGAGGTGGCGTCGGCGGCCAAGGCGGCCCGGCGGGCGGGCCGGGCAGCCGCCCGACGCCGCACCGCACGGGCCTGACGCTCCTTCCTCCCGGCACCGCACGCGGTCATGCGAGGCTGAGAACGTCAGACAGCCCGGCCCCGCCCCGCCCTCCCCTTCACACCCGAGGACCCCGAGCCCATGAGCCCCGCAGACGGCGACCGTGACCCCCAGCGCATCCTGATCGTCGACGACGAGCCGGCGGTACGCGAAGCACTTCAGCGCAGTCTCGCCTTCGAGGGCTACGGGACCGAGGTCGCCGTCGACGGCGCGGACGCGCTGGTGAAGGCCGCGGCGTACCGTCCGGACCTGGTCGTCCTCGACATCCAGATGCCCCGCATGGACGGCCTGACGGCAGCGCGCCGCATCCGCGCCACCGGCGACACGACGCCCATCCTGATGCTCACGGCCCGCGACACCGTCGGCGACCGGGTCACGGGCCTCGACGCGGGCGCCGACGACTACCTGGTCAAGCCCTTCGAGCTGGACGAACTCTTCGCCCGCATCCGCGCCCTGCTGCGCCGCAGCTCCTACGCGGCGGCCGTGGGCGCGGGCAACCCGGCCGACGAGGACGCCCTCACCTTCGCGGATCTGCGCATGGACCTCGCGACGCGCGAGGTCACCCGGGCGGGCCGCCAGGTGGAGCTGACCCGTACGGAGTTCACGCTCCTGGAGATGTTCATGGCCCACCCGCGCCAGGTCCTCACGCGGGAGCAGATCCTGAAGGCGGTCTGGGGCTTCGACTTCGAGCCGTCGTCGAACTCCCTCGACGTCTACGTCATGTACCTGCGCCGCAAGACCGAGGCGGGCGGCGAACCGCGCCTCGTCCACACGGTGCGGGGTGTCGGCTACGCACTGCGGGCGGGCGGCGCGGAGTGAACAAGGTCGTACGCCGGTTCCGCTCCCTGCCGATCCGGTCCCGACTGGCGCTGCTGGTGGCGGCGGCGGTGGCGTTCGCGGTGGCGGCGGTGTCGGTGACGTGCTGGTTCATCGTGCAGGGGAAGTTGTACGACCAGGTGGACGATGACCTGCGGTCGTCGTTCCGCACGATTCAGGCGGACGAGTTCGACGCGCTGACGAAGACGTGCCCCCAGAACCCCTCCAACACGCTCGGGGGAGCGCCGCGGCCGCAGACCTACGCGCAGGTGGTCAGGACCGACGGCAAGGTCTGCCGCTTCAGCAGCCTCATGCCCCAGGTGAACGTGACGAGCGGCGACAAGGACGTGGCGAAGAGCCCCGACCCAGAAGTTGCCCAGCTGCGCAACGGCACCGACAGCGACGGCAATTCGGTACGCGTCATGACCACGGCCGTGTTCGTCAAGAACGGCCCGTTCGAGCAGGGCGTGGCCGCCGACTACGCGCTGGTCATCGCCGTCCCCCTCAAGGGAACGGAGTCCACGCTCAACGAACTGGCGCTGATTCTGCTGCTGGTCTCGGGTGTAGGGGTGTTCGGCGCGGGAGCGGCCGGCCTCACGGTCGCCAGGGCGGGCCTGCGCCCGGTCGACAAACTCACCGAAGCGGTCGAGCATGTGGCCCGCACGGAGGACCTGGACGTCCGCATCCCGGTGGACGAAGACAGCGACGACGAGGTGGCGCGCCTCTCCCGCTCGTTCAACTCGATGACCTCGGCCCTGGCGAGCTCCCGAGAACTCCAGCAACAGCTCATCGCGGACGCCGGCCACGAACTCCGCACCCCCCTCACCTCGCTCCGCACCAACATCGAACTCCTCACCCGAAGCGAGGAGACGGGCCGCCCCATCCCCGAGGCCGACCGCAAGGCCCTGCTCGCCTCGGTGAAGGCCCAGATGACGGAACTGGCCGCACTCATCGGCGACCTCCAGGAACTCTCCCGCCCGGACACGGGCCAGCACTCGGGCCGTACCCAGATCGTCGCCTGGCACGACACGGTCGAGTCGGCGCTACGGCGTGCGCGACTGCGGGGCCCGGAGCTGCGGATCACGGCGGACGTACGGCCCTGGTTCGTGCGAGCGGAACCCTCCGCCCTGGAGCGGGCGGTGGTCAACATCCTCGACAACGCGGTGAAGTTCAGCCCGGAGGCCGGCACGATCGAGGTCCGCCTCGCCGCAGGCACCCTCACGGTCCGCGACCACGGCCCGGGCATCCCCGCCGACGAACTCCCCCACGTCTTCGACCGCTTCTGGCGCTCCCCGAGCGCGAGGGCCCTGCCGGGCTCCGGGCTGGGCCTGTCCATCGTGGCCCGCACGGTGCAGCAGGCGGGCGGCGAGGTGTCGCTGTCCCACGCCGAGGGGGGCGGCACGGTGGCTACGGTGCGGCTGCCGGGGGCGTCGGTACCACCGCCGGACGGCCCTCCCCCCTCGGCCTGACGCCCCCTCGAAACCGCGGCGTGAACACCCCGGCGAACGCACGCGGTCGCAGCACCATGACCGGGCGCCAGGTCACGGCTGCTGGAACACGACCTCAGGATGCGTGGCCGTGGGGCCGTCGAGGAGCGGCTGCGACATGCCCCGCAGGTGAAGGTCGAAGAAGGCTGACACGTAGTCGCGGGTTATGCGCCACCCGCGTTCTCCGGACAGCGGTATGGCGGGGTCCGACACTCCCAACTGCCCGGCCAGATACGGCATATCCGTGAAGGAGAAGTGTCCAGCGCCGGCCACGGTCAGCCAGCGTTTCCAGCCGTTCAGGTGTTCCCACGCCGCCGGCCAGTCGGTTTTCGGGCTGTTGGGGCTGTGGGTGGACTCGGCGCCGAGCATCATGAACGGGCGCCCGCCGAGCCTTGCCGCGGCAGAGTGCAGAGAGAAGTTGCCGTCCAGGTCGACCCCCGCCCGCACACGACGGTCGGCGGCCATGGTCGCCGCCGCGGTCGCACCGCCGATCGAATGCCCGCCGATTCCGATCCGGCTCGGGTCGATCACATGGGACAGCGCCCCGGCCCGTCGGCCATTGGTCAGCTCGCTGATCACGAAGGACATGTCCTTGGCCCGGCCGCGCACGACAGCCGCCCGCTCCTGCGGAGTGTCGTCCCGCTCGCAGGCCACACAGGTCAGCATCCGGCCCCCGGGGAAGACAGTGCCGACGGATTCGTACGCGTGGTCCACCAAGGCGACCACGTAGCCGCGACTCGCGAGATCGTCGGCGATCGAGGTGAGTGTGGTGCGCGGCATCGAGAATCCCGGGGAGAGCAGCACCAGGGGGAAACGCCCCGGAGCCGGGCGAGTGCCCACGTACGCATGGGTACGCGCCCCGGCAACCGTTTCGCGGGGCACGACGCCGCCGAGTCCCCTCGCTTCCAGGAGGAGCTGCGCCTCCTCGTCGGTCATGTACGCCGCCGGTGATCCACTCGCCGAGCGTGCCGGGTAGGACACCGTCACCATCAGCTCCCGGCTACCGGCCGTCGGCACCCATGGATCGGTGCGGTTCCGGTCGACCAGGTGCAGGGTGTGGCGGCCCACAGGGTACGGACCGGTGAGGGACGGTAGTTCCAACCCACTGCTGTACGGGACTTGGGGCGCGCTCTGCGCGGCGTCGACGGAGGCGGCCGGTGTGGCGCCCACAAGCGGCGCAGCCAGGGCCAGGGTGAGCAGAGTGGCCACAGTGGCTCTGCGATGTCTGGGAATCATGCAGTCGAAGCTAGGCCCCGAAACTCCGCAACACGTCCGGCTCCAGGGGGACTTGGCGATACCCGTGATACCCCTGTCGGCGGATCCCGTCAGACCCCGGTATCACACGGATGAGGGCGAGAGACGTCGTGCGCGTCGCGGTCAGCCGCGGTGGCGACACCGGCAACCTTTCCGTGCGGGGCGGCGACTGGTCAGTGGTCATTCCCCCACACGGATCGGATCGCCGTATGAGTGAGCCGCGCAGCAAGGCCCGTCATCGTCACCGCAGAAGCCGCACCGCCCTGGCCGTCACGCTCCCCCTGGCCCTGACCGCCGCCGGTGCCCTCGCCTACGGCAACGACCTCGGCGTGCTCGGCGGCAGCGGCCGGGAGGCCTCCGCCGCCGCACCGGCCTGGGCGGCCGACACCGCCGACGGGTTCGCCTCCGTCAACACCCTCGGGCAGAACGGGACGTACGGCGGGCGGGACGGCAAGACCGTCACGGTGAAGACGCAGGCCGAGCTGGAGAAGTACGCCACCGCCGCCGAGCCGTACGTCATCGTCGTCGCCGGGACCATCAACATGAACCCGGTCGGCAAAGAGATCAAGGTGCGGTCCGACAAGACCATCGTGGGTCAGGGGACCGCCGGGCACATCGTCGGCGGTGGGTTCTTCCTCGGGTCCGGCGTGCACAACGTGATCATCCGGAACTTGACCATCCGGGATGCCTACCAGGGCATCTGGAACGACAAGGACCACGACTTCGACGCCGTCCAGATGGACGGCGCCCATCACGTCTGGATCGATCACAACGATCTGCGGCACATGGCCGACGGGCTCATCGACGTCCGCAAGGACTCGACGAACGTCACCGTCTCCTGGAACAAGCTGAGCGACAACAACAAGACCTTCGGCATCGGCTGGACCGAGAACGTCAAGACCGACATCACGATCCACCACAACTGGATCCGCGAGACCGAGCAGCGTAATCCGTCCACGGACAACGCCGCGCACGCGCACCTCTACAACAACTTCCTCGAGGACGCCTCGGGCACCGCCATCAAGTCGTCGTACGGCAACTACTCGCGCGGCGCGACGAAGATGGTCCTGGAGAACTCCTACTTCCAGGGCGTCAAGAACCCCGTCATCAAGGACAGCGGCGCCGCGATCGTGCAGCGCGGGAGCGTCTTCTCCGGGACCAGTGGAAGGAACGAGAGCGGCGGGAGCGCCTTCGATCCGAAGGCCTACTACCCCTACAGCCTCGATCAGGCCGCCGACATCCCCGCCATCCTCAGGTCCGGAGTCGGGCCCCGCTCCTCCATCGGTACGACGGCCGCCTCCACCAAGGCCGCCGCCGCGACCACCCTCACGGTCGCCGCCGACGGCAGCGGGCAGTACCGGACCGTGCAGGCCGCCGTGAACGCCGTACCGGCGAACAATCCCGCCCGTGTCGTCATCGCCGTGAAACCGGGGACGTACCGGGAGCTCGTGAAGGTGCCGTCCAACAAGCCGCACGTCACGATCCAGGGGACCGGCGGCAGCCGCAAGGACACGACCATCGTCTACAACAACGCGGCCGGTACGCCCAAGCCCGGCGGCGGTACGTACGGCACCGGCGGGAGCGCCACCGTCGCCGTCGAGGCCGACGACTTCCAGGCCCGGAACCTGACCATCTCCAACGACTTCGACGAGAAGGCCAACCAGAGCCTCAGCGGGCATCAGGCCGTCGCGCTGCGGACCGCCGCCGACAAGGTGTTCCTGGACGGGATCATCGTCAACGGCGACCAGGACACGCTGCTGCTCGACACCGCCGCCAAGGACAAGCTCGGGCGGGTCTACGTCGGTAATTCCTACGTCACCGGCAACGTCGACTTCGTCTTCGGACGGGCGACGGCCGTCGTCGACAAGTCCGTCATCACGCTGAAGAAGCGCTGGGACGGGACGTCCGCCGGTTACGTCACGGCGCCGAGCACCGCCGCCAACCGCAAGGGCATCCTGATCGCCAACTCCACGGTGAGCGGGGATGTGGCGAGCGGGAGCTTCTATCTCGGGCGGCCCTGGCACGCGGGTGGGGACGCGTCGCTCGATCCGCAGACCACGGTCCGCAACACCAGCCTCAGTGCGGCGGTGAAGTCCACGCCGTGGACCGACATGAGCGGCTTCTCGTGGAAGGACGACCGGTTCGCGGAGTACAAGAACTCCGGTGCGGGGGCGGGCAGCGCGGGCAGCAACCGGCCCCACCTCACCGACGCGCAGGCCGCCGGCCAGGAGGTCGCGGACTGGCTCGCGGGCTGGACGCCCTCGGCGTCCTGAGAACTCCCTTCCGGGTCCGGCTGACAAGCGGCGCCGGACCCGGAAGGGCCACCATGCCTCGGGAGCGACCTACTTCTTCCAGGCGTGGTGCAGGCGGTCGAGGCCGCTCTGGTTGTTCACCTTCAGGCTGAGCTTGGTGCCCGTGCCCTGGAGCGTGGTGAGGGAGTACGTGTCGCCGTTGCGCAGGCCGGGCCAGTAGACCGAGCCGAGGCCCAGCTCCCGGATGGTGTCGGTCGCGGCCTGGATGTAGGCGATCTCGTTGGAGGTGCCCACCGGGCCGTTGTAGTCCAGGCCGGTGGTCATGGAGGCGCCGAACTCGTCGAGGATCGTGCGCGAGGCGCAGTCGCCGATGCGCGACTTGAAGTCCGCCTTCCACTGGTCGACGCTGGTCCAGTCGGTGTGCCAGAAGCCGTAGTTGTGCAGGGCGAGGCGCGTGCCCTTGAGGCGCGGGTCGGCGCAGACCGGCTTGACGTCCTCGCTGTACTTGTAGCCGCCGATGAGGATCCGGTCGCGGGGTATGAAGCGGTGGGTGTTCACCCACTTCGCGGCGATGTCGGTCCACTCCGTGGCGGTGTAGCCGAACGGTTCGTTCATCGGCTCGAAGTACACCTTGGAGTTGTGGGCGTAGGAGGTGGTGATCCGCGCCCACATGCGGTCCCAGGTGGCCTGGTCGTCGATCTTGCCGTCCTTGGCGTTGTCGGCCTCCCAGTAGCCCAGGATGACCTTGAAGCCCTTGGCGGTGGCGGCGTCGATCGCGGCCCGGTACGACGTCCAGAACGGGCCGTTCACCGAGGTCGGGTTGACCGGGAGACGGACCGTATTGGCGCCGAGCTTGGAGAAGCCGGTGACGATCGCCTTCGACTTGGCGTAGGTGGTGGCGTAGCTGTCGGTGGTGGACAGGCCCGAGGGCACGACCGCGTCGTCGGCGTAGTTGTCGCGCGGGTCGGCCCAGTTGACGCCCTTGAAGTCGCTGACCGGCGGCGGCGTGGCGGGGCGGTGGGCGGGTGAGGCGGCGGCGGGGGAGGCGAGCGCTCCGCCGAATGCCGTGACGCAGGCCAGCAGCGCCCCCACGCAAGCTGTCCCGCGATGGTTCTTTTGAGACACGACATCCCCTTCTGAGCATGTGCGAAGGCGAGCAGCCCGCAGTCGGACCGCTCAGTGGAGCACGAAACTAGAAGGAGACTCGAACAGAGGTCAACACATCTGCACACAAAGTTTCACCCAGGGAGCGACCCCGGGCGGTGCTTGAGTTCCAGTGGCCGGCCTCAGGAGGACTTCTCTCCGTCCGAGGACGACGAGGACATGTCCTCCAGGTTCTTGCGAGCCTTGTCCGAGAGCTGCTTCTTCCCGGCCAGCACCTCCCGGTAGTACTGCGCGCCCTTCTCCTTGGCCATCGGGAAGTCCTCGTCGAACTCCTCCGCCTCGTGGTACGGGTCGCCCTGCTTCGTCAGGGCACCGCGCATGGCCTTGCCCGCCCCGGGGAACCGGCGCTCCTCGGACTCCGTCATGACCCCGTAGAGCATGGCGGCGGCCCGTCGCTGCGTCGCACTCATGGTGCTGACGATGTCCTGGTCCGGTTCCTCGCCGCGCGCCGCCGCCGAGACCACCGGCAGGTGCTCGGCGTCGAGCGCCCTGACCAGCTCGTTGTACGTGGTCCCGAGGTCCTCGCTGCCCGGGTGCTGGGTCTTCTTGTTCGACGTGATGTACGGGCCGGCCCCTCGGCCCTTGTTCACCGTGTACGGACCGAAGGGGCTCTGCCCGGGGCCGTACACGGGCGCCCCTTGACCGCGCTTCCCCGCCCGCTCGTTGGCCCTGCGCAACCGGCTCAGCCCGTCCATGGGCTTCTCCTCGGCCGGGCCTTCGCCGTTGCCGCCCTGGGGCATGCGCTGCACGGCGACGAAGGCGGCGTTCCCGGCGGTGCGCTGGAGGGACATCGCCGCGTCCGGTGTGAGCTGCCCGCCGGCTGCCAGCCGGGCCGCCTGGGGGCCGTCCTCATGAGGCTTGAGCAGGGGCCGGTGGGGGTGTCCGGCCCGTGCGTCCGCCTCGGATTCCGGGGACCTGCCGTGCCTGTGCATCCGCATCATCCTCATCTCGGTCCGGTGCGCCCGGCCCAGCCTCCCGGAGATCACGGAGTACGGACAGCGCCCGGGGGCCAGACTTCCGGGCACAACGCGCTGCGCGAAAGGCCCTCGGGGCGCGGGCAGGGTCGAGCCCCGGCCCCGGCCCCGGCGAGGCTCAGCCGCCCACCGACAGCCCCGAGCCCGACAGCCGCACCTTGATGCCGTCCTCCTCGACCCGTACGTCCTCCAGCTTCACGTTCCCCTGCTCCGGCTTCGGCAGCTCGAACGCCAGCGCGAGGCGGTCGGCCAGGACCGGGCGGGTCAGGCTCGACAGCTCGCCGAGGAGGTCGGGGTCGAGGCCCAGGCGCTTGAGCACCTCGGGGTTGTTCAGGGCGAGGTCGATGAGGTTGAGGCGTTCGGCCTGGCGGGCGAAGCGCGGGGAGCCGGTCAGCTCGGCGAGCTTGCCGTCGTCGGCCAGGGCCTCGTCCACGGTCGCCTCGGGCACACCCATGCGCTGCACGATCGCCGGGACCGACAGCAGCGCCTTGGCCTTCTGCGTCTCCCGGGCCAGGTCGGCGGACGCCTTGGGCGTCAGATGCAGTCCCTCCGAGGCGCGCTTGCCGGGGCGGTAGGTGGCCAGGTCCCCGATGTCCAGGCGCATGCCGCCGATCTCCGTGGAGATGCCCCGCTCCCCCTGCCGCTGGATCCGGGCCTCGGCCCGCAGCTTCAGGTTGTGCCCGGCGACCGGCAGAGTGCCGCGCGCCCGCACCCGGTCGCGGCCCTCGCCGGTGAACGTCACCTGGGAGGCGCCGAGTTCGCGGTTGAGGTCCTCGAAGGACAGCATGACGTCCCCGTCGAAGCGGGGAACATCGGCGCCGCGTACAGAGGTCAGACCGTCGGCGTTCAGCCGTACGTCATGGGCCGTGGCCGACACCTTCGCCAGCGAGATCCGGTCGGCGGCGACGTCCGGGACGGTCACCTTCACCGACTCCAGCCGCTTGTCGGCGAGCTGGGTGAGGAAGGGGAAGCCGCCGATCTCCACCTCGGGCGCGGCGGCCAGGTCCAGGCGGTCCTTGAGGGTGCCCGCGGCCTTGTGCTCGGCGTACAGCACCGCCCAGCGGTCACCGAGCGCGGCGAACGAGGCGAGAACGACCAGGCCCACCACCGCCTTCACCGCGAGCGGCAGCCCGGCGAAACGATTCTTTCGACGTCGGCCGCCGCGACGGTGATCGGGCGGCGACCACTCCTGTTCCGGCTCGTCGCGCTGCTCCGCGTCCTCGCCGAGGAAGTCCTGCAGAGGGGTCGCCTCCAGAGGCCCGTCGTCGAGGGCGCCGAGTTCGTCGTAGGGGTTGTGCGGCTGCTCGGAGCGGTCGTCGGGATGGTGCGTGTCCATGCGGTGGGGGGTGCGCATCGTCTCATCCGACCATGCGCACCGCCCCACCTCGCAACCTGAACCCCGCCTATGCGATTTACTTCACGATCGTGATGCGGTCCGCATTGGGCGGCGCGATCGGGTTACCGGCCGACGAGTTGGCCGTCAAGTACTGCTCCAGAGCGGCCAGGTCGTCGAGGCCGACGACATCGTTCGTGCCCTGGCCCAGCGTCGGGAATCCGTCGCCGCCGCCCGCGAGGAAGCTGTTCGTCGCGACACGGTAGGTGGCCGCCGGGTCGATGGCCTTGCCGCCCAGCTTGACCGAGTCGGTGACGACGCGGTCGGCTCCGGACTTGGTGAGGTCCAGCGTGTAGGTCAGCCCGGACGACACCTGGAGCACCTTCGGCGCCGCCGCGTTCGCGCCGGTCACCTGCTCCTTGAGGACCTGGATCAGCTGCGCGCCCGTGAAGTTCTGCAGGTTCACGGTGTTCGCGAACGGCTGGACCGTGAAGCCCTCCGCGTATGTCACGACACCGTCACCTTCACCGGCTTTGGCCGCGAACGTCAGGGGTGCCCGGATACCGCCCGGGTTCATCAGCGCCAGGTCGGTCTCCGGGTCGAGCTGCTTGCCGTACGCGAGCTGGGCGTCGGCGATCAGGTCGCCGAGCGGGGACTCGCTGCCGGTGTTGCCGATGTCGCCGGAGATGTAGCCGATCGGCTTGTTGCCGATGGGCGCGGCCAGGGTGTTCCACTTGCTGATCAGCCGCGTCATGTCGGGCGCCTTGGGAACGTCCCGGGTGACCACGCGGTTCGCCGACTTCACGGCCGTACGGGCGATGTCGCCGGTCTTGCGGTCGTACGTCAGCGTGGTGTCGGTGTAGAGGCGGCCGAAGGACGCGGCCGAGGTGACCATACGGGGCTTGCCCGCCGGGTCGTCGATGCTGCACACGTACGCGTTGTGGGTGTGGCCGGTGACCAGCGCGTCCACCTGCGGCGTGACGTTCTTGGCGATGTCGGCGATCGGCCCGGAGATACCGTCGCCCGCGCCCGGGGAGTCACAGTCGTAGTTGTACGACGTCGACGCCGGGAAGCCGCCCTCGTGGATGAGGGCGACGATCGACTTCACGCCCTTCTTCCGCAGCTCCTTGGCGTACTTGTTGATCGTCTCGACCTCGTCCTTGAAGGAGAGGCCCTTGACGCCCTCGGCGGAGACGATGTCCGGGGTGCCCTCCAGGGTCACGCCGATGAAGCCGACCTTGACGTCCTTCTTCTTCCACACCCAGTAGGGCTTGAGGATCGGCTTCTTCGTCTTCTCGTCGAGGACGTTGGCGGCCAGGTAGGGGAAGTCGGCGCCCTTGAACTTCTTGTCCGTGTAGCAGCCTTCCTTCGGGTGGCAGCCACCCTTCTGCAGACGGCCCAGCTCCTTGGCGCCCTCGTCGAACTCGTGGTTGCCGACGGAGGTGACGTCGAGGTCGAGCTTGTTCAGCGCCTCGATGGTCGGCTCGTCGTGGAAGAGCCCGGAGATCAGCGGGGAGGCCCCGACCATGTCGCCGCCGGCCGCGGTGACGGAGTACTTCTCGCCCTTGCGGGCCTCACGCAGATGCGTGGCCAGGTACTCGACGCCGCCCGCATCGATGGTCTTCGTCGTACCGTCGGCCTGCTGCTCGGTGACCCGGCCGGAGGAACCGGCCGGCGGCTCCAGGTTGCCGTGCAGGTCGTTGAACGACAGCAGCTGGACATCCTGGTAGCGGCCGGGCCAGTGAGCGCCCTTGCGGTGGTCCTCGCCGGCGGTCGCCGACCCCGGCAGCCCCGCGGCGGCCAGCGCGCCGACGGTGACGACACCGGCGGCGACTGCGGCGAAACGGTTCGTACGACGTCTGCGACGCTCCTGGTGCGCCGGTGCCGGTGAAGTGGCTGGCATACGCCCCCCTGTCGGGTCTGCTGTTGTGTCCGGCTGCTGGATCTGCTCGGACGGTGATGTCGTCCGGCGCAGCCTAGAGTCAACGCGCGTAGCGCGACAGGTGTTTCGTGGTTACATCCTGGTTGCTTCTTTGCCGCCGATTTGCCGGTGGGGCGCCGTACCCTCGTACGCATGACCAGCGACGACACCGTACGGCCCGGCCGCCCCCGCTCGATCGAGACCCTTGCCGCGCTCTCCCCCGAGCAGACCGAGGCCGTGCTCGGGCTGCTCGCCGAGGCCGCCGGTACCGACGGGCAGCAGGCGGTGTCCGAGCAGGGCCGGTTGCAGTTGCGGGGCGGGGAGCGGGAGGGCGTGGCGCATCTGCTGCTCACCGTCGACGGCGAACTCGTCGGCTATGCCCAGCTGGAGGACACCGACCCGGTGGAGCCGCCGGCCGCCGAGCTGGTCGTCCACCCCGGGTATCGCGGGCACGGGCACGGACGGGCGCTCGGATCCGCCCTGCTGGCCGCCTCCGGCAAGCGGCTGCGGGTCTGGGCGCACGGCGGCCACTCCGCCGCCCGGCATCTCGCGCAGGTCCTGGGCCTGACCCTGTTCCGTGAACTGCGTCAGATGCGACGCCCGTTGACCGGCTTCGACGAGCCCTACCCGACGCTCCCCGCAGGCGTCACCGTCCGCCCCTTCGTCCCCGGCCGGGACGACGCGGCCTGGCTCGCCGTGAACGCCGCCGCCTTCGCCCACCACCCCGAGCAGGGCTCCCTCACGCAGCGCGACCTCGACGACCGCAAGGCCGAGCCGTGGTTCGACCCCGCCGGTTTCTTCCTCGCCTTCCGCGGCGACGAACTCGTCGGCTTCCACTGGACCAAGGTCCACGCCCAGGAGGGCCTCGGCGAGGTCTACGTCCTCGGCGTCGGCCCCGGCGCCCAGGGCGGCGGCCTCGGCAAGTCCCTCACCACGATCGGCCTGCGGCATCTGGCGCATCAGGGCCTGCCCACGGCGATGCTCTACGTCGACGCCGACAACAAGGCGGCGGTGACGGTGTACGAGCGGCTGGGGTTCGAGACGCACGAGGTGGATCTGATGTACCGGACGGAGACCTGAGCCGGGCCCGGGGTCAAGGTCATTGCGCCCACGTCGGGCGCCAGGTCTCTCCCTCGGTCACGCGTGGGCGTCTCGCCAGCAGATGGTCGCGGAGGGCGGCGAGGCCCGGATGCGCGTTGTCCGTGCGCCACAGCAGGGAGTGCGGGTACACGGGCGTCGGGTCGCGCAGGGGAACGAGGCGCAGGTCGTGGCCGGTCGGCCAGACGAGCGGGGTGCGTTCGCTGAGGAACGTCGCCAGGGTCGGGGAGCCCGCGATGGTGTCGAGGAGGGCCTCGATGCCGAAGTTGGGGCCGATGGTGTCGATGGTCGGGCCGAAGGTCGCGGCGAGTTCGTCGTAGTACGCGGCCCACTCCGTGCCGGGCTCGTTGCCGGGCATCCAGATCCGGTGCCCGGCCAGTCGCGCGGGTGTCACCGAGGCGGCCCGGGCGAACTCGTGGTCCGGGCCGACGCACAGCCGCAGCGGCTCGTCGAGGACCGGGACGGCTTCGACGCCCTCGGGCAGCCGGTGCCCGGGCATCGTGACGGCTCGGAACGTGGCATCGACGGCCCCGTCCCGCACGGCGGCCAGCGCCGTGTCCGCGCCGTACAGCGTGACGACGTCCAGGGCGATCTCCGGATGCGCCAGGTGGAAGTCCCGTACCAGCCCGGCCGTGGCGACCCGGCGCCCCACGACGTCCACCCGTAGCGCACGGTCCCCGGGCCTCACCGCCGCCACCGCCCGCTCCTCGGCCCGGAGCAGGGCCCGGGCGTGCGGCAGCAGCGCCTGCCCGTCGATGGTGAGCTCCGCTCCCCGTGCCGTACGCACGAGCAGCCGCACCCCGAGGTCCTTCTCCAGCGCGGCGATCCGCTTGGAGACGGCCTGCTGGGTGAGGTCCAGATCCACGGCGGCCTTCTGGAACTGCCCGGAGTCGGCGATCGCCACGAAGGCTCGTACGGCTTTGAGGTCCACGCCGGCACTCTAGGAGTACGACCTGCGGCCCGGGCCCCCGCGCCAGGACCACCGCCGCACCGGCTCCCCCGCCCCCAGCACCCCCACCAGCACGGCCACGGCCAGCACCACCGTCCACCGGTCATGCGCCGCCGCCCACCGCTCGTCCTGCACCGGCACGAACAGCGCCCACCGCCCGGGCCAGAACAGCAGGGCCAGTACCGCCGAGGTCAGCAGGCCGGCCGCGAGGCGTGCCCCGGGCCGGGCAAGGTCGCTGCGGTGCACGGCGACCAACGCGGCGGCCACCGCCAGGGCGAAGGCCGACCCGGCCTCCAGGGTGATGTCGGCGACCGGCGGCCGTAGGTCCCGCGGCACCAGCAGCAGCGCCGCCGTCCACCAGGCCGCCACGAGCGGGAGGACGAGTGCCACCCGCAGTCCGGTACGGACCGGGCGCGGGGTCGGCACCGTGGAGGTGGTGTGCCGGGCCGGGTCGTCCAGGAGGAACACCAGGCCGATCGCGAAGGCCAGGATCGCCGCCCGGAGCAGAGGCAGCGCGAGCCATTCCCCCGCCTCGCCGGTGGCCCGGGTCAGCCCGGCCATCAGCAGCCCTGCCGCACCGGCCGCCCCCAGCAGGCCCACGGGCAGGGTCCGGCCGACGGCGACGACCAACTCCCCTCTCAGTCGAGGCACTTGTCGTCTCCCTCGGGCGCCTTGACACCCAGCAGCTTCGCCGCCCGGGCCGCCGTCAGTTCCGGCGCGGTCAGCTCGGCCCAGTGGGACTTCACCCTCGCGGTGACCTCGCCCCGGGGTCGCGCCAGCAGCTCGCGCACCACCTCCGTCTGGGCGTCGGTCATGTACAGCCCGTCCGTCGGCTGGAGCACGAGGGCCGAGCCGGTGTCGCTGTCGTCGAGTCGGACGTGCCGGAGCGCGGCCACCGGGTCGGACTCCCAGCCCAGGGCCAGCCACATCACGGTGACGATGCGGCCGTCGCACATCGAGGTCGAGGCCTTCTCATCGCCGGCGACGAGCACTCCGGCGACGGCGGCCGAGAACTCGGGGACGCGGTTGCCGCCCCACCGGGTGCCCACCGTCACCTCGTGCGGACGCTCCAGCGGTGTCAGCGCACTGTCGCTGGAGAGGCCGTCGCGGGCCTCGATCCGCTGCCGTACGACGATCTTCTGGTCCTGGGCGGCGCCCCCGGCCAGGGACCGCACCCGGTCCACCACCCCGGCCCAGTCCCCGACCCGCGGCCCCCACTCGGGGAACGCGCAGTACGTCGACCCGTCCCGCTCGACGCAGGACTGCAACTGCCCGGGGGTGGCCGAGGCCCGTTCGCGGGCCCGGACCAGCTCGGGGGATTCGCCGCCCGTCTGGGTCACCCCGCCCACCAGCGCCATGGCCAGCGCCCCGGCGATCCCCGCCACGACCACCGGCTTGCGGCCACCGGCGACCAGCACCGCCGTCAGGCCCGCGCACAGCGCCAGCCCGGCCAGGTACAGGGCGTGCCATCCCGCGGGCCGGCCCAGCAGGTCGGACGGCAGGGTGTTGCTGGTCACCTCGACGACGACCGGCAGCAGCCAGCGGCTCCCGTCCTCGCTCGTGCCCCAGAAGAAGAGGAACAGGAACAGCGCGAACACGACCAGCAGCGGCGCGCCCAGGGCCGAGCGCACGAGCCCTGCCAGGAGAAGCCCGACCAGCCCGGCCAGCAGCACGGTCAGCGGTCCCACGAGCAGTTCGCTCACCGAACCCTGCCCGATCGCACCCGGCCGGAGCGCCTCCCGGCCGAACTGCGCGGCCACGCACACGGCGGTGAGCAGGGCCGCGGCCAGGGCCGACAGCGCGTGGGCGACCGTACGCCGCCACGGCGGCAGGACCAGCACCGCGAAGTGGGGTTCCGTCCCGTGCCGCCGGGAGCGCAGCGCGGCGCGGTTGACGCACAGCAGCACCGTGAGCCCGATGAGCAGCGGCGCGCTCTGGGTGGCGCGGTCGGCGTCCTGGAGGGCCGGATAGCCGCCCCAGTCCCTGCCCGTGCGCCATACGGTCCAGCCGATGTACACGAGGAAGGCGATGATCATCGGAAGCATCGTCAGCAGCCGGCGCGTCTCGAACCCGGCCAGGGCGATCACGGCGGCCCACGGACGGCCGCCCTCGGCCCGCTCGTCGGACGCGACCGGCTTGTCCATCACCGCGGTCATGCCGCCACCTCCACGGCGTCACCGTCGAGGGTGAGCAGATAGCCGTCCTCCAGGGTGGGTTCGAGCAGCTCGGCGCCGTCCGGCGGATCCCCCACGTTCCGGAAGGAACCGGTACCGGTGCGCCATCCCGCCTTGGCGCCCGGGTCCCGCTCCGCGCTGCTCCACACCCGCCCGGCGGCCCGTGCGGTCAGCTCGGCGGGGGTGCCCTCGAAGCGCAGCCGGCCGCCCGCCATGACCAGCACGCGGTGGCAGAGCATGGCCACGTCCTCGGTCTGGTGGGTGGAGAGCAGCACCGTGCGCCCCTCCCCGGCGCCCGCGATCAACTCGCGGAACCGCATGCGCTGTTCGGGGTCGAGCCCGACGGTGGGCTCGTCGAGGACCAGGAACCCGGGGTCACCGACCAGGGCGGCTCCGAGGGCGACCCGCTGCCGCATCCCGCCGGACAGCTTCCGGATCCGCTTCCCGCGTACGTCGGTGAGTCCCACCTCGTCCAGCACCCGCCGCACCTCCCGGTGCCGGGCGGACCGGTGGGTCATCTCCTTCAGGATCGCCACGTAGTCGACGAACTCGAAGGCCGTGAAGTCCGGGTGGAACCCCGGCGTCTGCGGCAGATAGCCCAGCCGGCGCCGCACCTCCTGCCGGCCCCGCGCGGTGCCCGGGTCCTGCCCGAGCACGGTGAAGGCGCCCTGGTCGGCGGGCAGGGCCGTGGCGAGGACCCGCAGCAGCGTGGTCTTGCCGGCGCCGTTGGGCCCGAGCAGTCCGGTGACGCCGGCGGACAGCCGCAGCGACACGTCGTCGAGGGCGCGGGTGCCTCCGTAGCGGAGGCCGAGCCCGGAGGCGGACACGGTCGGGGTCATACGGCACGTCCCTGAAAGAGGTCGAATCGGTCACGGAGCAGAAAGAGCAGCCCGGCGGCGAGCGCGGCGACCGCCGCCGCGACGCCCTGCCCGGCCACGGTGAACGGCGCGAGCGGCGTCTGCGCGCCCGCTCGCAGGGCATCGGCCAGCAACAGCAGCCCGACCCACGCCCCGCCGACCAGCGACGGCGCGAGCACCGGCCCCAGGCGGGGGGTCAGCGCGAGCCCCGTCGCGGTGAGCGCGAGCGCGGGCAGCAGCCAGGCCAGCGCGCCCAGCCCGTACGCGGGCAGCGCGAGGGTCGCCAGCCCGTTCAGGCCCAGCACCACGCCCAGCACGGCCACCGTCCGGATCATCAGCAGCCGGAACCCGTGCATCGGCGCGACGACGGCCATCTCGTACGTCGGGTCCAGCGCGGGCCCGTACGACAACGCCACCCCGGCCAGCGGCAGCAGCGGCGCGAGTGCGAGGAACAGCGTCGGGGACTGCCCGCCCCGTACGAGATGCCCCGCCGCCACGCTCAGCAGCAGCACCGCGACGACGGCTCCCAGCCAGGAGCGGCGCAGCACCGGTGCCGCAGCGAGCAGGCGCGCGGTGTGCCCGGGCACCCCGAGCCGCACGAGCAGCGACTCCAGCACCCCCGTCCGGGGCGCGTCCAGCTCGGCGTCGAGCCGCTCCCACCCCGCGTCGAGGGCGACCGGGTCGCTGACCTCGCCCAGCACCGCCCGGCACCGGGCGCAGGCCCCGAGGTGCGCATCGGCGGACCACAGAGCCGGGGCCGCCAACTCCCCCCGCGCATAGGCGCGCAGGTCCTCTTCCGGCACATGCCAACTCATGCCAACGCCTCCCGCAACTGCTTGCGGGCCCGCATCGCCCGCGTCTTGACCGTCCCCGGCGGAATCCCGAGCAGTACGGCCGCCTCCCGGGTGGTGAGCCCGTCGATGACCGTCGCCTGCAGCACCGCCCGCAACTCCGGCGACAGCCGGACGAGGGCGCCGGCGAGGTCCCCGTGCTCCACCCCCGCGAGCACGCGTTCCTCCGCCGACGCCTCGTCCCGGTGCCGCAGCCGCGCCAGGGCCTGGCGCAACCGCCCCCGTGCCCCGTCACCGCGCAGCGCGTCCACCAGCCGCCGCGACCCGATGCGCCACAGCCACCCCGCCACATCGACGTCCTCTCGATAGCGGGCCATGCCCCGCCACACGGCGAGGAACGTCTCCTGCACGACGTCGTCGACGACCCCCGGATCGGCGCACCGCCCCCGCAACCGGGCCCGGAGCCACGGCGCGTACCGCCGGTACAGCTCCTCGAAGGCACGCCGGTCGGCATCCGCGGCGATGGCCCGCAGCAGCTCCCCGTCGCTTCTCGTTTCGCTCACGTCTCCTCATCGGACCGCCCCACGCGAACGGTTCACGAAACCACGCTTGACTTTCGCTCCCGCCTTGCACCACCCTTTCACTACTCAATTAGTGAAAGGGTGGTGCAAGGCAGTGGTCGACTACCGCATCGACCGGCGCAGCGGCGTGGCCACCTACGTCCAGATCGTCCAGCAGACCAAACAGGCCCTGCGCCTCGGCCTGTTGGAGCCCGGCGACAAGCTGCCCACGGCTCGGGAAGTGGTGGAGGCGACCGCCATCAACCCGAACACCGTCCTCAAGGCCTACCGGGAACTGGAGCGCGAGGGCCTGGTCGAGGCGCGCCGCGGACTCGGCACGTTCGTCCGCAAGTCCCTCGGCACCGCCCCGGCCGACTCCCCGCTCCGCGCGGAGCTGGAGGCATGGGCGGCCCGGGCCCGTGCGGCCGGACTGGAGCGCGACGACGTGGACGCCCTTTTCACTTCCGTACTCGACGCGCACTTCGCGCCACTCAAGGGGGACGCATGACCGACACCGCCATCGAGGCGGCGGCGCTGGGCAGGAGCTTCGGGCGGCGCCGCAGAAAGGCCCTGGACGGCTGCGCGTTCCAGCTCCCGGTGGGCCGCGTGTGCGCCGTCGTCGGATCGAACGGCGCCGGCAAGTCCACCCTGCTCGCCCTCGCGGCCGGGTTGCTGAGACCCACCGAGGGCTCGATCACCGTACTCGGCCGGACCCCGGCCGCGGCCCGCGAGCACCTCGCCCACGTGGCCCAGAACAAGCCCCTCCATCCTCAGCTCACCGTGGCGGGCACCCTGCGCCTGGGCCGCGACCTCAACCCCCGCCGCTGGGACGCCAGGACCGCCGAGCGGATCGTCGCGGAGGGCGACCTCGACCCGGACGCGAAGATCCGCTCGCTCTCCGGCGGCCAGCGCACCCGCGTCGCGCTCGCCCTGGCCCTCGGCAAACGCCCCGAACTACTGCTCCTGGACGAGCCGATGGCCGACCTCGACCCGCTCGCCCGGCACCAGCTGATGGCGGCCCTCATGGCCGACGCCGCCGACCGCGGCACCACGGTTGTCATGTCCTCGCACGCTGTGACGGAACTGGAGGGCTCCTGCGACCACCTGCTGCTGCTCGGCGGCGGGCGGGTCCGGCTGGCCGGGTCGCTCGAGGACCTGCTCGCCGCGCACACCCTGGTCACGGGCCGCGCGGGCGACACCCTCGACCCGCACACCGTGGTCGAGTCCCGCACCACCGGCCGCCAGCTGACCGCGCTGGTCCGGCCCGCGGGCCCGCTCGGCGACGAACGGCACGGCGACCGCCCCTCCCTGGAAGAACTGGTCCTCGCGCATCTGCGCTCCCCCGAGGCCCCGCCGCTCGTGTGCGAGGCGCGGGAGGCCGCCGTATGACCGCCGTGACCGCCGAGGCGCCCGCCGCCGCCCAGCGCCTCACGGCACCGCGTGGCCTGGTCGTGGCGATGCTGCGCGTGCACCGCTCGGCACTGCTGTTCTGGCTGATGCTGACGGCCGTGGGCATCGGCACCCTGCTGTGGGCCGCGGGCCCGGGCGCCGACGCCGCGCTGGCCGAATACCGGGCGCTCGGCTGCGAAGGGCCCGACCCGGTCCGGGAATGCGGCTACCCCGGAGCAGCAAGCACCCGCTACCAGGCAGCCGTAGCAGTGGCCTCCGGAGTCCTCACCCTGCTGCCGGTGCTCACCGCGGCCTGGGCGGGAGGCGCCCTGACGGGGCGTGAACTGGAGAGCGGCACGGCCCAGCTGGCCTGGACCCAGTCGGTCAGCCCGGCCCGCTGGCTGGCCGCCAAGCTCGCGGTCCCGGCCCTGCTGATCGTGACGGGCACGCTCGCGACCACCCTGCTTCTCCGCATGCTGTGGTCGTCGCCCCGGAACCCCCAAAGCCGCCACACGGGCTGGTACGAGTGGTACGACGACGGCGTCTTCGAGGTCAACGGCCCCGTCGCCACCGCCCACGTCCTCGCCGCCCTGGCCCTCGGCGTCCTGGCCGGCCTGCTGCTGCGCCGCGCCCTGCCCGCCCTCGGCGTCGCGGTCCTGGCCGCCATGTCCCTGGTCTACGTGCTCGACGAACTGCGTCCGCACCTGTGGCCCACGACCGCGACGGCGACGTCCACCGGCACCCCGAACTCCCCCGGCCTCGTCGTCGAGGAGGGCGCCCTCACCACCACCGGCGCCCGCGTACCCGTCCCGGACTGCCTGGGCGAACTCACCTGCCCCGCCGAGGCGGGCATCACCGGCCAGTACGCCGTCTACCACCCGTCCTCCCACTTCTGGCCCCTCCAGCTCATGGAGAGCGGCATCGCCCTCGCCGTCGCCGCCCTCGCCGCCCTCGCCGCCTTCTGGCTGCTGCGCCGCCGCACCGGAGCCGCCGTATGACCGCCCTCGCCACGACGACCGAGCCGGGGACCCGCCCCACCGCCCCACACACCGCCCCGCCCACCGCCCGGCGCACCGGCCCGGGCGGCCTGTTCCGGGCGCTCTCGCGGACCCACCGCACGGCCCTGCTCCTGTCCTGCCTCGCCCTGACCGCGGCGGCAGCCGCCCTGGTCTGGCTGCACTCCCTCGGCGACGAGGCCCGCGCGGGCGCGAGCGCCTGCGCGACACCCCCGGCCGACGGGCTCCCCTCCTGCGCGGCGGTCGACGCGATCACCGCCGACGAGACGTACGCGAACGGTCTGGCCGTGATCGCGACCGCGCTGTCCTGGGCACTGTTCCCCGTGGCCGCCTGGGCGGGCGGCGCACTCATCGGGCGCGAACTGGAGAACGGCACCGCACAGCTGGCCTGGACCCAGTCGGTCGGCCCCCTGCCCTGGCTGGCGGCGAAACTGGCGCTCCCGGCCGCGCTGCTCACCACCGGCACGGGCGGGCTCGTCCTGCTGAACCTCTGGGCCCGCGGGGACGGCGACCCGGACCTGGCCGGCGACTGGTACGTCACGGACGTCTTCGTGTCGACGGGCCCGACGGCGGTGGCGTACGTCCTGGCAGGTCTCGCCCTCGGCGCCCTCGCCGGTCTGGTGTGGTGCCGGGCGCTGCCGGCCGCGGGAGTGGCACTCGGCGCGTCCCTGCTCCTCCACGGTCTCCTGGAGCGCCACCGCGAGGACCTCTGGCCCACCGTCACCCGCATCGCGCCGCACAGCATCGAACTCCCCCGCTCGGCCTACCAGGTCTCCTGGACCGACCCGGCGTCGAACGGCGTGCAGACCACCACGTTCCACCCCCGGTCCCACTTCTGGCCCTTGCAGTACGTGGAAACCGGCCTGCTCCTGGCGGTGGCCGCCGCCGCGACGGTCACCGCCTTCGCCCTGCTGGCCCGTCGCCTCCCCTGACCCGGTCCGCGCGTCCTTCCACGGGGGGATGGACGCGCGGACCGTGAGGGCCGCCCGCGGCCGGCCGCCCGGCCGGGGCGCCGGGTTCGTCCACAGCCTGTGGGCAACCGCCGCCCAGGCCGGGCGGACCCCCGCGAGCCGCCCCCCGCTATCCCGCACGTCATGTCTCCGTAACCATCGATTCAGACGAGCTTGCGACGCTCGGGCAATGAATCCCGCCGTGCCAGAGCCTTCGCCACCCCGAGAGGGGCCTGCGGGGAACGGGAACACTCATGTGACGCCCCCGATCCCGCCCGCGCTGTCCGACGCGCCCGTAATGCTCGCGGCGCGGAAGAATGGGTCCATGAGCCAGCCGAACACCCAGGCACAGGTCCAGCACGCGCAGCCCTCCGTGGGCTCCATCGCAGCCCACCGCCCGCACACCATCGCGGCGGCCGTCTCCGATCTCGAACCCGACATCGACGCCGACCTCGACGCGTACGAGGAGTCGCCGTACGACGGGCCCCAACTGCCGCAGGGCCGGTTCCTCGACCGGGAACGCAGCTGGCTCGCGTTCAACGAGCGTGTTCTCGAACTCGCCGAGGACCCGAACACGCCCCTGCTGGAGCGAGCCAACTTCCTCGCGATCTTCGCCAGCAACCTCGACGAGTTCTTCATGGTCCGGGTGGCCGGTCTGAAGCGCCGTATCGCCACCGGCGTGGCCACCCTCTCCGCCTCGGGCCTGCAGCCCCGCGAGGTGCTGGAGATGATCTGGGCCCGCTCCCGCGAGCTCATGGCCCGGCACGCCGCCTGCTACCACGAGGACGTCGCCCCCGCCCTCGCGGAGGAGGGCATCCACCTGGTCCGCTGGAACGAGCTGCAGGAGAAGGAGCAGGCCCGCCTGTTCACCCTGTTCCGGCACCAGATCTTCCCCGTGCTGACCCCGCTGGCGGTCGACCCGGCGCACCCCTTCCCGTACATCTCCGGCCTGTCCCTGAACCTGGCCGTCGTCGTACGGAACCCGGTCACGGGCCACAAGCACTTCGCCCGTGTGAAGGTGCCGCCGCTGCTGTCCCGCTTCTTGGAGAGCTCCCCGGGCCGCTACGTCCCCATCGAGGACGTCATCGCCGCCCACCTGGAGGAGCTGTTCCCGGGCATGGAGGTCCTGGAGCACCACGCCTTCCGCCTGACCAGGAACGAGGACCTGGAGGTCGAGGAGGACGACGCGGAGAACCTGCTCCAGGCCCTGGAGAAGGAGCTCATGCGGCGCCGCTTCGGGCCCCCGGTGCGCCTGGAGGTCGAGGAGTCCATCGACCGCGAGGTCCTGGACCTGCTGGTGCGCGAGCTGAAGATCAGCGAGGCCGAGGTGTACCCGCTGCCGGGTCCGCTGGACCTCACGGGTCTCTTCCGGATCGCCTCCCTGGAACGCCCGGATCTGAAGTACCGCAAGTTCGTCGCCGGCACCCACCGCGATCTCGCCGAGGTCGAGTCGGCGTCCGCGCCGGACATCTTCGCCGCGCTGCGGGAGCGGGACGTCCTGCTGCACCACCCGTACGACTCGTTCTCGACCTCCGTCCAGGCCTTCCTGGAGCAGGCGGCCGGCGACCCGGACGTCCTCGCGATCAAGCAGACCCTGTACCGGACCTCGGGCGACTCCCCGATAGTCGACGCCCTCATCGAGGCCGCCGAGTCCGGCAAGCAGGTCCTGGTCCTGGTCGAGATCAAGGCCCGCTTCGACGAGCACGCCAACATCAAGTGGGCGCGCAAGCTGGAGGAGTCCGGCTGCCACGTGGTCTACGGCCTGGTCGGCCTGAAGACCCACTGCAAGCTGTCGCTGGTGGTCCGCCAGGAGGGCGACACGCTCCGCCGCTACAGCCACGTCGGCACCGGCAACTACCACCCGAAGACGGCCCGCCTCTACGAGGACCTCGGCCTGCTCACGGCCGACCCTCAGGTCGGCGCGGACCTCTCGGACCTCTTCAACCGTCTCTCCGGCTACTCCCGCCGCGAGACCTACCGCCGTCTCCTGGTGGCCCCCAAGTCGCTGCGCGACGGCCTGGTCGCGCGGATCAACAAGGAGATACAGCACCACCGCGCGGGACGGCCCGCGCACGTCCGTATCAAGGTCAACTCGATGGTCGACGAGGCCGTCATCGACGCCTGCTACCGCGCGGCCCAGGCGGGCGTGCCGGTGGACGTGTGGGTGCGCGGCATCTGCGCGCTGCGCCCGGGCGTGGCGGGCCTGTCGGAGAACATCCGGGTCCGCTCGATCCTCGGCCGCTTCCTGGAGCACTCCCGGGTGTTCGGCTTCGGCAACGGCGGCGAGCCCGAGGTGTGGATCGGCAGCGCCGACATGATGCACCGCAACCTCGACCGCCGGATAGAGGCCCTGGTCAGGGTCACCGACCCGGCCCACCGGGCAGCCCTGAACCGGCTGCTGGAGACCGGCATGTCCGACGGCACCGCCTCCTGGCATCTCGGCCCGGACGGCGACTGGACGCGACATGCGACCGACGCGGACGGCCAGCCCCTGCGCAACGTCCAGGAGATGCTCATAGACGCGCGGAGGCGCCGGCGTGGCACAGCGACACCTTGACCCGACGAACCCCCTGACCGGGCCCGCCCCCACCGGGGACGCCCTCGCCGGCTACCTGCGGGCCCAGGCCACGGAGTTCCTCCGAGCACTGCGCCTGCACCGCGAGACGGGGTCGGGCGCGGGCGCCTCGGAGGGGTCCGCCGACGCGGCGCGCGCCCTGCGCCGCTCGGCCCGCCGTATCAGCGCCAGCCTGCACACGTTCCAGTCCCTGCTGGACACGGACTGGTGCGAGGGCATGCGCCCGGAACTGGCCTGGGTCTCGGGAACCCTGGCCATGGAACACGCGTACACCTCCCGTCTGGAACGCCTGCTGAGCGCGCTGCACCGCCTGTCGGGCTCCACGACGCTCCCGGGGCAGACCCCGGCCGCGGCGGCGTCCACCAAGGCCGGTGCCCCGATCCCCCCGACCTCGGCACCGGAGCGCGGCAACCTCACCGTCGGCGCGGCCAAGGCGGGCGCCCTGCTCGACCGCCAGCTCAACCTGGCCCGCACCCGAGCCCACTCCACGGCCCTGCAGGCCCTGGGAAGCAGCCGCTTCCACGCCATCGCCGACAAGGTCGCGGTCCTGGCCAGCGAGGTCCCCCTCACCAAGGCCGCCGTCACCACCGACCTCCGCCCTCTCGCCTCGGCGGCCGAGGGCCGTCTCACGGACGCCGTGGCCGCCCTCCCCCTCATCACCGCGGGGCACCCGTACAACGCCTCGGCCCTCGTCCACGGCCTGTCCCCGGACACCGTCCCGCACCCGCAGGACGCCCCCTGGCACCAGGTCCGGCTGCTCCTGCGCCTGCACCGCTACGCCCGCGAGGGCCTGCGCGGCGAGCCCAACGGCAACGCCGTCGTCGATCTGCGCCTGCTCTCCGCCGGCCAGGCCCTGAACCGCCACCGCGACGCCTCGGAGGCGGCAGCGGCGGCGGCCCAGGCGGCCCGTACCCCGCGCATCGCCCCCGCGACGGCGTACGCCCTCGGCGTGCTCCATGCCGACCAGCGCCACGAGGTCGAGGCGGCGCGTTTCGCGTTCCAGCAGTGCTGGCAGAAGGAAACCGTCGGCACGTCATGACCGGGCCACGGCACCGAGGAGGCGGTCAGGTGGGCTCTCCCGACGACACGACTGTTCAGGCGGCGGGCTGCGTCCTGTGGCGCCGTTCCCCCGTCACGGGCGAGCTGGAGGTCTGCCTCGTCCACCGGCCCAAATACGATGACTGGTCCTGGCCGAAGGGCAAGCTCAAACGCGGTGAGGAGGCCCTCGCCGGGGCCCTGCGCGAGGTGGCCGAGGAGACGGGCTGCCGGGCCGCGCCCGGCGCCGAGCTGCCCACCCAGCACTACCTCGCGAACGGCCGCCCCAAGCAGGTCCGCTACTGGGCGGCCGAGGCGGTATCCTGCGAGTTTTCCCCGTCGGACGAGGTGGACCGGGTCCTGTGGCTGACACCCGCCGCCGCTCGCGCCCGTCTGACGCAGCCCCACGACCGCCCCTTGGTCGACGCGCTGCTCGCGCTGCCCGCCCCGGAAAAGCGGAACCCGGACGTGCTCTCCCCGTAAGCGTTCCGTGACCTAACCACACCTTCGGCAGGGGTTCACCCCTCGTTCATTTACGGCCATAGGCGCCTTCACCTGATCTGCCTAATTTCGGCCTTACCCGACGTGACCGCGCCTGCCGCGTGTCAGCGTCCCGCGTCACCCAGACTTCGCACGCCGCCGAATTCAGGACGGCGGCTCCCGGAAGGAACTCAAGTGAAGCTTCAGCGCATGAACCGGCGGGCCCTTGCTCTCGGTGCTCTCGCCGTCTCCGGCGCCCTGGCCCTCACGGCGTGCGGCTCCGACGACACGGGCACCAGCAGCGGCGGCTCGTCCGCGGCCGCCAAGCCGGGCAGCATCAAGTGCGACGACGCCAAGGGCCAGCTGCTGGCCGATGGCTCGTCCGCGCAGAAGAACGCGATCGACGCCTGGGTCAAGCAGTTCACGGCCGCTTGCCAGGGCACGCAGATCAACTACAAGGGCGGCGGCTCCGGCGCCGGCGTCACCGCGTTCACGCAGGGCCAGGTCGCCTTCGCCGGCTCCGACTCGGCGCTGAAGCCCGACGAGGTCACGGCCTCCAAGAAGGTCTGCGGCGGCGGCCAGGGCATCGACCTGCCGATGGTCGGCGGCCCGATCGCGGTCGGTGTCAACGTCGACGGCATCGACAGCCTCGTCCTGGACGCCTCGACGCTGGCGAAGATCTTCAACAACGAGATCACCAACTGGAACGACCCGGCGATCAAGAAGCTGAACCCCGACGCGAAGCTTCCGGACCTCAAGATCCAGGCGTTCCACCGCTCGGACGACTCCGGCACCACGGACAACTTCACCAAGTACCTGATCAACACCGCCAAGAAGGACTGGCCCTACGACGGCGGCAAGACCTGGCAGGCCAAGGGCGGCCAGTCCGCCTCCGGCTCCTCCGGTGTCGCCCAGCAGGTGAAGCAGACCAACGGCGCCATCGGCTACTTCGAGCTGTCGTACGCCAAGGACGGCCTGAAGACCGTGGACCTCGACACGGGTGCCGCCCAGCCGGTCAAGGCCACCGTCGAGAACGCCACCAAGGCCATCTCCGAGGCCAAGGTCGTCGGCACGGGCAAGGACCTCGCGTTGGAGCTGAACTACGGCACCAAGGCCGAGGGCGCCTACCCGATGGTCCTCGTCACCTACGAGATCGTCTGCGACAAGGGCAACAAGGCCGAGACGCTGCCCGCCACCAAGGCGTTCCTGCGCTACATCGCCTCCGAGGAAGGCCAGAAGATCCTCGCCGAGGCCGACTACGCGCCGATCCCCGCCGACATCATCTCCCAGGTCCGCACCACCGTCGAAGGCCTGAGCTGACCCGCGTGCGGCCCGGTCCCCTCACCGGGACCGGGCCGCACCGTCCGGTGCACCGCCGCCAGTGGCCGTACCGCCGGTACGGCTCCGCAGAGCCCCCGCACCCCGCGTACGGCTCCGCAGACCGGAGAACCTGATGGACACATCCGCACAGATAACAGACGCACCTCCCCCCGCTCCGCAACCGGCCCCCGACAAGCGCGCGGCGCGCGGGGCCACCCGGCCCGGAGACCGGATCTTCCTCGGTCTCTCCCGCGGCTCGGGCATCCTGCTGCTGGTGATCATGGCCGCGATCGCGGTCTTCCTCACCTACCGCGCCTCCCTCGCGATCAGCAAGGACCAGGGCAACTTCCTCACCACGTTCGAATGGGACACCAACCTCGTCCCGCCGAACTTCGGCATCGCCGTCCTGGCCTTCGGCACGGTGGTCTCCTCGATCATCGCCATGGTCATCGCGGTCCCGATCGCCGTCGCCATCGCGCTGTTCCTCACGCACTACGCCCCGCGCAAGCTGAGGGGCCCGATCGCCTACGTGATCGACCTGCTCGCCGCCGTGCCGTCGATCGTCTACGGCCTCTGGGGCGCGCTGGTCCTCGTGCCGAACATGACCGGCCTCTTCAGCTGGCTGAACGACTACCTCGGCTGGACCGGCCTCTTCTCCTGGGAGGGCGGCGCCCCCCGCTCGATGCTGACCGTCGGCATCCTGCTCGCGATCATGATCCTGCCGATCATCACCAACGTGAGCCGCGAGGTCTTCCGCCAGGTCCCGCAGATGCACGAGGAGGCGGCCCTGGCGCTCGGCGCCACCCGCTGGGAAGTGATCCGCATGGCGGTCCTGCCCTTCGGCCGCTCCGGCGTCATCTCCGCCTCGATGCTCGGCCTCGGCCGCGCCCTCGGCGAGACCATGGCCGTCGCCACCGTGCTCTCCCCGACCTTCCTGATCGAGACCAGCCTGCTCGACCCGGGCGGCGGCACGTTCGCGCAGAACATCGCCAGCAAGTTCGGTGAGGCCACCGAGTTCGGCCGGGACGCGCTGATCGCCTCCGGTCTGGTCCTGTTCGTCATCACCCTGGTGGTCAACGGCGCGGCCCGCGCGATCATCGCCCGCCGCAAGGAGTACTCGGGGGCCAACGCATGAGCACCGCAACCATCGCCCCCAAGGGCCCCAGCACCCTGCGCGGCGCCCGCCTGCCCAAGTGGGCCCCGTACGGCATCGCCGCCGGCTCCGTCGCCGTCGCGATCGGCATCGGCCTCGCCGGCGGCCTGCACAGCCGGGTCCAGTGGGGCCTGATCGCCGCGCTCCTCTACCTCGTCGGCACGTACGGCATCGCCACGGCCGTCGAGGGCAAGCGCCAGGCCAAGGACCGCATCGCGACCTCCTTCGTCTGGGTCGCCTTCCTGCTCGCCGTCGTACCGCTGGCCTCGCTGGTCTGGTCGACCGTCGCGCGCGGTGTGAAGGTCCTCGACATCTACTTCCTGACCCACTCCATGGGCGTCGTCGCCGACACCGAGCCCGGCGGCGGTATCTACCACGCCATCCTCGGCACCCTGGAGCAGGTCGGTCTCGCCACGGTGATCGCCGCGCCGATCGGCGTGCTCACCGCGGTCTACCTCGTGGAGTACGGCCGGGGGAACCTCTCCAAGGCCATCACGTTCTTCGTCGACGTCATGACCGGCATCCCGTCGATCGTCGCGGGTCTGTTCATCCTCAGCCTCATGCTGATGTTCGACATGCAGCCCTTCGGCTTCGCCGGCTCGCTGGCCCTGGCCATCCTGATGATGCCGGTCGTCGTCCGCTCCACGGAGGAGATGCTCAAGCTCGTCCCGAACGAGCTGCGCGAGGCCTCCCTGGCGCTGGGCATCCCGAAGTGGCGCACCATCCTGAAGGTGGTCCTGCCGACCTCCATCGGCGGCATCACCACGGGCATCATGCTGTCGATCGCCCGCATCACCGGCGAGACCGCCCCGGTCCTGCTGCTGGTGTGGGGCAACGCGTTCATCAACGCCAACCCCTTCGAGGGTGCGCAGGCCTCGCTGCCGCTGTACATCTATCAGCAGTACGCGAACAGCGCGGGCTCCGGCGCGGCCTACGACCGTGCCTGGGCGGCGTCGCTCACCCTCATCGCCTTCGTGATGCTCCTGAACCTGGTGGCCCGCGGGATCGCCCGCTGGAAGGCCCCGAAGACCGGTCGCTGACGCGGCCATACAGCGACTGTCTGAGTCTGGAAGTGACGTACTAATGGCCAAGCGAATCGACGTAAGCGGACTCACCGCCTACTACGGCTCCCACAAGGCGATCGAGGACATCTCGATGACCGTCGAGCCGCGCTCGGTGACGGCGTTCATCGGCCCGTCCGGCTGCGGCAAGTCGACGTTCCTGCGCACGCTGAACCGCATGCACGAGGTGACGTCCGGCGGCCGGGTCGAGGGCAAGGTTCTGCTGGACGACGAGGACCTCTACGGCTCGGGCATCGACCCGGTGTCCGTGCGCCGCGAGGTCGGCATGGTGTTCCAGCGGCCGAACCCGTTCCCCACGATGTCGATCTTCGACAACGTGGCGGCGGGGCTGCGCCTGAACGGCAGCTACAAGAAGAGCGAGCTCGCCGACATCGTCGAGCGGTCCCTCAAGGGCGCCAACCTCTGGAACGAGGTCAAGGACCGCCTGAACAAGCCCGGCTCGGGCCTCTCCGGCGGCCAGCAGCAGCGCCTGTGCATCGCGCGGGCCATCGCGGTCGAGCCGAACGTCCTGCTCATGGACGAGCCCTGCTCGGCGCTCGACCCGATCTCCACCCTCGCCATCGAGGACCTGATCGGCGAGCTGAAGGAGCGCTTCACGATCGTCATCGTGACGCACAACATGCAGCAGGCGGCGCGCGTCTCCGACCGCACGGCGTTCTTCAACCTCGCGGCGGTCGGCCAGCCCGGCAAGCTCATCGAGATCGACGAGACGGAGCGCATCTTCTCCAACCCGTCGGTCCAGGCCACGGAGGACTACATCTCCGGCCGCTTCGGCTGATCCGGCCCCGCCGAGACTCCTCGCGGTGCTGCATGGCGGTGCCACCGCGAGGCCGAAAAAGGGCCCGCCCCTACTCCCAGGGGCGGGCCTTTTCGCGTACTCGCTCAGCTGTCTACAGGAACGCCAGACTCACGATCCCGTACGACGCCGCGGCGACCAGCGCGGCCGCCGGCATCGTGATGAACCAGCCGAGAATGATGTTCTTGGCGACGCCCCACCGCACGGCGTTCACCCGCTTCGTCGCACCCACGCCCATGATCGCCGACGTGATGACATGCGTCGTGGAGATCGGCGCCTTGAAGAGGAACGCGGTGGTGAACATGATCGAAGCGCCCGTGGTCTCCGCCGCGAAGCCCTGCGGCGGGTCCAGCTCGATGATCTTCCGCCCCAGCGTCCGCATGATCCGCCAGCCACCGGCGTACGTGCCCAGCGACAGCATCACCGCACAGGCGATCTTCACCCACACCGGAATGGGATCGCCGTAGTCCTCGACATCCGCGATGACGAGCGCCATCACCACGATGCCCATCGTCTTCTGCGCGTCCTGCAGACCGTGACCCAGCGCCATACCGGCCGCCGAGACGGTCTGGGCTATGCGGAAACCCCTCTTGGCCTTGTGCGGGTTGGCCTTGCGGAAGATCCACATGATCGCGGTCATCACCAGATAGCCGGCCAGCAGACCGACCACGGGGGAGATGAACATCGGGATGACGACCTTCTCCAGCACCCCGCTCCAGTAGACCGTCGTCCCGCCGGCCAGCGCCGCGCCCACCATGCCGCCGAACAGCGCGTGCGAGGAGGAGGAGGGCAGCCCGAAGTACCAGGTGATGAGGTTCCAGACGATCGCGCCCACCAGCGCGGCGAAGAGGATCCCCATCCCCTTCGACCCGACGGGCGTCTGGATCAGCCCCTCGCTGACGGTCTTGGCGACCCCGGAGCCCATGAACGCGCCGGCGAGGTTCATCACCGCGGCCATGGCCAGCGCGGCCCGCGGCGTCAGCGCCCGCGTCGACACGGACGTGGCGATCGCGTTCGCCGAGTCGTGGAAGCCGTTGGTGTACGTGAAGAAGAGCGCGACCGCGATGGTCACGACCAGAGCGAAGGTGTCCATGTAGGGCTCAGGACTCCTTGACCGCGATGGTCTCCACCGTGTTGGCCACGTGCTCGAACGCGTCGGCCGCCTCTTCCAGCACGTCCACGATCTGCTTGAGCTTGAGGACCTCCATGGCGTCGTACTTGCCGTTGAAGAGGTGCGCGAGCAGCTTGCGGTGGATCTGGTCGGCCTGGTTCTCGAGCCGGTTGACCTCGATCCAGTACTCGGTGAGGTTCTCCATCGTCCGCAGATGCGGCATGGCTTCGGCCGTCAGTTCGGCAGCGCGCGCCAGTACCTCGATCTGCTGGTCGACGCCCTTGGGCAGTTCCTCGACGTTGTAGAGGACGACCAGGTCGACGGCCTCCTCCATGAAGTCCATGATGTCGTCGAGGGACGAGGCGAGGGAGTAGATGTCCTCGCGGTCGAACGGCGTGATGAACGAGGAGTTCAGCTGGTGGAAGATCGCGTGCGTGGCATCGTCACCTGCGTGTTCCGCTGCCCGCATACGCTCTGCGATCTCGGCCCGGGCGGATGCGTCCGCCCCGAGCAGTTCCATCAGGAGCTTGGAGCCCGTGACGATGTTGTCCGCGGAAGCGGCGAACATGTCGTAGAAGCTCGTCTCCCTGGGGGTCAGACGAAAGCGCACGTGGGGTCCTCGGGGTGCTTCGGTTTCGGTCAGGCCGATGCTAGGCGCATCATCCGGCCACGGCTATCGGGCCGCCCCCCAGTGTCGCCCATCGTGCACAGTGGTGAGCACGGGGGCGGCCCGAGGGGCCATATACCCGGCAAAGTTCGGTACCATATACCCACCAGGGGTATATGTCGGCCCGCTGCTCACCAGGAGGACCCGATGACGGACGTGACCGACGCCACCGATGTCGGAAATGTCACCGACGCCGGTGTTCACGGGTACCACAAGCAGAAGGACGAGCACCTCAAGCGCCTGCGCCGCATCGAGGGCCAGATCCGCGGACTGCAGCGCATGGTCGACGAGGACGTCTACTGCATCGACATACTCACGCAGGTCTCCGCCTCCACCAAGGCCCTGCAGTCCTTCGCCCTGCAGCTGCTGGAGGAGCACCTGCGCCACTGCGTCGCGGACGCGGCCCTCAAGGGCGGCGACGAGATCGACGCGAAGGTCAAGGAGGCGACCCAGGCGATCGCCCGCATGCTGCGGACCTGAGCCGGCTCCCTCCTGTCATCTCCTGGAGGCTGAGGCGTCCCGCTCCTCGGCCACTTTCAGCACCTCGTCGATGCTCTCCAGGCTGAGCCGCTCCTCGTGCGCCGCCGAGGCCGCGATGATCAGCTCTCCGCACAGCTCGATCTCGGCGAGGGCCACGTAGTCCCTGACTGCCGTACCGCCGACCGGAGCCACGTGCATCACCTCGTCTCTGCCGTTACCGACTTCCTAGAGTAGGGAGCGGCCTACACACCGCGCATGGCACGGACGGGCTAGTTCACGCCGGTCAGTTCGCGGCGATCTTGCCCGCGTAGATGTCGTCGCCGTCCGGCAACCGTACGCGCACCGAAGCCCCGAAATCGTAGAGCAGCGTGGTCGAGGCGACGGCGACAGGACTCCTCTGCTGCCCGTTCACGAAGCTGAACCGATGCCGGATCTTGCGGATGCGGCCCTCGTCGTCGAGGTAGGCGTCGAACGGCACCTCGGCCGTGGCGAACCCTTTCGCCGCCGCGGCCAGGGCCTCCTTGTTGCCGCCGGAGGCCCGCTTCGCGGCGTCTGCGAGATCGGCCGTCCCCCGGTAGTGCCGCACCCCGGTCCCCGCGACCTCGGTCCTGCCCACGTACCTCGCCGTCCGCGTCCCGCGCAGCACCTCGGCCGCCGCGAACGGATCGGTGGCCCCGCCGGTGACGAGGTTCCCGTCGGACAGGGTCCGGGTGTCCACCCGCACCCACTTGTCCGGCGGCACACCGGCGCCCCGGTTCTTCATGAACAACGCCCCGGGCGCGAGCAGTTCGGTGATGGGCCGATGCTCCATGGCGCCCGCGGGATCCTGCGGCAGCAGCACCTTCAGCCGCCCCATCCGCTCCCGGTAGTCGTAGACCCCGGCGCCCCGGATGGTCACCCGGGTACCGCCGGCCGCCATCTCCATCGACGTACGGGCCTTCGAACTCCCCGCCTCCACCAGCCGGTCGGCGGCCCGGTGCAGCACGACGACCGCGTCCCCGCCGCGGGAGTCACCGGCGGCCGCGTCGCCGCCCGCACACCCGCCGGCCCCCAGCCCCACCCCGGCCACGATCACGGCCGCGACGACCGCCGCACCCGTCCGCCTGTGCCACCGATCCCGCTGCCGCCCAGTCATCGCCTGCCTACCCCCAGCCGGTACGTCCGTCACGGGCCCCCTCGTCGTTCCGGATAACGACGGGTATGTGCCCCCCGTCACGCGAGCCCGCGCCGCCGCCATGCCAACCCTTTACCTGGGGTGGGTAACGTGGTCCCCGTGGCGCAGCAGGACGGGCCGGAACACCTCACGAGCACAACGGAGAAGGGCCGCTTCTGCATGGCCCACTGCACCTGCGGCTGGCGAGGACCGGCCAGAAGAGCGAGAAGCCAGGCGCGCACGGACGCGGAGAAGCACGCGGCGGGCTGACAAGGCCGAACACCATGGAACCCCCACCCCCACGGCCCCGTCTCCCACGACGGAACCACCGGGAGGCCCCATGGAACGGCGTACATTCCTCGCAGCCGGCACGGCAGGCATGGCCGCAGCCGCAACCCCTTTCACCACCGCCTGCACGAAGTCGGACGCGGGCGCCGGGGCCAGAGCCACCGCCAGGACCGCGGCCACCAGCACGAAGTCGAACATCACCGCGGCCAACTGGTCCGCCCTCGCCCGCGACCTCGACGGCCCCCTCGTCCGGCCGGGCGACACCGCCTGGACCACGGCCCGGCAGCTCTACAACACCCGCTTCGACACGCTCAAGCCCGCCGCGGTCGCGTACGTGGACCACCCGGACGACATCCGCACGGCCCTGGCCTACGCCCGCGCCCACTCCTTGCGCGTGGCGATCCGCAACGGCGGCCACTCCTACGCGGGCTGGTCCTCCGGCGACGGCCGTCTGATCGTCGACGTCTCGAAACTCAACCGCGTCCGGGCCTCCGGCAGCACCGCGGTGGTCGGCGCCGGCGCCAAACTCATCGACGTCTACCGCGCCCTGGCCGCGAAGGGCGTCACGATCCCCGCCGGTTCCTGCCCCACGGTCGGCGTCTCCGGCCTCACCCTCGGCGGCGGACACGGCGTGGTCTCCCGCGCGTACGGCCTGACCTGCGACAGCCTCACCCAGGCCACGCTGATCACCGCGGACGGCAAGCAGCTCACCGCCAACGCCCGCGAGAACAAGGACCTCTTCTGGGCCCTGCGCGGAGCCGGCAACGGCAACTTCGGCGTCGTGACGGAACTGCACTTCAAGACCCACCCGGCACCACAGGGCGTCTCGGCGTATCTGTCCTGGCCCTCGACGAAGGCCGCCGCGGTGGTGAAGGCGTGGCAGGAGTGGGGCCCGTCACAGCCGGACGAGATCTGGTCGTCCCTCCATCTGGCGAGCGCCGCCGGCGGCAGGCCGACCGTCTCCGTCGCGGCCTTCTCCCTCGGCACCTACGGCGAGCTCAAGAACGCGGTCGACCGCCTCGCCGACCGCGTCGGCGCCCCGGCGAGCAGCGTCTCCCTGAAGCGGCGCTCCTACGAGGAGTCGATGGAGGTGTACGCCGGATGCTCCTCGTTCCCGACGGACGCCCAGTGCCATCTGCCCGGCTCGACCCCGGGCCGTTCCCCGAAGGGCGCCCTGGGCCGCGAGACGTACGCCGCGGCGTCGGACTTCTTCGACCGCTCCCTCTCCGCGGCCGGCATCCGCACGCTGCTGTCCCAGATCGGCTCGGTACGCGGCGGCACGGGCAGCATCGCCCTCACCGCGCTGGGCGGAGCGGTCAACCGCGTCTCCCCCACCTCCACGGCCTTCGTCCACCGCCGCTCCCGCATGCTGGCCCAGTACATCGCCGCCTGGCGCCCCGGCACGACGGGCACCACGGCCCGCGACTGGCTGGCCTCGGCCCACAAAGCCATGCGCCCCCACGCCTCAGGCGCGGCCTACCAGAACTACACGGACCCGACCCTGACGAACTGGCGCAAGGCGTACTACGGAGACGCGGCCGACCGCCTGGCCAAACTCAAGAACCAGTACGACCCCAACCGCTTCTTCACGTATCCCCAGGCGCTGTAGGACTGAGCTGCGGGCATGCCTGCCGCCCCGCTGCGGGCATGCGTGCCGCTAAGGGCGGCACGGGTGGGCGCAGCGGCACCCCGCCACGCCGGGCTGCGAAACCCCCCGCCCCCAGCACCAACACCCAGCACCACTACGCGGCAAGGTCCCGCTCAGAAGCCTGCTCCCGCCGAGCCCCGGGAATCACAGCACCCTCCCCGTCACCGGCCCCACGCCCACGAGCCCGCACAATCCACCCCACCCGAGGCGACCGCTCCACGGCCCGAACGACCGGCGTCAACAGCGCCATGGCCACCGGCGACAACAGCAACGCCACAGCCGTCCCCAGCGCGAACCCGCCCACGACGTCCGTCGGATAGTGCACACCCATGTAGACCCGGATGAACCCCCCGAACACCGCCAGCACCAACGCGACGAGCCCGAACTTCCGGTGGGCGACGAACAGCCCCACCGCCATCGCCATCACGATCGTCGCGTGGTCGCTCACGAACGAGTAGTCGGTCTTGCCCGAGACCAGCACCTCGAGCCCCTGATGGTCGAGGAACGGCCGCGGCCGCTCGACGAACCCCCGTATCGGGACGTTCACCAGCACGGCGATCCCCGCCGCCAGCGGCGCCCAGATCAGCGCCGCGACGGAGGACGCCGCGTCCTCGTCCCCCCGGCGCCGCACGGTCCACCAGCACCAGACCACGAGCAGGACGATGGCGAGCAGCAGCCCGTATTCGCCCACGTACTCCATGACCCGGTCGAACCACCCTGGCGCGTCCTTGGCCAGGCCATTGATGTCGTAGAGCAGGTCGACGTCAGGGTTCGACCCGGATTCGGCGAGTCCAGCCATGGCGCTGCGGCCCCTTCGTCGTCTCTCCCGGCGCACCTGTGCGTACGCCGCTCCTGCCACCCCCGTGGTTGTAGATCCGCTTCCGCACTGACGTCCGCTCGGCTACGTCATCAGGAACGCACGGTCCCCGTTGATACGTTCCACACTCCACCGAATGATCACGCAGACGTTATCGAAGAGAGATACGTCTTCGCAGCTCAGGGGGTGGGTTCACGCTCGGCTCACACCGTCGTGGGCAGTGCTTTCGCGCCATCTTCGGTGACTCGGGTGGCTCCGAAGTAGTCGGGGGTGTCGATCGGGTCGAACCGGATCACAGCACCTGTACGCGGCGCGTCGATCATGTACCCGCCTCCGACATAAATACCGACATGCCGGATGGCCCGTGAATTGGTGGGGTCGTCCGAGAAGAACACGAGGTCGCCGGGGAGCAGTTCGTCCCGCGAGGGATGCGGACCGGCGTTGTACTGGTCGTTGGCGACGCGCGGGAGCTTGATGCCCACGGTCTCGTAGGCGGCCTGGGTCAGTCCCGAGCAGTCGAAGCGTCCGCCCTGCTCAGCGGTACCGGTGCCGCCCCACAGATAGGGCGTGCCGAGCTTCTTCTGCGCGTACTCGATGGCGCCGGCGGCCTGCTCGGAGGGATCGACCCGCCCGACGGGCGCCGCGAAGCTCTCCGAGAGCGTCGTGATCCTCTTCACGTAGTTCCGGGTCTCGCTGTACGGCGGCACGCCCCCGTACTTGATCACCGCGTACGCCCCCGCGTTGTAGGCGGCCAGCATGTTTTCGGTCTGATTCCCGCCAACCTTCTTCACGTACGACGCGAGTTCGCAGTCGTACGAGGCGGCGGAGGGAATCGCGTCCTCGGGGTCCCAGACGTCCCGGTCCCCGTCCTTGTCCCCGTCGATGCCGTGCGAGGCCCAGGTACCGGGGATGAACTGCGCTATCCCCTGCGCGGCGGCGTGGCTCTGCGCCCTCGGGTTGAACCCGCTCTCCTGGTAGAGCTGGGCGGCGAGCAGGGCCGGGCTGATGGCGGGGCAGAGGTTGCCCCACTTCGCCACGAGGCCCGAGTACGCGGCGGGCACCGCCCCCTTGGCCAGCGCCTTCGCCCCGCCGCCCACGCCGTTGGCCAGGTTCCCGGCGACGATGTAGACCCCGACGACCAGCAGCATCACGAAGGCCAGGGCGGAGCTGATCGCAACACTCGCCACGATCCATGCCTTACGCACCGTCAACCGCCCCTCACCGCACGCGAGTCCGTCGCCTGGTCAGTGTAGAGGGGGCTGCCGCGCTCAGGAATGATCACGAAGAGGAGAGTCGGGGGCGGAAAGAAGAACCGGCCACGGCACGGGCGGCACGGCGGAAGCACGCCTGGGGAAATCGGCGCACGGGGTCGTCACAGGAGCGGGTGCCGCACCCTTCTTACGCCGGTTCCCCCACGGTCAGCGGGAACAGCGTGCCCGTCAGCTCCTCCGACACCCGCCACAGCCGCCGTGCCGTCAACGGGTCGCTGGCTGCACGGGAGCGGCCCACCAGGGTCGGGGCGCCGCGCATCTCGCCCAGGCCGTCGGGGCCGACGTAGCTCGCGCCGGGCAGATCCTGGGTGGCGGCGTAGAGAGTGGGGAGTGCGCCCGCCCGGTCGTCCTGCGCGAAGAACCTGTTGCCGAGGCGCATGAAGGCGCGCGCCGCCGGGTTGGCCGCGTGGCTCTGGAGGTTGGTGGCCGCGTAGCCGGGGTGGGCGGCCAGCGCGCGGACGGTGGAGCCCGATTCCGCCAGCCGGCGCTGGAGTTCCAGGGTGAACAGGAGGTTCGCCAGCTTGGACTGGGCGTAGGCGCGCTGCGGGGTGTAGTTCGCCGTCAGGTCCAGGTCGTCGAAGACGATCCGCGCGCCGCCCCAGCGGTGGGCGCCCGAGGAGACCGTGACGACGCGGTCGGTGATGTGCGGGAGCAGCAGGTTCGTCAGGGCGAAGTGACCGAGATGGTTCGTGCCGAACTGCATCTCGAAGCCGTCCTTGGTGAGCTGCCTGGGGAGCATCATCACGCCGGCGTTGTTGATCAGCGCGTGCAATGGCTGCCGCCAGGCCTCGGCGAACTCCCGCACGGAGGAGAGGTCCGCCAGATCGAGCCGCCGCACCTCGGTGCTGCCCCGCACGGTCGCCGCAGCGGCCCGCCCCCGCTCCGGATCCCGTACGGCGAGGACGACGTGCGCCCCCGCCCGGGCCAGCGCGTCGGTCGCGGTGAGCCCGATGCCGCTGTTGGCGCCGGTGACGACGACGGTCCGGCCGGTGAGGTCGGGCAGGCGGCGGGCGTTCCCTGTCTCGTTGCTCTTCGTCTTCTGGTCAGCCATACCCTCGAATGTAGGCGCCGCCAACAATGCTGTCAACGACAACAATGCTGGCGGTATCAACATCGGGCTACGATGGTGCGCATGCCCGAGAGCCGCCCCTACCACCACGGAGACCTGCGCTCCACCCTGCTCGCCGGCGCCGAGCGCACCCTGCGGGAGAAGGGGGCAGGCGCGCTCTCGCTGCGCGAACTGGCCCGCGAGGCCGGTGTCAGCCATGCCGCACCGGGCCGTCACTTCAAGGACAAGCAGGCCCTGCTCAACGCCCTCGCGCTCGCCGGGTACGACCGGCTGGGCCAGGCCCTGGACGGCGCCGACGACGCCGCCCTCCCGCTGGAGCCGCGACTCACCGCCCTCGCCCGGGCCTATCTCGCCTTCGCGATCGACAACGCCGAGCTGCTGGAGCTCATGTACGCCCGCAAGCACGAGCCCGACGCCTCGGAACAGATGGCCGCGGCCGTCGACCGGACGGTGGGCTCCCTGGAGCGGGTCATCGCCGACGCCCAGCAGCGCGGCGAGATCATCGCCGGCGACCCGCAGCACCTCACCCTGCTGACCGGCGCCACCCTCCAGGGCATCGCCTCCTTCGCGGCGGGCGGCATGCTCGCCCCCGAAGCGGCCCTGGACGGCATCGAGGAACTCGTCCACCTCCTCCTGCACGGCCTCAAGCCCCGCTGACCCCGGGCCCCTTGATCAAGCCGCGCCCATCCCCCGGCCATCGACCGCGGCTGACCCCTCCGATCCCGTGACAGAACGTCACCGGGGAACGGGCCGCGGCATCCCAGCCGCGGCCCGTTCCCCGCGTTCGGTAGCCTTCACCCGGAGAACACGGGCACGACCACTCACCCGACCGACCGTCAAAAACGGTCCGTAAAGGTGACATGGGACGTAAAAAGGCACAACGACGGAACCTCACGACAGGTTTCACTCAGGCCTCATTGCCCGTCGTGACCTGCCGTGATACACAGAGTGACCATACGATCCTTCGCGCACCGTTCGTCGCCTCCCCTAGGGGCCGGCGCGGAACGGTGGCAAGGTATTCGTACGAAACCCGCCAATCAATGACGCCAAGTCGACATCCGGCGGCGTCATTGTCGGCGAGAATGAGGCCTGACCTCTGCACGACCGCAGAGGGTACGGAACTACCCAACAGGGGCGGTGACTTACATGCTCTTTGCGGCCGACAAGGGAGACATCAACACGATCATCGGCGGGATCGCTCCGGACTGGGGCCCCTTCGGCAGCCTGGGCAACGAGGCCAAGGTGATGATCGAGGTCGTGATGGCGGTCGCCATCCTGCTCTGCCTCGGCATCGCCATCTGGGGCGCGGCCAAGCAGCGCATCGGTGCCACTGCCCTCCGGGACACCTTCAGCGCGGAACAGGGCAAAGGCCTCATCATCGCCGGCCTCACCGGAGTCTTCATCATCGGCTCCCTCGGCACGCTGTTCACCATCGTGTACGGCATGGCCGTGTAGCCCGGGCACCATCCGCCCGGCCGGGCGCGCCCGGCTCCTCTCCATCCCACCCGCCCGTCGTGCCCACCGGCTGAGGTTGCGTTTCCCTGATGTCGAGTCACCACACCGCGCCCGCGCGGGAACCAGCACGGCTACCGTCGTACGAGGAGTATGAGAAGTACGACCGGTACCAAGTGTTTCCGCACGACGTCGAGGGGGCGTACGCGGCATGAGTCTCGGTGACGAGCACGAGGCCTCCGGCGGCTACGGCGGCACGGGCCAGACCCGCACCCGCCTGCCCGACACCGACCCCGACGCCTACGGCACCCCCCGCCGCACCCCCCGCTCCTCCTCCCGCAGCCTGGTGACGGTGGTCGGCGTGGTGGTCCTCCTGATCGCGGCCATCGCCTTCGCGAACCGGGGGGGCGGTGATACCGACAAGACCGACTCGTCGGGCAGCAAGCCGGACACGGCGTCGACGGCGCCCTCGGGCCAACGCCCCGTCCAGTCCAAGTCGGGCGGCATCCCGTCGGGCTTCGCACAGAGCCAGGAGGGGGTGGAGAGCGCGGCGGCCAACTACGCCGTGGCGCTGGTCTCGGCCGACATCCTCAAGCCCGCGAGGCGCACCGAGATCGTCCGCCAGGTGTTCGACGCCGGCCGGGTCTCCCAGCTGGAGAAGAACCTCGACCGGGTGTACGACAAGGCGTTCCTCGACAAGGTCGGCCTGGACGAGAACGGCGAGGCCCCTCAGGGCAGCACGTATGTCTCCCGCACCACGCCGGTCGGCACCAGAACCACCGAATACTCGGGCAGCGCCGCCACCGTCGAGGTCTGGTGCACAGGCGTGTTCGGGATGACGGGGGAGAGCTCGCAGAACCCGGTCACCAACGACTGGTTCACCATGACCCTGCAGTTGCGCTGGACCGACGGCGACTGGAAGGTCGACAGCTTCTCCCAGAAGGAAGGCCCCGCGCCGGTCAACGGCGACAACAAGGTGTCGTCGTCGGACGACATCTCGAAGGCCGTCGAGGAGTTCGGAGGGTTGACGTATGCCCGGTAGCCCGCGCCGCGCGGTGAAGGTCGCTGCAATCCTCACCGCAGTTCAGACCAGCGCCGTCCTGTTCGCCACCCGGGCGGTCGCCGCCCCCACACCGACACCGTCGCCCAGCAATGACGACTGCGCCCTGCTCTCCGGCAAGGCCCTGGAGGTCTGCCAAGGCGACACCGGCAGCGGCGAAGGCAGCGGCACCTCCCGCCTGAACCCCACCTCCACCCTCGACCCCCTCTCCTCCCTCGCCAAGGGCTGCGCCGAAGCCGCCTCCTGGACCGTCGACAAGCTCAGCGTCGCCGTGAAGGAGACGGCCAACGTCGACTTCACCAACCCCAAGTTCCTCCAGCAGTACGCCGTCGTCTTCGCCGCCTCGACGGTCCTCACGCTCCTGCTGTGGCTCATGGCCGTGGCCAAGCGAGCCGTCCGCGGCGTCCCCCTCAGCACCGCCATCGGCGAAGCCATCGGCTTCCTCTGGCTGACCGTGCTGGCCTCCGCCTTCACCCCCCTGATCCTCTACACCGTCGTCTCGGCCACGGACGGCATCACCGAGGTCCTCGCGAAGGCCACCGGCGACCAGACCGACGCCTTCTTCGGCACGTTCTCCGAGGCCCTCAAGAAGGGCGAGGACATCGGCGGCGGCCCCATCATGCTGATCGTCGTCTCCCTGGTCAGCATCCTCGCCGCCGGCGTCCTCTGGCTGGAGCTCGTCATCAGGGCGGCGCTCCTCTACGTCGGCGCCCTCCTCGGCACCGTCGTCTACGCCGGCCTCGTCGACAAGAACCTCTGGGGCCACGTCCGCCGCTGGGCGGGCATCATGATCGCGGTGATCCTGATCAAGCCCGTCATCGTCATCGTGCTCGGCCTCGCCGGCGCGCTCTCCGCCGACGACGGCCCCGACGCCTTCTCCGCGGTCGTCTCCGGCCTCGCCATCATCCTGCTCGCCATCTTCGCCAGCGCGATGATCTACCGCTTCGTCCCCGGCTTCGGCGACGAGATCGCCGGCTCCCGCAACAACCGCCTCATGCAGGGCGCCGAAGGCAAGGCAGCAGCCGTGATCAGCTCCCCCGCGACCCTCGTCGCGCAGGGCATCAAGACCCACAGTTCCCGCGCGGACAACCAGGGAGGCGGCGGCCAGTCCTCCGCCCCCCGCCCCTCGAACCCCGCCTCCGGCGGAGTCGCCGCACACAGCTCGCGCCCCTCGAACGGCGGTGGCGGATCCGTCCCCTCCGCCGCACCCGCACCCCGTTCGAGCAGCCCCGTCAACACTCCCCACGCCAGCAACACCCGCAACAGCAGCAGCAACCGCACGGGAGGTGAAGGGCGTTGACGACCGAGTCCCACGTGTCCCATCCGGTCACGCCCCGCCGTACATATCTGATCGGCCGCGCCCGGCCGAACGCGATCATCGGCCGCAACCGCGAGACCGGCGAGATCGCCCTGATCGTCGTGGGCGCGTTCCTCGGCATGATGTGCGGACTCCTCGTCCCCGTGCTGTCCCTGCGCATCGTGCTGCTGGCCGGGTTCCCGATGCTGGCGCTGGCCGCGGTGTACGTGCCGTTCAAGCACCGCACGTTCTACAAGTGGTTCGAGATCAACCGCAGCTACAAGCGGACCCTCAAGCGGGGCACCACCTACCGCTCGACGGCCGTCGAGGCCGGCACCCGGCTGGACGGCAAGGAGGTCGAGGTCGGACCGCCCCCGGGCATCGGCCGCGTCACCTGGCTGGCCGCCCCCTTCGGGCCCGACGAGATCGCCGTACTGCTGCACGCCGACCGCAAGACCGTCACCGCCGCCATCGAGATCGAGGGCCCCGGCGTCGGCCTGCGCGATTCCGAGGACCAGGAGGCCCTGGTCGACCGCTTCGGCACCCTGCTCAAGCACGTGGCCAACGGCGACGGCTTCGTCACCCGCCTGCAGATGCTCGCCCGCACCCTCCCCGCCGACCCGGACGCGCACAACAAGGACGTCTCCCTCCGCGGCGACGAGAAGTCACCGCCGTGGCTGCAGCAGTCGTACGACCAGCTCCAGTCGATGGTGTCGACCAGCAGTGAGCAGCACCGCGCCTACCTCGTCGCCTGCATGCACTACACGCGCGAGCTCGCCGCCGAGGCCAACGCCATGGCCCGCGCGGCCCGCTCCCACGGCGGCAAGGTCGACCGGGACGGCGGGCTCGCCGTCGTCATGGCCCGCGAGCTGACCGACATCTGCTCGCGTCTGCAGGAGGCCGACATCCGCGTACGGCAGCCGCTCGGTCAGGGGCGGCTGTCCTCGCTGGTCCACTCCATGTACGACCCGGACCACCCGATCGACCACATCCAGGCGATGTCGAAGCGCAATGCCTGGCCGGCCGAGCTGGACGCCATGGAGCCCACGTTCCTCCAGGCCAAGACCCGGGAATCCAGCACCCGCGCCCCCTGGTGCCACGCCACCGCCTGGGTGAAGGAGTGGCCGATGACCCCCGTCGGCGTCAACTTCCTGGCCCCGCTCCTCGTCCACACCCCGGACGTCATCCGCACGGTCGCCGTCACGATGGACCTCGAACCCACCGAGATCGCCATCGAGCGCATGCTCACCGAGAAGACCAACGACGAGGCCGAGGCGTCCCGCGCCGCCAAGATGAACCGCACCGTCGACCCGCGCGACGTCGCCGCGAACTCCCGGCTCGACCAGCGCGGCGAGGACCTCGCCAGCGGCGCGGCCGGCGTCAACCTCGTCGGCTACATCACGGTCTCATCCCGCTCCCCCGACGCCCTCGCCCGCGACAAGCGGACGATAAGGGCCTCGGCCGGAAAGTCGTACCTGAAGCTGGAATGGTGCGACCGCGAGCACCACCGCGCCTTCGTGAACACCCTTCCCTTCGCCACCGGCATTCGGAGGTAGGACCTGATGCGGGACCCGCTGTCCGTCCTCACCGACGCCTTCACGTCCTTCCTCTTCGGGAAGGTCGAGACGACCAGGCTCCCGGTGCGCACGTCCACGGGCCAGGCCCAGGCGGTCTACCTGCCGACGGCGGCCCCGGGCCTCGGCGACTCCGGCGTCATCATCGGCCGCGAGGTGTACTCCGGAAAGGGCTACATCTACGACCCCTTCCAGCTCTACGGCCAGCAGCTCCCCGCCCCCCACTGGCTGGTCCTCGGCGAGTCCGGCAACGGCAAGTCGGCGCTGGAGAAGACGTACGTCCTGCGCCAGCTCCGCTTCCGCGACCGCCAGGTCGTCGTCCTGGACGCCCAGGGCGAGGACGGGGTGGGCGAGTGGAACCTCATCGCCCAGGAGCTGGGCATAACCCCCATCCGCCTGGACCCCATGGCCGCCCTGGACATGGGGATCCGCCTCAACCCGCTCGACCCGGCGATCACGACGACGGGCCAGCTCGCGCTGCTCCGCACGATCATCGAGGTCGCGATGGGCCACGGCCTGGACGAGCGCTCCGGCTTCGCCCTGAAGGTCGCGCACGCCTACGTCAACGAGACCATCGTCGACCGCCAGCCGGTCCTCACCGACATCGTCGAGCAGCTCCGCCACCCCGAGCCGGAGTCCGCGGAGGCGATGAACGTCGCCATAGACGACGTACGGGCCTGGGGCCTGGACGTCGCGCTGGTCCTGGACCGTCTCGTCGACGGTGACCTCCGAGGCATGTTCGACGGCCCGACGACGGTCGGCATCGACCTCGACGCGCCCCTCATCGTCTTCGACCTGTCCCACATCGACCGCAACTCCATCGCCATGCCCATCCTCATGGCGATCGTCGGCGTGTGGCTGGAGCACACCTGGATCCGCCCCGACCGGAAGAAGCGCATCTTCCTCGTCGAGGAGGCCTGGCACATCATCAACAGCCCCTTCGTGGCGCAGCTGTTCCAGCGCCTGCTGAAGTTCGGCCGACGCCTCGGCCTGTCCTTCGTCGCGGTCGTCCACCACCTGTCGGACGTCGTCGACGGCGCGGCGGCCAGAGAGGCGGCGGCCATCCTGAAGATGGCGTCGACAAGGACGATCTACGCCCAGAAAGCGGACGAGGCGCGGGCTACGGGCAGAGTGCTGGGCCTGCCCCGCTGGGCGGTCGAGATCATCCCGACCCTGACCCCCGGCATCGCCGTCTGGGACGTCAACGGCAACGTCCAGGTCGTCAAACACCTGGTCACGGAGACCGAACGCCCGCTGGTCTTCACCGACCGCGCGATGACCGAGTCCTCCGCCGACCTCGCGGACGACGACGCCCTGCGCGCCGCCGAACTGGAGGCGGAGGAACGGGCCGCGGCCTTCGTGGAACACCACCTGGGCGACTCCGAATCGACGGTGGCGTAGAGCCAGGGGGAGCACGCGTGAGACCGGACGACCGCCGCACCCAGCGGGACGGCCAGGGAGGCATCCCCGACGGCCTGCTGATCGGCATACTCGCGTTCCTCCTCGGCATGACCCTGCTGGTGTGGACGGCCACCGGCCTCGCCGCCCTGTTCTCCCACGGCTCCTGGCCGTCCGGCGTCACCTTCACCCGCACCCCCCTCGCCATGCGCGGCCTCATCGCCCAGCCCCACGACATCCCCGGCGCCTGGCCGGACACACCCCCCGGCGAACTCTCGGGCTACGGCCTGTTCTGGGGCCTGTTCATCGGCCAGCTGATGATCCTGGTCGTCCTGACGGTCTTCGTGATGGGCACACTGGCCCGCTGGAAGGCGGTCCGGGCAAGACGCCGGGAGAAAAGGGCAACGGGCCCGTACGAGGCACACCCACCGACGCAGCACGAGCCCCGGGCGGCGGTGGCGCAGGAGCACACCTTCCCGGCGGCACAGCACGAGGTCCCCGCGCGGGCGCAGCACGACTTTCGAGGATCGGCACAGTACGACCCCCACGGAACGCCGCAGCACGAGACCCCGGCGCGGGCACAGCACGACCTCCGAGGAACGGCACAGCACGAGACCCCGGCAGCGACGCACGAGCCCGCCTCCCCGGCGGCCCAGCACAAACTCCAGGCAGCGGCGCAGCATACTGCCCCGGCTGCGGCCCACCAGGAGATTCCGGCAACGGCACACGAGCACACGTCCCAGGCGCCGCAGCACACGTCCCAGGCGCCGCAGCACACACCCCCGGCGCCGCAGCACGACCTCCCCACCCCCCGCCGCTCGCCCTCCGACCCCACGAGCCCTCTGGATCCGACGGCAACCACCGCCCCACTCCCGGCAACCACCGCCCCACTCCCGGCAAGCGCCCCCGCGACCCCGGCGTCTCTGTTCGCCCAGGAACGGGTGGGCGGGTGGGAAAAAATCCTCGTAGCCCCAAGGGAATCCCGCCAGACCACGGCCACCCAGGCGATCCGCGACGCGGAAGGCCCCGCCCTCATCGTCACATCGAACCCCGCCCTCTGGCAGAGCACCAAGGACGCCCGAGCCAAACTGGGCCCCACCCACCTCTACGACCCCACCCACCTCTGCGACACCCCGTCCCGCCTCCACTGGTCCCCCACAGCCGGCTGCGAGGACAAGGCAACGGCAACCCGACGAGCCACCGCCCTCCTCACCCCCGTCCGCCCCACCTCCAAACTCGACCAAGCCCTCAGCGACACAGCCGAGACACTCCTGCGGAGCTACCTGCACGCCGCGGCCATCGACGGCCGCACCATCCGCCACGTCCACCGCTGGTCCCAGGGCACCCAGATCCAGGACGCCGTACGCATCCTCCGTACGAACCCCAAGGCAGCCCCAGGCGCCGCCGGCGAACTCGAGGGCACCCTCACCGCCCACCCCGAACGCCGGGACATGGCCCAGCAGTTGACCACCCGCGCCCTCGCGGCCCTCTCCACGGTCAACATCCGCGAAGCCTGCACTCCCAACCGAAGTGATGCCCTCGCCTTGGATTCCTTCGTCCACGAAGGGGGCACGCTTTATGTGGTGGGGGAATCCATCGAGGACCCCAGGACACAGCCGGGCGCGATGCCCCTCCTGACGGCCCTCGTCTCCAGCGTGGTCGAGCGCGGCCGGCACATGGCCGAACGGTCATCGGCCGGTCGCCTCGACCCACCAATGACGCTCGTCCTGGACGACGTCGCAGCCGTGGCTCCGCTTCCCCAGCTGCCGGAGCTGCTGGCCACCGGAGCGGACCGGGGCATGCCGACCCTGGCCCTGCTCCGGTCCCGCGAACAGGCCCGCGCCCGCTGGCCGCACGATGAACTCCCCGTCTGACCCCCGTCACTCGCGCTCGAGCACGAACTCCAACTCCCGCTCCCCGGCGTCCCCCAGCGGTACGGTCACCCCACTCGGCACGAACCCCGCCCGGCGATAGAACCGCTGCGCCCGCCCGTTCTCCTCGTGCACGATGAGCCGCACCCGCTCAAGACCCTGCGCCCACGACCACTCCAGGGCCGCGTCGAACAGCACCTCGGTCAGCCCGCTCCCGCGCTCCTCGGGCCGTACGAACACAGCGACGACATGCCCCTGCTTGCGCTCCACCTCGAACCCGGCCCAGTCCGTCGTCCCCGGCTCCTCCACGAGCACGGTCAGCGTCCCCACCCACCGCCCGTCCGGCCCCTCGGCGATGATCTGCTGCACCGCGTCCGCCCCTTCGGAGGCCCCCGCCGTCCGCTCCTGCCAGAAGGAGTCCGGCCTGGCCACGGCCTCCTCGTACGTCTCCAGAAAAGCGAGGTGCGCCACCGGGTCCCGCAGCGCCGCGAGCCGCAGCTCCTTCGCCGCGGGCCACTCGTCAGCACGGACGGACCGGATCACATAGCTCATGCAGGCCACGGTAGTACCCGGGTACGACACGCCTCACCCCGATTACCCCCGCCGGTCCGACGCCCGCCGCCCCCGCACGCACGAGCATCGAAGCATGCTGACGGCACACGAACCGACCAAACGCCACGGCGACCGGACGGTCGTCACGGACCTGTCCTTCACCGTCCGCCCCGGCACCGTCACCGGCTTCCTCGGCCTCATCATGATCGTCCCGGAGATCCTGGCCATGCTCCTGTGGACGGCGGCGACCCTGGCGGTAGCGGCGACGGCCCTACGCCACCGAGACGTCTGACACGCGGTACCGAGAGCCATCACGATGGACCCCGTGACGGAAGACAGGGCGCCGGAGCCCCTCACCGACTACGCCCACCGCGTCACCCGCAAGGTGCGCGCCTTCGACCGACGCCACCCGCTGGTGTGGGACCTGCACTTCACCGGTTTCTGGGTGACGGCGGCTCTGATCGACTACACAGGCGGTGGCTGGCGCCACAGCGCCCACGACCTGGACGTCCCCGGCTGGCTCCTGTTCACCCTGAGCCTCGGCCTCTCGGCACCCCTGCTCCGACGCCGCACCCACCCCTGGACCGCCCTGGCCGCGATGGCCCCCTTCGCCCTCGTCAACGCCTGGACCGGCGCCGCCCTCCAGGCAGCCCTGCTCCAACTGGTCGTGATCTACCACCTCGCCCTGCGCCGCCCGCTGCACCACCTCGGGTGGGCCACGGCCCTGGTGCTCATGCCAGGCCTCGTCTCGGTCGCCCGCCACGGCGAGGGCACCTGGGACCAGCAGATCGGCTCCCAGCTGATGTCCATCACCGTGGCCGCCCTCATCGGCATCACGGATCGCACCCGCCGTAACTACACGGAGGCCCTCGAGGACCGGGCCCGCCGTCTGGAGACCGAACGCGACCAGCAGGCCCAACTCGCCACCGCCGCCGAACGCGCCCGCATCGCCCGCGAGATGCACGACATCATCGGCCACAACCTCTCCGTCATCACCGGCCTCGCCGACGGCGGCAGATACGCCGCCGCCAAGTCCCCCGAGCGTGCCGCCCAGGCCCTGGACGCCATCGCCACCACCAGCCGCCAGGCCCTGACCGAACTCCGCCGCCTCCTCGACGTCCTACGGGAGGAGGAGAAGCACCAGGCAGAACTGACACCCCAACCGGGCCTCACCGACCTCGACCAACTCCTCGACGGCGTCCGCTCCGCTGGCCTCCCCGTCCGCACCACCACCCACGGCACCCCCACACTCCCCCCGGGCCGCCAGCTCACCGTCTACCGCGTCATCCAGGAAGCCCTGACCAACACCCTCAAGCACGCCGGCCCCGGCGCCACCGCGGAGATAGACCTGTCGTACGGGGAGAAGGCCGCCGTCACCGTCGCCATCACGGACACAGGCAACGGCCGCGGAACGGACGACGATCCTCCCCGAGACGGTCGTGGACTACCCGGAATGCGCGAGCGAACCGCCTTGTACGACGGCACACTTGAGGCCGGCCCTCGCCCTCACCCTGAGCAGGGGTGGCGCGTCCGTCTCCATCTCCCGGAGGAATCCCCGCAGTGACCACGGTCCTCATCGCCGACGACCAGCCCCTCCAGCGCTTCGGCTCCCGCATGCTCCTGGAGAGCCAGGACGACATGACGGTCGTCGGCGAGGCAGCGAACGGCAGCGAAGCGGTCCGCATGACGGCGGAGCTCCACCCCGACGTCGTCCTCATGGACATCCGCATGCCCGGCCTGGACGGCATCGAGGCGACCCGCCGCATCGCCGCCGCCGGCGACCGCACCCGCGTCCTGATCGTCACCACCTTCGACCTGGACGAATACGCCTACGCCGGCCTCCGCGCGGGCGCCTCCGGTTTCCTGGTCAAGGACGCCCAGCCCGAGGAACTCCTCTCCGGCATCCGCGCGGTGGCCACCGGCGACGCGGTCGTAGCCCCCAGCCTGACCCGCCGCCTCCTGAACGCCTACGTCCACCACCTGCCGACCGACCCCTCGGCCAAGGACCAGACACAGGAGGACCCTCGCCTCGCGTCTCTCACCGACCGGGAACGGGAGATCCTCACGGTCATCGGCCAGGGCTGGACGAACACGGAGATAGCCACTCGCCTCCACCTGGCCGAGTCGACGGTGAAAACCCACGTGGGCCGCATCCTCGCGAAGACGGGCTCCCGAGACCGTATCCAGGCGGTCATCCTGGCGTACGACACGAAGCTGGTAGAGCCGTCATAAACGCAGAAAACCCCGTGCCAAATGGCACGGGGTTTTCTTTCAATGATTGTTCGGCGGCGTCCTACTCTCCCACAGGGTCCCCCCTGCAGTACCATCGGCGCTGAAAGGCTTAGCTTCCGGGTTCGGAATGTAACCGGGCGTTT